>JASLGG010000008.1 GCA_030150265.1 Protaetiibacter sp.
TTGTCGCGTCACTCGCTTGGCGTCGACGCAACATCGCTGGGTAGAGACGGGGGGGGGCGGCCGGGTCCCGCCCCCACACACCACAGGGGGAGGTGACACCACTTGACAGCATCCAGTGAGCTCGGCCGAGCTCAGAGCGTCGCGCGCCTCGCTACCGCCCGCGACCTCCTCCGGGTGTGCGTCGGCTACTCCTACGGCGAGTTCGCGCACCGCTCACGGCTGCTCAACGCCTTGGCGATGCCGTTCGCCGTGGTGTCCATGCTCTTCTTCATCCCGTCGATCGCCGCCCGCGAGGTGTACCTCGCTGGCCGCGGCACGAGCGTCACGATGAACCGTCGTCCGCGTGGCCGCCGTGCTGCAGGCGCGACGCTGGCCGGCGTCGCGATCGCCGGGCTGCTCGCGATCATCGTGTTCGTCGTGATCCCCGTGGGGCTCGGCGCCCTGCTCGCGATCACCACCCGATCGCCCGCGCTCTCGACGTTCGTCGAGCTGCTCTACTTCGGGATCCTCGTAGCGTCTGTGCTGGTCGTCGCCCGGATGCCGCACGCAACGCCGGCAGAGCAGGAAGCGCTCCGCGAGCTGCGCGAGCTCCACGGGCACGTCGTGCTGCTCCACGACCTGGTGCGCGACCCGCGCGACGCCCCCGGCACCGGCACCGCGCTCCTGGCCGCCATGCTCGCAGAGCCCGGGTTCCAGGCGTCCCCGATCGTGCTCACCGCAGCTCACCCCGTGCTCGTCGACCGCTACATCGCGGCCGGCTTCACCCCGTATCGACCCGACTCCCTGACCCTCGTGAGGAACCCATGACCGCCACCGCCCAGCGCCCCGCGCGCACGACGAAGGCCAGCCCCGTCGCCTCGACGAGCGTCGCCCCGGTCCGCACCCGCCGGCCGTGGGGCTACGGCGCTGTCGCCGTGGCACTCATCCTCGTCGGCGGGCTGCTCGCCGTCTTCCTCTACAACAACCTGCAGCGGACCGATCTCGTCTTCGTCGCCGCGCACGAGCTCGACCGCGGCGACACGATCGCCGCCACCGACCTGACCACCCTCGCGGTCATCCCGGGCCAGCAGATCGACGCCTTCACCAAGGAGCAGGCCAAGGAGCTCATCGGGAAGGTCGCGCTCGTCCCCGTCCCCGCCGGCGGCCTGATCTCGTCCTCCGCGGTCGCGGACGAGCTCCCGATTCCCGCCGGCATGGCGCTCGTCGGTCTCGCCCTCAAGTCGACACAGATGCCGTCCGTGTCGCTGCGCGCGGGCGACGAGGTGGTGCTGACATCGGTCGCCCAGCAATCCGCGGGACTCGAGCAGACCGGCCTCGACATCAAGGGGACCATCGTCGCCACCCCGGACACCGACCAGGTCTCCGGCACGACGCTGGTCAACGTGTACGTGTCGAAGGCCGTCGCATCCGATCTCGCCAGCCGTGCCGCGGCCGGCACCATCACCCTCTACGTGGCGGGCTAGCCGATGTCACTGATCGCCTTCACGTCCTTCGCCGGCTCCCCGGGAGTGAGCACGGCCGCGATCGCCACGGCGGTGCACTGGCCCAGGCCGGTGCTCTTCCTCGAGGCGGACACCAACAACGTCGGCACGATCCTCACCGGGTTCTTCCGTTCCAACCTCGAGACCCGCGCCGGCATGCACCAGGTGTCGGTGGCATCCAGCCGCGGCGAGCTCACGCTCAGCACCTTGCTGGATCCGGGCTTCGAGATCTCGATCCCCGTCCACGATCTCCCCTGGATCCCGTCGATGCCGATCCCCGCGATCCCCGCCGGCCACAAGCTGTGGGTGGTGCCCGGATACCGGGAGCTGCAGATCATCGACGGCGTCAAGTCGATCTGGACCCGCCTGCCGGCGATCTTCGCTCGAGCGCATGACACCGGACTCGACGTGATCCTCGATCTCGGCCGACTGGGCCGCGACGACGCACGCTTCCCACTCGTCGACGCCGCCGACCAGGTCGTCGTCGTCGCGAGCTCCACGATGAGCGACCTCAACCGGGTGCACAAGCGCACCCGGCATGCCGACATGGAGGAGCGACTCAAGGGCATCGGGCGCACGAAGTTCAGCACGCTGCTGGTGAAGGCCACCGCCGAAGCGGTAGCGCCGGCCGAGTTCGCCCGGGTCACCTTCCCCGTGCTCTCCACCGTCAGCTTCGACCCCGACGGCGCCGCCGTGTTCTCCGCCGGCAAGGACGACCCCAAGCCCAACCGCAACCGGTACCGCCGCGAGATCCGTGAAGCGGTCGCGTCGCTCACCGACCGGATCCGCCCCGAGGCCGAGAGGAGCGCCAGCTGATGGCCAACCCCGACCAGCCGATCGACATCAGCAGCCGGCCCTTCCTCGCCGACCTCGCTCCCGAGGAACGTCGCCCCACCGGCCACGCCCACATCCTCGAGGCGGTCACCGGCGCGCGTCCCGAGCCCCAACCAGCGGTGCAGAGCATCCACGACGTGCCAGTGTCGCTGACCCCTGCGCCTGAACAGCTCGCACCGGTCAGGCAGCCGCTACCGGTATCACGCTTCGCCCCGCCCACGGCCAGCCCGGCTGCGCCCGCGCCGGTCGCACCCACCGCAGCTGCCGTGCCCGCGGCGTCGGCGGCGCCGGCCGCCATCGTGCCGCCGGCCACGGCGGCGTCCTACATCGACTGGCGGCTCGTGCGCAGGCACGTGCAGGAGCTCGACCTTGGCGAAGCCGGCACCCGCTCACGTGAGGGATTCGACATCGCCACGGCATCCGCCGAGCCGGAGACCCCGGAGGAGCTGGCCGCCCTCAACCAGATCAAGGCGCTCGTCGACCGACACGTCACCCAGCTCGTCATGCAGCAAGGCGACGAGCACGACTGGTCTTTCACCCGGAAGCAGGCCCACATCCAGGCGGTCTTCGACGAGGCCTTCCGCTACGGGGCGCTCTCGTCGCTGCTGCGTGAGGAGGTGGAGAACATCGACGTCCGCGGCTTCGACCAGGTCACGGTGACCTTCCCCGATGGTCGGATCGAGAGGCGGCCCCCACTGGCCACCAGCGACGACGAGCTCGAGGAGCTCATCGCTCGCGTCGCGATGGACCGCGGCCGCCAATTCGCACGCCCCCACGGCAAGATCCGCCTCGACCTCGGCGGCGCCCGCCTCACCGGGCTCGGGGCGCCGGCGATCCTGCCGCGGCCGCGCATCGCCGTTCGCAAGCACGGGCACGTCGACGTGGACTTCGCCCAGCTCGTCGGGTACGGCACCCTCAGCGCGCGCATGGCGGAGTTCCTCACCGCGAGCATGCGCGGCTACCTCTCGCACCTGATCTCCGGCTTCCCGGGCACCGGCAAGACGACCTTCATGAGGGCTCTGGCTGCTGCGCTGCCGCCCGAAGAGCCGATCGTCACCATCGAGACCGAGCGCGAGCTCTACCTCGACAAGCTCACCAACCGCCATCACGCCGTCGATCCGCTGCAGTACCTTCCCGACGCCAACACCGGCGACGACCGCACCGCCGCCTTCACCCTCGACACCGGCATCGAGTACGCACTGCGCCTCAACGCCCAAGTTCTCCTCTTCGGCGAGATCCTCGGCGCCTCGGAAGCCGCGGCCGCGATCAAGGCGCTGCAGGCCGGCAAGGGCGCCTCCTCAACCATCCACACCGAGTCCGCTTTCATGGCGATCCAGCGCCTCGCCACACTGCTCACCGAAGCATCCGGACTCTCCGACGACGCCGTCCCACAGCGCCAGATCATGCACGCGCTCGACCTCGTCGTGCAGCTCGACACGATCCCCACCCGCGGCAATGAGGCACGCCGCCGCGTTGTCACGGAGATCTCCGAAGTCATCGCTGGCGACACAGTCGGCGGCCGCGAGCACCGGCCGATCGTCAAGCCGATCTTCAAGTGGAACGACGCCACCCGGCAGCACGAGCTCCACGAGGATCCGACGCCGCGCCTGCTCGCGCGACTTCATCGTGCGGGGCTGCGGGACGACTTCTTCGAGGAGCGTGAGGGATGAACGCCCTGCTCGCGGCGATCGCCGGCGCCCTCGTCGTCGGCGGGGTGCTCCTGTTCGTATGGGCGCTCACCCCGCACGCACCGAAGCCCCACGTGCAGCGTCGTCGACGCCGGTCATGGGCGCGCGCGGTCAGCCCGAGATCCCGCACCCTTCTGGTTGCCGGCGCCGTCGCAGGCCTCGTGCTCGCAGCGATCTCGGGGTACCTCGTGCTCGCCGTCGTGGTTCCCGCCGCGGCCGTCGGCGTCCCGTTCCTTCTCGGCAAAGCCGACACCCGCGAGAAGGACATGCTCTCGGCGCTCGAGGCATGGGCCCGAAGCCTCGCCGCCGCATCCGCGACCGGCCGACTCACCCTCCGCGACGTGATCGTGGTCACCCGAACCTCGACCCCCGAGCTGCTGCGTCCGGCGGTCGACCGGATGCATCAGCGGATCTCGACGACCTGGGCGACCGCCGACGCTCTCCGAGCTTTCGCCGAGGAGCTCGACTCCTCCGCGGCCGACGAGGTGTCGATCTACCTCATCCAGGCGGCCGACTACTCGAGCGAGGGCCTCGCCGACGCGCTGAACGCACTGGCCGACACACTCGCCTCGCAGGTGAAGATGCGCGCCGAGATCTACCGGGAACGGGAGAAGCCGCGGCGGGTGATGATCCAGATGGTGCTCATCCTCGTCGGCACCCTGCTGCTGGTCGTGCTCCTGGGTCGCACCGAGCAGCTCGCCCCGTTCTCGACCCCGCTGGGGCAGTTGCTGCTGCTCCTGGTGCTCGCCTCGATGGCCGGGCTGCTCCTCTGGGCGCGCGCGATCGCACGCCCTGCCCCCGAGCCACGATTCCTTCTTGAGCCGGGAGCGAAGCGATGAACCCGCAGCTGCTCGCCTTCATCCCCGGCGCGCTCATCGGCGCCGGCCTCGCCCTATTCGTTGTCATCCGCGCACCCAGACGGGTGCGGGTCTCGGACGCCCTCAGCCGGCATGATGCCATCGAGCTCGTCGAGATCGCGCCCGAGAGCGTGAGCGACCCTCGCCGCACGCGCTCGGAGCGCGTCGGTGGCTGGCTCTACGCACGATCCGGCGGCGTGCCCGGCTTCTCTGCCCCGACCCGGCTGCTCGATCTGCTCGAGATCAGCCCATCCGCCTTCTACTACCGCAAGCTCGTGTACGCCCTCTTCGGGCTCCTCACACCCGCGATCCTCACCCTCCTGCTCAGCGCCGTCACCGGCCAGGCTGCCGCGCTGCCGCTCATCCTGAGCCCGCTGCTCGCCGTCGGCTTCTGGTTCATTCCCGACGGGCAAGTCCGTGCGCTGGCCGCGGCCCGTAAGCGCGAGTTCACCCGCTTCGTCACCGTCTACCTCGAGCTCGTCGCCGTCGCGCTACTCGGCAACAGCACGCCCGACCAGGCGCTGGCGTCCGCGGCCAACGTCGCCGACTCGTGGGTCTTCCAGCGGATCCGCCGCGAGTACCGGCTCGCCGACGTCACCCGGATCAGCAAATGGCAGGCCCTCGAGCGGCTCAGCGAATCCGTCGACGTGCCGGCACTCGGTGAGATGGCGCGCGTGATGCGGATGTCGGACGCGCAAGTCGCCGTCCGCGACCAGCTGCGTGCGGCGTGCGACAAGCTGCGTGCCCAGGTCGTCGTCGACGACGCGACCGAGGCCGAGCGAGTCTCCGGTCGGCTGCAGGTACCCGTGATGCTCACGCTCATCCCGCTCCTCGCGCTCGTCATGATCCCCACCGCCCTTAACCTGGCCACGATCAACGGCTGACCCTCGGAAGGAACACCATGAAGAAGCTCACTCGCCTCGCCATCGCGGCTCAGCTCGCGATCCGCGAGCGCGTCGACCGGATCCGCTCTGACGAGCGCGGTCTCGACAAGATCCCCGTCACCGCCTACTTCATCGTCGCCGGGGTGATCCTCGCGGTCGTCGTCGTCGTCGCGGTGACCAACTGGGTAAACGGCGAGCTCGCGAAGATCCCCGCCGGCTCCTGAGCATGCTCGCCTCGACCCGCCGATTTCGGCCGAAGGAGCTCGTCGGGCTCCTCCGGCGAGCCGACGGCGTCGACGCGATCCCCGGCACCGCGGTGCTCCTCATCGGGCTCCTGCTGTTCTGCTTCACTGCCACGCAGGCCGCGTTCTGGTATGTCGGTCAGAACGTGGCGCAGGCTGCGGCGAACGCGGCGTATCAGCAAGCGCGCAGCTACCAGGCCACCGACCAGGACGGCGTCGATGCGGCGCAGCGGACGCTCGGGGCGAATGCTGGTCTTCTCACCGATCCGACCGTGCTGGTGACGCGCGACGCGACCACTGTTACCGTGACGATCACCGGCAGCCCGGTATCGTTCCTCCCTGGTCTGCAGCTGCCGCCTGTCGATAAGACGCTGACCGGTCCCATCGAGAGGTGGGTGCCGTGAAGCTGCGAGGTGCGCTTGACCGTGTCATCCGTGACGAGCGCGGAGACATCGACGACGTGCCCGGGCTGGCCGTCGTCATCCCCGGCGTGCTCTTCGTCGTGGTGGCGTTCGTGCTGATCTTCGGGCAATACGCCAACACCATGAACCACGTCCAGTCAGCGGCGTTCGCTGCTGCGCGGGATGCGTCGCTCAGCGGGGATGCGAGCAGCGCCGAGCCGCATGCGGTGGCCGCGGCCGAGGCGTCGCTCTCCGCCGGCGGCGTGAACTGCAGCGCGCTCGAGGTAACGGTCGACGCCTCCGCTCTCGACACGCCTCTCGGGACGACCGGGAATGTCACCGCGACGGTGACGTGCACGACGTCGTTCTCCACGATCCAACTGCCCGGGTTGCCGACGTCGACCACGATCACGCAGACGGCGGCCAGCCCGACCGACCCGTATAGGGAGCGGCCATGAAGCTCTATCCGGTGGTCCTCGGCATAGCGTTCACGATCCTGATCCTCGCCGCGTTCGTGGTCGACCAGGGCGGCCAGATCGAAGCGCAGCAGCGCGCCCAGACGATCGCCCAAGGCGCCGCGCGTGCCGGCACGAATGCCGCCTCCGGCAACGCGATCAACGGCGACGCCTTCGACCTCGCAGCCCCGACCGCCGTGGCGGCCGCGGAGAGCTACATCGCTGCCGCCGGCGGCGACTACACCGGCTCCGCAACTGTGACCGGGCAGGAGATCACCGTCACCGTCCACACGACCTACCTCACCCGGCTCGCCTACTGGGTCGGCATCAGCGAGCTCGACGCCACCGGCACGGGATCCGCCCGCCTCATCGACGGAGACACCCCATGACCATCCCCACGACCCGCGTCGAGGCCTACAGCCCCTCGGCCGAGCAACTCGTCGAGCTCGTGATCGAGCACGACATCGCCATCCGTCTCGTCGAGCTGCTCGAGCTGCAGCCCGACTACGGCCCGCGCCAGATCGGCGCCGCCATCCGATCCGCCATCCTCACCCCCGGGAGCACAGCATGAACCGCAAGACCGCGATCGCCATCATCGCCATGACCGCCGCGCTGCTCGCCGGATGCACCACCCCCGAGCCCGCTCCCACGCCCAGCCACAGCGTCTCCGAGACGCCCACGCCGACTCCCACGGTCGGCGACGTCGCACCGGCCCAGGAGCCCGTCCCCGCGCCGGCATCCGAAGACGAGGCCAAGATCGCCGCCGAGAAGACCATCAACCTCTACCTCGGGTACCTCTTCGAGCTGCAAGTAGATCCCGAGCTTGGTGCCGACTACCTCACGAACTACGTCGCCGACGCGATGATGACTAAGACGGTCGACACCGTCCGCGAGAACCTTGCCCGCGACATCCGCGGATCGGGCGGTCCCGTCACGTTCTCGCCCGACTATGCACTCTCCTACGCGGGCCAGATCACCGACTCGGCAACGGGGCAGGTCTACCCGTACTCGATCGCGTACATGATCGGCTGTGGCGACAACAGCGCGTTCCGCTGGTCGACGGGCGGTGGCGAGCCGAAGCCTCTCACAGACATCCCCACCTTCCCGGTTCAGTACACCGTCCGCTACACCCCGGATCGTGAGGTCTGGCTCCTCGTTGCCTCCGAGTCGCTGAGCGGTCAGAGCGGGGCACCACAATGCTGAGCATGAAGCGATCGGGTCTCTTCGCAGCCCTCGGCGCACTTGTCGTCGTAGTGACGGTCATAGTCCCGGGGTCGTCGGCGCTGGCAGACAACTGCCACCCCGACGCCGATGGGAACTGGGTGTGCGACGTCGAGACGGGTGATCCGGGATCCGAAGGTGGGCCTGTCAGCGGCACGCGGCCGGCCGGGTTCACACCTGGCCCCACCAGCTGCGAGTTCCCGGGCGATGCGTATGGTCGGCCGGCCACGGCCGTGCCCTGCAGCACATCAGACGGCTGGTGGTCGACGAGCACCAATTGCCGCTACGGGTGGGTTCAGGTGCAGTCGCCGCAGCAGCCGCCGGGCCCGGGCCGGAACCCGCAGGTTGGTGCCTGGTACAGCTGCACGACCTACATTTGTGCGAATCCGTCGGCGCTCGATCCGCGCGCCTGCTACGACATCGCCTTCTGGTCGAACACGCCCCCTCCCGGGGTTGATCGGTACTCGCCGGCGCAGGCGGCTGGCCTCGCGAAGGATCTGCTGAACATCGTGCCGATCGATATCGGCATGGCGCCCGCCAACAAGGTGCACTCGGACGACCCAGTCGGCACCGCGCCCTACAGGCGCACCTGGGTGGGGATCCCCGTGTGGCTCTGGGTGGACGAGCCCTCACCGCAGACGTGGGGGCCGGCGGCCGCGACCGCCACCTATGGAGGTGTCACTGTCACCGTGACGGCGCGCGCCAACCAGGTGGTGTGGAATAACGGCGCGGGGGAGACTGTCGCCTGCGGCGCCGGGACCGCCTTCGACGTCGCGGTGATGGGCAACCAGGCAGCGGTCGACTCGCCCACGTGCGGGTGGCGGTACAAGCGCCAAGGCGACTACACCGTCACCGCAACGACCACCTGGGTCGTGCAGTGGACGGGCGGCGGGGAGAACGGCTCGTTCGCGATGCCGACGACCTCCTCGAGCGCCGTGGTGCAGGTCGGCCAGTTGCAGTCCGTGAACACCCCGACCGCGAATGGAGACGGCAGCTGATGGAGATCCAGACCACCATCGACATCGCACGCTTGCGCGAGCTCGTCGACGGCGACCCGAAGGCGGCCACCGACGAGCAGCTGGCGGAAGCCTGCCGGCTCATCCCCGGCGCCTCGATCCACCTCGGAGCGCACTCGCCCGGGCTGCCCGACCTGACCGCTGCCGACGTCACCCTCATCGGTCACGCTCTCTCCGAGAGCGCACGTCGCAGCCTCGATTGGAGGACGAAATGATCCGCCGCACCCTCGCCGGCACTGCGTCATTGCTGGTGCTGCTCGCCGTCCTCGGCGGGATCCCCGCCTTCCTGATCGTCGTCGTCGGCAATCCGCTGCCGACCGCCGAGCAATGGGCCCAGATCCTCGGCATGATGCCCGACTACGGCAACGAGATTCTGCTGACCAAGCTGCTGCCGTGCGTGGCCTGGATCGCGTGGGCGCTGTTCGCCGGCCCCTGGCTGTACGAGCTCATCACGGTCGCGGCCGGACGGCAGTCGAGCCGCCGCGTGTGGCTCTTCCGCGGCCAGCAGCGGATGGCCGCCGCGCTCGTCGGCGCCGTGCTCATCATGTTCGCCGGCGCCGGATCGATCGCAACGCCCGGCACCGCGCAGGCTCAGGCTGCCGGCCCCGCGGCGGTCGCCCAGAGCTTCACCGAGACCGCGCCAGCTGCGCCGGCGCCCGCCCCCGAGCTGCAGCAGGTCGAGGAGGCCGAGGTCGACGTGCCGGCCGAGCGGGCCGACGTTCAGCACCAGGTCGTCCCCGGCGACACCCTTTGGGACATCGCTGAGGACTACCTCGGCGCCGGCGAGTTGTACCCGGAGATCTTCGACGCCTCCGCGGCGACCGTTCAGCCTGACGGCCGGCACCTGACCGATCCGAATCTGATCTACCCGGGATGGCAGGTCACCGTCCCGGATGCCGGCGAGGTGATCGCCCCGCCCGCGCAAGAGCAGGCAGCCCCGCCCGTCGAGCCCACGGCGCCGGAAGCCGTCGACGAGGCGCCCGCCGACGCCACCGCTGAGGTCGCCGAGACGGCGACCGGTGGAAGCGACGCAGCCGGGGGAGAGGCTGCTGCTTCGGGCAGCTCGGCGGAGACCGTCGATGCCCAGGGCGAGGCGCCCGACTCGATCGTGGCCGAGGCCGACGATCCCGACTTCTCGATCCCGCTGGCGACCGCGGCCGGCGTCGGGTCCGTGCTCGCCGCCGGCCTCCTGCTCGCCATCGGGCGGCGCCGACTGCGGCAGCGTCGACGTCGCGCCGCGGGGGAGCGGATCGCGATGCCCGAACCGGCCGCGGCCGACTTCGAGCTCGAGCTGCGGATGGTCGAGAATCCGATCATGGTCGAGGACCTCGACCACGCCCTCCGCGGTCTGCAGATCTGGGCCGAGGACACCGGCAAGGCGCTCCCGAACCTGCTCGCGGTGCGCGTCGACGGCGACGAGATCGCCCTGTACCTCGCGGACCCCGCCGAGCTGCCGGCGCCGTTCGAGTCGGCGCACCCGGACAACACGGCGTGGATCGTCCGCCCGGGCACTGTGACGCCGCCCTCCCGGGATGCCGTGTCGCCGTTCCCGGCGCTCACCACGATCGGCACTGACGCGCGTGGCGGCATCCTGATGCTGGATCTCGAGCAGATCGGATCGCTCGACATCGCCGCCAGCAGCGACGAGCTCGCGCGCGGCGTGCTCACCGCGATGTCGGTCGAGCTGGCCAGCAACCCGTGGTCCGAGGGCGTCCGGGTGACGCTCGTCGGGATCCCGGTCACCCTCGCCCGCGAGGTCGACCGGTTCCGGGTGCAGCACGTCGACGACGTCACCGCGCTCGTGCGCAACCTGCGCCAGGATCTGGAAGACCGGCGCGCCGCGCTCGACAGCTACAACGCCACCGACGTGCACGACGCGCGAGCTCACGCTAGCGAGTACGAGTCCTGGGCACCGCACATCGTGATCCTGGCCGAGAAGCCGGACGACGAGCTCGGCGCGCAGCTCGCCGAGCTCGTGAAGCGGATGCCCCGCCTCGGCATCGCGACCGTCGCCTCCGGCGCACCCATCGCTGCCGCAGCGACGATCACTGTCACCTCCGACCACGAGGCCGAATACCGCGTCACCGACGAGTCCCTGCCCCCGCTGCCGTTCCGGCCGCAGATCCTCGCCGGCCGCGAGCTCGAGCTCGTCCAGTCCCTCTTCGCCACCACCGAGCTCGCCAACCGCCCGGCCGACCTCGTCACCCTCGAGGCGCCAGCTCCGCCGCTGCTCGAGGAGGCGCCCGTGCCCGAGCACGAGGAGCTCGAGAGCACTGACGATTCCGAGCGGTGGACGATCGCCATCCCCGCGGTGATCACGTCGCCGACACCCACCCTTCGCCCAGCCGATCCCGTCTCGTCGACCACACCGGTCGACGAGACGCCGGTCGACGACGAGCCGGTCGACGTCGACGACAGCGTGACCGTGCCGTCGCCGCCGGCAGACGTGTCGATCCCGGATTGGCCGGCACCGTACCTCCGGATGCTCGGCCCGATCGAGGCGCTCAACGCCGCTGACACGCTGCCGGGGCGGGGTGTCGAGCTGCTGGCCTACCTCACGCTGCAGTCGGGCGCGACGCCCGGTGCGCAGATCCAGAAGGCCATGTGGCCCGACAAATACGACCCGAGCAACAACAACCTGCGCACGCTCGCGAAGCAGGTCCGCAGCGCTCTCGGCAACGCACCTGACGGCACACCGCTTCTGCCCGAAGGCCGCAACTCGGTCGGCTTCACGAGCCATCCCGCGATCCGCACCGACTGGGACGACTTCCGCGAACTGCTCGGCGCCGACCTCACCGCGACCAGCAACGAGAACCTTGTCGCCGCGATCCGCCTCGTGCGCGGCGCCCCGTTCACCGGCGCGAACCGTCGCCGCGGCTGGTGGGTCTGGCGGGCGCCGATCGAGGAGGAGATGATCGCCCTGATCCTCGACGCGGCCGACGAGCTCGCGAGCCGTGCGCTCCGCCGCAGCGACTACGACCAGGCGCGCTTCGCCGCGCGCATCGCACAGGCCGCCGACCCGCTCAACGAGCTCGGCTGGCGCCTCGAGCTGCGCACCGCGATGCAGGCCGGCGACGTGGGCGAGTTCAACCGCGTGATCGACGACCTCTACGCCCGCGTCGGCGGCACCGACCCCAACTACGAGCTCGACGACACGACCCAGGAGCTCGTCGACCTGGCCCACCAGAAGCTGACCGGCATCCGATGACCACCACGGCCGGCCAGCTCCTCGAGAAGCGCGATCGCGCCACCTCGAGGAGCTGGCCGGTCCTCGCCATCTACACGGCCGCTAGCCTGCTCCTCGCGGCCGCGGATCTCATGCTCCCGGCGAGCAGCTGGTACCCGTGGGTGCTCCTCGCCGCGACCGTCGTGGGCGGCGGCATCATCGCCTCGATCGACATCCGCACCCTGACCCTCCCCAATCGCTTCACGGCCGCCCTCGCGGCCGCTGCAGTCGTCCAGGCGGTCACGCACAGCATCGCGACCGTAAGCCCCTCACCGTGCGTCTGGGGAGCCCTGGCGGGCGTTCTCGCGACGGTCGTCTACCTGGCGATGGGCGTCGCCGGCTGGGTGGGCTTCGGAGACGCCAAGTTCGTCGCCGGTCTCGCGATCGCCGCCGGCATCACCTCGGGGCCGATCGCCCTGTTCCTCGCACCGACCGCGATCGCGTTCTCTGGCCTCACCCGCGGCCTGCATGTGTTGAACCGTTCCGGCCGCGACGGGCACCCGCACGGGCCGGTGCTCGTCGCGGCGACGGTAGTCGTGATGCTGGCCGGCGGTCAGTGGTGGCGGAGCTGACGCGCCTGAGCACTGCAAGCGGCGCGGTTCGCGCTTGAGGTGACTGCGCCCCTCGGTGTTCGTAGCGAGGTCGCTCGAGTCGACCGAGCGCGGCGAGGACAACAGAAGGCCCGCCACGATGGGCGGGCCTTCTGGGGCCGTCGAGCCATGCTCGCCGTAGTCGGTTAGGTCGCTGAGACCTCGTCGTAGGTGTAGCTGAACGTGATCGTCGCGACGTTGGACACGGTGCCATTGCTGTCGGTGATCGTGTAGGCGAGCGGCTGCAGCATCTGCGAGATCATGCTGTCGGGCACGGTCGAGTACATCGGCAGCACCCCGGTCACGGTGATGAGACCGGTGGCGGGGTCGACGGTCGCCTCGATCCTGCCGTCATTGAAGAGGTGCTGGATGCCGTGGGTCTCCGGGTCGACGTCGACGCCACTCGGATCGATGGTTGCAGGCGCGGTGGCGGCGGCGGTGGAGACGACGTCGACCGTCACGGTGAAGATCCCGCGGACGGTGTAGTCGGTCCAGTAGTGGGTCATGTAGAAGACCACGCCGCCGTCTGCAACGTCCTGGACGACCGGTGGCACAGCGGGCTCCGGCTCGGGCTCCGGTTCGGGTGCGGGCACGACGTCGGGAGCGGTGGTCTGGGAGCAGCTGCCCGTCGCGGCCATTGCCGGCGTCGGAGCGGCGGTCACCACGGCGCCGCCAGCGATGGTCGCGCAGATGAGGGCGAGAGCCATGCCGGCGCGCCGTGAGCGTCGAGCGATGGTGAGCGCCGCGGCGCCCACTAGGAGCAGGAGGAGCCCGACGACGATCGCGATCGCCGTCCCTTCGGCTCCGGTCTCGGCGAGACAGTCGGTCATTTCGGGCCTTTCCGGGTCGGGTCGCGGCCCCCTCTGAGGGCGCGGTCCCCTCAGGCTACGTTCAATTGAATTGAACGTTAGATTTCGCGCGGCACCAATTCGTGGGGCATTTGTCCGGATCCGGCGGCCTCGTCCATCCCGTATGGGTGAGAAGCCCTTTCAGATGAGGAGGCGTGATGGATTCGCGATACGTCGACGCGCAGCCGGTGCGTGAGCACCTCGAGATGCTGTCGCGCTACGGAATCGGCCATGAGCGGGTAGCTGAGCTCTCTGGCGTCAGCGTCCACACGATCCGCAATTTCCGGTGGACGAGATCTTCGGGCCTGATGATGCGGGCGATCGCAGAGCGGATCCTGAAAGTCGAGCCGAGCATCGATAACGTGGCCGGGCACAGGCACGTCGACGCGACCGGCGCGCGCCGGCGGCTGCAGGCACTCACAGCGATCGGGTGGACCCAGCACCGGCTGGGTGAGGTGCTCGGGATTCCGGCTCATCGGGTGTGTGGTCTCCTGCGGGCGGAGAGGATCCAGGCCGACACCTATCGCGCGATCGCGCGGGTGTACGAGCTGTACTGGGACGTGCCCGCGCCGGCGGTCACAGCTCACCAGCGTGTCGCGGCGGATGCCGCCCGCCGGTTGGCGGAGCGCAATGGCTGGGTGCCGCCGTTGGCGTGGGATGACATCGACACGGATCCGCGGGTGCCAGTCGTCGAGCTCGACGCCGAGGATCTCGACGGCGGTGAGCTCGTCGATGAGATTGCAATCGAACTTGCGTGCGCAGGTGAGCGCGTCGCGCTCACGGCACGCGAGCGGGAGCTCGCTCACGCGCAGCTCGAGGAGCGCGGCTACAGCGCGAAGGAGATCGCTCGGACTCTGGGGATCGCAGATCGCACGGTCACCCGATGGCGTGGCCGAGTGGTCGTCATTGCCGAGGCGACCGAGGGGATGGTCGCGTGAGCTCGTCGATCGACCGCGTCGGCTCTCAGCTGGTCGTCGTGTCCCGAGGATCCTCGAGCGTGGAGAGCCAGGGTTCGTCGCCCTGCAGGGGCTCGGCGTCGTCGTCGAGCGGGAGTCGCGTCACCGATCCGTCCATGTCGGGACGCTACCTCACCCAGGCCGGTAGGTGGCCCTCGGCGAGCCAGTCGCGCAGGTCGCACACCATCAGCTGCTCGGGGTCGAGCGCGATCGCCTCGTCGAGCACGGCGACTGCCGCCGTGCCCTTGCCGCCGGCGGCCAGCACCCACGCCCGGAGGGTGAGCACGCCGATGCGCACGAGCCGATCCCGTGCGAGCGCGGCCAGCTGCTCGAGCAGCGCGGCCGCGGCCGCGAGCCGGTGCTCGTCGGGGCGCGGGGTCGCCGCATCGAAGGTGATGCCGGCGAGCCGGGGAGGGTGCTCCCAGAGCAGCGCCTCGAGGATCGTCGACCAGTTGGCGGAGTCGGCCAGCGATGCCGCCAGTTCGGCCATGCTGTCGACGTCGTCGACGGAGGCCTGCAGGGCGAGGTTTGCCGGCGAGGCGCCCAGGACGTCGCTGATGAGAGTGCGGCCGCGGGCGCGCTTGAGCGCAGCAGAGAAGCCGGCCACCTCGCTCGGCGTCGCGGCGCGCGTCGTATGGGGTGCCGGCGGGTGCGGGCGGCCGGCCTCGTCGGTTGGGAGGCCCCATGCGTCGTGTGCGCGCATCGCCGCGTCGATGCTCGTCGTGGTGTCGGTGAGGGCGGCGGTGAGCTCGAGGAGTCGTGCTCGAGCTGAGGCGGCGAGCTCGCTTGCCCAGGGTGCGGTGGTGAAGCAGGCGAGCGTCACGGTCGTGGTGCCGGGAAGGATGCTGCCGGCGACCTCGCCGACCGGGGCGTCGATCGGCATGGTTCGCAGCGTCGTCGACCCGGGGCGGGTGACGGCGACGACGAGCACGTTCTCGGGGACGGCGCCGAGCGCCGCGGTGATCCGCGAGAGGGCATCCGCGCTCGTGAGCGCGGTTGCGACGGTGGGCATGGCTTGCTCAGCGGGTCGGCGCGATGAGCTGCAGGTACTCGTCGACGTCGCGGGGCGCGTCGGCGAGCTCGTCGTTCACCATCCCGAGAACGAGCACGTTGCCGAGAAGCGGCACGGGGCGGCCGTAAGCGTGCGCGAGCTTCGTAGCGACGAGGTTCGGCTCGGCGCCGCGGAGTCGGCCTTCCTCGTTCACGAGGAGGCAGACGGCGTGCTGCAGCCGGATGAGCTCGAGCGGGCCGTCGACGACGCTCTGCGCCTTCTCGAGGAACCCAGCGGTGTCGACCTCGTCGAGGTTGAGGGGCTTCACGGTGCCGTCGACGGCGATTCTGAGCGCTCGCATGGGATTCCTTCCTACGGCGATGATCTGACATTCATAAATGTATCGCATCGGTGGACGGATCGTGCAAGCAACCGCTACATTCATGAATGTCAGATCAAGTTGGTTGGAGGTTGAGATGGATGACGTACTTCCCGGCACGGCTGCAGCTCCTGGCTGCGGCGAGACGTCGGAGCCGTGCGACAACCCGCATTTCGCCAAGGGGTACTGCAAGAAGCACTACACCCGGCGGTATCGCGCGGGTGAGTTCGGCGGCGCCCCGGTCAAGCAGCCGCGATGCTGCCCGCCGGATCACCCGCACGACTACGAGACGTGCTGGGTCGAGCACCGTTGCCGCTGCCCCCAGTGCAAGGCCGCGCAGGAGGAGCATCGCCGCATCCTGAGTTCGAGGCACGGGAACCGGCAGCTGGGCGTGCGGGATCTCCGGGCTGCACGGATGGTGCCGATGGCGCCGATCAAGGCGCACCTCGTCGCGCTGCAGCGTGAGGGCGCCTTCGGTCTCGAGCGGATCGCGGATGCCGCCCACGTGACCCACAACCTCATCCTGGCCATCTACTTCGGACAACAGGGCCTGAGCGCGCTCGGGCAGGACCGCGACCCGCGCAAGCAGACCATCAACGAGGACGTCGCGGTGCGGATCCTCGCGCTGCGACCGCGCGACGTCGACCCTGCCCTCGCCGCGGCGCGGGGCAGCGAACGCCGGCTGCAGTCGCTCATCGCGATTGGCTACACGCCCAGCTACCTCGCGGATCGGATCGGTGTGCGCGGATCGGACGTCGCAGACATCCTGCTCGGGCGCCGCAAGTACGTCACGGCGAACACCGCGGCTGCTGTCCGCGAGCTGTTCGACGAGCTGGGGATGCGCCCGCGGGAAGGCGTGGTTGCGCAGCAGATGCGCGACACGGCTCGCCGGCACGGGTGGCCCGGACCGCTGCACCTCGACGACCTCGGCCAGCTCGACGAGTTCGACGACGTCGACGAGCTCGAAGAACTGCCGCTGCTCGAGCGCGCGCTCGAGGAGCAGCCGCGCGAGGGGCGGGCCGTCGCGTGAACGTCACCGAGATCCGCCAGCCGATGACCCGTCCGAAGACGGTCGACGAGTTCCGCAAAGCCAGGCCGCGGATGATCGACACCGACGGCGCGCCGCTGGTGTCTGCCCAATGCCCGACCTGCGAGCAGGTTCACCTGACCGTGGAGCCCTGCCGCCCTCAGTGCCCCGAATGCGGCTCCACAGCGGCACGATGCATGCGACCCTCCGGTCACGAGGCCCAGGACTGGCATGCGGCCCGCTGGGCAGCACTCGACCGACTCAGCGACGAACGCCTGGCCGCCGGCCTCCCGGTCGTCGCCCGCTGGGCAGACCCCTCGCCCGCGCTCTTCGACGACCTGGAAGAGGTGACCTCTTGAACCCCACAGCGCTCTTCGGCGGCGTCGACCGCGAGCTCGCATTCCACGAAGGCCAGATCCGGCAGCTCAACCAGCGCCGCAGCCCCCTCGAGCTCGCCCACGGGCTCGCCCTCGTCACCGGATTCGGGGGTGGCCTCTTCGCCGCCGTCGCAGCCGCACACCGGCTCCTCGGCGACGCCGACCAGCTCGTCGCGATCGCGCTGCGCGCCGGCATCCTCACGATGCTCGTCGCCGCCGGCGTCGCCATCATCACCGGCCGCACCCTGGCCCGCATCGATCGCCGGGTCCGGCCGCACGCTCAGCGCGTCCACGATCTCCGGCTCGCCGCCCGCTACGACAGGGAGCCGTGGGTGACCGCTGACGGCAAACGTTGGGCCCGAGACCTGACCAAGTATGGGTATCCCTGCTCCTTCGCGCCTCGCGTCGAGTGCATCCCGTCGCTCGTCGACGTGGAAGAGGCGACCCGATGAACCGGAGCAAGGAGGTGACGACCTTGTCGCCCGATGATCGCGACTTTCCGCACGGCACGCCCCACGGCGCCGCGATGGGCTGCAAGTCCGCTCACTGCCCGGCCGTACTGCCCTGCCGCGACGTCGCCCAGCGCTACCGCGGAGACTTCGCCTTCCGCCGGCAGATCGACGCCGGCCTGAGCGTCGCCGAGATCCTCGAGAGCGAACGCACCGCCACGGTGAAGGCCGAACACCAGCGCCGCGACGCGGCGGCCGCCGAACGAGCAGCTGCAGCAGATCAGCGCCGCAGCGAACGAGAGGCAGCGCGCGCGGCCGCGGCCGCCGAGGCCGCCGCCGAACGCGCCCGCCTCAGGCAGGCTGCGGCCGCTGAGCGTGCCCACGCGAAGCAGACGGAGCGCGCAGCTGCTCGAGCAGAGCGCGAGCTCGCTACGAGCGCACGTCGCGACGAGGCACTCGCCGCGCGTGCAACTGCAGCCCGGGAGCGGCAACTCGACGGGGAGACCACCGCAGCCACGAACGCCGCGTTGAAAGAGGCGGAGCGGGAGGCCGCCCAGGCCGAGCGTGCAGCTGCTCGAGCGGAGCGTGAGACGGCCGCAGTCGAGCGGATGCAGGCGAGGGAGGCCGAGCGTGCAGCTGCTCGAGCTGAGCGCGAGCACCTCGTGCACGTGCGTGCCGAGCTGACCGCGGCGCGTCGCGCGGCCGCTTCGGCTGGCCGGCGCCTCGAGGCAGCCGAGGCAAGCGGCAGCGGCGAGCGGATCGAGCAACTGCGGGCGGAAGTAGAGCGCGCGCAGGGTGCGCTCGAGGAGGCTGCCGGGGCTGTCGCGGCCGTCGAGGGCGTCTCGATCGAGAGCGTGCTCGAGCGAGCCAGCGGACGGACGGGCCGCAACGTCGACACCTCGCACGATGCCGAGGTGCGCGAGCTCTATGGGCAAGGGCTCATCGATCGGGAGATCTCCGATCGGCTCAGGATCTCGGCAGAGCGGGTGATGCGGATCCGGCACCGTCTCCACCTCGAGCGGCTTCGCCCCGATCAGCGGGCAACGAAGGTTCGCCGGAAGCCGCCGCGGAAGCGGGCGGAGGTCCAAGGCTGCGGCACCAATGCCTCTTGGGTTCGAGGTTGCCCGTGCACGGACTGTGAGGAGGCGCACAAGGCCTACCACCGTGAGTACACCGCGCGGCGGAAGGCGAACGGCGGCGTCGGGCTCCGGCACGGGCAGATCAAGCACGGCACCGCGTCGGGTTACTCCTACGGGTGCCACGACCGGGCCAAGTGCCCCGCGACGCCGACCTGCGCGGATGCGTCGCTCGCGGCGGAGGCTGCGCGTCGTCGAGCTGCCGGGAAGCCTGAGCGGGTGCTGGTCGACGCAGGACCGGTGAGGGAGCGGGTGCGTTCCCTGATGGCTGCCGGCATGAACACCAGGGCGATCGCCGCGGCCGCCGGCGTGGGCCACACCGCTGTCGGGAACCTCGTCTACGGCAAGCGCGGCCGCGAGCTCGCGCAGGTTCTCGTCTCAACGTCGGATCGGATCATGAAGGTGACCGCAGCCGAGTGGAGGGCGTCATGAACGATCGCACGTGCCGGGTATGCGGATGCACGGACGACAACTGCGCCGGCTGCATCGAGAGAACCGGGACGCCCTGCTACTGGGTCGCGGAGGATCTCTGCAGCGCCTGCGCCGGCCGAACGGATGCCGCGGCCGCGGAGATCAGGCCGTACACCGAGGCGCTGCTGTATGGCGCGCGAGGCGAGGGAGCGATCGGTGCCTAGCCGGGAAGCCAAGGTTGAGACCTACGCGCGCGAGCACGACATCGGGCCGCTGATGGAGGTGCAGGAAGCCAGGAGCGGCGGCGCCAGCTTCACGCTCGAGGTCGGATGGTGGGGTCTGACCGTGCGGCTCGATCTTGGCGACGTCGCTCGTCTGCACACCCAGCTCGGCGAGATCCTGAGGAAGGGCAGGGCCTCGAATGGCTGAGCTCGAGTCGGTGGACACCTCCGGCATCGCCGAAGTCGTCGAGGCCGGTAACTCCGAGCTGATGCTCGAGCTCGGGCCCATCCTCGCCACGATCCACGCGATGCCCTCAACCCACCGCGACCGCCCCGTCCTGATCCGCTCGGCGCGCAGCATCCTGCAGGACGAGTTCGGAGACGACGGCGACCTCGTGCTGTCGGCGATCTTCGCCGGGCTCGAGTACGTCCTCACCGAGCTCGCCTACCCCGCATCCCGCATCTACGAACACCACCGCGAGCGCTGTGGGGTGGGTGTCCGGTGAAGGTCTACGAGCGTCTGTATCTGCATGTGCCGTTGGCTCCGGGTCGGGCGGTTCGGCTGCCGTGGCCGATGACGGCGGGGGAGGCTGCCGTCTACGTGGTGATCATGGCGGGGGTGGCGGTGTTGGGGATCGGTGTCGCGCTGTGGGGGGCGTGGCAGTTGATCGAGCCGTCGTTGTGGCGTCTTGCGCCGGTGGTTGTGTGGGTCGTGGTGTGGAAGGTGTTGATTCTGCCGGCGGCGGTGCGTTCGGTGCGGCCGGGGGATGTTGCGGCGAGGTGTGCGGCGTTCATTCGGCAGCGGGGGTCGCGGGCGGGGGCTGGATCGTGAGGCGCGCGAGTTCCGCCGTCCTCGGTCTCGCGGTCGTGGCGCTGCTGCTGTGGGGTGTGCTCGGTGTGGTGCCGGGTTCGCCGGGTGTGGTGCCGAGGTTGCCGGCGACGGCGCCGAGCTCGGGCCCGACTGCGTCGTCGTCGGCGCCGCCGGCGGGGGTGCTCGAGCAGCTGGCGGAGATCCCCGAGCTCGTCGACGAGCAGGTGCCGGAGTATCGGCGGGCGCAGTTCGGGGATGGGTGGCTCGACGTCGACGGGAACGGGTGCGACACCCGCAACGACATCCTGATCCGCGACCTGGTCGACGTCGTCGTTGACGAGCGCTGCAGAGTGCTCACCGGCACCCTGAACGACCCGTACACCGGGACGGTGATCGGGTTCGTGAGGGGTCCGCAGAGCAGCCAGGACGTGCAGATCGACCACATCCTCCCGCTGGCGGTCGCGTGGCGCGGAGGCGCCTGGAAGTGGACGAGCGACGAGCGGGAGGCGTTCGCCAACGACCCGCTCGAGCTCGCCGCGGTCAGCGGCCCCGCGAACGCGCAGAAGGGCGCGAAGTCGCTCTCGCAATGGACGCCGCCGGCAGCCGCCTTCCAGTGCTCCTACGCGGCCGCATACGTCGACGTCGCACACCGGTACCAGATCGCTCTCAGCGGCGCCGACAAGGCCGCTGCAGCGACGATCCTGACATCGTGCGAGGAGGCGTCGTGATCGCGGCCGAGGTGCTCGAGGCGGTGCGGGCGGCTTACCCGCAGGCGGCGATCGTCCCGGAGGTCGTCATCCATGACGGCTTGTGGGAGGAGCGTGCGGGTGAATCGAGGCCGACCCGACGCATCGACGCGCTGATGTTCGCCTCGCTGCAACGGACGGCGATCGAGATCAAGGTGTCGCACACGGATCTGCGTCGCGACACCTGGGCCAAGCGCGCCCCGTGGGTGAGCGTGACCCACCGGTTCGTGTACGCGATGCCCATCGAGCTGTTCGAGTCGATCGAGAACTGGGGTGCGCTGCACCACGAGACCGGATTCGACATCTACGGCTGCGGCATCTGGACGGTCGACGCTGCCGGAAGGGTGAAGGCGGCGCGGAAAGCGATCGTGAACCACCACCCCGAGCCGCTACCGCAGCAGGTGATCCAGTCGCTCGCGTATCGAGCGGCAGGGATGTCGATGACCAAGGAGGAGAACCGTGGCTGACCCGACCAACGTGAGCGACCCGGAGGCGGGCGCTCCGAGCGACACGACGCAGCCACAGCCGATCGGTCATCGTCTGCAGCTCGGGCGCCACTACGCACACGTCATGCGCGTCTACGACGGCGGCGTGGTCACCGGGCGACTGCGCAACGGCCGCACGGTCTCGTTCTCCACGCTCCTCGAGCACGCGATCTGCGGCCGCGCGAGAGGCGGGCCGCTCCGCGCGCGCGACGTCGCCGGCACCGCAGAGGGCGCAGCGCGCATCCACGGTGATCGTCTCGCACGCGAGAGCACCGGGCGCCCCGCGCTGCGCGCCCCGGACGGCTACGAGCCGTGCCGGGCGTGCTTCGGCAAGTACGAGCCGAGCGAGTGATGCAGTACGCGATCGCCTTCTTTCCCGACTCGACCCTGAACGTCGCGGTGGTGGGGCCATACCGATCGCTCCCGCGGGCCGAGCGCGCGCTCGAGCGGATCGAGAACGCCATCGAGTACGACGAGGCCGACGCCATGAACGCCTTCCGGCGCCCTCAGATCATTCCGATGGTCAGCGAAGACCAGGCGATCGACGAGTACGGCCTCGACCCCGAACGCACATGACGAGGACGCTGCAACACACGTGGGCGTGCCCGGAATACGGGGCCGAGTGCAGCTCCGATGCCGCGTGGCGGGCCCGCGCCCAGCTGCCCTGCCTGGCCTGCGTCCGAAAGAGCAGCGGGTGGAGCTGCACCGCATGCGGCAGCACCGACACCCACCACCCGTACCCCTGCCCTGACGCGGATACCGAGCCATGAGCCGCGGCCGCGGGAGACGGGGCACCGCGCGTCGAGCGATCTGCCCGGAATGCCAACGCTCGATCGCGGTCTACGCAGATCGGCATGCGCTCGAGGTGGGCGCAGGCCTGAGCTACCTGCTGCAGCCGCACAACGTCGCCCCGGGCCAGTCGTGCCGTGGCTGGCGAGTCGGGAAGGACGCACTCGAGCCGCCCACAGCCGCGCAGCATCCCGCTCGCGGAGGCCAGACGTAGAATCCCTACCGGTGGCCGGCCATTGAGCGAGAGGATCTCCAATGGGTCGGCGGTGGGAGCGATTCGGCCACCAGGTGTCCGAGATCCGACCCGGCACGTTCGAGATCCGCACTGCTGCCGGCGAGCGGATCGGCTGGGTCACCATGATCGGTGAGCGGTTCGAGGCGCACGGCTTCGCCCAGTCGCTCTCCGCGAGCTCACGCCTCGAGGGCGGCCCCTACTACTCAGGTCGCGCCGCTTTGCTGCGCGTCGTGGCAGCGCACGAGATCTCAGTACGTGCAGGCGAGTTCAGGGCCCAGATCCACGCGATCGAGGATGCCGAGCGGCGCCGGCTCAAGATGCCGGCGGTCTACGGTCAGGGCATCAAGCGGCCCGGCCGGTACAGCTAGCCCATCGATGACGCCGGCCGAGATCTGGCGAGCAGCGAGCACGAGCTCGTCCTCGATGAACCGACCGTGACAGTTCGGTGCGATGGCAGAAGAACGGCGGGGCTAGGTTCATCCCTAGCCCCGCCGAAGAGTGTGTGAGCTTCTACCCCGCGCAGCACCACTCGATCGCTTGCCCCCCGCTACGATTCCTCGCCCGTGTCCTGTCCCAGCCCTCCGGTCACCCACTCGAGCGCCGCGTGCACCGCTCCGGATGTCGCGCCTCGAAGAGCGGCCGATGCCAGCAGCGCGCCGAGGCGGTAGCCCGCGTGGTGTGCCCTCTGGTTCGCCGAGTTTTTGGAAGCGAGAACCTCATCTGCCGCCGAGGCGGCATCGTGAGGTGGTCCTCCATCCCTCCCTTCGTTGTCGTTGTTCTTCTTGCCCGGGCGCTGGGTGTTCTCCATCGCCTTGCTCCTTTCGGAGATTCGACCGGACCCGGTGATGCGGGATTGCATCACCGAGCTCCCGGCCGGGGCTTGATCGTGCCGGCGTCCCCTCCATCCGTGGCGGCACTGTCGTCGTCGGTCGCGGCCTTCCAGCCCGCCACGTACTGCACACATGCGGATCGGATGAGATCCGACCGCGTGAGCCGCACGTCGCGCGCCTCCGCGAAGGAGACGATCCGGTCGAGCTCCTGCACAAGCTCCGGGTCCATCCGGACCCGCACCGGAACACTCCGAGGTTCGGCGTCGTCAGGGTCGATCCCCAACACCGCCCAAAGGGTCTTGTCCGACGCGATCACGATCGCGGGTGCACCACCTCGCTCGGGGCCTCGATCGTGAGGCACGACTTCATGAAACCTGCCTGATCCATCGTTTTTCTCCGTTCGTTTCCTGCCCCCCGTCCGGGGGGTTGGCCCAAGAGTAGGGCCAATCGCGGAATACAGCAAGGCCTACAGCGTTGGAATACAACGCGGCTCGTCTTCGCCGCGAGCCTCGAGGTGGAGGAGCCGCGGCGGCCTGGGCGCTACCGTCGAGGTATGGCAGCCGACAGGATCGAGCGGCAACAGGTCGCCGTCGACCGTCGCACCTTCGTGGTGACCACCAGGACGGCCGCCGAGCTGCAGGATGCCGGCGCGATCGCCGGCGAGATCCGCGCGGCCGCGCTCGCCGCCGTCCGCGATCTCTCGACCCCGGATGCTCGAGCACTCGGGGATGCCCTGATCGCCAAGGCCGCGCCGAGCCAACGCCCCGCGACCGCGCTCGAGCAGAAGCTCACCGAGCGCATGTCGCAGCTCTCGCAAGCCGCGCGGGACGCGATCGACGCCGGCGGAATCGAGCTCGAGCTCACCGCGAAGCCGGCCGTGCCGCGCAGCGGCGGCCGCACCCGCGCGCAGCTGCTCGCGCTCACCCAGATCGCATCCCGCGGGCTCCTCTTCAACAGCGCATCCGGCATCGCGCTCCTGCCCGGAACCGGTTCGATCCACGTGTCCGTCGTGCGGGCGCTTGCCGCGCGTGGCGACATCGAGCCCGACCTCGACGAGGACGACTCGGGAGCGCTGTGGCGCCTCACCGACTCGGGGAAGGCCGCACTCGCCGCGGGGGTGCTGACGCGCGCCCTCGGCCGCGAGTGAGCTTCCTCGGCGCCCTCAGCCGGCCTTGATGTCGATCGGGCGGGACTCGATGAGCGCCGCGGCGATCTCATCGAGCATCGCCGGCGAGAGCCGCTGGACGCGCTGAACGTCGCGGACGGCCTCGATGGTCGCTCGCACGGTAGCGGGATCGAGTCCGCTCGCCGGCGTAGTGCGGGTGGTGAGCAGCTGCCGGCGGGCGTCGAGGATCGCGAGCTCGCGCCGCTCCGTCGCGGCCATGCCCGCCCCATCCATGATCGCGCGGTCGAGGACGCGCCACTGAGCGGCGGAGAGGTCGGCGATCATCGCAGACCCCCTCTAGGCGCGGGGCGGCTCCCGTGAGCGGGGAGCCGCCCGACGCAATGTACGCGCCGGGCGGTCACGGTCACGCCGCCTTCGCGGGCAACTGCGCCAGCGAGGCGATCTCGGCGGCGCTGGTCACGCACGTCGCGCCGAACTCGCGCAGCAGCCGGTGGCATCCCGCCGAGGCCGCGCTCGTGATGGGGCCGGGGACAGCCCCCAGGCCACGACCGAGCGCCATCGCGTGCCCCGCCAGGTTGAGCGAGCCGGAGCGAGCCCCGGCTTCGACGACGATCGAAGTCGCCGCGAACGCCGCCGCGATGCGGTTCCGAGCCAGGAAGCGGTAGCGCGTGGGAGCAACTCCACAGGGAACCTCGGAGACGACCACGCCCCGCTCCGCGATACGCCCCAGCAGCGCGTCGTGCCCCGCCGGATAGAAGCGATCGAGCCCGCCCGCCATGAACGCCACGGTGCTGCCGCGCGCAGCCAGCGCCGCTCGGTGGGCCGCGCCATCGATGCCGTAGGCGGCGCCGGAAGCGATCGCGAAGCCCAGGTCGACCAGGCCAGCGGCCAGCTCGATCGTCACGTGCTCGCCATATCCGGTGGCTGCCCGCGCCCCGGTGATAGTCGCGATCGCGCGGTGATCATGCATCAGGTGCGAAGTGTCGCCCTTGGTGAACAGCGCCCACGGGGCGGCGTCTCCGAGGTCGGCCAGCTGTGCGGGCCAGTGCGGGTGATCGGGGGTGATCAGCTGCACGCCGTGCCGCGCGGCCGACTCGAGCACGCGCGCGGCGGAGCCCTGTCGCGGCATCCACCGGTCGACCGCGGCGCGGGCGGCGTCTTCGTCGGTGACGGTGCCGAGCTGCTCGACGAGGGAAGCCGGGTCGGCGCGCAGCATGTCGAGGGCGACGTCGGCGCCGATGCTCCGGATGGCGGCCGCGGCCTGCTTGTCGCCCGGTTCGGCGATCGCCGACCAGGCTGCTCGTGCGGCCTGGTCTGTGGTGATGGTGTTCATGTTGCCCCTTTCGTAAGGCTTGATCTGACATTCATAAATGTAGCGAGAGCCTCCGACATCGGGCCGGGTGTGCGCTGTCGGCGCTCGCAGATACCAGGCGCGGCATCCGCGAGCGCGGCGCCTCGCTAGCGTGTACGCATGGCCACTCCCGAACACCGCGGCGATCGCTCTCCGGCGCGTGACAAGACCGCATTCGACTGCCCGGTCTGCGGTGCGTTCGCGCAGCAGCACTGGCAGGAGATGGTGGAGTGGAACGAGGAGCTCGGCACGCTTCCGTTCTGGGACGGCCCCAGGCCCGCGGAGCTTGCCGAGAGTCGGATGCCGTGGTTGGGCAACATCTTCGAGCACCATCAAGAGCCGTCGCCCGAGGAGCTCGCGGGCGAGGCGGATGCCGGCGAGGATGAGCTGCCGCCGGCGCTTTGGGCGTTCGCGCGTTGTGCGCGGTGCAGCTTCGTGACGATCTGGCGGGGGGATCTCCTCGTGTATCCGGCGACGTCGCGGATGCCGCTCGCTCGCACGGACATGCCGGCGGCTGCGCGGGCGCTCTACGAGGAGGCTCGGGCGGTCTATGAAGTGTCGCCTCGAGCTGGTGCGGCTCTTGCTCGAGCTGCGCTCGAGCGGCTGCTGCGCGAGGTCGATCCGGACGCTCCGGCCCGCTCGAATCTCGAGGCGCGCATCCAGCGGGTGAGCGGCGAGGTGTCGCTGCCCCTCGCGAGGATGCTGACGGTGATCCGTCACGTCGGCAATCAGTCGCTTCACGTCAAGGACGACGTCGACGAGGTCACGGTGCTCGTGCTCTCGCAGGAGCAGGCGGATATCGCGGCGATGCTATTCGAGGCGATCAACGAGCTCGCCGACGAGCTGATCACCAAGCCCGCCGAGCGTGATGCCCTCTTTGGGCTCGTGCCGGAGAGCGTCCGCGAGCGCATCGAGAAGGAGCAGGCGTCAGGAACGGCTGAGAGCTCGTGAGTGGTCTCGCCCGCGAGAGCGTCCGTGTGGTGTCGCCGCGACTCTGGTGGCGCGCGGCGTCGGCGGATATCCGCCGGACGCTTCTCGAGGATCCCGACGTCGAGGATGGGAAGCAACGCCACGGCGATCGCGACGAGCAGCGATGGCAAATGATCGCGGCGATCGTGGCGCGCGTGGGAGACGCGCTCGCGGCAGAAGACTGGGCGATCGACCCTGACGACGAGGGGCACGGGTATGTCGTTCTCGATGGTCTAGGCGAGCCCACCGAGACCGAGTGGCGCATCGTGAGCTCGTGGTTCGCAGGGGGAGAGCCGGTTCGGTTCGACCCCGGAGCTGACGTGTTCAGCGGCCGCCATCGCCTCTGGGGCACCCTGCCGCACCTCGGTGCCGCGCTCGTGCCGGTCTTCGGCATCACGCTCAGCGGCGCGACTCCGGCGGATACCGAGGTGTACGGCCCGCGGTGGCCCGAGATCTTCGCGAAGCAGCTCGAGGAGCTGCACGCCGTGGCGTGGTTCGACAGCGCCGACCCTCTCAACGCCCGCTATCGGGCGGCGCTCGCGGCCGCGGCATCGGGCGAGCTGCCGCCCCACGTCTGACGCGCGCCCCGGAACGCGAGAGGCCGAGCCCCTCAGCGTCCCGGACCTCGCGCCGTCCTAGCGGCTCTGCGCTGCCGCCGCGAGCGCCGCGAGCGCGTTGGCGAGCTGGTGGACGTTGGTGAGGATCGCGTCCTCGTAGTGCTCGTAGTTGCTGCCTTGCTGCTCGGAGTCAGGGAGTGCGCGGTAGATGGCCTCGTTGTGTCGGTAGTTGTGGAGCGCGGTGTAGGCGGCGTCGAGGAGGGTGGGCAGCTCGTCGGCGGGGGCTTCGGGGTCGCCGTCGTAGATCACGCCGTCGTTGAGGGTGATGCGGATGCGTCCGGTGTCCTCGGTGGTGGTGAGCATGATGAGCTTCACGTCTTCGTCGATGGTGCTCCATCCAGCGCACGCCTCGATTCCGGTTTGCTCGCCGAAGAGCATGCCGCCGTCGATGAACTCGACGTTGTAGGTGCTATCGCTGCCGTCGGTGCTGTAGGCGTGGGCGGTGAACATCGGCGCCTCGCCGTCGTGGATGCGGGTGTCGGTTTCCGTGCTGGTCATGGTGTCCCTTTCGCTACTTGATCTGACATTCATAAATGTAGCGTTAGGGTCTGACATCGCGACATCGCCGCGAGCGCCGCCAGCCGCCTAACGAGGCAGCGCCCCGGGCGGCGGGATGCCATCCGGGGCGCTGTGCGGGCCTGTGCGGGCCTAGAACGCGCGGGGTGTGCTCGGCGGCGTCGTCAGGCCGAGAGGGCCTCAGTAGGCGGCAATCCGACCGCTGCGAGCGCGTTCTCGAGGTTTGTCGTCGCGTGGCTGATCGTGGCGCGAGCTTGCGCGATCGCGTCGAGATCCAAGACGGCGGCGTCGGCTTGGGCCGTCGCGAGGTGAGCGATGGCGTCGAGCTCGGTGCTGGTCATGCTCTCGTCCGGTGAGGGGATGGGGTCGGCGGTCTTGACGTACTTCACGAGCGTCGAGGTCGCGAGCGCTGCTCTGGCTTCCCTGAGGTCGTTGACGAGGGCGGGGTCAGATCCGGGCCCCAGCTGGCTCAGGAGGGCTTCGAGTTCGGCGAGTGCTGCCGTGGCGGCGGCCTTCTCGGTCTCAAGCCATCCCACTGCCGTGTCGATCTGCATGTCGCCGACCGTGGCGGCCTCGATCGCAGCCGATGCCTTCGCGAAGCTCTCGGAATGCGCGACCGCGGAGACTGTCGCGAAGACCCCCGCTGCGAGCAGCGCGACGGCCAATCCGCCGGCGATCCACGCCCAAGGCTTGCGCTTGTTCCGCGGGGTGCGCGGCCGCTCGGTGTCGAGGGCGGCGTCGAGCTCGGCGAGGCGGTCCTGGTGAGCGCGTTCGCGTTCGCGGCCGAGTTCGGCGCGGTTCTCTTGGCGCTCGCGGTTCTCGGCCTCGGTAAGGGTCTTCTTCCAGTCGGTCGCGGCGAGTTGAGCCTCAAGGTCTTCGATGACCTCGGGCCAGGGGTTCATGGGGAGCAGCTGCGTGAGCTTCACGGCGCCGACACCGGCGAGCATGACGGCTCCCAGCAGGGCGAGGGGAGGGACGAACGGCTGGGCGTCGTAGTGCGCGAAGAACGCCACTCCGAGGGCGACCATGAAGCCGAGGAAGACGACGAACGATAGCGACATCAGCAACGCCTCCTTGGTCTCGTGCCGGGTGTTCTTGCGTTTCGCTTCGCCGATGAGGGCTTCGAGCCGATCGACGTCGGCGGGCTTGTGCGCGAGGAGGTACTCGCTGGATGCGGTGCGGTGGCTTTTCATGGTCTCTCCCAGGTCGAGTGTCTAGCAGCCGCCCCGGACAAGTTCCGTCCGAGGCGGCTGGTGGCCCTACGGGGCCGGGGTGGTGTTATCGGCGCTCGCGGCGTCCTGCGGGCGGCTGGTGGCCGTTTCCGTGCGGCTGAGCCGCACTTCTGCGGCGCAGTAGCAGGCACCTCCGCAGTAGGCGCGGCGCAGCTGCACGGCGCGGCCCGTGGTGGTGTCGGTTACCGGCTGCGACCATTCGACGCGGTCGAGGTCGTACAGGGCCAGCGTGGTGTCGACTTGCACCTCGTCGCCGCCGCGCCCGGTGGGGCGCAGCGCGGCCGCGGTGGCTGCGTCCGCGGCGTAGGCGTAGAGGGCGCTCATCGCGTGGCCCCTTCCAGCGCCTCGGCGAGCGCGAGCGCTGCGTGCCGCAGGCTCAGCGCCGCGTCAAGCTCGGCGTCGCCAGAGTCGCCCATCGCGGCGGTCTCGTGCTCCGCGGCGGCGGCCTTGACCTCGGCGAGCAGGTCGTCGAGCTTCACCGGCACCAGGCCCATCGTGCGGGATTCGGCGGGTACCCATTCGCCGTCCCGCCAGACGTCGACGGTGTGGCCGGGATCGTCGGCGTCGCGGGTGTCCCACTCCTGGCTCCACTCGGCGCGGATGCCGGGGTGCTTGCGGGTGATCCGTGCGATCCACTCGCCCACGCCGTCGGTCGCGTACTTGGAATCCCAGGTGCCCCTGACCTCCACGCATTCGCGGCCCGTGTCGAAGCGCTCCCAGTCGGGCTCCTCGTAGCCGGTGAAGTCCGGCAGCTTGTCGATGTTCTTCCCGTCGAGCCAGGCCCTGGCCTCCGGGGTCTCACCGGTGATGGTGATGTTGTTGTAGGTGCTCATGGTGTCCTTTCCATGCGGCTTGATCTGACATTCATAAATGTAGCAGGGGCGACCGACATTCGACGGTCGCCCCTGGGTCAGAAGGTCACTTCTCGGACTGCTCGCCGCGAGCGCGGCGGATGGTCTCGACGAGGAGCCCGTGCAGCTCGGTCAGGCCGATGAGGGTGACGACGGAGTCGCCGATCTCCTGGCGGGGGAACGCGCCGAGCATCAGGTCGGCCAGCTCGTCGGCGGGGGAGGGCCACTCGCGTTCGACGTTGACGATGTCGGGGTCGGCCTCGACGTGCAGCACGTAGCGGATGCCGCTCGGGGATGCCTCGGTGCGCTCGACGTAGACGGTCGCGAGGGTGGCGGCCTCGTCGTCGTCGAAGTCGACGCGGCCGAAGTCGTCGGGGAAGGCGTCGCGCAGGCGCTCGCTGCCGGTCACCCAGCTGTCTCCCACCCGCTCGACCCACGGGCGAGGTTCGAGGCGTGCTCCGGTGTCGTAAGGGGCCAGCTCGGCCATGCTCACGCCTCCCCGCGGCCGCGTCGCGCAGCCTCGGCGAGCATGTCGCGCAGCAGCCCCCGCCGCAGCACGAAGCTGGTCGGGTTCACGCGGACGCTCAGCCGCTCGTCGGCCTCGTACTTCACCATCACCCGCGAGGCGATGAGATCCGGCGTCTCGCCGACGACGTCGGGGTAGTCCTCGCGCAGCCGGTCGATCATGGCCGCGGCGTAGCCGGTCGCGGTGCTGCCGGGCTGCTGCTCGGCGAGCGCGTCGAGCACGGTATCGAGCAACTCGGCGCGGGGGTCGTCGGGGTCGTAGGGATTGGTCGTCATGGGGTGCCTTTCTCTCGGCTTGATCTGACATTCATAAATGTAGCGGAGGCCTCCGACATTCGGAGACCTCCGCTACATGGCTCGCGTCGCCGTCGTCAGCCGCCGGTGGTTCCCTCGATCGGCCACTTCCCCTGTTCCCGGAGGCGCTGCGCAGCGGCGGCCTCCGCCTCGAGCTCGATCGACCTCTTGATCTCGCGGTGCTCGGCAACCGAGCGCTCGCGGGCCTCGAGGTCACCAGGGCTCGCGACCAGTCGAGCCACGCGCGTCAGCGCCCAACGCGCCGCGAAGAACGAGGCGACGCCCACGAGCAGGACGAGGACGGGCCAAGGCATGGCGAGCCGATCGTGACCGATCTGTAGCGAGACGACGACGCACATGGCAGCGCCCAGAAAGAACGCCACGAGCGTGCGCGCATCGCTGAACCTGCCAGCGGAGAGGTATCTCATCGGATACGGCAACGTGGGGTCGTCGAGGAACGGGAGCTGCCCGTGGCGGTCGAAGTATTGGCCCACCGACTCCCCGAAGGCCATGTAGACGCGCTGGCTCAATCCCTCGAACTCCACCGCGCTGAGCTGGCCGTCAGGGCGACGGGGTGCCGCCTCGATCCTCGCCGCTACGGCCCTGCGCTCCTGCGCTTGTTCTCGCCGCAGCTCCTCATCCAACTGAGCCTGAGTCCTCCGGTAGGGCATGCCGCCTCCTCGAATCAGCGGGGCCCGGGCGAACCCCTCCTACCTACACGGGATGCACGTGCCCGGCGGTTTCGGACAAACTCGCGATCGACGCCCGGTCACCCGGCCGCCGCGCCCGCTATGTACTCGGCCCAGAGCGACGGGAGGTCGGCCACGGCCGCCGCGTGGGTGCGGTAGCTCTGCATCCACATCGACACCTGGCCCGTTTCGGTGTTGATCCCGTCGACGAGCCACGGGTAATCGTCCTCGGCCGGGTCGCGGGTGATGCGCAGCCGGTTGACCTCGTCGGCGTAGTCGTCCTCGGGGTTCAGCCCGTGAGCGAGCCGGAAGGCGGCCAGGTCGAGCGTGCTCGTGGCCATCACGCCACCCCCTGCCGGTACTCGGGCGCGTAGAGGGCGAAGCTCGCCGCGCCCCAGCGCTCCGCGTCAGCCTCGGCCGCGGCGCGGTTCGCGTGCGTCGCCAGCACCCGCGTCACGGGAGCGTTCATCACCCACCACGGCGCGCCCGGGTCGATGCCCAGCCGGGCCGCGCCGGGGTCGACGTCACCCTCGGTGTAGGTGAGCAGGTGCCCGGTGACACGGTGCCGCGCCTCATAGCTGTAGGAGGCCTCGCTCCACACCCGCCGCCATCCGGCCACGTTCAGCGCCTCGATGAGCTGGCGATCGCCACCCGAGCCCGGGAAGAACGCCCGGGTATACGGCGCGCGCGGCTCAGTGCCCGCGGGCATCCCCTGCAGGATCGCGGCGACCTTCGCGAAGGTGTCCGGCTTCTCCTGCTCGATGCGGTCGAGCATCCGATCGACCCCGGCCCAGAACTCGTCCATCTTGCGTCCCTTCATTCATGCTTGATCTGACATTCATAAATGTAGCGGGAGCGTCCGACATTGGCGAGCGGGCGGGGCGCGGTCGGTCCGGGTCAGTCCCGGATATCCCAGGTCTCGACGCCGCGATAGCCGGGCAGCCGCGTGATCATGGCGAGCCGCAAGGCTGCGCAGAAACGCTGCGCCTCGGACTCCTCCCAGTCGGGGTGCTCGCAGCTCTGATACTCGTAGCCCTGGATCGCGACCAGGATCTCGAGGGGCGAGTACACGCGGGCATCCGGCCCGTGCTCGTAGGGTGCCTCGATCTCGTGCTCGTCGTAGCGGTAGTTCACGCTGCGCTGGTTCTCGGCCGCGAGCATGGCGCCGACCATGCCCGCCGTCGTCGGCGTCAGCGTGCGCCGCACAGCGCTGGCGATCTCAACCGCCTCGGGGCCCCAGGCGGTGCCGCGCTCGTAGGAACGGCTGCGCTCCTCGTCGGTGAGGGCGCGCGTCCCCCACGAGAGCGGCGACCGGTGGTGATCCTGCAGCCCGGCATTGACGAGGGCCCGGATGTGGGCCTGATCGAGCACGAACGCGCTCACGGTCAGGCCGCCACGGGCTGCGCGACGCGAACGGTGACGTTCGATCCATCGGCCTTCGGATCGCCCTCGGTGACCACCTCGTAGCCCAGGCGTCGCCAGGCCTCGACGGCCATGCGCGCGAACCCGGCCGCGGTCTCGAGATCGGCCCGCGTCCACTTCTTGGGTCGCAGCGCGCTCGCGGCCTTCGGCGGCTGGTACCTGGGCGTGAATGCCGGATCGTGGCGGGCATCCATCCAGGCCTGCGTCTTGTCGTCGACGGCGAACACGGGAGCGGTCGGCGCGTTCTCGGGCCGCAGCCACTGGGGGATGATGACCGGGCGACGTCGACGACGCGGCGCCGGGGCGAACGACTCGTGGATGATGCCCACGAGCTGCCGCGTGACCTCGTCGGCCAGGCCCATTCCCTCGACCCGCGCGACGGCCTGTGCGATCTGGTTGGTGGTCATTGGTGTGTGCCCTTTCTGTG
>JASLGG010000049.1 GCA_030150265.1 Protaetiibacter sp.
ATCTAGGCTCGCTGGCGATCTGGGCCGGGGCCGCTTCCCTCTCGCGCCTCGGCGCGATCGAGCTATAGGCGGCGGGCGTGGCGGGTTCCATCGGTTCGGTCAGCATCACGGTCGATGCTGACGCCTCCGACGTCCCCTCCCAGGTAGAGAAGGCCACGTCGGGGCCGCTCGCCAAGATCGGCGCTTCGATGGGTAAGGCGCTCAGCGCCTCCCTCGCCGCCGCGATCGATCCGAAGGCCGCCACCTCGGCGCTGCAGTCCGGCTTCCAGTCCGCGCTCTCCCGGCTCAGCTCCACCGCGCAGTCGGCGCTCGCGCCGGTTACCGCGCTCGGGCAGAACTTCGTGCGCGGCTTCAACGATGCCGCGGCCGCCTCCTCGGATCTGACCGGCAAGATGGGATCTCTCGGCGGCGTGGCCGCCAAGGCCCTCAGTCCGGCGATCACCGGCGTCCAGAACTTCATCTCCGGCTTCCGGTCGACCGATGCCGCCCTCTCGTCGTTCACCGGCAAGATGGGCGCGGTCGGCGGCGTCGCGCGCACCGCATGGAACGTCGCAAGCTCCGCCGCGGCCGCGTTCGCTCCGGCTGCGCAGAAGGCCCTCTCCGCCGTCTCGTCGGCGGCGTCGGCGACGTGGGAGGCGATCAAGCGCGGCGCGTCCGCCGCCTGGTCGGCGATCGCCTCGGGCATGAAGGGCACGCTCGAGACGGGTGCTCGGCTCGCTGGCACCGCCGTGGCGGCCACCCTCGGCGCGGCGCTGACCAAGGGCTTCGGCCGCCTCGAGGCGATCGACACCGCGCAGGCCAAGCTCGCGGGCCTCGGGATCACCGGCGAGGATCTGTCGAAGACGATGCAGTCGGCGACCAACGCCGTCAAGGGCACCGCCTTCGGCCTCGGCGAGGCGGCGTCGGCCGCGGCGTCGTTCTCCGCTGCGGGCGTGCCGATCGACGGCATGGAGCGGTCGCTGAAGATCCTTGCCTCCACCGCGGCGGTGGCCGGGACCGACCTGACCGAGATGGGCACCATCTTCGGCAAGGTCGCCGCGACCGGCAAGGTCAACGGCGAGGTGCTGCAGCAGCTCGCCGAGCGCGGCGTGCCCGCCCTCTCACTTCTCGCCGACCAGATGGGCGTGACGGCCGAGGAAGCCTCCAAGATGGTTTCCTCCGGCAAGGTCGACTTCGAGACGTTCCAGGCGGCGATGGAGGCGGGCCTCGGCCCCGCGGCCGCGGCAATGGGTCAGTCCTTCTCTGGCATGCTGTCGAACGTCGGCGCGGCGCTCGGTCGCATGGGCGCGGCCGCGCAGAAGCCGATCTTCGAATCTCTGAAGACGCTGTTCCCGGCGCTGATCTCGCTGCTCGACCAGTTCACCGCTGCCGTCACGCCGGTGGCGACGGTGATCGGCGACCTGCTCGCGCCGGGCGTCCAGAAGCTCGCCGACGCGCTCTCCGGCATCAGCTTCGACGTGACGTCCGAGGGCGCGTCCAGCTTCGTCTCCGCGCTCGGCCCGCTGCTGCCGGTGATCGGCGCGCTCCTCGGCGCGATGGGGCCGCTGCTGACCAACCTCCCGGTCATCGGTGGACTCTTCTCGTCGCTGACCGGACCCGTCGGCCTCTTCGCGGGCGCGCTCGTGGCCCTCACCGCGTTCGATCCGTCGACGCTCATGGCGGGATTCGACTCGCTCGCTCAGTCGCTGCCGGGGATCTTCACCTCGATCGTCAACCAGGCGGCCACGCTCATCCCGGCGATGGTCGAGCGGATCGCGACGAACCTGCCGATCTTCATCACCGGCATCCTGAACCTCTTCCTGGCGCTCATCCCCGCGCTGACGGCCGCAATCCCGATGATCGTCCAGACCTTCGCGACGCTCATCCCGACGCTCGTGACGACGCTGCTCGGCGCGATCCCAACCATCCTCACCGCCGCGCTGCAGCTCTTCCAGGGCATCATCACTGCGATCATTACCGTGCTCCCGCAGATCGTCGCCTCGCTCGTGGCGATGCTGCCGCAGCTCGCGACGGCGATCATCACCGCGCTGCCGCTCATCATTCAGGCCGCGCTCGACCTCTTCATGGGCGTCGTCAACGGCCTGGTCGAGGCCACCCCGATCATCATCGACGCGGTGCTGACGCTCCTCCCGCAGCTCATCGAGACGCTGCTCGGGATGCTGCCTACGATCATCGACTCGGCGCTGCAGCTCTTCCTCGGCGTCGTGACCGGCCTGCTCACCGCAATCCCTCAGATCCTGACGGCGCTGCTCAATATGCTGCCGCAGCTCATCTCGACGCTGCTCGGGATGATCCCGACCCTGATCCAGGGCGCGGTGCAGCTCTTCACCGGCATCGTGCAGGCGCTGCCGATCATCATCCCGAAGCTGATCGACGCGCTGATCAAGCTCGGGCCGACGATGGTGCAGACGCTGATCGGCCTCATCCCGATTCTCCTGCAGGCCGGTGTCGATCTAATCGGTGGCCTCGTCTCCGGCCTCTGGGAAGCCGCCGGATCGGTCGGCTCCGCGCTGCTGAAGATCGCGCAGGATGCGGTCGGCGACTTCCTGTCGTTCCTCGGCATCCACTCGCCCTCACGCCTCATGGCCGGGTACGGCGCGAACATGGGCCAGGGCCTCGCCAACGGTATCCGCGGCACCCTCGGCCTCGTCACCGGGGCGATGGACGACCTCTCCTCGGCGGCGGTGGCCACGCTGCCGCCGGTGGTCAACGGCTCGATCAACGCGCAGGGCACGTCTCTCGCATCCGGCTCCGGCTCGGGTGCCTCGTCGACGTCGACCGATAATAGTCGTACGACCGTGATCGCCGAGGGCGCGATCCAGGTCAAGGGCGAGGACTCCCGTAAGGTGGCCCTCGAAACGCTGGACGCGATCGCAGAGGAGGCGAGTCTCTGATGGCCTATGAAGGGTGGTTCCGCTTCGGCGGTAACGAGGTGATCAACAACGAGCGCGCGCGCGGTATCGCCTCCACTGCGGCGTGCCCGATGTTCTGGCTCAAGGGGCCGCGCTGCACGACGCTGCAGGCCGCGCTCGGCGATCTGCCGTACACCGCCGACAACCTCCCCGACGCGCCGTGGTACGACCTCTCGATGCCCGACGTCTCCGGTCGCTTCTATGGGGTCTTCGCGCTCAGCGTCGCGGGCCTGAACGACTCGACTCGCTCGGCGTCCGTCACCGAGGGCATCGACGACGGGGCCGTGGTCGGCCGCACGCGCAAGGGTTCGCGCCAGGTGCGTGTCCGGGCGATCCTGCTCGCGCGAGGCCGCGACGCGCTCGACTACGGCGTCGCATGGCTGAACGCCTCTCTCGACCCGGATGCCTGCGGCCAGCATGGCACCGGCTGCGGTTCGACGGATCTCGAGTTCCTCACCGACTGCCCGCCTGCGCGCGAGGAGTGCGAGACGCCCGAGGCGTACGCGGCGCGCGTCGACGGGTATCGCCGCTTCCTGCACGGCGTCACCGTGACCTCCGGCCCGCTCGAGCGCGAGCTGATGAACAAGGGCGAGTTCTGGGGCCAGATCTTCGAGTGGACCTACACTGCCGGGCGGCCGTGGGTCTACTCCGCAACGCGTGAGGTCGACCTTCCCGTCACCCCCACCGTCGTCATCCAGGACACCCCGTACAACCTGGTTCCCTACCCGTCCGCCGAGTTGGCTGGCGCGAACGTCGACGCCGCCACCAACTTCTCCGCCAACCCGTCGGTCGAGGCGAACGCGACCGGCTGGACCTCTGGCGCGGAAGGCGGCATCACCGCGGCGATGCTCGCCGCTGGGCGCGTCACCGGAGAGCTGCAGGCGGTCGGCGCTGCCTCCTATCGCGTCGTCTTCACCGCCACCGGGGCGGGCGTGAGCGGCACTTTCTACGCACAGCAGGAGGTCAACATCTCCGCCCGCCCCAGTGGCTCTCGCGTCTCGATCAACCTCTGGGCAGCCGAGCTGCTCATGGCGGGCGTTCCGGTGCGAAGCGACATCGTCGTGCGCGCCTTCTGGCGCGCGACGGCTGGCGGCGCTGTCCTGCGCAGCGACAACCTCGGAACCATCCCCGTCAACGGCGGCGCTCTCTCGGCGAAGAGCCTTGTCCCTCCCCCCGGAGCGAACTTCGTTCTCGTGCGCGCGGAGGCGTTCCTCTCGTCCTGGCCCGCGGGCACCGTCGTCCGCCTCTACTCCGACGCGCTCGCCGTCACGGTGCCGTAAGGAGGGCTGACCGGTGGCTTACGACTTCTCAATCTCCGCGCCCTACTCGGGCCGCCCTGCGTTCAACCTGTATCTGTACGTTCGGCGCAACCAGACCGACCAGGCCAACAACCGATCCTCCTACGTCTGGGAGCTGTACGCTCGCAACCCCTCTGGCTCCGGCTCCACCTATGCACTCGACTGCTTCCCCTGGAGCGTCTCCCTTGGTGGGTCGAATTGGAGTGGGTGCCATAACCTTGATTTCCGCGGCGGACCTAGCGCCATCCTGCTCGGCTCGTCCGGGACTGGTTGGTTCGGGCACAACCCGGACGGCTACCTGGATATCTTCGTCGACTGCTGGCACGGCCCCGCATCGATCTTCGGAACCGCCGATCCTGCAGGCGCGTGGTTCCAGACTGACCGGATCCCGAAGGCGCCTGGTGCGCCGAATAGCATTTCCGTCGATCAGGCCACAACAACCTCGCTTCGATACACCTATTCGATGACCACTGACGGCGGTGCTCCGGTCCTCGAGTGGCAGGGGCAGGCCGACGAGGATCCAGCCTTCGGGTCGCCGATCTCGATTTCCGCAAATGGCGTCTCGACCTTCACTGGCCTCACCCCCGGAACCAGGTACTACTTCCGCTCTCGCGGGCGTAATGCCGTTGGATGGGGTGCCTGGTCCCCGGCCGTAGGTGATGGCGTAGATCAGGGCGTGACGTTGCCCGCCGTCCCGCCCGGTATGACGGTCACCCCATCCTTCTCCGGCACGAGCACCACCGTCACGCTCTCGCCGCCCTCTGGCGTCTCCTCGGTGACCTCGTACCGCGTCGAGCGCCGTCCCATCGGCGGCGCGGCCACGGTCTACGACACCCCGACCTCGCCCCTGGTCGTCTCCCCGCTCACTCCGGGCGACGTCTTCGAGTGGCGCGCTTCCGCGTTCATCGGCTCCTACCAGACGCCGTGGACCGACTGGGTTACCGTCCAGCAGCCGAATCCGAACACCAACCCCGGCGACTACTTCGACGGCTCAACGCCCGACAAGACCGATATCGACTACCAGTGGAACGGCGCGATCAACAACTCGACTTCGCGCGCCGTCGCCAAGGCTCCGGCCGGGTGGCGCACCTTCGCCGACGGCTCCGACACCTCGGGCGGCGACGGCGTCGTCATCCGAGCCACGGGTGGGCGTAGCGGGTCGTTCGGCGCGCGCGTCACCTTCTTCACCGACACCGTCGCTGCGGGCTTCCGCGCGGGCACTGCGCTCGAGACTCCCGGCGTGCAGGAGGTCGCCGAGGGCGGCGTCTACTGGGGTTCGATCTATGTCGCGCCTTCGCGCTCGCAGCGCATGGCTGCGGAGATCATCTGGCTGGATGCCGCCTTCGCTCCGATCGGCGCTTCGGCCGTCGGCGTGGCCGAGGTCGTCCCTGCCAACCCCACGCAGATGGTTCGCCTGACCGTGCAGGGAACCGCTCCTCTCGGCGCGGTCTATGGCGCGACGGGCTGGGTCGACGTCGCGGGCACCGGCTGGTCGGTCTGGCTCGGCGGTCAGAGCGTCATGATGGACGATGCGATGCTCTCCATCGGCACGCTGTACGACTGGTTCTCCGGCAGCACCCCGGACACCGCCGCGTGGGTGTACTCCTGGCTCGGTGCGGAGAACGCCTCCGTCTCTATGGCCGTCGCCCAGAGTTCGGACGCGATCGACCCGCTCGCGGACCCCGACTGCCCTCCGATTCCTGTCCCTCCGCAGCCACCGGCGATCGCCGACGACTGCATCGAGGAGGTCGGCTCCTGGCGGCGCTACTGGGCGATCATTCCGCAGGAGGAGGTCAGCGACTGGCTGGACCTCGTCGCGACCATGACGCTCACCACCGGCGCTCTCCCGGCTCGTCAGGTGCGCATCCGGGTCTACCGGAATCCGGACGGGCTGGACCCGAGCGTCTTCCCGGCGGACGCCTGGGAGGCTGAGCAGATCGTGTCCTTCATCCCGGCGTCGACGGTGCTTACGCTCGACGGCGTGGCGCAGCGCGTCTGGGCCGAGGTCGCGGGCGGCGATGCGATCAGCGCCGATCGCCTCCTCTACGGCACCGGCGGCGGCCCGGCCTCGTGGCCGGTGCTCTCCTGCGGTACTGCGTACCTGATCAGCTTCGACGTGCCGCTCGACGCCCCGGAGGGCAACCTCTCCGTCGACGTGGCCCTGACCACGAGGATGCTGTAATGGCGACCCCTGGGTTCTCCGGTGAGGAGTGCATCTCTCTGCACCGCGTCATGATCCATGATCGCGGCGGCGTGCGTCGCCTCGATCAGCTCGTCGACGTCGCCGAAGTCGAGTACACGCGCGAGCGCGACGAGGTCACCGGCGCGCGCGTGGTCGTCTCGGGTCGCTCGTGCATCGGCCAGCGATCCTTCCTGCTGCAGATCGCCGCCATGCGCCACGAGATCGTGATCTATCGCGGCTCGGAGCGCGTCTGGGAGGGTCCGATCCTCGAGGTGCGGTGGTTCCGTAACCGCGTCGAGCTGGTCGCCCACGACGTCATCGAGTACCTCGACGCAACGCCTCTGTCGAAGGACTGGCCGAACTCCGAGGGCGGCGGGCAGGTCTACATGACCGAGCGCATCCGGGATATCCTCACCTACGAGCTGCAGACGCCGTACTCCGCCGACGTCGGCTCGGCGGGCATCCCGGACGTCATCACCATGCCGCGCTGGGAGAACTTCGGCTCCGGCACGTGGCCTCTCGAGGTCTGGGGTCCGCCGATCAACGTGCTCCCGCATCTGGATGTGCGAGCCTCGACGGGTCCACAGGGTATCCTCACGCGCTCGTCGACGCTCGCCTTCGAGATGATGGCAGGCGAGCATCTGCGCAACCTCGCCGAGGGTGGCCTCGACTTCACCGCCGTCGGTCGGCGCATCCTCATCTGGGACTCGGCGACGTCGATCGGTCGCACGCGCCAGCTCACTGACGCCGACTTCTATGGCGAGCTGGTCGTCATCGCTTCGGGCACGGAGCACGCCTCGGTCGCGCACATCTCGGCGCAGCGAGAAGAGCCGGACCCCGACGACCCGACTCCTCCGCCGCCGTCTGTCGGCAACGCTGGCGCTCCCGACCCCTTCTATGGGGTGTGGACTCGGATCGCCTCTCTCGCGTCCGAGGAGGGCGCGGACACGCCCTCTCAGATGGCGCTCAACTCGCAGGCGCGCCGTCAGCTCGTCGGGCGTAATCCTGTGCCCACCGAGATCATCGTGCCGCAGGGCGGCGGCCTCCGCCTCTCGCATGACCTGCGCATCAACGAGCTGGTGCCGGGCGTCGTTATGCCGGTGCGCGCCACGCTGAACCTCCGCCCCGTCTCCCAGGACCAGCGGCTCGACAAGGTGACCGTGAAGGAGGTTCCCGGCGTCGAAACGGTGCAGGTGTCCCTCTCCCCGGCCGGATCCTTGGAGGCGCTCTGATGGTCGATCGCACGATGCCCGCGCTACTGCGCAGCCTGAAGAATCGAGTGACCGCGCTCGAGCGCCGTCTTGCGCGCGTCTCTCGCAACCCGACCGCCGGTCAGCTCGCCGATCCCGGCGACGTGAAGGCCACCGCCGCCGCGACCGCTCCCGCGGGGTGGCTCATCATGGCCGGGCAGAGCCTCCTCCGCGCCGACTATCCCGACCTCTTCGCCGCGATCGGGACGACCTATGGCTCCGTCGATGCGACGCACTTCACGCTGCCCGACGCTCGCGGTCGTGTGCTCGTCGGGCGGGATGCTTCTCAGGTCGAGTTCGACGTCCTCGGCGAGAAGGCGGGCGCGAAGACGCATACGCTGAGCGTCGCTGAAATGCCCAGCCATAGCCACGGTGCGCCATCTGGGTATGCGTACGTTACGCAGCCCAGGAATTCCACCGCCGCCGACGGCGGTGGCCTCTATGCGGGTGGACAGCAGGCGTCTGCAACCCCGACTACGGGGGGTGGCGGCGCGCACAACAACCTCCAGCCGTACATCGTGCTGAACTACATCATCAAGACCTAGGAGTGGCTCATGCAGAAGAACGAAATCGCGATCGTGAACTATCGCGACGGCTCCGGCGGGTCGCGCTACGAGGCCAGCGTGAATATGGCGACGGGCATCGTCTCGGTGTCGGTGCAGACCGTCGAGAACTCGACCTCCTTCTCCATCTCGCGCGCCTCGCTCGGCGACCTGACCGCGTTCCTGTCCGGCGTCCTCGCCGACCTCGGCCCTCTCCCTGAAGTGGTGCCGGATGCACCCGTCGACGGCGGCCTGGGGACTGGCGATGTCGAGGTGTCGTAGCCGTGCAGGATCTCGTCAGCGTCCTCGGCCTCGGCGGGTATGGCCTCGCACTTCTCGCCGCGGTCTACGCGCTGCTGCCGAAGAAGGGTTCGCTCGAAAATCAGATGATCGACCAGCTCCAGGAGTCCGACAAGGGCAAGGAGGAGCGGATCGGCTCTCTCGAGGGCCGCGTCGACCGTCTCGAAGATCTGCTCATCTGGTATCGGCGTCGCGACGTCGCCTGGGAGCGGTACGTGTCCATCATCAAGACCGGGGCCGAGCGCGGCGAGATGCCGCCGTGGCCCGACCCGATCGGAATCCTCGCGGAGGTGCGCCATGACTGAGCGCGAAGAAATGTACCAGGCGTTCCTGCGGGATCGGCGGCGGCTCGTCATCGTCTTCTCGCTCGTGCTCGCGATCATCGCGGGCACGCTCGGGACGGGGTGGCTGCTCTCGGCGATCGGGCGCGACTCGTGGGTCGCTCAGGCGCTGACCTGGCAGGATCGCTATGTCGAGCTGTACGAGGAGTTCACCGCCGCCACCGGTGAGGAGCCGTCCGCTCCCGAGCCGGGCGACGTCGCCGACCAGGGTCCGCAAGGGGAGCCGGGCGACGTCGGCGCGCCTGGTCCCCCCGGCCCCGTCGGCCCCGCTGGGTCGGATGCCACCGACGCGCAGGTGCTGCGTGCGCTCACCGAGTTCTGCGCCTCGGGTCGCTGCATCGGTCCCGCCGGTGCGGACTCGACCGTCGCTGGGCCTCCCGGCCCCGCCGGTCCTGCAGGCCCCGCCGGACCCCAGGGCGAGCAGGGTGCTCCCGGCCCCGCCGGCCCCGCCGGTCCTGCTGGACCCCAAGGTGCAACCGGTCCGCAAGGCCCTTCCGGCCCCGTCTGCCCGGAGGGTTATACTGCGCAGACCCGCTGGGTATCCGTCGCCGTCGAACAGAACGGCCCGCCAGAGGACGTGCAAACGGTCCTCTGCCTCCCCACCCCCTCCGAATGAAAGGCCCCATCATGAGCATCCCCACCCCCCAGGGCGACTCGGCGAAGGCCGCTCTCGCCAAGGCGACCGAGATCTGGTACAAGGCCCAGCGCGTGCTCCGCACGATCGTCGCCGTGATCATCCCCGCCTTCCTCGGCTTCGCCGTGCTGCTCCCGCAGCTCATCGACGCGCTCGGCCTGCCCGACGATTCGACGCTGCGGCTCTGGCTGCTCGGCATCGCTGCGGGCGTGACAGCCGTTGCCGCCGCGATCACCCGCATCATGGCGATCCCTGCCGTGAACGCCTGGCTCACCCGGATCGGCCTCGGCTCTGTCCCCAAGAGCGCCGTCCGCCAGTCCCCGGTCACCGGCGCTGTTCAGGTGCTCCCCGACCCGAAGGCGGACGACCGTGGCTGACCTCACCCTGACCGACGAGGACCGTGCTGTCGTCCGCGCAGCGCTGCTCGCCGAGCGCGAGGCGGGCGTGGCCGTTCCGCTGCTCCCCATCGACGTCGACGTCGACGGGGACGGCATCGTCGATTCGTTCGGCCTCGACGAGAACGATGAGGTTGTCGTCGTCTCCGGCGTCGCGCTCGAGCACACTGTCTACGTCTCCGAGGGCGACGACGTCGGGCCGGAGGGCTGATCATGGGCGGCGCAATCCAGTACGTCTATCTCAACGGCCAGCGCCTGACGGCGTGGATGCTCTACGTCATCACGCTGCTCGACGGCGACCTCTTCCAGGCGTTCGGCGTGCACGCCATCGTCACCTCGGCAATCCGCACCTATGCCGAGCAGGAGGCGATCTTCCGCGAGCGATACGTCACTGCGGGCAACGTCAACGGCCGGAAGGTCTACGACACCCGCGTCTGGAACGGCGTTCGCTGGTATCGCATCTCGGCTGCGGGAACCGTCGCCGTCCCCGGCACCTCGAATCATGAGATCCAGGGCGACAAGGCCGCTGTCGACATTCGCGATACCGGCTCCGATGCCGGGATCACCGTCGCCTCTTCCGCTCGCGGCCGCTGGATCCGAGATTGGGCGCGCCGCACCGGCCTGCTCATCGCCTCGGGTGACGGCTTCGGCGAAGGCTGGCACTTCGACGTTCCCGGCATCTTCCGCACCCCGCCGTCCGGCGGCGGTGGCTCCTCCTCTTCCGACCCCGTCATGAAGGATGATGAAATGATCCGTATCCAGGCCCCCAACCGTGGCATCGCTCTGATCGGCCCCGGCTACTATCGCCAGCTCGCCAACGACGAGGAGGTGAACAACTCCGCGCCGCTGATCTCTGCGCACCACTCGGGAAACGAGCGGCAGTTCGACCTCTGGGTGTCGATGGCGATCTCGGGAACCATCGCCGGTGGCGTCGCCGATATCGTGCGCACCGAAGCCCGCCCGCTCAAGCTCTACACCAACAACGGGAAGCTCCTGGCCGTCGGCGAGGGCGGCTCGACGTGGGAGGTTCCTTCGGACGCCTATCGCATCCTTCTGGGCGCGATGGGCCTCGCCGGGCCGAACGTCATCCGCGACATCCCCGACAACGAGCTGCAGTTCCTGCAGATGGTGCTCGGCAAGACGAATCCCGACCCGGTGACCGAGGTCAAGGTCGACGCGGTTCTCTCGATCGACGAGGAGGACGCCGAGCGGATCGCCTCGAAGATCAAGGTGGGGTCGCCGACTGAGATCGCCGACGCGGTGCGTGAAGAGTTCCGCGCCGACCCGCTCAAGTAGTCCACGCAGAAGCCGCCGCACCCCTCGGGCATGCGGCGGCTTCTGTCGTTCCATCCGCTCAGCGCTCGGCCTCGAATTCAAGCCGCGTCGGCGATGCGTAGGTGAGCTTCCAATCCAGCTCCGGCGGGAAGTTCCTTGTCGCCGCGGCCAGGTCGCGGAGCAGGATCGCTGCTGTCAGCGGCTGGTCTTCGCCGAACGATCCGGGGTTGTCCACTCCAATGCGCGCGACTCCGACCGGCGGCCCCGCCTCTCTCGCCTCTTTCCGGCGCTCCCTCGTCATCGCGTGCGCTCCTCGGCGTAGTAGAGCGCCGCCTGGTCGAGGACCGCCTGCGGGCTGAATCCCCGCGCCGCGGCCGCGTGCAGGATGTCGGTGATGACGGTGGCCGCCTGCTCGTCGAAGCTGTCGACGTAGCCGAAGATCCCGACAGCCAGCTCGCCGCGGCCTCGGCGGTATTCGGGCGATTCGACGTTCTCGGGCGTCGACGGCGACTCGGCCGTCTCGATCGCCCAGTCGATCTCTGCGGCTTCGCGTCCATCACCCGGCATCCGCAATGCCTGGCCGCGCTTCTCTCGCCGCGCTTCGTCTTTCTGGAATTCGCGCGCGGCCGCGATGATCGGGTGCATCATGCGATGCCCGCCCATTCCGCGAGGGCGTCCGATCCTCGGGTGCGCGAGATCTCGACCGCCTCCCCGAGCAGCGGGAATGCCACCGCGAGCCGGTGCGCGTTCTTCATGTCGGCGCGTGTCCACGCTTCGAGGAGTTTCACCGTGAAGCTCCCCGGCTCCTGGCCGCGCGGATCGCCGTTGTACCAGAGAACGTGCCGCGCCTTCTCCTCGCGCTCGGGCTGACCCCATCCCATCCGATCGGCCTTCAGGAGCCGGTACTCGGCTTCGGCCTGCGCCTGCTGCTCGGCATTGCGTTGCCAGCTCATCGTCCTCCTCCCATCTGCTCGGTGTTGCCGATCGTGCCGCGGTACTTCGGGTTCAGCCGTCGCAGGACGATCGCCGTCCTGCGACCCGTAACCCAGGTTCCGCTTGACGTGCTCGAGACGACCTCCCACCCCTTCTGGATGAGCTTCGCGGCCGCGCGCTCGGTGCGCACGATCTTCGTCTCATAGGGATCTCGCTTCTTCGCCATGATGCTGTCCTCTCGTCGGCGGTTCGGACGACACCTTACGTCACCTATTAGGCGACGGCAAGCGGGACTAGAAGGGCGCGTCGGTTCCGGGGGTGTCGGCGACCCAGTAGACGCCTTCCTTGCCGGGCATGTGGCTCCATCCCGTCGGGAGGTAGTGCGTCCGCGTGCATTCGGCCGCCTCCGGCGCGCTGCTGGGCGCTGCTGAGCGTTTCCCGCCTCGGCGGGCGACGATGCCCAGATCATCCTCCGGGCCGTCAGCGGGGCGCACAGCGCTTTCTACGGCCATGAGCTGCGGGGCGCTTTCCGGGGCCAGCCAGCGACCCGACGTCGGCGGCGTGTTCATGTAGTGCCAGAGCGCCGTCGCCATCGCGAGCGAATCCCACGCGCTCCCCTTCAGGTCGTGGTTGCACCGGCTGCAGAGCAGGCCCAGCACCTCACCGGTCTGGTGGTCGTGGTCGACCGCGAGGCGCTTGCTCTTCGGCTTCGCCCTGCAGATCGCGCACTTCCCGCCCTGCCGCCGTAGCAGCTCGTCGTACTGCTCGCTCGTCAGGCCGTACGTCTTTTCGATCGTCGCCGCGTGCGTCTTCGCGCTCTGGCACGCCCTGCAGGTGGTCGCGCCCTTGCCGAAGTCTTCGAGGTCGCGGAAGCTCTGACACCCCGCGCACCACGCCGTGCCCTCCGGCGCGAGCTTCTGGATCGTCGGCGTGCGCTTGCGCCGCAGCTCCTCGGGCACCATCGCGAGGCGGCGGCGCGCCTCCGCGACCTGGTCGCCGATCGGGAGGTGGCGCAGGTGGCACGTCGCGCAGCGGTGGCGGCCGGGCATCTTCGGGCGGCGGCCGCATTCCTTGCAGGGCTGCGCGGCCATCAGCGGATCGCGCCTTGCGCGTAGCGGCACCCCGGCTCGTGCGGGATCATCGGCGCGTGCCGGTCATGCTCGCCGGGCCAGGTCAGCACCTCGCGCTTGCAGCCGTTGCAGCGCAGCTTCTCGCGGTGCTGAATCTCCATCTCGCGGCCGTCGGCGCTGTACCGAAAGCGGCTCAGTCCGTCGGCGGGAATGATCCAGGGCGTGCTCGGGTCGATCATCCGTCCATCGCCCATCTCTGCAGCTCCTCGGGCGCGGCGGGGAGAACGAGGATCGTCCCCATGCCCTGCCGCGTCAGGTGCCACCCGCCGCGGCACTTCTTGCAGCGGTAGGCGTACATCGTGTTCGCGATCTTGTGCTCTTGGTTCAGGTGGCGCGCGAATGCCCGAGCAGCGACCTTGGCTCGCTCGAGGCTTGAGTGCCGGATCTTGCCGCTCGGGCATCGCTGCGTCATGTCTCTACCGGATTCCGAATCGCGCCCAGAAGCGGCGCGCGGCCGCTCGGCGGGCTTCGTGGGCGAGCAGCGCCAGCTCGGCGCGGCTGATCTGCAGGAGCGGCTTCGACTCACCGACGCCGTTGCGCCGGTCGACGCGGACGGTCACGTCGCCGCGCTCGTCGATGCGCAGCGTCCGGTGCGGGAGTGCGGTCGTGTCGCCGACGCGCTCCGCCCAGCCGTGACCGACGATGTACCTAATCGGCTCCTGGTCGCTCATCGCTCCTCCGTCCAGCTCGCGTTGACGCGCCAGCCTGCGCCGTCGCGCTGCGAATCCCAGACCTCGGTGCGGACGAATGCCTCCGGCGGCAGGGCGCTGAGCGCCTCGAGGAGCGCGCCCGCGGTCGGCATCCCCTCGCCGGTGATGCTCGTGTTCATCTGGATCTTCACTGCTCGATCTCCTCTCGGCGCTCCTCGAGCGCTGCCTGCTCCTCGGTGGGGGTCGGCATGTCGCCGGTCCAGATGCGGCCCTCGACCAGCACGCCCTGCAGGCTCATCGTGGTCGTGGTGCTCCTGATGCCGAAGTACGGGCCGATGTCGTACGGCTCCGCCTCGTGCTCGGTGGTCAGTACGAGCGGCGGCCGGAGCACGTAGACCATGCGCGTGTCGCCCTCCTCGATGATGACCGCCGCGCGTGCCGTGCTCGGCAGGAGCTTCTCCTGCGGCTCGCTGCGGATCACGCTTCCAGCTCCAGCGTCAGCGGCCCGCGCGTGCCCTGCTGCAGCGCTCGCTCGATCTGCGGCGCGGTGGCCTCGAAGACGGTTCGGCCGCCGGGGAGGACGACGTTCGCGTAGAACTCCTGCTCGAACGTCGAAATGCCCGACTCGACCGCCTCGAGCTTCGCCTTGACGACGAGGGCGAGCGCGCGCCAGCGCTGCCGTACCGCCTGCTCATACGCCTGTTCGGCGGCGGTGGCTGCTCGCGTCTTCCCGGTGGGCGTGAGGGTGAATTCCCGCGAGGCCCGGTCGGGCAGCGGGAGCGTGAAGCGGATGCGCTTGCCTTCGTACTCGAATGCCACCTGGGCGCTCTCGCGGTTGGTCATGTAGGCGAACGAGTCCGCGCCCCACCGGGCGAGCGTCTTCTCGATCTCGGTCCTGCTCTTGTCGCTGGGGACGTCGGTCCCCGCTGCGTAGGTCGGCATCTCTGGCTCCTCAGATCGGGAAGGTGGGCAGATTCGGCTCGTCGTCGACGTCGGCGCAGTCCGCGTGGATCGCCTCTCCGTCGTCCATGACGATCTCGTCGACGTCGGCGAAGATCCCGCCGCCGCACTCGGCGCAGCGGCCGTCGTACTGGGCGAGGAACGGCTTACTCGGTCGGCTCATCGTCGACCTCCACCTGGTCTGCGTGCTCGGCCGCCTCGAGCGTGTTGATCGCCCGCTGCAGGTCGGCGACCTTGTCGGCCGCGGCGTCGACGGCGCGCTGGGCGCGGCGGCCCGCCTCGATCTCGGCCTTCTTGTTGGCGGCGACGTCGGCGTATTCGGATTGCGCTGCCCGGAGCTGCTGCTGCAGGGCGTTGATCGCGTGCGTGGTCATGGGGTGCTCCCTTCGGTAGAGCAAAGGCGGCGCGCCGACCTCCGGGGGGAGGGGATCGACGCGCCGCCGGTCTGCGTCGAGGTTACTTCTTCGACTTCTTCTTCTTGGGCTTGTCGTCGGCGTCGTCGGCCTTCGACTTCTTGTCGCCCTTGCTCTTCGAGTTGAGCGGGTTCGTGACGAACTTCAGGTACTCGCGCGCGACCTCGATGTCATCGTCGTCGGCGTCCTCGAGCACCCAGGCGGCGTTGTTGCCCTTCGCCTTGCTCTTGTCCTTCGCGAGGCGGCCGAGCACGCGCTGCTCGCCGATGTAGCCGCGGAGCGCGCCCTGGACCCAGCGGCCCCAGACCCAGACCTCCTCGTGCTCCTCGCTCTTCTCGGGCTTCTTCTCGTTCAGGTGGACGATGCTGGCGACGATCACCTGCGTGTCGGCGTCCTCGAAGCCCTTCACCGTCTGCTCGCGCAGCGGCGTGATCAGGAAGAGATCGCCGAGGTGGTCCTCGTGCTCGAGCCGCCAGCCGTCGCCACCCGCGGGTGCCTCGCTGGGCTTGGCGAACTCGCCGGAGTCGCCGCCCTTGCCCTTCTTCTGGACCTTCTCGTCGCTCTTCTTCTTGCCCTTGTCCTTTGCCATGATCTGGCCTTTCTTCTCAGGTTCCCTCGCCGGATGGCTCGGGCTTCGGTGCTGCCGAAGTTGTGAGGATCGCCGCCGCCCCGAGTAGGTCAGCACCGCCGCGGCGGCGATCCGGTCTGTGGTTACTCCTGCTCGCTCTCGCTGTCGGCGTCCGCCTGCGCGACCGCTGCGATGTCGAGCAGGTCGATGTTGAGGTTGATCGCCTTCTTGCCTTCGTTGCGGAAGGCCCGGACCTCCCCGGCGAGCTTGTTGCCGCGGCCACCGGCGGCGAGGTCGACGATGTGCACCGCCGCCTTCGCCGATCCGGCGGGTAGGTGAATCAGCAGGCCGACCGTGCGGTTCGCGCCGTGGCTGGACCGCTCGTGCGTGTCGAGGTCGTATGCGCTCGACTCGGCGTACATCCGGATCTGCTGTGCGATCTTCGCCTGGCCGTAGTCGACCCGGCCCGTCTTCAGGTCGCCGACGTAGCGCTTGGCGCGCGTGTCGGCGACTCGCAGAACCTCGCCGGTCTTCGGGTCGCGGATCTCCGGGAGCTTCGCGAGATAGATCCGGTCGAGGCGTCCGGCGACCTTCAGGTCGTCGTTGACGATCACCTGCTCGCTCGCTACGACCTTCAGCCCGAGGCGGCGGCATGCGTCGGCGTATGCCTCGACGTCGGCGAAGTCGGCGGGGGTGATCTCCCCGGCGTCGAGCTTCTCCTGGACCGCGTCCATCCCCTCGGCGTCGTACAGCTCGCAGAGGGCGTGGATGTCGGTGCCCTTCGTCGCGGCCTCGCGGCCACCGCCCAGCTCGAAGATCTCATCGGCGAGGGCGTCCATCGCCTTCTTGAAGTCGCCCCACGCGCCGTCGACGAGCATGGCGAGCTGTCCGGGCTGCAGCTTCCCCTTGCGGTCCTGCTTGCGGGCCTTCGCGATCGCGACGTCTCGGCGGTGCGCCAGCTCGCGAATCTGCGAGGTGACTCCCTCGCGCTCGCCCGGCTCCTCGGCCGCGGCGACGCCCTCGAGGAGCATCCGCATCTTCCACTTCGTCAGCGTCGTCTTGTCTTCGAGGCAGTCGATGTAGGTGGTTGTCCGGGTGTATCCGACCATCCGCCCATCGCTGAGGCGCTTGACCTTGTACTGGCCGTTCCCGTTCACCTCGAAGTCGGCCTTCGGGGCCTCGCTCGGCTTCGCGAATTCCACAGCGCTCTCCACAGGTGTGGACGCCTGCGCGGCGGTGGCTTCGGCGATCGCCTCGTCGGCGGCTGCGCCAGTGTCGGTGACGACCCCGCTGCCATCGGTCAGCTCCTCGGCGAGCGGCTCGGGTGCGTCGGGCGTGACGTCGGCGAGCGTGATCTTCTTCGCCGCCTCGGCGCGGGCCGCTTCGACCTCGGCCGGGCCGGGGATGCCCTGTCGATCGGCGACGTCCTGCTGCATCTTGCGCAGCCGCTCGACCGATCCGGGGACGCCCGCACCCTCGGCGTCACGCTGGGCGCGCTTCGCCTTGATGCGTTCCTTCATCTCGGCGTCCTGCTCGGCGATCGTCTTCTCCGACTGCTCGGCCTTCTTCGCGTTGATCTTCTCGCCCGCCTCGCGCAGCTCGGCCAGCTCGGCCCCCGCCGCCTTGCGCGCCTTCTTCTTCGCCTCGGGGTCGTTCAGGATCGCCGTCAGCTCGCCCACCCGGTCCAGGTGCTGCAGGTGCGGGTGCCGCTCGGTGGAGTCGGCCCCAGTTGCGGAATCCGAAGCCGACTCGGTAGGGCGGTCAGCTCCCTCGACCTTGCCCTTCTTCGTCGCCTTCTTCATGGCCTCGCGCTTCTTGGTCGCCTTCTCGGCGGCCTTCTTCGCGGCCTTGCGTGCGGCCTTCTCTTCGAGCTTGCGCTGCTCCTTCTTGGAGAGCTTCGGCTTCTTGTCCTTCTTGCCCATCGTGCTGACCTTTCGTCGGGGTGTGGTGGGTCTACGCCGCGCGCTCGGCGGCATGGCTGTCGGCTGCCTTCTCGGCTTCCCGCGGCGCGAAGGCGAAGCCACCCGCGGGCGTGATCCGCTTCCCGTCGACGTAGAGCTGCGCGAGCGCGGTGCGGTTGTCGCGCACCCAGATCTCGATGCCGGGGTGCCGAGGCGAGACGTGCACGCGGTGCGATTCTCCGCTGTAGACCTCCATGCGGTCGTATCGCCAGGGCGAGCGGTGCAGCGCGATCACCTCGCGCAGCGTCTCGGCGTCCTCGGCGCGCATAGCTTCGTTCTCTCGCCGAGCGTTGCACGCCTGGGTCCAGCTCGCCTCGATCATGTCGCGCTGCTTTGCCGGGATACCGATCGAGGGCATGCCGGGTGCCTTCGGCATCGGAGCGGGGCGGTACTTCGGATCGTGGTGCTTCCGCATGAAGTCGTCCAGCGCGGCGTCGCCGGTGTTCGGCGCGAAGGCCTCGACCGGCTCGGCGGGCTTGCGCGGCGCGGGCTTCTTGCGGAGGGCGTAGCCGCGGACCTCGAGCGCGTCGGCCAGCTCTTCGGCGAGCTGCTGCGCGTGCTTCTTCGTGACCAGGGCGTCGACGTTGACGTCTTCGAGAGCGTCCAGGATGATCGCGGTGGCGGTGCTCATGTTGTGGCGGGGCCTTTCGAATCTGTGGCGGCGGGTGCTGATGTCTTCGACCCTAGCGTGCCCTATTAGGTGACGTCAAGCAACGTACCACGGCGCGGCGACATTGGTCGGCTCGCCGGTGCAGTGCGGGCGGTTGTCGTGCTCTACCCAGCGCGCGACCAGCTCGTAGATGCCGCCGACGCTGAACAACGAGGCGACGCGCGCGTCCAGCTCTGCGTGGCTGAGCGCGCGCGTCTCGGGTGTGCCATCGGTCACTGCGGCGGTGCTCCCATGCTGAGGCCGTGACGGTGCTTCAGGTGGTCGATCGCCACCGCGAGCAGCACCTCCATCGTGTCGCCGTCCTCGGCGGTGCACAGCGTCTCGTCGCAGATCCTGCAGACCACACCGTGGTCGTCCAGCTCTCGCGCCTGCAGGACGATCTGCTCGAGCGGGCGTAGTCCGGTCACGTCTCGTCCTCGGGCGGCGTGACGACGCCGGTCAGGCTCTCCGGCTCGTCGGCGGCTGCCTCCTCCGCTTCGCGGATCTCGCGGCGGCGCGGCGATTCGTAGACGACCTGTCCGCGGCCGTCCTCCACCCAGCCGTTGACGAGCAGGGCTGCGCCCTTCACGGCCTCGTCCAGCTCGGCGTCGCCTGCGACGTGGTTCCCGCTTGCGTCAAATACCTTGTATCTCATCACTTCTTTCCCTTCTTCTTGCCCGTCGTCGGGCGCTGCTCGGTGTGCCAGTGCGGCATCGCCAGGGTAGTCTCCCCGCGTTCGGCTGCCGCGTGCTCGGCGGCGTGCCGCTTGAGCATGTCGGCTCCGGCCTCGTGCGCGTCGACGCCGCCGTGGAAGATCAGCAGGTGGGCGGCCACCGTCGTCACGTCGACCGGCGGGACGTAGTACGTGTTCTCGCCGTCGATCGACTCGCCGACCAGCTTCGCCCCGAGGATCTCGTCGAGCTTCTTCTCGATCCGATCCTGCTGCGTCTCCCAGGGGTCGCCGTGCGCGGGCTGCGGCGGCTTCTTCGGCATCTTCTTGGGCGGGGCGGGCTTCGCCGCCGGGGCGCTGCGCGGGGCCTGTGCCTTCGCCTCGGCGATGCGGACCTTGTCGGCGAGCTTCACCGTGTCGCGCACGACGTTGCTCTTGTGCCGGATCTTCACCTCGGCCTTCTTCTTGCCGGGCTTGATCTTCTCGACGGTCCACTCGCGGCCGCCGAGGTCGAGCACGTCGCCCTTGCGGATCTTCGACCAGGGCTTCTTCATGGCCTCGCCGCCTTCATCGCGCGGTCATAAAGCAGGATGCTCCCGGCTGCTGCGACGTTCATCGAGTATGGCAGCGGAGTCGGGATCTGCACGATGTCTGCACATCGCTCCAGCTCGGGACCGGGGATGCCGCGATCCTCCGCTCCGAGGAGGTATGCGGCGCGCTCGGGGTGCTGGTAGCGGGGGAGGGCGATCGCCCGGTCGTCAAGCTCGACGCCGACGAGCGGGCACTCCTGCGGCATCCCAGCAATCGCCTCGTCGAGCGTCTCGAAATGGAAGAGCGGGATCTGCCGCGGCGTGTTCGGCGTATCCATCGCCGTCCTCCGGTAGCGGTGGCCGATGGTGAATACGAAGGCGGCATCGTAGAGAAACGCGCTGCGCATGAGCGTGCCGACGTTGCCCTCCACCTTCGGTCGGTAGATCCCGATCGCGAAGAAGCCGCGCGCCTCGCGCGCCTGTGCCCGCCGGGTCATACGCTCCTCCTCGCGTACTCGGCCGCCAGCTCGGCGGGGTCCAGGTCGCGGTAGGTGGTCGGCTCATTGTGTCCGCCGCCGGTGGCCTCGCGCGGCATCCCGTAGTGCTGCGCCTGCAGCCACTCGAGGAAGTCCTTTGCCGCGTCGAAGTCGTCGAGCGGGTCGGTGCGTCGAACCACCTTGACGACCTCCTCGACGCGGCGGTGCGGGCGCTCGCTCCAGGTGCCGGTCCAGACGTCGACCCATGCCTCGCCTTCAGCCAGCTCGACCTGGATCGCTCCGCCGCCTCCGCCGTTCTCATACGTGCTCAGCGGCGCGTCCAGCGGGTAGGTCGCGAGCGCCAGTAGCAGCTCGGCCACCGTGACCGGCGTCTGTTCGGGCGTCGTCTTCTTGCGTGCGGTCATCGCTTCCCCACCTCCGAGCGGAGCTTCGTGTCGAGCATGCGCACGGCGGCTTCGTGGTTCGGGTAGCGCATGCCGTACCCGTCGAGCCGGTCGATCAGCGTCCAGAGGTAACCGCTGAAGCAGAACGGGCAGATGCCGAGGTCGTCGCCGTCCCGGCCGCTGAGCCTGCCTTCCCCGTTGCAGCCCGCGCACGTCTCGTGGTAGATCGCGAACCGGGCGCGGCTCTCCAGCGGGTGCTCGATGTTCGCGATGCGGTGGCGGCCTGCCATCTCCTGCGCGACCCATCCGGTGGTGAGCCAGGGCGATCGCCACCCGCACGAGCACGTTGCGCGGACGCTCGCGCCGAGGATGCTGTCGACGTAGTCGATCGCGTGTTCCGCCTCGAGCAGCTCGCGCGCCTCGGCAGCGGTGTACTCGATCGGGATGTGCGTGGTCTTCATGATGATCCCGCTCCCGCCTCGGTGTCGACGACGCGGGTGAAGAAGCGCTCGTGGTCCAGGTTGATGTTCACGCCCCGGTCGACGTGCTCTGCGCTCGCTCCGGCGGGTACGGGTACGACGTGGACGACCTGCTCCGTCTCGTACGAGACGACCTCGACGCGGGCCGCGGTGCTCTGCTCGGTCATGCTGTTGCTCCTCTGTGGCGGTGGATGCTGACGACCAGACTCTATCCCACCTATTAGGTGACGAGCAATCACCCCGCTCCGGTGCGTCGCCTAATATGTTATGCTCGACGGCATGACCGCCGACAAGCCCAAGCGTAAGCCCGCGGGCGCTGCCGTGCCCGGCGCGGTGGAGCGCCCGAAGAACTACCCGAACACCCTCGTCTTCCTCGTCTCCGACGAGGCGCTTGCCGCGATCAATGCTGAGATGGCTGTCTCGGGGCGTGGCAAGAGCGAGGTCGCTCGCGACTGGCTCGACCGCGGCCGCGCTGCCGCCTCTCGCTAGACCGCGACCCAGTCGTAGAGCACGCGCTTACCGCCGTGCCCGGCGCAGTACAGTGCCTCTCCGCCTGCCGTGAGGCTATGCTCCATCGCGCCGCGGTGGCCGTCGCAGAAGAAGGCCGAGTCCCCGCAGCTCACCCGCAGTAGCCACGCCGCCTCGGTGCTGCAGATCATCTCTCCACGCGCGCTGCGGTATTCGCACGTCGGCTCGATGCCGTCCAGGAGGCGGTGCGCCTCGTCGACGTCGGCGGCTGGGTTCACGTCTGCTCTCCTTGGTATGTGCGAAGGGGAGGCCGGTGCGATCCGACCTCCCCGTTGTGCGCTGCTCGCTATGCGCGCTTGCGGCGGATGACCGTCGCGGTGGCCCCCGCTGCGATCATACCCAGTGCGCCGAGCAGCCATGCGGTCATGTCCGCTCCGCCGGTCTGGGCGAGCGTGTCCGCCTGCGCGTCACTCGAGGGGGCCGCGGCCTTCGCCACCGGTGCGGGCGCTGCAGGCTTCGGCTCAGCGGGCGTCGGCTCTTCCGGCTCCTCCTCGGTCGGCGGCGTGACCACCTCGCACTCGAGCGCGTCGATCTCCTCGGCGGTCAGGTCGCGCGTGCGCTCCTCGGCGGTCGTCACCGGCTCGCCGGGCATCCACTCGCTGCCGTTCCAGACGCTCTCGGTCGTCGTGACCTCGCGCGTCTCGGTGACGGTCGTGTCACCGCAGGCGTAGTCTCCCGTCGTCCACTCGCCGGTCGTGACGATCGGCTCGGGCTGCGCGGGAAGATCGCACGCCGTGGTCGTGCCGGTGATCGTCTTCGTCCAGCCCTTCGAGCCGTCGGCGTCGTTCCATGCCGTGATCGTGACCGACCAGTCGTGCTCGGTGTACTTCTCGAGCGGGATCGTCGTCGAGTACTCGGTGCCGAAGCTCTCGCTCAGCACCTGGTCGCCGTCGACGGTTGCGGTGACCGTGTTGGGCGCGTCGTCGGCTGCGACGTAGTCCGGGTTCGGCACCGTGATCGTCGGCTCACCCTGGGCCTCCGTCGGCGGCGTGGCCGGGACGTAGTCGGGGTTCGCGATCTCGATCGTCGGCTCACCCTGCGCGGGCTGCGCCGGGGTGACGAGCACCTCCTCGGTGCGGACGTTGCCGGTCGGCGTCCAGCCGCCGGGGTTCGCGCTGGCCGGGAACCACTGGACGTCCCACCACCAGATCTTCCACTTCTTGTACTCGCGCTCGGTCACCTGCGTCTCGTAGACGGCATCCTTCGCGGGCACGTAGTCCGGGTTCTCGACGACGATCGTCGGCGTGCCGACCGCCGGGCTGCCCGGCGTCGCCGGGACGTAGTCCGGGTTCGGGGTCGTGATCGTCGGTTCGCCGGATGCGGGGCGCGTCTCGTAGTACGAGGCCTCGATCGTGAGCGCGTCGCAGGTGGCGCTCGCCTCCGGGGTGTGTGCGGAGGCGGCGGTGCCGCTGAACGCGACGACGCCTCCGGCCAGGAGCAGGGCGGCGGCCGCGCCTGCGATGGTCTTCTTCATGGTGGTGCTCTCCTCTTCGGTGGGCACCCGCGCTCCGTGGCGGATGCTGACGCCCATGACACTAGCGTCGTCTATTAGGTGACGTCAAGCGCCAACGGAAAAGCGCCCGGCCGCTGCTGGGGAGCTGGGCCGGGCGCTGGGTAATCCGCCACAGATTACGTCTTCATGATGGCAGGTGCTGGACTTCGCCGTCAAACCCCCAGACGGCGACCTCGTACTCCGGCCTCGGGTCGTGGATTGTGTGCTCGCCGTTCAGCCATCCTGGATACGCGGTGCGTACCGGGCCGACGCGGAAGGGGAATCGATCGGCTCGGACGATCGTCTTCTGCCAGACCTTCTCTCCCACCTCAGACCTCCCGCAGGTCGCGCACGACGTCGACGCGATCGCTCGCTCGGGTGATGCCGGTATAGAGCCACTGTCGCACCTGCGTGATCGCCTTGCCGCGTCCCTCGCGCCGGGCGGCGACCGAGATCATGTCCGGCGTCTCGTCGACCAGGAGGATGCGCGGCCACTCCGACCCCTGCGACTTGTGCACGGTGATCGCGAAGCCGTAGGCGAACGCCGGATCTGCCGACCCCCAGGAGCGGTCGAGATACTCCTGCTCGGCGCGGTGGCCGCCGAGGGTGGCGATCGGCGAGATGACCTCGTGCTCGATCCCCTCATCATCGCGGATGTCGAGCACCAGGTGGTCCTCGTGCTTCGTCGTCGCCACCGCGAGGACCGTCACCTGCTCGCCGTTCATCCAGCGGCGCACGTCCTCGTCGCGGCTCTTCGTGTTCTTGATGCAGATGAGCCGGTCGCCCTCCTCGGGCATCATCGGATCGCGGCGGCCGAGGCGTCGGCGGATCTCCGCGTTCACCCGCTCGCGCGTGACGTTGCGCCAGCAGAGCACCTGGTCGTACTCCTCGAGGCGGAGCAGGTGCTTCCGCTTCGTCGGCGGGGCCTCGGGGTGTTCGGCCTTGCGGATCTTCGTCGCGAGCTTCAGCACGTCGCTGTCGCCCTTCTGCCGGTGCACCTGCGTGAGGAGGTGATGCGGCTCGCCCATCGCATCCCGGCTCGCGCGCTGTCCGACCGGCGGGAGCTGTGCGGGGTCGCCGATGTAGATCAGGCGGCTGCCCGTGCGGGCGAGGTCCATCGCCACCGACTCGCCGACCATCGACGCCTCGTCGATCACCAGGACGTCGCTGGCCGGGAAGCCCAGCTCTTCGTAGTGCGCAATCGCTCCGGCCGCCGTGAAGGCGAGCTGAAAGCGCTTCGTCTGCCGCAGGCTCTTCGCCTGCTCGGCGAGCCGCTTCGGGAGCACCTTCTCGAGCTGCGCCCACTCGGAGTCGAGCACCGTCTCGCTGGTCGCGGTGTCGATCATCGAGACGGGTATCGGCGCATCCTTCGGCCGCTTCTCGATCGCCTCGCGCGCGAACGGCTCCCACGCCTCGCGCCACTCCGGGCGCTCCCGCTTGCTCGGGGTGTACAGGTAGGAGTGGATCGTCGCGGCGTCGTGCAGGCCCTTCGAGCGCAGCACGCGCGCGGCCTTGCCCGTCGGCGCGAGCACCTGGACGCGCTCGCCCATGTCGCTGAGCTGGGCGATGACGCGTGTGGCGACGGCGCTCGTCTTTCCGGTGCCCGCGTAGCCGTGCAGGCGGCTGACCGGGCGCATCGTGCTCGCGAGGTCGACGACCGCCTCTTCTTGCGCTTCGGTGAGGATCATCGCCGTCCCTCCGGCTCGAGCGCGCCGACCTCGATCGTCGTCCAGACGCCGTCGTCCCACTCGACATCGACGTACCCGTTGCGACCGATATGGCGGAGCGTGCCGCGCGCGGTAGGGTTCGCGCGCTCCTGTACTCGCTCGCCGACCGGCGGGCCGACGTACTCGATCGAGCGCATCGCCGGGACTGGCTTGAAGTACTGGATGCCGCTCGGCTCCTCGCGCGGGTCCGCGATGACGAGGTAGCCGCCTTCCTGCTCGGCCTCGGCGAGCACCCAGTCGTCGCCATAGATGCACTGCGTCTTCACGCCCAGGCGCTTCGCGTGCTCGGCGAGCGACTTGCTCGGCATCGGCAGCAGCTCCCACGCGCTCTCGGCTGTGTCCTCGTACGGGCGAAGGCGGACCAGCCACCAGCTCCCGATCGCGATCACGGTGCCCGGCTTCTCCGGGAGCCTCAGTAGTTGCTCGGTCATCGGTCGCTCTCCTCGTCGCTCATGTATCGCCGGACCTGCTCGTCGCGGCGGCGCTCTGCTACCTCGAGCAGGTGTCGATCGGCTCGGCGGTTCGCCGCGGCGATCTTCGCCCGCTCCTGGCCCGGCTCGGTCACCCAGGATAGGAACGCGCCCCAGCACTGGTCGCAGAGCGTCACGTCGGTGCGCGTGAAGTCGGGTCGCTCGTACGCCCCCATCGGGCTGAGCCGCTGTCGGATGCTCTGCAGGTGGACGGTGTGGACGATCGTCTCCACCTGGACCCTGCCGATGAAGCGTCCGATGAGCGGCAGCTTCTCCAAGCTCACCGGCTGCACTCGCTCCTCGCAGCGGTCGCACTGGGGGAGGTCGATCGGCTCGGCGCGGGCGCTCATCGCGCCACCTCCAGCGCTCGTACCTCATTCAGGCATCGCGCTCCTGTTGCGTCGAGGGTGTCGATCGCCGCCCGGTGGCGAGCTGCCGTGTCGATCTCGGAGGCGGCGTGTTTCGCCAGCATCGCGAGACGTGCTGCATGTTGCTCGCGCGTCGCCTGGCCCCACTCGATGCGCGTCCCGTCGGGGAGCGCGACGGTCATCGTCAGCAGCGGCGCAGCCCACTCGACTTCAAGGTTTGCGGCTCGCTCCTCGATGATCTCGTCGACCCGATCGAGTGTCTTTGCCCAACCCTTGCGACGAGCGTGGTTGGTCCGCTCCCGCTTCTCTCGTGCGAATCGGCGCGCGCGCTCGAGGAGCTTCTCGAATTCGCCGCTCCTCCATTCGGCCGGGACGTTGCCGCTGTATCCGAACCCCTCACTCCACCAGTCGATCGGGCGCGTCGTCTCGATCCCCTCGCTGAACCACGGGAGGTTCTCGGGCGGCAGCTCCTGGATCCACCTGTAGAAGGCTCGGCGCTCATCGCTCCTGTCCGGGAGCGTGCGCTGCATGGATGCCGCGACCTCGGCATCTCGTACTCGGGCGCGCTCTCGGCGCGTGGCTTCATCCATCAGCCAGCGTCGCGCGCACTCCTGCGCTACCGATGGCGAGATGAGCGCCCGCCGCAGACCGTCGGGGCCGAGCGCGATCAGTGCTGCGATCTCCTCCTCGAGCGTCATCGCGTCGCCTCCAGGATCTCTCGCACGAGCTGCCGGATGTCGATCCGGCCGTGGATCTCGATATAGGTGTCGTCGTCCAGGTCGATGTCGCCGGGCGCGAGGTCGCTGCCCGCTCCCGCCTCGTGATCGGTGAGCGTGCTCAGCGCCGCGCCGGTGCCGCGCTCGATGAGCTGGGCGTCGACGGCGGGTCGCGCGCGCTTCGGCTCGACCTGGTCCCAGTAGACCTGTTCGAGCGCGTACTCAACCGAGCTGCGCGTCATGCCGTCGGCGCGCATCTTCCGCAGCTCCTCGGCGATGTCGCCGAGCGTCGCGTACGTCATCGCCCCAGCTCCTCGGTGAGGCGGGCGATCTCGTGATGTGCGCGCCGCGGGTGGTGGCTGCGCAGGTGCTCGAGCATCAGCTCCCGCACGCCGTGCTCGCTGTCGGCAGTGCCGAGCATGCCGTGCTTCGCGCACTCCGCCACCGCGGCGATCGTGCAGCTCTCGTCGCAGGTGTGCGCGCCGAGGGCGGATGCCGCGTCGCCGAGCGTGTCGGCAAGGCTGCGCGTCACCTGCTGCAGCAGCCGGGCGATCGCGTCATTGAAGACGACCTCCCACCAGGCGGCTTCGTACGCCTGCAGCTCGCGCTCCGGGTACTCCTCGCGGGGCGGGGCGTAGGCGGCGACCACCTGCAGGACGCTCGGGTCGGTGGGTAGGGCCTGGCCTGCGGCGGCGTACGCTTCCCGCGCGCGCTCGAGGGCGAGCAGGGCGTCGGTGCGTCCGCGGTAGGCGGCTCGGGTCGTGTCGGTCATGGTCGACTCCTTCTGTGGCGGTTCCCTCGACATTATCGTCGCCTATTAGGCGACGTCAAGCGGCTAATCCTTGTGCTGCGTGACCACTCCGGTGTCGCTCCCCCAGAGCCGCTGCGCGCGGGCCGCGGCCGTCTCCGTGTCGCGGAGCTGCAGGCCGCGGTACTGCCAGACGCCGCGCGACCCCTCCCGCCTCGGGCGGTGCGCTGGGTGCCCGGCTCCGGCGAGCGCGGGACCGAACTGCTGCTGGTCCATCTGCGCGGACCCCGTCTCGGCGCACCAGGCGATGTACGCCGCCCACACCTCGCGCCGCGGCGTCTCGAGCGCTTCGTCGTCGACGGCGATGCAGGCGTCCGCGAGGAATTCGGTGACCGGCGCGCTGTTCTGCCGCATCTCCATGCGGTCGTCGGCGTCGCTGGCGGGGGTCGTGAAGCGCCCGGCCTTCTCGAGGCGGCGGTAGCCTTCGAGCGCCCACTGGACGATGCCGCCCAGCTCGGGCAGCAGCTTGTCGAGCAGGTCGAGGTCTTCGTGGTCGGCGAAGCTGCGCGTCATGCGGAGGATGAGGAACCGGCTTTCGACCACGCCTGCGTCGTCGTAAAGCTTCGGCATCGAGTTGGTCGCGATCATCACGCGGGTGCGCAGCGGCGTCGTGATCGCCTGCCGCCCCTTGCGGTTGATGTACATCGAATCGCCGCCGATGATCTCGAGCATCTTCTGGGCGGCGGTGGCCGCCTCGCGTCCCGACCCGCGCAGGTCGCCCATCGTGAGCAGGCTCCGGCCTTCGGCAAGCTCGAGGCCGAAGTCCCCGCTGAAGCTGGACATGGTCGCGGCGAACGCGCCTTGTGCTCCGCCGACCAGGGCCTCGGCGACGTGCAGGATCGTGCCCTTGCCGGATCTCTTCGGGCCGATCATGAGCAGGCCCTTGTGGCGGCGGGTGTCGCCTGCGACGAGGTATCCGAGCCATTCCTGCAGCAGCGCGATCGACTCGGCGTCGTCACCCCAGAGCTGGTCGAGGAATCGGAGCCACCGCTTCGGCTTCGCGTGCTCGACGGCCACCGGGGCGTCGACGTATCCGGTGCTGAAGAACCGGCAGGAGCGGGGGTGCACCTCGCCGGTGGCCGGGTCGAGGAGGCAGTCGCGCGCGGGGACGAGCGTGGTGCTCCTGCGGCTGCCGTCCAGCCATGCCGGGGCTTCGGCGTCTTTGGCGAGCGTGCACTTCGACTGCAGCGCGCGCAGCACCTCGCGTACGCGCGTCGACGTCGGTGACCAGTCGCGCGCCTGCGGTCCTTTCGCGCCGTACTCGAGCCAGGTCGCGTTCTCGAGCGCGGCGTAGAGCAGGTTCTCGATCTCGGTCGCGTCGGCAGTGCGCCAATGGTCGGGCGCGTAGATGTGCCAGGTGCCGCGCCAGAACAGCAGCGGCGGGAGCACTTCCTGCGCGAGGATGTCGGCGGCGACGTCGAGCGGCTTCGCGGGCGGCTCGGTCACGCCGATCACCCCGGCGGGCGCATATTCGTCGTGCTCCAGCTTCCGGGCCTTCTTGCCCTTCTTCGACTTCTTGGCCTTCTTCCGCTTCGCCGTGCGCGGCGCGGGGTCCAGGTCGAAGGTGACGCGCATGGTGCGCGCCTCGCGCGCGGCGGCCTCGTCGATGATCGCGTTCGCGACCGCGCGGTAGGCGGCGCGCTCGGCGTCGCGGCCGTAGCCGCCCGAGTAGCGCTCGATGCCCTCGCGCACGGCCTTGCCGCCGCCGGGGGAGTCCCACGCCGCGCGCACGAGCGGGCCGAGGTATCGGATGACGTCGTTGTTGTCGATGCCCTCGGTGGGCACGGCCTCGGCGAGCGCCTGCAGGTCGCTGGAGGGCTTGCCCTTGTCGCGCTCGTCGATCCACTCGTCGACGTCGACCTTGTCCTTCTTGCGCGGGCGCGCGGCCTCGACGGCGCGCAGCACGTCGACGTACTCCTGCGGCAGCTCGGTCAGGTCGTCGATCGTCGGCGGCTGCTCGAGGCGGGTGCCGGTGCCGAGGGCGTCGCCGGTGGCGGGCGCGTACCACTCGTACGTATTGCCGGTCTTCGCGTGCACGCTCGGCCAGGCGCGGATGAAGCGGTGGGCGTGGTCGATGATCTCGCCGCCGGGCATCTTCCCGAGCGAGACCCAGTCCGCCGGGACGCGGTAGACGAGCTGTCGGCGCGGGCTGTCGGCTCCGCGCGCGGTGGAGTAGGGCGTCGCCGGTGGCAGGCCCAGGCCGCGGCGAGCAAGCTCCCGGCGGAACTCATCGGCCTCGTCGACGTCGAGCGCGGCGACGGTGCGCGCGGGGTGGACGCCGAGGTTCCAGCGGCCGGTCTTCTGGTCGCGCGTGCGCGCCTTCACCTCGGCCTTGCCGTCTTCGAGCATGTCGGTCAGCGTGCGCCAGACCTTCTCCTGCGCCTTCGGGGTGTCGCCGTCCTCGGGTGCCTCGAAGCCGATGAGGCCTTTCGCGGGCTGGTTGTTCTCGGTGGGGTGGACGGGGATCGCCTGGCCGAGGCCGGTGCCGCGGTATGCCTTCGCTCCGTCGCGGTACGGGGTCGACGTCTGCGTCGGCTTCTTGCTCATGGTGGGGCGGCTCCTCGGTTGACGGCTGCGGGCTGTCTGACGGTCGTTGCCCTGCGTGTGCGGGGACTCACCGCCCGCTCCTGCGCATCGGCCGGATGCGGTCCTGGGAGCGGGCGGTGAAGCGAGGCCGTCAAGCGTCCGCGGCTTCACCGTAGCACGTCGTCGTCTGCTGTCCAGGGTCGGCTCCGCAGGGCGTGTCGGCGGGCGGCTCGGTGGCGGCTCGCGGTGCGCTCGGAGGCCTGGACAACCCTTGCCGCGGTGGGTTGTCCAGGACAAGGCGGACAAGGCACCCGATCCTCTAAGCGCTCGGTTCTCGCCGCCTTAGCGCTAAGAGCCTTGTCCAGGACAAGTTAGTGGTCAACCCCTCCGATTCCCGACTTTCCCCTACTCTCTATTGACTTTGGACAAGTGGACAAGGTGGACAAGTCAAGTCAAGAGGTAAGGGGAAAAGGCCCATGAAAAGGCGTATATAGCCCACAGCCTCCGACATAGGGATTTTGCGCTTGTCCCTTGTCCTCCGGTGCTGCTAAGGCGGCGTGCTCGGCGCGCTTAGTCGGGTGGCCTGGTCGGCTGGTCGCCGATTCGACGTCGCCTATTAGGTGAGGTAGAATGGGGCGTGCCCACTTACCGAATGTCCAGCGGCGCGCTCGTGCCTGAGTTCGCGAAGCCGATCCCTCTGCACGCGCTCACCGATGGGGCGCTGGAGGCGGTCGAGTCGATGATCCGCATGGGGCGCGATCGGGTGCTGGAGCGGGAGATCGCTCGCATCGTCACGAAGCACGGCAACCCGCCGCGCTCGCGCTGGGAGGGCGAGCCGGTCACGCGGAACGCTCGCGCGCTGCTCGCGCTGGCCGAGGCGTCGGGTTTCACCGCGCACCTGCTCGTCGACGAGGAGCGGTGCGTGGTCGAGGGCTACCGGCTCACCCCGCGCAAGGAGGGCTTCCGCGCGTCGTGGCTGCGAGGCTCGGCGGGTGGCTTCGCCTGGTGCACGCCGTGGCGCTATGAGCTGGTCGAGGATACGCGCCCGGTCGAGGTCAACAAGATCACCCGCACCGGCAAGGAGGGGACGCGCTCTCCGGGCGTCGGCTCCTCGCGGCTGGCGATCACCGGGACGCCGTGGGGCCTGAAGGTGACGTGGGCGGAGCTGCAGCGTCGGGTGCGCGCCGCGGCGGATGCGGTAGCCTCCTGATATGCGACGTCCGGACCCTATGTGCGAGGTGACCTCATGGTGACCTCTGCCGTCGAGCGCCCGCGCTGCACCGCCCGGTCGAAAGGCACCGGCGAGCGCTGCAAGCAGACGGCGATCCCCGGCGGCACGGTCTGCCGCTTCCACGGTGGCGGTGCTCCCTCCGTCAAGCGGAAGGCGGCGCTGCGGCTCGCGTCTCTCGTCGACCCGGCGATCGGCACGCTGGCCCGCGAGATGGTGAAAGCCGAGAAGTCGAGCGACCGTCAGCGGGCGGCGAACTCGATTCTGGACCGCGCCGGGATCACCCGCGGTCAGTCCGCCGAGCTGGACGTCGCTCGGGCGCTGCTGCTCGAGCGCCTGCTGGAGGCCCGCTCCGGCCCTCGTCCTGCGGCGGTGGCCGCAGCTCCCGACCCGCTCGAGATCGTCGCCGAGGTGGTCGACGACGAGCCTGTCAAGCCCAAGCGCGCGCCGCGCAAGCCGCGCCCGAAGAAGGAGCCGTCATGACCGACACACGTCCCGCTCTCGCCCACGGCGAGCCGATCATCGTCGTCGCGCCGGAGGGCGTCGACGCTGCGATCTCCGGCGTCATGAGCGCTCACCGCGCCGAGCTGGACGCCGCGCTCGAGCCGTTCGGCGTCGCGCTGGACGACCTGCTGCAGCCGACGTGGATGCGCATCGTCCGCTTCGCCGACGTCGTCCCGCTCGGTGGCGGCGCGCCGACCGAGGACCAGGTCGCGCGCACCGTCCTGCCGCTCCTCGACGGTCTGGACGACGACGCTCCCAACTGCTGCGGGGCGGGCGAGACGGTGTGCTCCTCGACTTGCAGCGCCGGTCGCTGGACCGAGGTCGAGCGCGAGGCCGATGATGAGTGAGCGGTCGATCGAGTACGTCTCGCTGCGCAAGCTCCGCGCCGACCCTCGCAACCCGAAGGCCCACGCCGGGGAGGCGATCGAGCATAGCGTCGACCGCTTCGGCTTCGTCGAGCCGATCGTCGTCGACGAGCGCACCGGCTTCATCGCCTCCGGTCACGGCCGCGTCGAGACGCTCACGCGGATGCGCGTCGACAAGAAGGCCGCGCCCAAGGGCGTAAAGGTGACCTCTAAGGGCGACTGGCTCGTGCCGGTCGTGAAGGGCTGGGAGTCGAAGTCCGACGCCGAGGCGGGCGCGGCGCTCATCGCGTTCAACCGCACCACCGAACTCGGCGGCTGGGTCGACGAGGCGCTGCTCGACCTGCTGCAGGAGATCGACGATGCGGAGGGCGTCGGCTTCGACTCCGACGAGATCGCCGACCTCGAGGCGGCGGTGGCTTCGGCCGCGGCGGGTAAGGAGAAGCGGGCCGACGTCGACGACGTCCCCGAGCTGCGCAAGGTCGCGCGCTCCCGCCCCGGTGACGTCTGGCTGCTCGGCGATCACCGGCTGATCTGCGGCGACGCCACCGACGAGGCGACGTACGCGGCGCTGCTCGGCTCCGAGCGCCCCGACGTCATGTGGACCGACCCGCCTTACGGCGTCGAATACGTCGGCAAGACCAAGGATGCGCTGCGGATCCAGAACGACGGCGCGGCGGGCCTGGGCGCTCTGCTCGGCGACTCGCTGCCTCTCGCGGTGGCTGCGCTCCGGCCGGGCGCTCCGGTCTACATCGCGCACGCCGACTCGGAGCGGATCACCTTCGAGCAGGCGGCGCGCGCGGCCGGGATCGACGTCCGGCAGAACCTCGTCTGGGTCAAGAACACGATGGTGCTCGGCCGCTCCGACTACCACTACCGGCATGAGCCGATCCTGTACGGCTTCACGCCCGCGGGCAAAGGCCAGGGCCGCCTCGGCCGCGGCGGGAAGCGCTGGTACGGATCCAACGCCGAGACGACGGCGATCGCTGCGGCGGTGCCTGCGCGCAAGAAGCGCGACACCGCGACGCTCGCCGAGGTCGCGCGCGCGATCCTCGAAGGCACCTTCGACGCGCTCGAGGTCGACCCCGTCGAGCTGGTCGAGGCGCTGCTCGGCGGCGGCTCGGGTTCGACCGTCTTCGAGGTCGCCAAGCCCAGCGCCTCGCGGCTTCATCCGACCATGAAGCCCACCGGCCTGATCAAGGCGCACCTCGGCAACTCGGCGCGCGCTCGCGACGTCGTGCTCGACATCTTCGGCGGCTCCGGCTCGACGCTGATCGCCGCCGACGTGCTCGGCATGCGGGCGCGCCTGATCGAGCTGGACCCGATCTACGTCGACGCCATCGTCGACCGCTGGGAGGCGGTCACCGGCAAGAAGGCGAAGCGCGCGTGAGCGTCCCGCGGCGCGCCGACGAGGTCGCGCTCTGGGAGGCGTTCGGCGTCTCCGGCGAGCCGCATCGGTGGCCGCGCGACGCGGGTGCTGCGCTCGGCATCCCGCCGGGCCGCGTCGAGTACCTGTGCGAGAAGTGGTCGCGCCGCGGGGTCTACGACTACGGGACCGCCGCCTCTCTCGGGTGGAAGCTGCAGCCCGGCCTCGGGTGATTTGACGTCACCTATTATGTGACGCTAGGCTGTACTCATGACCACCGCATCCGCCACCGTTACCCTCCCCGCCATCACCATCGTCGACTGCGTCGCCGAGCTGGTCGAGGGCGGCTCGCTCTCCGCCGGTGCGCGCATCTCCGCCGTCGCGCGTCTCGCCGACGTGGCCATGCGCCGCGGCCTCGACCCGCACGCCCCGATCGACGGCGACCTGCTCGACACGATGGTCGTCGACGCGATCCCCGACCACCTCTGGATGTTCGCGTGAACGCCGCGGACGGCCGCCCCACGCACGTCGTCGTCGCCGAGGCGCTGGAGCGCGGCTACGCGCTGCGCGTCGAGCTGGACCCCGGCGAGCTGATCCTCTCCGGCGACGACCTGCGCGCCGAGTGGGATGCGCTCGCGCCGGGCGAGGGCTTCCTGATCCTCGAGGTGATCCGGTAGGCGCGCGTCGCCTATTAGGTCTGCTAGGCTCCCCGTCATGCGCCTGTTCACCAGCGAGTCCGTCACCCCCGGTCACCCCGACAAGCTCTGCGACCAGATCAGCGATGCGATCCTGGACGCCTACCTCGAGCGCGATCCTTCCGCGCGGGTGGCCGTCGAGGTCATGGCGACGGCGGACGGCCTCGTGCTCGCCGGTGAGGTCGGCTCCTCCGCGCTCGGCTCCGGCGATCGAAAGCACATCGCGCGCGCCACGCTGCAGCGCGTCGGGTATCGCGCCTATGCCGCCTCGACGCCGATCCTGGACCGTGTCGTCGCCCAGTCGCCCGAGATCTTCTCCGGCGTCGCGCAGTCGCTCGAGGCGCGGGAGGCCGTCGCCGCCTACGCGCAGGCCGACCCGCTGGACCAGATCGGCGCGGGCGACCAGGGCCTGATGTTCGGCTACGCCGTGAGCGAGACGCCGGACCTCATGCCGCTGCCGATCACGCTCGCGCACGCTCTCGCGCGCCGCCTCTACGACGTCGGCGGCGAGGACGGCTTCGACGCGCTCGGGCCGGACGGCAAGACGCAGGTCACCGTGCGCTACGACGAGGCGGGCCGCGTCGCGGGCCTCGAGTCGATCCTCGTCTCGACCCAGCACGCCGAGCGCATGTCGCAGCGCTCCGTCGCGCGCATCGTGCGCGCCGAGGTTGTGCGCCCGGTGCTCGAGGAGTACGGCTTCGACCCGTCCGCCCCCGGCGTGCTCATCAACCCCTCCGGCTCATTCACGGTCGGCGGCCCCGCTGCGGACGCCGGGCTGACCGGGCGAAAGATCATCGTCGACACATACGGCGGCGCGGCTCGCCACGGCGGCGGCGCGTTCTCCGGCAAAGACCCGAGCAAGGTCGACCGCTCCGGCGCGTACGCCGCGCGCTGGATCGCTAAGCACGTCGTCGCCGCGGGCCTCGCTCCGCGCTGCGAGGTGCAGATCGCCTACGCGATCGGCTCGGCGCACCCGGTGGGCCTGTACGCCACGACCTACGGCTCCGGCGTCGGCTCGGGCGAGCGCATCGCCGACGCGATCCGGCAGGTGTTCGACCTGCGCCCGGCAGCGATCATCCGCGACCTGGACCTGCGCCGCCCCATCTACGCGCCGACCGCGGCCTTCGGTCACTTCGGCGCGGGTGGCTTCACGCAGCGCCTGCAGCGGCCGTGGGAGCAGCTCTCTCCGTCGCGCATTGCGGCGCTGCAGCTCGCCGTCGGTAGGGCCGTGAGCGTCTAGCCCTGGTGCGGGGTCCGGGCTTTCAACGCCGCCCGGCTTCAACGACTCGGCTTAGCAGAGCGCCCGCACTTGACGTCACCTATTATGTGACGCTACTATCGTTCTATGAGCACCGCATCCGCCACCGTTACTCCCGAGGCCTTCGCCGCCGCTGCCGTCTCCGAGACGGCCGACCTCCTGTCCTACTCCGAATCGATCCGCCTGCGCTCGTCGCTGCTGATCGACCTCGGCACCTCCTACGACCTGGGCACGATGGACGCCGCCGCGATCTCCCGCGCCGTCGGTCGCGCGTACCGCGGCATCGAGTCGCACCGCCTCGGCTACCGCTCGCGCTTCTCCGACGCCGAGATGGCCGACCTCGCCGACCTGCGCGAGGCGCTCGAGGCGGTCGCCCTGTGAGCGCCGTCGGGATGTACTCGGCGACCGCTCGCGCCGCCGAGGTGCACACCGGCCAGCACCTGCAGGGCTGCATCACCTGCTCCGCCGTCGTCGACGCCGAGGCCCGCGGGCTGCGCGTCCCGGCGATCGGGGAGCGCGTCGTCATGGACGTCACGCTGCTCGGCGAGGTCTACGCGGTCGAGGTCATCGTCTCCGAGGTGAACGTCAACGCGGCGCGCGTGCTACAGGTGATCGGTCGCCCCGAGGGCGCGGTGGTCACCGCCTTCGCGCGCACCGAGTGGCGGGAGGTCGGCTCGTGAGCGTGTTCGCCGGGATGCTCCTCGCGGTGGCCGGTGCGATCGTCTCGACCCGCGGGAACCGTCGCGCGCAGGAGGGCGCTGCTCTCGCCCGCGCCGCTGCGGCGCTCGAGTCGCAGCTCTCCCGGCCGCCGCGCGAGGTGATCGCCGAGGCCCGCCGCGGCCTCGACATGGCGCGCTCCGGCCGCCGCCTCGCGCTGGTCGGCCTCGCGCTCTCCTGCCTCGGCTGCGGCCTCGCGGTCGGCTCGCTCGCCGTGCAGCTCATAACTTGACGTCACCTATTATGTGACGTACTATTGACGTATGTTCACCACCTCGACCAAGCGCATCGCCCGCATCGTCAACCTCCCCGTCTCCGCCGTCAACGAGGCGGCTCGCGACCTGGGCATCGCTTCGTACCGCGCGGACCTCCGCTCGTGGCGCATCCCGTCCTCGCTCGAGGCGCAGTTTGTCGAGCACCTGCAGGCCGCCTAACCCCTCTCCCGCCCCGACCTTTGGAGGTCCGCATGTCCGCCACCGGCTACACCCCGCGCCGTCCCCTCGCTCAGATCGTCGAGCCTGCCGCCTCGCACGGCATGACGGTCTGGCAGCTCGTCGAGGAGCAGTACCCGCCGCGCCCCGCGCGCTCGGCGAAGGCGGCCCGCGCCGCGGCTGAGCGCGGCCGCGGCGCGCAGGCGTTCGTCGCCCAGTTCGGCTTCGGCTACCACCGCGACTCGCACGGCGTCATCGAGGCGGGCCGCGATCGCTTCCCGCTGCGGTGCACCACGCCGCGCCGCACTCGGGTGCTCAGCGCATGAGCGCCGCGACCGCGCGCCGGTTCTACGTCGCGCCGCACCCGGACGCCGACCGTGCGCGCATCCTGCTCGCGCGGCAGCACCCGTACTCGCGCCTCGAGGACGCCTTCGCCGACATGGAGTCAGGCGTGGTCTTCGACGACGCGGGCGAGATCGTCGCGTTCCATCAGCGCCACCAGCGCCTGCTCGAGCTGCGCGCCCGTCGCGCGCCTCTCTCGGCGGCGGCAATGCCTCGCATGTCCAACGTCACCGCGGCGGTGGCATCGTGAGCGCGCTGGACGGCTACTGGGCGGCCTATGACCGGGTGCTCGAGCGCGTGCGCGTCGAGATGCCGTCGAGCTTCGCTGCGCTGAAGGCGATACTCGACGAGTTCCACCACGGCGCGCTCGCCGCGGGTGACGCCTTCTTCCCGTCGCAGTCCGCCGACGAGGAGCTGTGGGAGGCGCTCGTCGACGCCGGGTGGTCGGTCGAGTTCGGCGAGGCGAGCTACGTCTACGAGGCGCGGCATCCGTCGGGTGCGCACTTCGAGTTCGTCGAGGGCGACCTCTACGATCGGACCCCTCCGCCTGCTGGGGAGTAGCGGAGGCGCGACCGCTGGGGAGGGTCGCCGAAGGGCCGGGATGCGCGCTGGGGTCGCGTCCCGGCCCTTTCACTTGACGTCACCTATTATGTGACGCTAGGCTATGGGCATGAGCACCGCATCCGCCACCGTTACTTCCTCCTTCGGCGTCGACGTCCGCTTCCGCCGCACCGACGATGCCGTCGTCTCGATCATGAGCCGCGAGGGCAAGCGCACCGCGATCGTCGTCCCGGCCCCCGGCTCCGAGTCGACCGGCCAGGCCGTCGTCCGCATCGAGGCGGCGCTGCAGGAGCGCGGCATCGAGATCGGCGGCTCGTGGGCCTTCACCGGCTACGGCCTCCGCTCCACCGGGTACTACGCATGAGCGACGCCGAGGCCGAGGCTCAGCGCCGGTGGCCGATGCCGCACCCGGCCCCGCGCAACGTCAACGAGCGCCGGTCCAACCTGGTCAGCTCGGCGCTCCGCCAGGGCTTCGTCGAGGGCGTCGCCTGGGAGCGTGCGCGGCTCGCGGCGGAGGTCGCCGCTGCGGCCCCGGATCCCGACCGTTGCTCCGAGTGCGGGGAGGCGATTGACGAGGCCGCCGTGGGCTTCGAGGCGGGCGGTTACGGCATGTGCGGCTCGTGCCTGCACAACGCCGTGCGCTCGGGCTGGGAGCCGGGCGCGTAACGTCGCCTGATATGCTCGGCGGCATGTCCGCTGCTGCCGCCGATCTCGAGCTGTACGAGGCGCTGATGAGCGCCGACCCGGAGGAGCTGGACCGCATCGTCTCCTCGCTCCCCGCCGAGGCGATCCAGCCGCTGCTCGGGATGCTCGGCGCGTCCAGCGCGGTCGACATGCCGCTCTCCGTCGCCGAGCAGGCGCTCGAGCTGGACGAGGGCTATCAGGTCGTGCCACACCTCGCCTACCTCTCCGAGCGGCTGACCAAAGCCGTCGCCGACGTGGAGCGCGGGATCTCTCGTAAGCTGCTCGTCGCGATGCCGCCCCGCCACGGCAAGACGGAGATGATCTCGGTCTATCTGCCGCTGTGGCTGCTGCGGCGCAACCACAAGCTGAAGGTCGGCATCATCTCGCACTCGCCGAACCTCGCCGCGGTCTGGGGTCGCCGCATCCGCCGCATGGTCGAGCGCCACGGCGCGCAGCTCGGCCTCTCGATCGCGCCGGACGCCGGTGCCGTCTCCGAGTGGGAGACTCCCGAGGGCGGCGGCGTGACCTCGCGCTCGATCGGCCAGGCGCTCGCCGGTGTCGGCTTCAACGTGCTTATCGTCGACGACCCGACGCGCGACTTCGCCGCCGCGCACTCCTCCGCTGCGCGTCAGTCCGTCTGGGAATGGTGGACGGCCAACGCGACCACCCGCCTCGAGCCGCCCTCCCTCGTCGTCGTCGTACAGACGCGCTGGCACGAGGACGACCTCACCGGCCGCCTCCTCTCGCGCGAGCACGAGGGCGATCCCGACGAATGGGAGCAGATCGTCATCCCGGCGCTCGCCGAGGAGGGCGACGTGCTCGGGCGCGAACCGGGCGAGCCGCTGCGCTCGCCGCTGGTGCCCAACGAGACGCGCGAGGCGGCCGTGGCTCGCTTCGCTCAGCTCCGGCGCGACGTCGGCTCCTACACCTGGGCGGCGCTCTACCAGCAGGCCCCGGCTCCCGCGCAGGGCGCGATCTTCAACACGGGATGGTGGCGGTACTGGACGCTCGACCCCAACAAGGTCACCGACGACGGGCGCGTCGTCCTGCTCGATCCCGAGGTGCTCCGGCGCGGTCGCGTCATCGACTCGTGGGACGCGACGTTCAAAGACACCGCCTCGAGCGACTACGTCGTCGGCCAGCGCTGGGCGCGCGTCGGCCCGAATCGCTACCTGCTCGCGCAGTCGCGCGATCGCCGATCCTTCGTCGCCACCATCGCCGAGATGCGCCGCTTCTTCGCAGCGGGCCTCGGCTCCTCCCTCGCGTACCAGCACCTGATCGAGGACAAGGCGAACGGTCCCGCGATCATCTCCGTCCTCGACGACGAGATCTCCGGTCTTAAGCCGGTCAACCCGCGCGGCTCCAAGGAGGCCCGCGCTCGGGCGGTCACGCCGGAGATCGAGTCCGGTCACGTCTTCCTGCCGCTGCCGCCTCCCGCGGGCGAGCCGGGCGAGTTCGCCTGGGTGCACGACTTCCTCGCCGAGGCGCGCTCCTTCCCGACCGGCGAGCACGACGACCAGATCGACTCCATGTCGCAGGCGCTCGACGAGCTGCGCGAAACGGGCGGCGCGGTCATCACGAATCCCGCCGCCGGTGGCCGCGCGCCCTCGCCCGCAGCGCAGCGGCTCATCTCGCGCTCGGCTCCGCGCAACATCGCCGCGGCCGCGCGCACCGTCCGGCGCGCTTGACGTCGCCTATTATGTGACGCTATGGTTGACCTCGTCAGCATCCGCCACAAGGAGGTTCCCATGTCCACCATCGCCGAGCCGTCGCTCCTCTGGGAGCGCGAGGCCGTCTCGCTGCACGATCAGCTCGCAGCGCGCGGCGTCGTCGACCCCGAGACGGGCGAGCGCTTCACCGTCCGCCGGATCGATGACGCGATCCAGCTCGCCGTCGAAACCGTCAACGGCCGCGAAGGCTGGCGCATCGCCGACATCTTCGGCCCGACCTGGCGCGTCCTCTCCGACGACGTCGCCCGCGCGCTCGGGATCGTCGTCGACGAGCTGGACGGGGTCGAGCCGTGAGCGGCTTCGCGCTCGACGGCTGGGGCCTCGTCGGCGCGCTGCTCATCGTCGGCGCGTTCTGCCTGCTGATCGGCGCTGCGCTCGGGTACTTCACCGCATCGACCGACCTGCAGCAGGAGCGTGCGAACGCCTGGGAGCGCGGCTTCCGGGATCTGCGCGGCGCGGTCGAGCGCACCTGGATCCCGCCGACCACGCTGCTCGCCAAGGTCCGCAACCCGTACCTGAAGCGCCCGCTCGCGCCCGAGCCGCCGCACCTGGTCATCCCGACGCCGGATCTCCTCTCGGCCGATCAGGCCCGCACCAATGCTCGCGCGCTCTTTGACCAGGACGCGCCGACCGAGGCCGCTCGCGCGATCGAGCTGCGGGGTGACGACTGATGCGCGCCGAGGATCTGCGCCTGGTCGCGCTCGTGCTCCTCGCCTGCGCGGCGGTGGCGATCGCCGGTGACGTGATGCTCTGGCTCATGGGCACGCCGCTGGTCTGGCTCGTCATCGTCGCGATCGCGGCGCTGTTCTATGTGAGCTTCGCGCTCCTGCTCATCGCTCAGGCTCGCCGCCTCGAGCGCCGCCTCCTCAGCCGAATCGAGAACCTGTGAACCTCTCCCGCCTCGCGCTCGTCGCGATCGCCACCGCACGCCTCACCCGCTTCATCACCACCGACCACCTCGGCGAGTGGTACATCGTCGGCCCGCTCAAGCGCTGGGCGTGGCGCAAGAGCGGCGTCGGCTATACGCCCTCCGAGATCGGCGAGCGGGTCGAGGCGGTGCCGACTCCGCCGCACTATGGCGGCTGGCGCGCTCGGCTCGTGAAGGGCCTTGACTGCCCGTTCTGCGTCGGCTTCTGGATCGGCGCGCTCGTGCTGCTCGGCGAGGTCGTGACCCGCCGGTGGCGGCCGCTGCGCGCGGTGTGGACCTTCGCGCTCGGCGCGCTCGGGCTGAACTACGCCGTGGGCCACGTCTCCTCGAGGATCGACTGATGCGCACCACGGCCCAGCTCCGAAAGCTCTTCTCGATCGCCAAGCGCCGCCCCGACCTGCGCTGGCCCGGCTACGACGTCGCGTGCCTCGTCGACGGCTGCGGCTGGACGTCTCTCGCGTGGGACTACCGGCGTAACGCGCTCGCCGCGGGCTACAAGCACGCCGTCGAGCACGACGAGGCGGTGTCGTGATGCGCTTCCTGCTCGGCTTCGTCTCCGGCGTCGCGGCCGCGTGGGCCGCTCTCGCGATCTGGCAGCGCGTGCCGCCGCTCGGGCCGGTCGACGCGGCCGACGAGGACGTCTGGGAGCCGCGCCGCGGCGATCGCCGCCCCGGCTTCGACGACTCGGTCGCGCTCGAGCGGCCGGACGTCTCCGGCGTCTTCCGCGACGTGCGCGGCGGCTTCGGCTCGCCCTGATCCTCGCCGCATGCGAGGCGACGTGCGATACTGGGCGGCATGACGTCGCCCTCTCCCGCAGATCTCCCCGACATGCGCTCGCTGGTCCCGCCGGATCGGCGTCCGCAGGACGCGCTGCCGCTCAGTGGCGGGCTGACGCAGCGGCCGCGTCCGCTCGGGCTGACCGCCTCGGCGCAGCGGCTCACGTCGACCAACATCGCGGGCGGCGCGAATCGAGCCGGGAAGACCAGCGAGTGGCAGGCCGACGCCTGGGATATGTACGACCTCATCGGCGAGCAGCGCTTCCTGGCAAACACCCTTGCCGGTCGCGCCTCTCAGGCTCGGCTCTACGTCGGCCGCCTCCCCTCCGACGACCCGCTCGCCGAGCCGGAGCCGCTGGACGATCCGGTGCTGCAGGGCATGCTCGACTCGATCGGCAAGGCCGCCACCGGGCGGGCGCAGCTCGTGCTCCGCATGGTGATGAACTACTTCATCGCGGGCGAGGGCTACCTCGTCGGCTTCCCGCCGCAGATCCTCGCGAAGGCCCGCGGCGAATCCTCCCCGCTCCCCCTGCAGCGCGGCGATGTGCTCATGACCGACCTCGAGTGGCGCGTGCTCTCCGTCGCCGAGCTGAAGTACAAGACCGAGAAGACGGTCGAGGTCATGCTCGCCGAAACCGGCGGGAAGAAGTTCGAGGTCGCCGTCGACGACCTGTACGTCATCCGCTCGTGGCGGCCGCACCCGCAGAAGGCCTGGCAGGCCGACTCGCCCACTCGCTCCTCGCTGCCGGTGCTGCGCGAGCTGGTCGGCCTCACCATGTCGATCGGCGCTTCCGTCGACTCGCGCCTCGCCGGTGCGGGCGTGTTCATCGTCCCCGACTCGGCGCGTAAGGCGATGCTCCGCGCGATGGGCGAATCCGAGGACTCCGCCGACGACCCTCTCGCCGACGCGCTGATCGAGGCCATGTCGGCGGCGATCCAGGACCGCTCCTCGGCGGCGTCGTTCACGCCGCTCGTGCTCACCGTTCCCGACGAATCTGAGCCGCACTTCCGGCACATCACCTTCGACAAGAACTTCGACAAGGAGATGCGGCCGCTGCGCGAGGAGGCGATCCGGCGCGTGGCCCTCGGCCAGGATGCGCCGCCCGAGCTGCTGCTCGGCGTCGGCGGCATGAATCACTGGGGCGCGTGGCTCGTGCGCGAGGACGTCGTCACCACGCACCTCGAGCCGCCGCTCGCGCTCTTCTGCGACTCGCTGACCACGCAGTACCTCCGCCCGCTCATGGAGGCGCTCGGCTACTCCGCCGAGGAGATCGACGACACCGTCGTCTGGTATGACGTCTCGCACATGATCGTGCGCCCGAACCGCGGCACCGACGCGCAGGCGATCTACGACAAGGGCGAACTCTCCGGCGAGGCACTGCGCCGCGAGAACGGCTTTGACGAGAACGACGCGCCGCCCGTCATCGGTCAGCCCGACCCGGCGGTCGACCTCGCGCTGCAGCTCGTCGCGCAGGCCCCGTCACTCATGCAGGCTCCGGGCCTCCCGGCGATCGTCGAGCAGATCCGTGCGGTGCAGTCGGGCGACACCGAGGCCGCGGCGGATCTCGTCGAGGCCGGTGGCACCGGCGAAGAAGACCCGGCCGAGGCGGATGCCGCGGTGGCCGAGGGCGAGTCGTCGTCCGACTCCTCCAGCTCCGACGATGGGCCTCCCGCCACCTCTGACGCCGATGCCGCGCCACCTGCGATCACCGCATCCGCCGTGCGCGGTGCTCGTCGCGATGGCGCGGTGACTGAGGCGGCGATCGCTGGCCGCCTCGAAGAGCAGGCCGAGGACGAGGAGGACTCCGAGTGACCGTGCGTGAAATCCCCGGCCCCTGCCCGGTGTGCGGTGCCGTCTCGATCGCTCCCGCCGTGCAGCGCTCGACGCTGCTCGCGGTCTGCAGCGTGCTCACCGTGAAGGCCCTTGAGAAGCTCGGCAATCACATGCTCCGTCACGGCTCGTCGCGGTCGATGCACCGCGAGCTGGGCGCGGTGCCGCGTCACGAGGCGCATACCCTCTGGCGCGCCTCGCCCGAGCAGGTCGACCGCGCCCTGACCGGCGCGTGGGACGTCATCCCGGCACTGCTGTCCGACCTCGGCTGCTCCGGCGTCTCCGAGCGTCAGGTGCGCGCGATGCTCTCCGACTACGTGCACGACCTCGCCCGCGCGATGGCCCCGCATTCGGTCGAGGCTCTGCAGGGTTACTTCCACCGGCTCGGCCTCCCGGTCTACCTCGAGCACGACCACCTCGCCGCCGTGCGGGCGGTGTGATCGTGGCCGCGCGCTTCCCGCTGCCGACGGACCTCTCCCGCGAGGAGCTGGCCTCGCCCGGCGCTGCCGTCGAGCGGATCGCCCGTCTCGAGGCGGCTGTCGAGCGCGTCTTCTCCGGCGTGCTGCGCGACTTCCTCGGCGCGGTGGCCGACCTCGCCGTGCGCGACGGCGCGGCGCTCACGCTCGGCGGCGTCTGGCTCGAGTGGTCGCAGCGCTTCGGTGCCGCGATCGCCGAGCTGCCACCTGTCGCGGGCGCGTGGCTCTCCTCGGCGATCGCCGAGAGCGAGATCCCGGATGCGGCGTACGACTCCGCGCTCGCGGTGCTCAGCGCTGCCCAGGCCGAAGGCTGGTCGGCCCGCACGCGCGACGATCAGCTCCGGCTTGCCCTTCGGCCCACCGAGGGCGAGACGTCGCTTCTCGCGGCCGCCTCGCGCCGCGGGCCGCGGCACGGCGCGCGCTGGGATGAGCTGGACGTCGGCGGTATGAGCTTCATGGATCGGATGAAGCGCGACGCGCGTACTGCCGTCACCGGCCTCGACGGCATCCTGACCTCCTCCGCGCTGCGCGACCAGGGCTTCACTCGCAAGCGCTGGGTCACCCGCCACGACGCGAAGGTGCGTGAGACGCATCGCGAGGCCGAAGGCGAAACCGTGCCGCTCGACCAGCCCTTCATCGTCGGCGGCTATCCGCTGATGTATCCGGGCGAGCGCGGCGCTCCTCCGGCGCTCGTGATCAACTGCCGATGCACGATGGTCGGCACCCGCTGGCGCGCTCGCGGATCCTTCCCGCAGGGCCGCGGCCTCGTGCCGTAGATCCGGCGTTCCTGGTCGCTCGACGATCGGCGGGGTATCCTACCCGCATGCGCACTCCTCACCGCTCCCGCCTCGCCCTCGCGGCCTCGACCTTCCGCAGCCTCGCTCCCGCCGAGGCCCGACCGGAGGCCGACGCGGGTCCGCCTCGCTCGCTCTGGTCCGGCCCGATCGGCTTCGAGGGCCTGCTCACCGGCGACGGTCGCCTGATCGAGCGCGGCGCGCTGACGTGGCCCGCCGACCTCTCCGTCGACGAGCCGCTTGACTTCCGCTACGTCTCCGAGGACGTCGGCTTCCATGACGGCGCGGTCGTCGTCGGCCACATCACCGCGCTCGAGCGCATCCCGCTCGAGGAGGCGCAGGCCCGGCTCGAAGCTCTCGGCCGGGCGCGCATGGATCTCGAAGGCGAGGTCGACGTCATCTGGGCGCAGGGCGACATCGTGCTCGACTCCGAGATCGCCGAATCGGCCGCTGCCGCTCTTGCCGACAAGCGCGCCCGCGGCGTCTCGATGGACCTGGACGCGATCGTCTGGGAAGCTCGGGTGCGCGCGGATATCGTCGCCGAGCAGGACGAATTCATGGAGGCCATGCTCAACGAGGGCGAGGACTCCGACTGGACCCCGCCCGAGCGCCGCGAGGTCGACGGCTATGTCGTCGTCGAGGAGGGTCGCCCCGACGACTCGATCATGGTCATGGTCGAGGCCGAGCTGCGCACCGCCACCGGCGTCTCGGTGCCCGCCTTCTCCGAGGCGCTCATCGGCATCATCGAGGCGGGCGACCTGATCGACCCCGAAGAGGCCGACGACGCTGCGCGCGAATCCGAGCCGGTCGACGCGGACGCGGATGCCGAAGACGACGCGCTCGTGGCCGGGGCCGCTCCCGTCGCCCCGCCTGCGGCGTGGTTCGCCAACCCGCGACTGGATGGGCCGACTCCGCTGACCGTGACCGCCGACGGCCGCGTGTTCGGTCACGCCGCGACCTTCGACCAGTGCCACGTCGCCTCCCCCGCCGGTGAGGGCGTCTGCGTGCTCGCGCCGCGCTCGGCGACGTCGTATGCGAAGTTCCACCTCGGCTCGCTCGTGACCGACGAGGGCGAGACGATCTCGGTCGGCAAGATCACGATGGGCACCGGTCACGCCGGGCCGCGCCTGCGCTCGGCCGCCGCGACCGCCCACTACGACGACACCGGCACGGCGGTGGCCGATGTGCGCGCGGGCGAGGACCAGTTCGGCATCTGGCTCGCCGGTGCTCTGCGTCCCGACGTGACCGAGGAGCAGGTGCGCGCGCTGCGCGCCTCGCCCATCTCCGGCGACTGGCGCAAGGTCGACGGCAACCTCGAGCTGGTCGCGGCGCTGGCCGTCAACGTCCCCGGCTTCCCGGTCATCCCGCGTCCGCAGGGCATGGTCGCCTCGGGCGGCCTGACCTCGCTCGTCGCGACCGGCATCGTGCTCGAGCAGCCGCATGTCGACGAGGCTCCCGCCGCTCTCGGCGGCCTGGACCCCGAGCACGTCGCCGCGCTGCAGCGCCTCGCCCAGCGCGAGATCGAATCCGAGCGCCGGGCGAACCGCTCGCGCGTCGAAGGCTTCCGCAACCGCACCCGCGTCGCGGCGTTCGCCGCGCGCCGATCCTGAAAGGCTCCATCATGGGATGCTCCTGCTCCAAGAAGGCCCAGCCGACCGGCTTCGCCAAGTCCGCCGCGCCGTCGACCGAGCGCACCGGCGCTCAGGCCACGCAGCGCTCCGGCGCGTCGTCCGTCCCCGGCGCGGTGTCCGCTCCGCTGCGCTCCGTCTCCCCGACCGGCTCGCGCTGATGGCTGTCGCGCTGCCTCCGACGCTGAACGTGCGGCTGCTCATCGCGGTCGGCGACGGCGAGCCGGTGGAGCTGGGCGTGCTCGAGGCTCCCGGCGTGAAGACGCGGCCGCTCCCGGACGGTCAGCCCGGCGTCGAGCTGGTCTTCCGTCCGCGCCGGTGGCGACGCTCTCTCCGGCGCTTCCTGCGCGCTGCAGCTCGGGCGGTGTGACCGTGGCCGCCCCTCGCCTCGAACGTCCCGACCTGCGCGTCATGGACGCCTATCCGGGCGAGCACTACCCGGTCGAGGTCGACGTCATCGTGGGCGAGATGGTCGGCGGCCGCCCGATCGAAACCGGGCGCGAGCGGCAGCTCCGCTGCGGCTGCACCGACTCGCTCGAGAACGACTGGTCGCACGGCTGACCGTGCGCGCGACGCGCCGCCCCGGAGACTGGCTTCTTGCCTCTCCGGGGCGGTGTGCTATTCTCGCCGCATAATCGGTTGATGGCGCACCCGGCCTGGCCTCCTAGGTTTCTCGATCCCCGGAGGATGAAATGGGCATCACCAAGGTCGGCCGCCGCCGTCCCTCTGTCGCCACGCTGGCGATGTACTTCGACGACCAGAGCGGTTCCGACGAGCTGGTCATCCCCGAAGACCTCTCGACCCTCTCCGATGAGGATCTGGCCGCTCTCGCGACGCAGGCCCGCGAGGCCTTCGACGCCGCGTACGGCGACGGCCAGAACCTCTCCGACGAGGTGTACCAGGCGCTCGCCTCCCTCACCGAGGGCATCGAGGCGCTGCAGGCCGAGACGGACTCCCGCGCGTCGGCTGCCGCCGAGCGCGCCGAGGCCGCGGCCGCTCTCGCCGCTCGCGTCCGCCCCGCCGAGAACGCCGACGCCGGTGACGCCGACGCCGAGGGCGACGCGGATGCCGCCGACGCCGAGGAGGGCGACGGCGATGCCGACGCCTCCGAGGACGCCGACGCCGAGCAGCCCGACGCGGTGACCGCTTCCGCCGGTCGCGGCGAGACGCGCATCTCGCTCTCCTCGGTGCGCCGCACCCCGGCTCCCGCTCCCGCCGAGCGCGAGGGTGCCGAGCCGCAGCTCGCCGACTTCATGGTCGCCTCGGGCGAGGGCCTGGGCGTCGCGGTCGGCACCGGCATCGACATGCTCGGTGCGGGCACCGCCCTCAACCGCCGACTGGGAACCTTCAACCAGTCGCAGTACGCCTCCGCCAACAAGATGCAGCGGCACGTCCGCGAGCAGCACGGTCTGCTCGCGATCAACCGCCCCATCCCCGAGGATCTGCAGATCCAGAACAACGACCCGCAGCACATCCGCGAGGTCTTCGACCGGGCGGGCGACGAGACGCGCCTCGAGGCGGGTTCCCTCGTCGCGGCCGGTGGCTGGTGCGCTCCGTCCGAGGTCATCTATGACCTGGTCGACGGCGGCGAGTCGCGCGACGGCCTGCTCTCCCTCCCGGAGATCGGCGCTCCCCGCGGCGGCGTGTCGTTCACGACCGGCGTCGACTTCGCGGAGATCTTCGCGGGCTTCGCGGCTCGCGAGATCGGCTTCTCCTTCACCGAGGAGCAGGACGTCGCTGGCGAGTACGCTCCCGGCGCGACCCCGACCGACCCCAACGTGGTCGGCCCGAAGCCGTGCTACCGGGTCGAGTGCCCGCCGTTCGAGGAGTACCGCCTTGACGTCGACGGCCTCTGCATCCAGTCCGGCCTCCTCGCCGCTCGCGGCTATCCCGAGGTGCTCGCCGACACCGTGCGCAAGGCGCTGATCGCTCACGACCACTACGTGAACGGCAAGCAGATCGCGCAGATGGCTGCGGGTTCGACGGCGGTCACCCTGCCCGCCACCCAGGCCGGTACGGCTGCGCCGGTCCTCACCGCGATCGAGCTGCAGGTGGAGCACTACCGCTACGCCCGCCGCCTCGGCCGCGGCACGACCCTCGAGGCGATCTTCCCGTTCTGGATCCGTGGTGCGATCCGCTCCGACCTGTCGCGTCGCCTCGGCGTCGACCTGCTCTCGGTGCCGGACTCCCGCATCGACGGCTGGTTCCGCGAGCGCGGCATCAACCCGCAGTTCGTCTACAACTGGCAGGCCCTCGACGCGAGCGCAGCCACCGCGTTCACCGCGTGGCCGACCACGGTGTCCTTCCTGCTCTACTCGGCGGGCACCTGGATCAAGGGCGTGTCGGACATCATCACGCTCGACACGATCTACGACTCGATGCTGCTCGGCAACAACGACTTCACCGCCCTGTTCTCCGAGGAGGGCTGGTTCGTCGCCAAGCGGGGCCAGGACTCGCGCCTGGTCACCACGTCGCTGACCGCCGACGGCGTGACGCACATCGGTCAGGACATCGCGCACAACGGCACCCTCACCCCGGCGGCCTGATCATGGGTCGCGTGCGAGTGTTCTACGGGCACGAGGGCGTCGTGCCGCCGACGGGGCTTCGGCCTCGCTCGGCGGCCGCGCCCGCGCCCGAGGCTCCGGATGCCGAGGTCGACGTCATCGAGACGATCCCCGGCACCGAGGACGCTGCGCCCGTCGAAATCGTCGGCGAGCCGGTCGAGGAGGGCGAGGTCGTCTCGCCCGCTGAGATCGTGAACGCCGACGGCTCGCCGGTCCCGGTCGACGAGGACGGCGTGCCCGTTCTCGAACCGGTCGCCGACGAGGACGACGCGGCGGTGGCCGCTCCCGGTGACGCCGATGCGCTGCAGGCGCTGCCCGACGACTCCTGGACCAAGGGCGACCTGCTCGCCTTCGCCGAGGAGCGCGGCATCGACATGACCGGCGCGACCAAGACCAAGCCCGCCGCCCTGGCGCGGGTGCTCGAAGCTCTCAAGGAGGCCTGACGATGGCTACCATCGCCCCGCCGCAGGTCGTGAACGGAGCGGCCCGCGCGCCGCTGCCGTACGGCCTGTTCAGCATCCTCGGCTTCCGGGGTGGCGAGGAGCGCTGGGAGAACGGCGTAGTCTTCGAGGCGCTGACCTGCGAGCCTGCAGGCGGCATCGGCAACCCCGACTGCGACCCGGAGACGCCCACCGTCGGCCTCCCCAAGGTGCTCGATCAGGGCATGGGCGAGGTCGGCGAGGCGTCGCCGTTCACGGTCTACGGCCACCACACCTGCTCGCCGATCGGCGGCACCTTCGCTCGTGCGCAGGATCTCGCGAACCAGCACCTGCAGGTGCGCGAGGAGGCTCGCGTCGAGCAGGCGCTGTGGACCGGCGACCTCGGTAACGTTCCGAACCTCTCCGGTGCCAACGGCTACGCTGCGCCGGTCAACCTCGGCACGCTCTCGCTCTGGCGCGCGGTGTCGCTGCTCGAGCAGGAGATCGCGAAGCGGTACGGCTCCCTCGGCGTCATCCACATGTCGCGCGAGAACGCGTCCCGGCTGATGAAGGAGGGCGACCTGGCCCGCCAGGGCGGTCGCCTCTTCACTGCGATGGGCACGCCGATCGTGGCGGGCACCGGCTACGCCTCCGACCGCATCGTCGGCACCCCGGCGCTGTTCGGCTACCGGGGCGACGTCTTCGCGTCCTCCAACCGCCCCGGCGACCTGCTCGACCGCGCGACGAACGACCTGTACGCGATCGCCGAGCGCACCTACCTCATCGGCTTCGATGAGTGCGCGGTGCTCGAGGTGACCGTGGCCGCTGACCCGGAGCCGGTCGCCGGTCCTGCCGGTGCTTCGGCCTACGAGGTCGCCGTCGACAACGGCTTCACCGGAACCGAGCAGGAGTGGCTCGCGTCCCTCGAAGGTCCGCAGGGCGATCCGGGTGACCCCGGTGTCGTGCAGTCCCTCGTGGCCGGTGACGGCGTTGCCGTCGACTCGACCGATCCCGCCAACCCCATCATTTCGACCGCCCCGTAGGAGGGATCACTATGGTCACGCATTGCTTCACCCCGGTGCTCGGTAAGCGCCTCCGGGCGACCGAGCTGGACACCTGCGGCGGTGTCACCACCGGCACGTCGCTGCAGGTGACGACCGACGGCTTCATCACGATCACCCTCTCCTCGGAGGTCGAGGAGGGCACTGAGATCATCCAGCGCAACGCCGCCGGTGCTCTCTGCGTCAACGAGAAGATGGCCGACTCCTTCAAGCGGTTCACCGTGGAGATCGAGTTCTGCGGCGTCAACCCCTCGCTGCTCGCGATCGTCTCCAACGCGGTTGCGTATGAGGACTACGCGGGCGACGTCGCGGGCTTCACCGTCCCCGAGGGCGAGATCGACAAGAAGTTCTCGCTCGAGCTGTGGACCGGCCTCTCCGGCCAGGCCTGCCTCCCTGGCGGCGCTGGCGACGAGGCGTCGGGCTACATGCTGCTGCCGTTCGTCCAGGCGGGCGTGCTCGGCGATATCGAGATGGACGGCGAGAACGCCGTCACCTTCTCGCTCACCGGCGCGTACACCATCGGCGGCAACTCGTGGGGCTTCGGCCCGTACCAGGTGCTGCGCAACCTCGCCAGCGAGGCCGCGGTCCTGCCGACGCCGCTGGACCCGTACGACCACCTGCTGCTCATCGACACGGCCCTCGCACCGCCGCCGGTGGCCTGCTCGCCGACCACCGTCGAGCCGCTGCCGGTCGTCGAGGCGACGGGTGCGACCGCCGGGGAGCCGGGCTTCTTCACTCCTCCGGGAGCGACACCGCCCGCCGACATCGCGGCTCTCGCCGATGTCGACGCCGTGCCGACCACCGCGTGGACGCCCACGCAGTACGTCGTGCTCGGCGACGGCTCGCGCGCGACCTGGACCGGCACCGCGTGGGCGGCCTGGACCGCTCCGTAATGACCGCTCTGGCTTCGGCCCCGCTTCCGGCTTCCGCTGGTCGCGGGGCCGTTGTCGTATCCTGCTCCTAGGAGGCTCCCCCGATGAACGAGTTCTGCACCTGGCCGGTCAGCTATGAGGCCTGCGGCGCGACGCCCGGCGACCCCAACGCCGAGCCGCCCGTCCCCGCGTCCTCCGGCTGCTCGGCTCTCGACGCGCTCGACGACGAGCAGGTCGCCGCCTTCGAGCGCATGGCCGCCGAGATGCTCTGGAATTGGACCGATCGCATCTTCGGTGTCTGCGAGGTCACGGTGCGGCCGTGCCGGAGCGACTGCGGTTCCGCGCGCCGGTGGATGGACACCTTCTGGGGCCGTGGCCCGTACCCGTGGGGCGATATCTCCGCGGGGTCGTGGGTTCCGCTGCTGATCGGCGGCGAGTGGTTCAACATGGGATGCGGCTGCGCGGGCACCTGCTCGTGCGCCGAGGAAGGCCCCAGCGCCCTCCGGCTGCCCGGCCCCATCGTCTCCGTCTCCTCGGTGCGCATCGACGGCGTCGTCGTCCCGCCGGAGGAGTACCAGGTGCTCTACGGTCGGCTGCTCGTGCGGCTGGACGGCACGCCGTGGCCGAGCTGCCAGAACCTGCTCACCGACGCCGCCAACGAGGGCACCTTCGAGGTGGTCTACTCGCACGGCGTCGAGGTTCCCAAGGGCGGCCAGATCGCGGCGGGAATCCTCGCCTGCGAGCTGGCGAAGGCCGCGTGTGGCGATGCCGACTGCCAGCTCCCGCAGCGGATCCAGACCGTCACCCGTCAGGGCCTCACGGTCGGCATCGTCGACGCCTTCCAGGGCCTCAACGACGCGCGCACCGGCATCTGGCTCATCGACTCCTGGACCTCCTCGGTGCGCGGCCCGACGGCGAAGCCCAAGGCGGGCGTGCGCTCCCCCGACTATCGTCCCGGCCGAGGCGGGGTGCGCTCATGGTGACCGATCTCGTCGCGGGCTTCGCTGACGACACCGCCGAGCGCGCGGTGGCTGCTCTCGCCGCGGCGGATCGCCGCCCCGGCCGCGTCGTCGCGATCGCGCCCGGCACCGCTCCGGCGTGGGACGGCGACTGCGAGGGCTACCTGTACGGCCGCATCGTCTCGATCGTGCCGGGCACCGATCCTCGCGCGCCCGCCAACGTCCGATGCGGCGTGCACTTCTGGGTCGCGACGCTGGCGATCGCGATCGTGCGCTGCGTCGGGACCGTCGACAACAACGGCCGCCCGCCTCTCCCGGCGCGCATCGACGCCGACGGCCACGGCTTCTCGCTGGACGCCGCGGTGCTGCAGCAGGTGCTCCTCTGCTCGCCGTACACCCGATCGATCGTCCAGGGCGTGCCGCTCGAGGAGCAGGGCGGGTACTCCGGGTTCGAGTGGACCTACACCGTCCGCGTCCCCACCTGCGACTGCGAGGAGTAGGCCGTGGCTCGGGCGCGCGTTCAGTACCAGCTCGGCCCCGCCACGACCGTTATCGGCGAGATCGTCGACGAGGCGACCTACCGCGCCGCCCAGCGCGTGCGCGGCCGCGCCATGAGCAACATCCGCTCTCTCGGGCGCGTCGATACCGGCGAGATGATCCGCGGGCTGCAGGTGCGCAAAACGGGCGCGTCGCAGCCGCTCTGGCCTCAGTACACCGTGGAATCGACCGCGCGGCACTCCGGCTGGCAGGAGGACGGTACGCGCGCTCACGGCCCCGTCCGCGCCGACTTCCTCGTCTTCCAGATCCGCGGCGCTGGCCCGGTGATCTTCGCGAAGTGGGTTCGCGGCGTCCCGCCCGGCCACTTCATGCGGCGCGCGATGGACGCGGCGACCCCCGCCGACTTCACCGCTTGACGTCACCTATTATGTGACGTAGTATTGACCACGTCAGCAACCGCCACAGACCTTCGGAGGTCATCATGTCCACCACCTACGACCCCGCCTACGTCGCCGAATCCATCGCGCGCAACGCCTTCTACGGCGTCTCCGAGTCCTCGCCGCTCCCCTCGGCGAACTACCACAGCGAGATCGACTACTCCTCGCCGATGACCCTCGCGCAGGTCGCCGCGGCGGGTGGCCGCATCACGCGGCTGCGCGTGCTCGGCGGCGGCCCGTCGGACGGCTTCATGGCCGACGTCTCCTACTGCCACGCGACGCTCCCTGACGGTCGCACCGTCCCTGTCGACGGCGCTCCGATGTGCTTCCCCTTCCGCCGCATCAAGGGCGAGCTGATCGCCTGGGCGAAGGAGGAGGGCGTCTTCGCTAAGGGCCTCGGGCTGCTCGACGAGGGCAACTGGAGCGTGCTGCGATGAGCGCCGTCGTCCTCGACCCGGCGCGCCAGCGCACCCTCGACCGCTACCGCGGCGAGGTCGCCTCCGGCCGCGCAGCGGGCTTCATCTCCGCCTCCAACCGGAGCGCCGACCGGATGAACTACCGCCACATGCTCCCTGCCCGCACCTATGGCGAGGTGCTCGGCATCCTCGGCCGCGCGGCCGCTCTCGGCGATCGCTACTCCGCCGCGGTGGCTTCCGCGCTGCCGAAGGTGTCGCCGTGGCTCAATGACTGGCAGGTCATGGCCGGTGTCGCCGACGCCTTCGGCGACTTCATCCGCGCGCCCTGGACCGACGTCCGCGAGGCCACCGGTCCCGAGGCGGGTCGCCCCAGCTCGCACGTTCACGAGGTCACCCTGCGCGACGCCGTCGTGCTGCACCTGGTCCTCTCCGAGATGAGCTACGCGCTGCAGCTCGGGTCGCTTCCCGGCCCCGGCTGGGCGCTCCTCACCCTCGCGCACGAGGTCGACGCGATCAGCCTCGTCCGCTCGGCGCTCCCGCGCACCGCCGAGGCGATCGCCTGATTCCCGCTACCGCGCCCCGGCTCAATGACGAGCCGGGGCGCTTCTACGTCGTCTATTAGGTGTGATACGCTCTGCGCATGACAAAGACACGCATCGTCATCGACGCAGAGCCTCGCGAGGCCTTCCCCGTTTCTCTCGTCGGCGTGGAGTACCTCGTGACCCCGCCGAAGTCGACCATCGCCCTTGCGCTGGCTGCGCGCGCCAAGGAGGCAGGCGAGGACGCCGCGAAGGTGCGCGAGGAGCTGGATGGCTGGGTTCGCATCGCCTTCGGCGCGAAGCAGGCCAAGAAGGTGCAGGCGCGTCTCGACGACGCCGACGACGACCTCGACCTGCCGCACATCATGCAGCTCATGCAGAAGCTCGCCGAGGCCGTCACGCCGGACCCTACTTCGTAACCGTTCGCCTCGCCCGGCTGGCGCTGGACACCTGGCCCAGCTTGGACGGTTACGCCGTGGCGCACGGAATGCCCGACCTCCGCTCGCTGCCGCTCGATCGGTTCGTCAACTTCGTCTACTGGATGGCCACGCGCAACGGCTCCCCGACCGACATCGAGAAGTTCCGCGCGAAGCTCTGGCGGCCGCCTGCAGGCGAAGCCGTCACCGATTCTCGCTCGCCCTGGGCACCCGAGAACGAGCAGCGCGGCTTCGCCTCCCTCAAGGCCGCGCTCGGCGTCGGCGGTCCTCCGAAGCCCGCAGCCTGATCGCATATACCACGCCTCACGGCCTCCGCCTGTATCCTGGGGCGGAGGCCGTGACGTTTCCCGCCTCATGAGCATCTAGGCTCGCTGGCGATCTGGGCCGGGGCCGCTTCCCTCTCGCGCCTCGGCGCGATCGAGCTATAGGCGGCGGGCGTGGCGGGTTCCATCGGTTCGGTCAGCATCACGGTCGATGCTGATGCCTCCGGCATCCCCTCTCAGGTAGAGAAGGCGACTTCGGGGCCGCTTGCCAAGATCGGCGCTTCGATGGGCAAGGCGCTGAGCGCCTCCCTCGCCGCCGCGATCGATCCAAAGGCCGCCACCTCGGCGCTGCAGTCCGGCTTCCAGTCCGCGCTCTCCCGACTAAGCTCCGCTGCGCAGTCCGCGCTCGCGCCAGTCACTGCGCTCGGGCAGAACTTCGTGCGCGGCTTCAACGATGCCGCGGCCGCCTCCTCGGATCTGACCGGCAAGATGGGATCTCTCGGCGGCGTGGCCGCCAAGGCCCTCAGTCCG
>JASLGG010000002.1 GCA_030150265.1 Protaetiibacter sp.
GCGCCGAAGCCGCCGACCCGGGCGTGCCCGGCGAGGGTGATATGGGGCAGGGACTCCCCCGTGACTCCTGACCCGGAGCGTGCCCGGTTGGCGGCCGAGGCCTTGGCCCGGGCCCGGGCCGACGCCTGGGCCCGGGGCGAACGGCCGGGGGTGGCGCCACGCCAGCAGGCGCACGCTACGCCGGAGACCGGGGCAGACGGGCCGGACGCGGCCGCGACGTGGGCCCCGCGGCCCCGCCGGGACGACCCGCAGCCGCTGACGGCCGCCTTCGGGGGGCTGCTGTCGGCCCGCGGCTGGCGCGAAAAGGCAGCCGTCGGCGCCGTCTTCGGGCACTGGGCGGACATCGTCGGGCCGCAGCTGGCATTGCACACCACGCCGGAGTCGTTCGAATCGGGTGAGCTGACCGTGGCGGCCGACTCTCCCGCATGGGCCACTCAGGTCAAGCTGATGGCCCCCCAGTTGCTCAAGCGGCTGGGCGAGGAACTCGGCCACGGGACCGTGCGGCACATCCGCGTGAAGGGCCCGGCCGGGCCGCCCCGTGCGCGGGGTCGCCTGCGCGTCCGGTAGGCCCTCCGAGCTGGGCTTTCCGGGAACACAGGGGCCGTGCCGCTTGTTGTACCGAACGGTTCAGTCGACTTTCTCGCGGCCGGGCGCCCGATTCGCGCCAGTCATGGCCTCCGCACCCCGATTCGGCGCGTGACACGTACCGTCAAGGCGGGCCCGATAGTCGGTAACCACAGCTAAAATAGAAGGTAGTCACGGGGCTAAGAGCGCCGGTGGCTGGGGCTGCGTGAGGGCCGCGCGACCGTAGGCGGCAGCACTGGCCGGCTGGGTACCTGGGGGCACTGGTTACCGGGCTGGGGCGCTGCCAGCAGCAGGATGGAGCTTCATTTGTCGACCGATTACGATGCGCGGTCTATCACCGTACTCGAGGGCCTCGAGGCCGTTCGTAAGCGTCCCGGCATGTATATCGGCTCTACCGGCGAGCGCGGGTTGCACCACCTTGTGTACGAGGTTGTGGATAACTCTGTGGACGAGGCGCTGGCCGGATACGCCAGCGAGATCCAGGTGACCCTGCTGGCCGACGGCGGTGTCCGGGTCATCGACGACGGCCGCGGCATCCCGGTCGACGAGCACCCGGTCGAGAAGCGCCCCGCGCTCGAGGTCATCATGACCACCCTGCACGCCGGGGGTAAGTTCGACCGCCAGTCCTACGCGGTCTCCGGCGGCCTGCACGGTGTCGGCATCTCCGTCGTCAACGCGCTGTCCACCCAGGTCGACATCGAGGTGCGCAAGGACGGCTACATCTGGTCGCAGAGCTACCGGCAGGGCAACCCGCTGGCCCCGCTGCACAGGGGTGAGCAGACCGACAAGACCGGCACCATCACGACCTTCTGGCCGGACGGGGCGATCTTCGAGACGACCGACTGGTCCTTCGAGACGCTGTCGCGCCGGCTGCAGGAGACCGCGTTCCTCAACCGCGGACTGCGGATCTCGCTGACCGACGAGCGGCCCGCCAAGGTCGTGGCCGAGGAGGCCGCTGACGAGGAGCTGGCGCCGTCGCCCGGCGCCCCGGCCGCCAAGGCACGCACGGTCGTCTATGAGTACCCGGACGGCATCGCCGACTTCGTGCGCTACCTGAACGCGTCCAAGGAGCCCGTGCACGCCCAGGTCATCGAGTTCGGTGACGAGCAGCCGGGCATGTCAGCCGAGGTCGCGATGCAGTGGAACGGCTCGTACAACGAGTCGGTGCACACCTTCGCCAACGTGATCAACACCGCCGAGGGCGGCACCCACGAGGAAGGCTTCCGCGCCGCGCTGACCACGCTGGTCAACAAGTACGCGAAAGACAACAAGTTCCTCAAGGAGAAGGACCTCAACTTCACCGGCGAGGACATCCGCGAGGGCCTGACCGCGATCGTGTCCGTCAAGCTGGCCGAGCAGCAGTTCGAGGGCCAGACCAAGACCAAGCTCGGCAACACCGAGGCGAAGTCGTTCGTGCAGCGCGTCGTCGGCGAGCAGCTCGGCGACTGGTTCGACCGCAACCCGAACCTGGCGAAGGACGTCATCCGCAAGGCCATCCAGGCGGCGACCGCCCGCATCGCGGCGCGCAAGGCGCGCGAGCAGACCCGCCGCAAGGGCCTGCTCGAGGGCGGCGGCATGCCGGGCAAGCTGAGCGACTGCTCGAGCAAGGACCCGGCGCGTTCCGAGATCTTCCTCGTGGAGGGCGACTCGGCCGGCGGCTCGGCCAAGACGGGTCGCAATCCGGAGACGCAGGCGATCCTGCCGCTGCGCGGCAAGATCCTCAACGTCGAGAAGGCCCGGCTCGACCGTGCGCTCGCCAACGCCGAGATCCAGGCGATGATCACCGCCTTCGGCACCGGCATCGGCGAGGACTTCGACGGCGAGAAGGCCCGGTACCACAAGATCGTGCTGATGGCGGACGCCGACGTGGACGGCCAGCACATCACGACGCTCCTGCTCACCCTGCTGTTCCGCTACATGCGGCCGCTCATCGAGATGGGCTACGTCTACCTCGCGATGCCGCCGCTCTACCGGATCAAGTGGACCAACGCCGACCACGAGTACGTCTACTCCGACCGCGAGCGCGACGCGATGCTCGAGGCGGGCCTCGCATCCGGCCGCCGCCTCCAGAAGGAGAACGGCGTGCAGCGGTACAAGGGCCTCGGCGAGATGAACCACCAGGAGCTGTGGGACACCACGATGAACCCCGACACCCGCACCCTCCGCCAGGTCACGCTCGACGACGCGGCGATCGCCGACGGCATCTTCGCGACGCTCATGGGCGACGACGTCGAGGCGCGGCGCCACTTCATCCAGACGAACGCCAAAGACGTCCGCTTCCTGGACATCTAAGGGACCCCGATGACCGACACCACGACGACCGACCTTCCCGAGGGCGGCGACCGCATCGAGCAGGTCGACCTGCAGCTCGAGATGCAGCGCAGCTACCTCGACTACGCGATGAGCGTCATCGTCGGGCGCGCCCTGCCCGATGTGCGCGACGGCCTCAAGCCCGTGCACCGCCGCGTCATCTACACGATGTACGACGGCGGCTACCGACCCGACCGCGCCTTCTCGAAGTGCACGCGCGTCATCGGCGACGTCATGGGCCAGTTCCACCCGCACGGCGACAGCTCCGTGTACGACGCGCTCGTGCGCCTCGTGCAGCCGTGGTCGCTGCGCTACCCGCTCGCGCTCGGCCAGGGCAACTTCGGCTCGCCGGGCAACGACGGTGCGGCCGCCCACCGGTACACCGAGACCAAGATGGCGCCGCTCGCCATGGAGATGGTCCGCGACATCGACGAGAACACCGTCGACATGCAGCCCAACTACGACGGCCGCACCCAGGAGCCCACCGTGCTGCCGGCGCGGTTCCCGAACCTGCTCGTCAACGGCTCCGTCGGCATCGCGGTCGGCATGGCCACCAACATCCCGCCGCACAACCTGCGCGAGGTGGCCGACGCCGCGCTGTGGGCGCTCGAGCATCCGGATGCCACCCGCGAGGAGCTGCTCGAGGCGGCGATCGCGCGCATCAAGGGGCCCGACTTCCCGACCGGTGCGCAGATCCTCGGCGTCAAGGGCATCCACGACGCCTACCGCACGGGCCGCGGCGCGATCACGATGCGCGCCGTCGTCAACGTCGAGGAGCTGCAGGGCCGTACCTGCCTCGTCGTGACCGAGCTGCCGTACCAGGTCAACCCCGACAACCTGGCCGAGAAGATCGCGCTGCTCATCAAGGAGGGCAAGCTCCAGGGCATCGCCGACATCCGCGACGAGACCTCGGGGCGCACGGGCCAGCGGCTCGTGATCATCCTCAAGCGTGACGCGGTGGCACGCGTCGTTCTGAACAATCTCTACAAGCACACGCAGCTGCAGGAGAACTTCGGAGCGAACATGCTGGCGATCGTCGATGGCGTGCCCCGCACGCTCTCCATCGACGCCTTCCTGTCGTTCTGGATCAAGCACCAGATCGAGGTGATCGTCCGGCGCACGCAGTTCCGCCTCGACAAGGCGGAGGCCGACGCGCACATCCAACGCGGCTACGTGAAGGCGCTCGACGCGCTCGACGAGGTCATCGCGCTCATCCGCCGCTCCCCCGACGTCGACGAGGCGCGGGCCGGGCTCATCAAGCTGCTCGACATCGACGAGCTGCAGGCGGACGCCATCCTCGCCCTGCAGCTGCGTCGCCTCGCCGCCCTCGAGCGCAAGAAGATCCAGGACCGCCTGGCCGAGCTCGAGGCGGAGATCGCCGAGTACAAGCGCATCCTCGCCGACGAGGCGCTCCAGCGCGGCATCATCACCGAGGAGCTCACCGAGATCTCCGCCAAGTACGGCGACGACCGCCGCACCGAGATCCTCTTCGGCTTCGACGGCGACATGTCGGTCGAGGACCTCATCCCCGAGGAGGAGATGGTGGTCACCGTCACGCGCGGCGGCTACATCAAGCGCACGCGCAGCGACAACTACCGCTCGCAGCACCGCGGCGGCAAGGGAGTCAAGGGCGCGCAGCTGCGGGCCGACGACGTCGTCGAGCACTTCTTCGTCACGACGACCCACCACTGGCTGCTGTTCTTCACGACCAAGGGACGGGTCTACCGCGCCAAGGCGTACGAGCTGCAGGAGGCAGGCCGCGACGCGAAGGGTCAGCACGTCGCCAACCTGCTCGCCCTGCAGCCCGACGAGCAGATCGCGCAGATCCTCGACATCCGCGACTACGGGGTGGCCCCCTACCTCGCGCTCGCGACGCGCGGCGGATACATCAAGAAGACCGCGCTCACCGAGTACGACACCAACCGCACCGGCGGCATCATCGCCATCAACCTCAACGAGGGCGACGAGGTCGTGTCGGCGCTGCTCGTCGACGAGTCGAGCGACGTGCTGCTGGTCTCCCGCCACGGGCAGTCGCTGCGCTTCACCGCCGACGACAGCTCGCTGCGTCCCATGGGCCGCTCGACGGCGGGCGTGCACGGCATGAAGTTCCGCGACGACGACACGCTGCTCTCCGCATCCGTCGTCGCCCGCGGCTCGGATGACGAGCCGGCCGACGAGGACGCGGAAGACGTTGAGGTCGTCGACGGGCCGTTCGTGTTCGTCGTCACCGAGGGCGGCTACGCCAAGCGCACCGCCGTGTCGCAGTACCGGGTGCAGGGGCGCAACGGATTCGGCATCCTGGTGGCCAAGCTCACCGAGGCGCGCGGCGAGCTGGCGGGTGCGCTGATCGTCGAGCAGGACGACGAGGTGCTCGCAGTTCTCGCCAGCGGCAAGGTGATAAGGTCTGCCGTGGCCGAGGTGCCGCCGAAGGGCCGGAACACCATGGGCGTCAAGTTCGCGAATCTGGCGGACGACGACCGGATCATCGCGATCGCCCGCAACAGCGAACGCAACCTCGCCGCCCAGGAGGCCGACGGATCCGAGGATCCCGAGGCCCCGGACGCTCAGACCACAGACGCGCCGCCCGCGGACGCGATCGGGAAGGACGACACCGAATCATGAGCAGCGTCGCCGAGAAGCTCCAGCGCAAGGAAGGCCGCAGCGCGGGCGCCAAGCAGGTGCGCCTGCGCCTGGTCTACATCGACTTCTGGTCGGTCGTGAAGCTCTCGTTCCTGATCTGGCTGTGCCTGGGAATCGTGCTCATCGTCGCCGCGGTGCTCATCTGGATCGTGCTCAACTCGACGGGCATCTTCGGCACGCTCAACAGCCTGCTGCGCGACATCCTCGGCAAGGAGGACTTCTCGATCACCGACACCTTCGGTCTCGGGCAGGTCGTGCTGTTCTCCTTCGTGATCGCCGTGCTCAACACCGTCGTCGGCACGATCCTCGGAGCCATCGGCGCACTGCTCTACAACCTGAGCGTGCGGTTCACCGGCGGCATCCTCGTCGGCTTCCAGAACAGCTGACGCTTTTGCCCCGCGCGGATGCGTGGGGTACTGTAGGCGAGGCCGTTCCGAGGAACGGCTCTCTCGGGGCTATAGCTCAGGCGGTTAGAGCGCTTCGCTGATAACGAAGAGGTCCCAGGTTCAAGTCCTGGTAGCCCCACTGCGCCGCGGTAATCCGCGGCGCCGGCCGCGAAGCGGCACGAGCGCGGTCGCGCCGCCTCGCGAGTGCCGACACCGATGAGTGGCACCGCTGGCCTGCTGCTCAGGTGGTTGAGGAGCGCACCGCCGCAGGCGGTACGCGTCTCGAAACCCCCGTCGCCGCCGTCGCTGCCGCCCTACGGCAGCAGCACGATCTTGCCGCGGGGCGCCGTGCCGTCCTCGAGCATCCGCTGGGCGTCGGTCGCCTGCTCGAGCGGCAGGGTGCGCGCGATCTCGACGTCGAACGCGCCGGATGCCGCTCGCTCGGTCGCGAGCCGGATGCCCTCCGCGCGCCACGCCTTCTGCTCCTCGGTGAGGGGCGCCGGGCTGCCGCCCGACCACGCCTGGATGCCCCAGCCGGGCGCATCCGCCCCCCGCACGATCGTGCCGACGTGCCGCGGGTCGTCGACGAGCTCGAGCGACGCCTCGATCGCGGCGTCGGTGCCGGCGGCATCGAGCACCCGGTCGACCCCCTCGGGTGCGATCGCGCGCACGCGATCGACGAGCCCGTCTCCGTAGGCGACCGGGATCGCGCCGAGCTGCCGCAGCCGCTCGTGGTTCGCGGGGCTCGCCGTGCCGATCACGCGGGCTCCCATCGCACGGGCGAACTGCACCGCCGCCTGGCCGACGGATCCGGATGCGGCATGGACGAGCACGGTCTGGCCCTCGCCGACCCCGAGCGAGCGCAGCGCCTGGTAGGCGGTGCCCGCCGGGATGCCGATGCCCGCCGCCTGCGCCCAGCCGAGTCCCGCCGGCTTGCGGGTGAGCCCCGTGACGGGCACGACGACATGGCTGGCGTAGCTGCCCCGGCCGCTCGTCACGACGACCTCGTCGCCGACGCTCCAGCCCTCGACGCCGGGGCCGAGCGCGGCGATCACGCCCGCCGCATCCGAGCCGGTGCCGCGCGGTCCGTCGAAGGGCGCGCTCGAGCGCCCGCCGGAGCGGAGCTTGCCGTCGATGGGGTTGACGCCCGCCGCGCGGACCTCCACGACCACCTCGCCGGGACCCGCCGTCGGCGCCGGTTCTTCGACGAGCTCGAGCACCTCCGGTCCGCCGAGAGCGCGGTACTGCACGAAACGAGCCATGACGACCTCCTCCTGGATCCAACATCCCGTGGCGGACGTCATTCCCGCAAGCGGGTAGGCTGTCACACCGGACGGGGCCTTAGCTCAATTGGTAGAGCGCCTGCTTTGCAAGCAGGAGGTCAGGGGTTCGATTCCCCTAGGCTCCACTTTCTGAAGGATGTCCTTCGCCGGCCCGATGTCGACGTGGTCTACATCGCGACACCCCACGCAACCCATCACGCGATCGCCCGGTTCGCGATGCTGGCAGGCAAACACGTCGTCGTGGAGAGTCGACGCCACCGAGCTCGCGGACCTCCTCATGCTTGCCGAAGTCACGGGTGCGTTCTTCGCTGAAGCGATGTGGATGAAGTTCAACCCGGCGCATCGAGAGCTCGCTCAGCCGCTCGATGGCGGCCTGATCGGCGAGGTGCGCAGCGTCCGCGCCGCCTTCGGGATGCCGTTCCCCCGCGACGACTCCAGCCGATGGCAGGCGGACCTACGAGGAAGCGCGCTCTTTGACTAAGGCATCTACCCGGTCACCTTCGCGACCACCTCGTTCGTGCGTTGCCGGAGTGCAGGTCATCGAGTTCCTCGGGCGATGGGACGTCTAGGAGGAGTTGGCTTCGCGACGCCAGCGCTGGAGGATGTCGGAGCGCAAAGGCGACGGCCCCTGGAGGCGGACGGTTCTACCGGCGTCGATCTTGGAGGCGAGCGTACGGAGCCGCTCGGCTCCGCGGCCGGGCCATCCGTGAGAAAGGGCGTAGGCGTACACGGCATCCGCGGGCAACCGGTACCCGCCGTCGTGCAGCTCGCGGAGGACGGCAACGGCGTCGCGGTGGTCCAGAGCACCGGCAAGGTTGTTGGCGTGGTTCACCATGTGGGTTAGGTGGTCCAGTCCGACGGCGACAACCGGGTCGAGGGGTTCAGTGGCGGCGGGCGGTTCCGCCGTCCCGAGCATTTCGGGGTTCACGGCCTGCTGCCAAGCGCTAGTGTCCTCCGGGCCCCAGGGGATAACGCAGAGAGCCCTAATGCGTTGGTGGTCGGCGAGTCGGGCGAGCGACTCTCGTGTTGGCCATGCGGCGATGACGGGACCCCCGGTCCAGCCGGAGATCCCGGTCTTGGGGGTCGCGACGACGACGCCCGGCACCTTGGCGAACTGTGCGAGCGGGCCGTCGCTGTCCTGGAGCGAGGCCTTGGTCGGCACATACAGCAGGATCGCGCCTCCGACGGACTTCTGTTGCTCGGCGACCCATCGAATCGCGTCGATTTGTGCGTCCTCGAACCCGTCCCCGGTGATCGCGGTCGGGCAGCTGCGTTCGCGTTCGAACATGGCCTACTCCTTCAGATGGGGGCGCCGGCTGAGCTGCGTCGTTTCAGCCGGCGCCCGGGGGTGCGACGGTTAGCCACGCGGCGGGAACGGGTCGTCGCCGTACGTGCGCTCGTCCTCGATGGTGCCGTCGGCGCGGTGGATGATGAGCTGGCTGGGCACGTTCGCCCGGGCCACCCTCACTCCGGCGTCGACCGCGTCCTGCTTGATGTAGTGGTTCGACAGCGTCGAACCGAGGTACGTGACCTTCCACGCCGAGCCCGCAGGCGAGACGTCATACCGCTTGCGCGCCATGGTCACTTCTCCTTCCGCACGCCCTTGAACGGCGTGCCGTTGGCCTTGCCGTCCATGAACTTGCCCGTGCCGGTGTCCCGCTTGGTGTAGTTGCCCGTCTTGGGGTTCTGCACCTGGCTGCGTCCGGTCACCGCACCCTGGCGGTAACCCTTTCCTGTGTTGCTGGCCATCTCTGGTCCTTTCTCGATCTTGTACGCAAGTCCGCATGTACGCGTTCTTGCGAACAGAGTAGCATCGAAACGCGAAGATGTCCGCTCGTTTGCGGACAAGCGATCAGGGGAGGTTCGCACCATGTCAGAGAAGCTGGGCAGACAGATCGCTGAGGCGCGTCGAGCACACGAGAAATCACTGCGCGCACTCGCCGACGAGGTCAAGCTGTCGCCCTCGTACCTCAACGACATCGAGCACGACCGACGCGTCCCAAGTGAGCAGGCGATCCGCGACATCGCGCGGGTCCTCGACCTGGACGAGAACGCCATGCTCGCCAAGGCTGGGCGTGTCGGCGAGTACACGCAGGAGTACATGCGTTCCCGCCCAAGCGCCGGCGTACTACTTCGGAAAGCCTCGGACGCTGGGCTAAGCGAGGAAGAGCTTCAGAAGCTCATCCCGCGGCTCGACCGGATCATCCGAGACCGGGACACGCAGGACTGACATGCGCTGGTACGACGGGCCGGAGGGCGACCAGCGCGTCTGGTACGAGGAGCGGGAGATCGAGGAGATGATGGCCGAGCAGCTTCGTGCTGCTCGCCAACGCCTGTCCTTGACCGATCCGGTACCGGACCTGGAGGCGTTCGTCGAGGCGCATCTAAAGGTCGAGCTCGACCAGTATGCGGATCTACCCGAAAGTGTCCTCGGGCTGACCGAGTTCGTGGAGGGCAAGCAGCCGCGGATGTTCATCAACGCGACTCTCACCGAGGCGGCCGACGCCGACCCTCCGCGACCCGGTGCACGCGGACGCTGGCGGGCCACCATTGCGCACGAGGCGGCGCACGTCATCCTCCACCGCTACCTCTTCGACCCCGCGATGGTGTCAATCCGGCAAGGCGACGTCCGAGACCCCGACCTGGCAGGGGCAGCAAACCGACGACGTGACGCCGGGAAGCTGCACCGCATGCAGTGCCTGCACCGCGACGTCGATGACGCTCGCACCCAGCTCGATCGCGGCGCCCGCGACTGGCGCGAAATCCAAGCCAACCGTGGCATGGCAGCACTCCTGATGCCCGAGAGCATCTTTACTCGCGTCGCGACCATCCACGGCGGCATGAAGGGAAACCCGATCGACGAGGCCGATCCGGCGGCGCAGAGTCTCATGGGACAGCTCGCGAACAGCTTCGACGTATCGCGTCAGGCCGCCGCACTACGGCTCCGCCGATTCGGGATGATCGCCTAGGAACGCCGCGGACGCGTGCCCCTCGCTAGCGTCCTACGGGCCGGTGCCCGCCGCTCGCGGTGAGAGTCTCACCAATGGACGATGGGAGCTCGGCGACTTGCGCCGGGGGCGGGGTCGTCTGGTCGGCGTCAGCCACGACGCAACCCGCGGATACGGGTCTCCAGCCCGTCGGGGTTCTGTCCCTCGGTCTGGTACGGACCGATGGAGGAAGGAAGCTCGATCTGGGGGTCGGGGTTGGGGTTGGGGTTGGGGTTGGGGTTGGGGTTGGGCACAATGGCTCCTTTCATGCGTAGGGGGTACCAGTGAGGATGGGGTCGATGAGGAACTTGATCAGGAAGGCGGATACCCATGCCGCCAACAGCATTGCCATCGCGCCCTGCATCAGATTGGACTTGCGTTGGAGGTCCTTCTTGGACGCGGCGAGTTCGTAGAACTTGTCCTTCACCTGCCGATCCAGGAGCCGATACTCAGACGCACCCAAGTAGGGATCGAGCAGCTCCGGGGTGTACGCCATGGCGAAGCTCTTCCAATACCGCATGCCCGCGAAGCACAAGAACGCCGAAGTCAGCGAGAACAGCGCCGGCACCAACGACCAGCCGAGCAAATCGGACACCTGCGTGAATGCGGTGACGGCGGCGGCGGCGAGGACGACGGAGATGCGGGTCAGGGCGTTCGCCTGTCGAGCTGACTGACTCGCCAACTGCCGGTCAAGCTCTGCGGCCACGAGGCGAAGCTGCGCAAGTGGCTGCGTCTCGGAGGCAGTCTCGGGGGCGCAGTTCGCCGGTCGCCGGTTGAACCACATACCTCGAAGCTAGTCGAGGGGGCAGACACCCCTGGGCCCGAGCCCGAGTGTGGACCAGGAGGGTCTTGAGAATTACCCAACAGGGGATGTTGCCTGTAGCGCCGCGGGAGATCCCCTGATCTATTGGGATCGAGTGAGTTTTCCAACGAGCCCACTCTCCCGGTTCCGCTCTCAGCGGACGACGCGCCTCCGGAGTTCTCGATGTCCGTCGTTCGTGGCACGCTTGTCTCCCGGGGCCGTCTCCCCGCGTCGCCGTCCCCCGCTCTCGCACCACCGTCTCGAGGGAACCCCCTGTGCTAGGAAAGCTCCTCTTCCGCTATCTCGCGAGGTACCGCTGGCTGCTGCTCGGCGTGCTCGTGTTCCAGTTCGCCTCGGCCATGGCCTCGCTCTACCTGCCGCGCCTCAACGCCGACATCATCGACAAGGGCATCGCGGCCGGCGACATCGGCTACATCTGGTCGACCGGCGGCATCATGCTCGCGATCTCGCTCGGCCAGATCGTCGCCTCGATCATCGCCACCTACTTCGCGGCCTACGCCGCGATGAGCGCCGGCCGCGACATCCGCCAGGACGTCTACGAGAAGGTCAGCGGCTTCTCCGAGCGCGAGGTCACGAAGTTCGGGCCCGGCTCGCTCATCACCCGCAACACCAACGACGTGCAGCAGGTGCAGATGCTCGCGATGATGGGCGCCACGATGCTCGTGACCGCGCCGCTGCTCGCGATCGGCGGCGTCATCATGGCGCTGCAGCAGAACGTCGGGCTCAGCTGGCTCATCGGCGTCGCGGTGCCGGCGCTGCTGATCCTCGCCGGCCTCGTGATCAGCCGGATGGTGCCGCTGTTCCGCAGCTTCCAGAAGAAGCTGGATGCGGTGAACCGCGTCATGCGCGAGCAGCTCACGGGCGTGCGGGTCGTGCGGGCCTTCGTGCGCGAGGGCATCGAGGAGGAGCGCTTCCGCGACGCCAACACCGACATCATGGTGGTGGGCCGCAAGGTGGGCTCCCTCTTCGTGCTGCTGTTCCCGCTCGCGATGCTCGTGCTCAACGTGACGATCGTCGGCGTGATCTGGTTCGGCGGCATCCAGGTGAACGACGGCGCCGTCGAGATCGGCACGCTGTTCGCCTTCATGCAGTACGTCGGTCAGATCCTGATGGGCGTGCTCATGGCGAGCTTCATGACGATCATGATCCCGCGCGCCGCGGTCTCCGCCGAGCGGATCGGCGAGGTGCTCGACAGCGAGTCGGCGCTCACCCGGCCGGAGAACGCCGTGTCGGAGCTGCCGGAGCCGGGAGCCGTCGTGTTCGACGACGTCGAGTTCTCCTACCCGGGTGCCGAGGCCCCCGTGCTGCAGGGCGTCAGCTTCACGGCGAACCCGGGTGAGACGGTCGCGATCGTCGGATCGACCGGCGCCGGCAAGAGCACGCTCGTGTCGCTCATCCCGCGCCTCTTCGACGTCACGGGCGGCGCCGTGCGCGTCGGCGGCGTCGACGTGCGCGAGGCCGACGTCGACCGGTTGTGGAAGGGCATCGGCCTCGTGCCGCAGCGGCCCTTCCTCTTCACCGGCACCGTCGCGTCGAACCTGCGCTTCGGCCGGGAGGAGGCGAGCGACGAGGAGCTCTGGCACGCGCTCGAGATCGCCCAGGGCCGCGACTTCGTCGAGAAGATGGAGGGGCAGCTCGAGGCGCGCATCGCGCAGGGCGGCACCAACGTCTCGGGCGGCCAGCGCCAGCGTCTCGCCATCGCGCGCGCGATCGTGCACCAGCCGGACATCCTGGTGTTCGACGACTCGTTCTCGGCGCTCGACCTCACGACCGACGCCCGTCTCCGGCAGGCGCTGTGGCGCGAGCTTCCGGATGTCACCAAGATCGTCGTCGCCCAGCGCGTCTCGACCATCACCGAGGCCGACCGCATCCTCGTGCTCGAGGACGGGCGGATGGTGGGCCTCGGCACCCACGAGGAGCTTCTGAAGAGCAATGCAACGTACCGCGAGATCGTCGAGTCGCAGCTGGGGGTGGAGGCATGAGCACGCCTGATGTCCTGACCGAGGAGGAGCGGCTCGAGCTCGAGCTCGCCGAGCAGGCGCGTCTGGACTCGGGCGACTGGGGGAGCGTCGCACCGGGCAAGGCCACGAACTTCGGCAAGAGCTTCGCTCGCCTCATCGGCCTGCTGAAGCCGCACGCCGTCGCCTTCGTCTTCGTGTCGATCCTCGGGGCGATCGGCGTCGTGCTCGCCGTGATCGCGCCGAAGGTGCTCGGCGAGGCCACCAACATCATCTTCGAGGGGTTCGTCTCGCTCGCCCTCGCGGGCAGCTTCCCGGCGGGGACCAGCCAGGAGGCCGTGGTGGCCGGGCTCCGCGCCGCGGGCCAGACCGACTTCGCGAACGTGGTCGCCGCGATGGATCATTTCGCGGTCGGCGCCGGCGTCGACTTCTCGCGCCTGAGCGGCGTGATCGTCGCGGTGCTCGCGATCTACGTGGTCTCGGCGCTGCTGAGCTGGGTGCAGGGCTTCGTGATCAACGTGATCATGGTGCGCACGATGTGGCGCCTGCGCGAGTCGGTCGAGGCGAAGATCAACCGCCTGCCCCTCTCCTACTTCGACAAGGTGCAGCGCGGCGAGCTGATCTCGCGGGTGACGAACGACATCGACAACATCACGCAGACGATGCAGCAGTCGCTCTCGACGGTCGTCACCTCGGTGCTCACCGTCGTCGGCGTGCTCGTCATGATGTTCACGATCTCGTGGCAGCTCGCTCTCGTCGCCCTCGTGGCGCTGCCCCTCATGGGCGTGATCTTCGGCGTCATCGGGCCGCGCTCGCAGAAGGCCTTCTCGCTCCAGTGGCGCAAGGTCGGCCGTCTGAACGCGCGCGTCGAGGAGTCCTTCTCGGGCCACGCGCTCGTGAAGGTGTTCGGCCGTGAGGCGGACTCGCGCGAGAAGTTCCAGGCCGAGAACGAGGAGCTGTTCCGGGCGAGCTTCAAGGCCCAGTTCCTCTCGGGCATCATCATGCCCGGCATGATGTTCGTCGGGAACCTGAGCTACGTCGGCATCGCGGTGCTCGGCGGCCTCATGGTGGCCGGCGGCCAGCTGCGCCTCGGCGACGTGCAGGCCTTCATCCAGTACTCGCAGCAGTTCACGCAGCCGCTGTCGGAGCTGGGCGGCATGGCCGCCGTCGTGCAGTCGGGCACCGCATCCGCGGAGCGCGTCTTCGAGCTGCTCGACGCCGAGGAGCAGGAGCCGGATGCCGAGGGCGCCCCCGCGCTCGTCGACGGTCCCGGCGTGATCGAGTTCCAGAACGTGGCGTTCTCGTACTCGCCCGACCGTCCGCTCATCACCGACCTCTCGTTCCGGGTGGAGCCGGGGCAGACGGTCGCGATCGTCGGGCCGACGGGCGCCGGCAAGACCACGCTGGTCAACCTCATCATGCGCTTCTACGAGCTCGACGGCGGTCGCATCCTGCTCGACGGCCAGGACATCGCCGAGCTCACGCGCGACGAGGTGCGCTCCCGCACCGGCATGGTGCTGCAGGACCCGTGGCTGTTCGCCGGCACGATCCGCGAGAACATCCGCTACGGCCGGGAGAGCGCCACCGACGAGGAGATCGTGGAGGCCGCGACGGCGACCCGCGTCGACCGCTTCGTGCACTCGCTGCCGGACGGCTACGAGACGGTCCTCGACGAGGACGCATCCAACGTCTCGGCGGGCGAGAAGCAGCTCATCACGATCGCCCGCGCGTTCGTGGCGCGGCCCTCGGTGCTCATCCTCGACGAGGCGACGTCCTCGGTCGACACCCGCACCGAGCTGCTGCTGCAGCACGCGATGGCGGCGCTCCGCGAGGGGCGCACCTCGTTCGTGATCGCGCACCGGCTCTCGACCATCCGCGACGCCGACCTCATCCTCGTGATGGAGCACGGCGACATCGTCGAGCAGGGCACGCACGACGAGCTCATCGCGGCGAAGGGCGCCTACTGGCGGCTGTACCAGTCGCAGTTCGAGCAGGCCGTCGCCGACCCGGATGCAGCGGTCGCGCTCGAGACCGGCTCGATCACGGTCCCCGAGGAGGTCGAGGCGCCGTCCGCATCGTGAGTCAGGCGGCGGGCAGCGGCTCGAGACGCATGGTCGCTGCCCCGCCCGCCTTCACGAGCACGAACAGCTCTTCGCTGAGCCGGCGCCGCGACAGCGACACCCGCCCGCGGAACACGCCCGGCTGCCCGGCGACCGCGCGCAGGATGTGGCCGTCGGCCCAGGCCTCGGCCGTGCCGGCGCCCGGCACCCGGACCTCGACCTCCCAGGAGCGCTCGCTCCGCCCGATCGACACCGAGAACTCCGGCGTCGCGGTGCCGACGGCAGCCGTCCCCGTGGCGATCTGGTTGCTCGGCAGGCTCGGCGTGAGGAACGCCGCCGCCCGCCGCCGGGTCGCCGCCTCGTAGGCGGAGGCGATGTCGAGCAGCCGGTCGTCGCTGTAGGCGGCCCCCGCGAAGGTCAGGCCCACCGGCATCTGGATGTCGGACATGAACCCCATCGGCACCGTCACGGTGGGGATGCCGAGGTGGCGCAGCACGCGGTTGCCCGTCGAGTAGACCACTCCGTTGAGGGAGGCGTGCTCGAGGCTCTCCGGCCGGGTGAACAGGTCGTCGCGGCCGACGTCGCCCGCCGCGGGGAAGACCACGAGGTCGAGCCCCTGCTGCGTCATCCACTCCTCGAAGTCGATGCGCCGCGCCTCCTCGAGGCCCCGCAGCATGTGCGCCAGCTCCGGGATGTCGTCGTAGTCATCGGGCAGCCCCTGCTTCACGAGCTCGGCCAGCCGCTGCCAGTCGAAGCCGCCGCGCGCCCGGGTGACCCACACCGGCACGGGGGCGTCCTCGGTCGGGAACACCGTGTCGCCGTCGACGTCGGCCCAGCTGTCGAGTCGCGGGTCGCCGTTGTCGCGGAGGAACTGGTCGAGCGCCATCGCCGTGACCGTTCCGCCCTCGAGGGCGCGCCAGGTCGCCGGCACGAGACCGCGTGCCACGAGCCCCACGGCATCCGGCCTGCTCTCCTCGTAGTTCGACACCACGGGGAAGTCGACCTGGACCACCTCGGCGCCGAGGGCCCGCAGGTCGTCGGCCGCGGCATCCCACAGGCGGCGCACCGACGGCCGGATCACAGGGGGCTCCGGCATCTCGGCGTCCTCGCCGATGTACATGCGCGGCACCCCGATGCGCAGCCCGTCGAGCCGGTCGGGTCGCGGGCGCGACACTGGATGCGGCAGCACCTCCTCGGGCGCGGGCAGCGCGACGGCGGACTGCTGCCGCCAGAAGTCGCCGCGCCGCTCGGGGTCGGTGACCGCGAGCACGTCGAGGAGCAGCAGCAGGTCGGCGACCGTGCGGGTGTGCGGCACCACGACGTCGCAGCTGGGACGCAGCGGCCAGTTGCCGCGGATCGACAGCACGCCGCGCGAGGGCGTGTAGGCGACGAGCGCGTTGTTCGACGCCGGCGAGCGGCCCGACGACACCGTCTCCTCGGCCATCCCGAAGGCGCTCATGCTGGCCGCGGTGGCCGTGCCCGATCCGTTCGACGACCCGGAGCCGTACGCGGCGGTCAGGTAGTCGGGGTTGTAGGGGCTCCGCGCGTAGTCGTAGACGCCGGGCTGCACGCCGCCCGCGGCCATCGGGGGCATGTTGGTCTTGCCGATCAGCACGGCACCCGCCGCCCGCAGCTGGGCGACGCTCGCCGCATCCTCACCCGAGACCAGCTCGGCGAGGGCGGGCGAGCCGGATGCCACCGTGAGTCCCGCGACCTTGTAGCTGTCCTTCACCGTGAAGGGGATGCCCTCGAGCGGTCCGGCGGTGCCGGCGCGGCGCCGGGCGTCGGATGCCGCGGCATCGGCGAGGCAGTCGGGGTTGAGCACCGCGATCGCGTGCAGGCAGATGCCGGTGCGGTCGTAGTACGCGATCCGGTTGAGGTAGGCGCAGACCAGGTCCACGCTCGTCACCCGGCCGGACTCGAGCGCCGCGAGCAGCTCCGGGATGCCCGCCTCCACCACGTCGAAACGATCCATTGCGCCGCCCTTCCGCCGTTCGCCGGTCTCCATCTTGCCGGGTGCGCCGCCGGGGCGGCTCACCAGTCGGATCCTCCCCCGGATCCGCTGTCGAAGTCGCCGCCCCCGAAGTCGCTCCCGCCGTAGTCGCTGCCGCCTCCGAAGTCGCTGCCGCCGCCCGAGTCGTAGCCGGAGTCATACCCCGAGTCGTAGCCGGAGTCGTTGTAGCTCCCGCCGCCGCCCCCGAGAAGACCGCCCTTCGAGGTGAACACCATCCACAGCGCGATGGCGACGAAGACGAGGATGAGGATCGTCTTGAGCGTCGAGCCGCCGTTCGGCCCGCTTGACCTTCCGGAGCCGGAGCCGCGGGACTCGTCGGAGAGCGGGCGCCACGACCGGGAGAAGGAGCGCGACGTCGAGATGCTCCGCGTGGACGAGAACGCCGCGGGCGTGCGGGTGGTGCCCGTGGCCCGGTTGTCCTGGTAGGCCGCGACGAGCGCATCCGCCCCCTCGGTGAGCCCCGCGACGAGGTCGCCCGTCTTGAGCCGGGGCACGATCGACTCCGCGACGATCCGGTCGAGGTCGTCTGCGCCGAGGTAGGGGGCGATGCCGTTGCCGGTCTGCACCTGCACGCGGCGCGGGGAGCGCACGAGCAGGATGTAGAGGCCGTTGTCCTTCGCGTCGTCGCCGATCCCGAGCTCCTGCGCGCGCCTGCGCGCGTAGTGCTCGACGTTCTCGGTGATGGTGTTGACCGTCTCGACCACGGTCACGACATCGCTGCGATCGCGCAGCGCATGCAGGTGCGCCGAGACCGCCTGCTCCTGGTCGTAGGTGAGCATGTCGGCCGTGTCGACGACGTTCTCGTTCGCCTCCTGCGCCTTCGACGAGTCGACGACGATCATCGCCGGGTCGTCGGCGCGGAAGGTGGAGCGGCAGAACTCGCAGTGCCAGACGCCGTCGGTGTCCTGCCGGAGCTGCGTCGAACCGCAGTTCGCGCACCGTTGCGGGGCGAGGGGGATCGGGTCGCTCGTCACGACGGCAGGCTACCGTGCGCCTCCGTTCAGAACTCGTCCTCGTCGTCGTCGCCCGCGTCGAGCGCACCGACGTCGGCCAGGTCCTCGATCCACAGGTCCTCGTCGGCTCGCAGGGTCTGCCACGCGGCGTAGGCGACGCCCGCGACGGCGACCACGCCGAGGCCGATCAGGATGAAGGTGCCCGGCCCGGGACCCTTCTTCGGCTGGGGCGCGAGCGCGAGCGCCTTGCCCCCCGACTTCGACGCCGAGCGCACGACCTCGCGCACGCGCGGGTCGCGCACCGCCTCGATGACCGCGAGGGCCGAGCCGACGGCACCGGAGAGGGCGGGGAGCACGTCGCCCACGACCTTCTCCCTCACGACCGAGCCGGCGGTGCGGGCACCCGCGATGCCGCTCGCGACGGCCGGCTGCACGTGATCCGTGTAGGCGCCCGCGATGCGGGGGGCGACCTCCTCGCGGGCGAGGGCGTTCGCCTGGCGGGTGGCCTCGCGCAGCACGTGCGCGGCCTGGTCGAGTGCCTCGCGCTGCTGATCCCAGAGATCATCGGCTGAGCGCTTGAGCTTCTTGAGCTCCTTCTGACGCGTGCGGGACAGTGCCATGACGACCTCCGTGTAGCGGCTCGGCGTCCTCCCATCCTGCCACGGGGCCCGTGTGAAACAATGGCCCAATGCCTCTTCCCACCGCGGTCGCCACCATCCACACGACTCTTGGCGACATCAAGGTCAACCTCTTCGGCAACCACGCGCCCGTCACGGTCGACAACTTCGTCGGCCTCGCGACCGGCGCCAAGGAGTGGAAGCACCCCGGCACCGGCGAGGTCTCGACCGCGCCGCTGTACGACGGCGTGATCTTCCACCGCATCATCAAGGACTTCATGCTGCAGGGCGGCGACCCGCTCGGCCAGGGCATCGGCGGACCGGGCTACCAGTTCGACGACGAGATCCACCCGGAGCTCGCCTTCACCGAGCCCTACATCCTCGCCATGGCGAACGCCGGCAAGCAGATGGGCCGCGGCACGAACGGCTCGCAGTTCTTCATCACGACGGTCCCCACCCCGTGGCTGCAGGGCAAGCACACGATCTTCGGCGAGGTCGCCGACGAGGAGTCGAAGCGCGTCGTCGACGCGATCGAGGCGGTGCCGACCGACGGGCGCGACAAGCCGCTCGAGGATGTCGTCATCACCGGCATCGACGTCGAGGCCCGGTGACCTCTCCCCGCTTCGGAGAGCAGCTGGGGGAGGACCCCTCGGTCTGCTACCGGCATCCGGACCGCCAGAGCTGGGTGCTGTGCCAGCGCTGCGGACGCACGATCTGCCCGGAGTGCCAGATCCTCGCGCCCGTCGGGGTGCAGTGCCCCGAGTGCGTGCGCGAGGCCGGCGGGTCGGTGCAGTGGACGCCTGCGGCGGGTCGCCCGGCGCGCAAGCGGTCGGCGGCGCGCCGTCCCGCGGCCGCCGCGCAGCGCTCCGGCTTCACGGGCTGGGTGACCGGGCTGCTGCGCCCGGGAGGCGAGTCGCCCCCGCTCAGCTGGGTGTTCGCGGGCGTGCTCGTGCTGCTCTGGCTCGTGGGGCTCTTCACCGACAACCTGCCGTTCAAGCTGCTCTCGGCCGACCCGGCGTTCGCGTGGCAGATCTGGCGCTACCTCACCGCCCCGTTCGTCACGGTCGCGTCGTTCAGCGTCGTCGGCGTGCTGGGCATCGCCATCAGCCTGTTCTTCTGGCTGCTCATCGCCCCCACGGCGGAGCAGCGGCTGGGTCGCAGCAGGTTCCTGATGGTCTTCGGCGTCTCTGCCGTGGTCGGCTCGGCCGCCATGGTGATCGCGGGCCTCTACGGCTTCGGCTTCGGCGCCGGCCTGTTCGGCGTCTTCGGCGCCTACGCGGTGCTCATGTGGTCGTACCCGCCGGCGCGGATGCAGATCATCGGCGTGCTCGTGATCAACCTCGTGATCAACATCTACGTGGGCGGGGGCTACTCGCTGCCCTATCTGGTGGGCGGCGCGCTCGCGGGCGCGGGCGCGACCTATCTGCTCGAGCACTACGCCGGGCGCGCGCGATCGCATCCGGCGACGCCCTACCTGATCATCGGCGGGGCCTCGCTCGCGCTCGTGGTGATCGCGGTGCTCGTCAACGTGTCCCGCTTCTGAGCGGAGCGGGCGTCGGGATGGCTGTCCACAGCCCTGTCCACAGTGTGGACAGAATCACACGCGTGTAATTCGGCGGACGGCCTCAGCGCCACCGGGTGGTCATGAGGAAGCCGATGAACATGATGCCGAAGCCGACCAGGATGTTTCCGGCGCCGAGGGTCTGGATCGGCAGCGAGTTCTGGCTCACGTAGAAGACGATGATCCAGGCGAGGCCGATGAGCATGAAGCCGAACATGACCGGCTTGAACCACACCGGGTTCGGGGCGTCCTCGCCCTTCGCGGTCTCCTGCGCGGCCGGCTTGGTACGGGTCTTGGGACGGGCCATGCCGAAATCATAACGTGCGCGCCTCGACGCCCGGCAGGAGCCGTTCACGGATGCCGCCTACAATCGGTGCATGAGCGCCCGACCCGAGACCGTGCCGCGGCCGGATCCCTCCGAGCCGGGTGCTGAGCCAGGAGGCCGTCGGGCGCACCGCGAACGCGAGCGCCGGCGTGCCCGCGCGGGCCGGCGGCTCTCGATCGTGGGCGTGCTCGGCGAGCTGCTCATCACGGCCGGCGTGCTCGTGCTGCTCTTCCTCGGCTGGCAGCTGTGGTTCACCGAGCTGACGGTCGGCCACGAGCTGCGCCAGGAGGCGACCCAGCAGACCGAGGAATGGAACGCGCAGGCGTCGGCCACGCCCACCCCGCCCGCCGAGACGCCGAGCCAGACCCCGAGCTCGTCGCCCGATCCGCTGCCCCCCGTGGCGAGCGATCCGCCGGTCGCCACGGCTCCCGCCGACGGGAAGAACTTCGCCATGCTGATCGTGCCCCGCTGGGGTGCCGACTACTACCGCACGATCGCGGAGGGCGTCGGGGTCTCGGAGGTGCTCAACAAGGGCAAGCTCGGGCACTACCCCAGCACCGTGATGCCCGGCGCGGTCGGCAACTTCGCGATCGCCGCGCACCGGATGGGGCACGGCGGCTCGCTGCACCACATCAACGAGCTGCAGCTCGGCGACCGCATCTACGTCGAGACCGCGGCCGGCTGGTACGAGTACTCGTTCCGCAACCTCGAGTTCGTGCACCCCACCGGCGTGGGCGTGCTCGACGCGGTGCCTCAGGCGCCCGAGGCTCCGGCATCCGAGCGCTACATCACGCTCACGAGCTGCAACCCGCAGTACACCTCGTCCGAGCGGATCATCGCCTACGGCCTGTTCGACCGGTTCTACCCGCGCGACACCTCGGCTCCGAACAATGGCGCCCCCGCCGAGATCGCCGCGACCGTGAACGGAGGCGCGTGATGTACGGAGCCCTCTGGCGCATCCTTCCCGGCCCCTGGTGGGTGCGGGCGCTCATCCTGCTCGTGCTGCTCGCGGGGGTGCTCGCCGCCCTCGCCTTCTGGGTGTTCCCCTGGGTCGAGCAGCTCATCGGTACCCCGGAAGTGACGGTGGATCCATGACCCGCGTGCTCGTCGTCGACAACTACGACAGCTTCGTGTACACCCTCAACGGCTACCTGCTGCAGCTGGGCGCCGAGACCGAGGTGGTGCGCAACGACGCCTTCCCGGAGGCGGAGGCCGCCGAGCGCATCGCGGGCTACGACGCGGTGCTGCTCTCCCCCGGCCCCGGCACCCCCGGACAGGCCGGGGTGTCGATCCCGATCGTGCGGGCCGCGCTCGCGGCGGGCTCGCCGCTGCTCGGCGTGTGCCTCGGGCACCAGGCGATCGCGGAGGCGCTCGGCGCCACCGTGACGCACGCGGAGGAGCTCATGCACGGCAAGACCTCCCTCATCCGGCACGACGACTCCGCGTTCTTCGCCGGGGTGCCGCAGCCCTTCCGCGCCACGCGCTACCACTCGCTCGCCGTGGTCGACGGCACGGTCCCCGGCGAGCTCGAGGTGACGGCGCGCACCGAGGGCGGGGTCATCATGGCGCTGCGACACCGCGAGGCCCCGCTCTTCGGGGTGCAGTTCCACCCGGAGTCGGTTCTCACGGAGGGCGGCTACCGGATGCTGGGCAACTGGCTCGCGACCACCGGCCTTCCCGAGGCGGCCGAGCGGGCCACGGGGCTCAGCCCGCTGCTCGTCTCCGCGCCGCGCTGATCCGTGGGGCCGTGCCGGTGTCCGGCACGAGCGCGATCGACGGTCAGCCGCCGACGCAGTAGGTGAGCGTGATCGCCGAGCGCTGAGCCATCGGCCCCTTGCCCGACTGCGCCGTGACCTTCTGTCCCGAGCAGCTCGAGATCGGCGAGAGCTTCACCGTGAGCTGCAGCGCCTGCAGCGCGCTCTGCGCATCCGCGATCGGGGAGCCCACGACGTCGGGCACGTCGACGAGCCCATTCGAGATCACCAGGTTCACGGTGCTGCCCGCGGGCACGTTCTGCGCGCTCGTGATCTCCGCCGGGTTGTCGCCGACGGTCACCCAGAGCACCTGTCCCTGCGGGACGTTGGGCGAGTCGTGCGGCGTGCTCGTGCCGTAGACGAGGCCCAGCTCGCCGATCTTGGCGATAGCATCCGACTCCGACATGTAGGTCATTCCGGGGAGGGCGACCGCGGGCTTGCCCGTCGAGACGATGACGTCGATGGCCTCGCCCTTGCTCACGCGGGTGCCGGGTTCGATGCTCGTCGAGATGATGACGCCGGCGGCGACCGTGTCGTCGGGGCGGTCGATGCGGGTCGGGTCGAGGCCCGCATCGGTCAGCTGCTGGAGGCCCGCCTCCGCGGTCAGGCCCGCGACCTTCGGCACCGTGATGCCGGTGTTGCTGATCTGGGTGGGCTGGAGGCTGAACACCCAGACCATGGCGGCCGCGATGATCACGATCATCACGAGGATGCCGCCCCAGATCCAGGCGACCGGAGGCCGGCTCTGGGTGCGTGTGGGCCGGTTCTCGTCGTCGGCGAGGCGACGCAGCGTGGCCTCGGAGGCCGCCGCCGAGTTGGGGTTCACCCCGAAGAGGGTGGCGTTGAAGTCATCCTGGACCGGGGCGCGATCCGGAACCTTGCCGCCGACCGCGATCTCGAGATCGGATGCGAACTCCGCGGCGCTCTGGAAGCGCTCGAAGCGGTCCTTCGCGAGGGCGTGCATCACGACGGCGCTCATGGCCGGCGACACCGCGGGGTTGACGGCGTTCGGGGGCGTGGGCAGCTCGCTCACGTGCTGGTAGGCGACCGCGACGGGGCCGTCGCCGCGGAACGGCGGCCGGCCCGTGAGCAGCTCATAGAGCACGACGCCCGTCGAGTAGAGGTCGGTGCGGGCGTCGACCGTCTCTCCGCGCGCCTGCTCGGGCGAGAAGTAGCTGGCGGTGCCCAGCACCGCGCTCGTCTGGGCCACGTTCGCCGAGGACTCGGAGATCGCGCGCGCGATGCCGAAGTCCATCACCTTGACCTGGCCGTTCGCGGCGATCATGACGTTGCCGGGCTTGATGTCGCGGTGCACGACGCCGGCGCGGTGCGAGTACTCGAGCGCCGTGAGGATGCCGGAGACGATGCGGGCCGCCTCGTCGGCGGGGACCGGCCCATTCCGGATCAGGTCGGAGAGCAGCTTGCCCTGGATGCGCTCCATGACGATGAACGGCAGCTGCACCTCGTGCCCGTCGGCGCCGCGCACCGTCTCCTCGCCCGCGTCGAAGACGCGCACGATCGTGGGATGCGCCATCCGCGCCGCCGCCTGCGCCTCCTGCCGGAAGCGGGTGCGGAACGTGGGGTCGGTCGCGAGCGAGGGCCGCAGCAGCTTGACGGCCACGCGCCGGTTGAGGCGCGTGTCGAGGCCCTCGTAGACGTCGGCCATGCCGCCGCGCCCCAGCAGCTCGCCGAGCTCGTAGCGACCGGCGAGCGTGCGGACGCCCTCGATCACTTCGTCACTCACGCGGTCAGTCTAGCCGCGGCGAGCCGAGTGCGAATCCGTCTCGGGATGTACGCGCTAGGGGTTGACCGTCACGGTCGCCGTGCCCGAGGGCTGGGAGTCGATGCCGTTCGCGCAGTGGGCGACGTAGCTGATCGTGGTGCTCGTGCCCGCGGTCGGCCCGAGTTGCACCGTGATCGAGGTCTCGCTCGCGCCCGGCTTGGCGTTGTCGGGGGTGCCGTTGTTCACCGTGAAGGTGTAGCCCTGCAGCGCGTACCCGGACGGGCACTTGTCGTAGACGGGGAAGGTGACCGTCACGCCGTCGCCGACATCGCCCTGGGTGGGCGAGGCGGTGGGCGTCGCGGGGGCGCCCGGCGGCGGGAAGTCGCCGTACACCTTGAGGGTGATGGTCTGTCCCTTGCGCACGTTGCCCACCGGACTGATGTCCTGCACGGTGTTGACCTTGCCGGGCGACGGCGCCGCCGATCCGGGCGTCGTGGCGATCTCGAACTCGCCGCCGGTGTCCTGCAGCTTCTTGATCGCGTCGTCGACCGGCAGCCCGACGTAGTCCCCGCGGTTGATCTGCACGGTCCCGGATGTGGGCGTGTCCGACGGTGTGGGGCTCGTCGGCGTGCTCGGGCTGCTCGGCGGCGGAGTCGGCTGGTCGCCGCCCTTCGGCTGCACGAGGAAGACGATGAGGATCGCGATGAGCGCGACCGCGAGCAGCGACACGATCGCGATGAGCGGCCACATCCACGGGCTCCGCCGCCGCTGCTCGGCGGTCGGCAGCGCAGCCGTGCCCTCGGCGGCCGGCAGCACCCGCGTCGCGGTCGTGGAGGCGGAGGCGAGCGCCACCGATCCGCCGGCGACCCCGGGGACCGCGGCGGCGGCACCGGCGACATCCCCACGGCGGAGCGCCTGCGCGGCGCGCGCGAGGTGGGCGGCGCTCGCCGGGCGGTCCTCGGGCCGCTTCGCGATGCACGAGTAGACGAGATTGCGCACGGGCTCCGAGATCGTCACCGGAAGATCCGGCGGCGCCTCGTTGATCTGCGCCATCGCGATCGCGACCTGCGACTCGCCCGTGAAGGGCCGGCGTCCGGCGAGGGCCTCGTAGGCGACGATCCCGAGCGAGTAGATGTCGGTCGATGGCGAGGCGGGATGCCCGCTCGCCTGCTCGGGCGAGAGGTACTGCACCGTGCCCATCACCTGGCCGGTGGCGGTGAGCGGCACCTGGTCCGCGATCCGGGCGATGCCGAAGTCGGTGATCTTGACGCGCCCGTCCGGCGTGATGAGCAGGTTGCCCGGCTTGATGTCGCGGTGCACGAGGCCCGCCGCGTGCGCGGCCTGGAGGGCGGAGGCGGTCTGCGCGACGATGTCGAGCACCCGGTCGGTGGAGAGCACCTTCTCGCGCTCGAGCACGGTGGAGAGCGCCTCGCCCGGCACGAGCTCCATGACGAGATAGGCGGAGCCGTCCTCCTCGCCGTAGTCGAAGACGTTCGCGATGCCCTCGTGGTTCACGAGCGCCGCGTGCCGCGCCTCGGCGCGGAAGCGCTCGAGGAAGCCCGGATCGCCCAGGTACTCGTCCTTGAGGATCTTGATGGCGACGGTGCGCCCGATCACGAGGTCGGTGGCCTGCCACACCTCGCCCATGCCGCCGATGGCGATCCGGCTCGACAGCTGGTAACGCCCACCGAAGGTGAGGCCGCTCGTGGGTCTCATCTGTTCAGCACCGCCTCTATGACCTTCTTCGCGATCGGACCGGCGTTCCCGTTGCCGGATCCGGATTGACCTCGCCCGGCCCCGTTCTCGAGCAGCACCGCGACCGCCACCTGGGGGTCGTTCGCGGGAGCGAAGCCGGTGTACCAGAGCGTGTAGGGATCGTTCTTGCCGTTCTGCGCCGTGCCCGACTTGCCCGCGACATCGACACCCTCGATTCTGGCACCGTTCGCGACCCCGCTGGCGACATTGGCGACCATCAGCTGAGTCATGCTCGCCGCGACCTCGGCGCTGATCGGCTGCCCGTACACGGCCGGGCTGAAGTCCTGGATCACCGAGAGGTCGGGCGCGGTGATGCGCTCGACCAGGTTCGGCGTCATGAGCTGCCCGCCGTTGGCGATCGCCGCCGACACCATGGCGATCTGCAGCGGCGTGACGCGGTCGTTGCCCTGGCCGAACGACTGCAGCATGAGCTGCGCCTCGCTCTCGGGCTTCGGGAAGACGCTCGGCGTGACGGCCATCGGGATGCGGATGTTCGGGTCCTCGAAGCCGAAGCGCTTCGCCTGCTCGTGGATCGGGTCGTAGCCGAGCTCGCTGCCGAGGTTCGCGAAGGGGATGTTGCACGACAGCCGCAGGGCCGTCGCGATGCTCGTGGTCTCACCGCCGCCGCACGCGCTGCCGCCGGAGTTGGTGATGGTGGTGCTCGTGCCGGGGAGCACGAAGCTCGGCGGGTTGGGCAGCTCGCTGTCGGGGGTGAGTCCGTTCGAGAGCGCGGCCGAGGTCATCACGAGCTTGAAGGTGGAGCCGGGCGGGTTGAGGCCGCCCGCGATCGCGCGGTTGATGAGCGGGTCGCCCGCCGCGTTCAGCAGCTGGTCGTAGTTGTCGTTGACGGTCGGCTGGTCGTGTCCCGTGAGCAGGTTCGGGTCGAAGGAGGGCTTCGACACCATCGCGAGGATGCGGCCGGTCTTCGGCTCGATCGCGACGATCGCGCCCTGCAGCTCGCCGAGCGCGTCCCAGGCGGCCTGCTGCACCGCGGGGTCGATCGTGACCTGCACGGTCGCCCCGCGCGGGTTCTGGCCGGTGAGGATGGCGTTGAGGCGGTCGAGGAACTGCTCGCTCGCCCGGCCGCTCAGGTACTCGTTGAGGGTGCCCTCGATGCCGGTGTTCTCGCCGTTCAGGGTGAAGTACCCGGTGACCGGCGCGTACAGCTCGCCCTGCGGGTAGACGCGCTGGTACTTGTAGGCGTCGCCGCTCGGGGTCGACTCCGCGATCACGGTGTCGCCCGCGAGGATCTGGCCGCGCTCGACCGAGAAGCTCGCGTACAGGGTGCGCGAGTTGCGCGGGTCGGCCTGCAGGTTGTCCTGCTGGAACACCTGGATGATCGAGCTCGAGGCGCACAGCGCGAGGAACATCGCGAGCATGAGCACGCTGACCCGGCGGAGCTCCTTGTTCATGCGGCACCCCCCTCGACGACGACGTGCGGCTGCTGGCGCACCGCATCCGACAGCCGCAGCAGGAGCGCGACGATGACCCAGTTGGCCACGAGCGAGGAGCCGCCCGCTGCGAGGAAGGGCGTCGTGAGACCGGTGAGCGGGATGATGCGGGTGACGCCGCCGATCACGATGAACACCTGCAGGCCGACCACGAAGGAGAGGCCGACCGCGAGCAGGCGGCCGAAGTCGTCCTGGCCGGCCACGCCGATCCGGAACCCGCGGGCCACGAAGATCAGGTAGAGCCCGAGGATCGCGAAGAGCCCGATGAGGCCGAGCTCCTCGCCGAGGCTCGCGACGATGTAGTCGCTCTCGGCGAGCGGCACGATCTCGGGGCGTCCGCGGCCGAGGCCCGTGCCGATCAGCCCGCCGTCGGCGAGCCCGAACAGTCCCTGCACGAGCTGGTAGCTGCCGCCCACCCGGTCGTAGACCTCGGGGTTGAAGGCGTCGAGCCAGTTGTGGAAGCGGCCCTGCACGTAGGGCAGCAGGCGCGTCGCGAGCCAGGCGCCGCCCGCGAAGAGCCCGAGGCCGATGAGGATCCAGCTCGCGCGCCCCGTGGCCACGTAGAGCATCACGAGGAACAGGCCGAAGTACAGCAGGGCCGTGCCGAGGTCCTTCTGCAGCACGATGACGCCCATCGACAGCACCCACACCACGAGGATCGGACCGAGGTCGCGCGCGCGCGGCAGCCGCAGGCCCAGCACCGAGCGCCCGACCATCGAGAGCGAGTCGCGGGCCGTCACGAGGTAGCCGGCGAAGAAGATCGCGAGGAGGATCTTCGCGACCTCTCCCGGCTGGAACGAGAAGATGCCGAGGCGCACCCAGACGTCGGCGTTCGCGCCCGTGTTGCCGATGCCGGGGACGGCGGGCAGCAGCAGGAGGAGGATGCCCGCGAACATCGCGATGTAGCGGTAGCGCTGCAGCACGCGGTGGTTGCGCACGAGCACCAGGCCGGCGATCGCGAGCACGAGGGCGATCGAGGCCCACACCGTCTGACGCACCGCGAACGACTCCCAGCCGGCGTCGCCGCGGGCGATGTCGATGCGGTGGATCATCGCGATGCCGAGCCCCGTGAGGAAGCTCGCGATCGGGACCACGAACGGGTCGGCCTCCGGCGCCACCACGCGCTCGACGAGGTGGAGCACGAGCACCAGCACCGCGGGCACCGCCGTGAGGCCGAACATCGCGGGGTCGAGCTCGCCGCGCGTGCCGAGCTCGACGAGGGCGATCGCGGCGGCCGCGAGGGCGAGCCCGACGATCAGCAGCAGGAGCTCGAGGTTGCGCAGCCGCGCGGGGGTGCGGAGCCGGATGCGGATGCTCGCGGTCACCGGACCGAGGCCCCCGCCCGCCGGGCGGCCCGTCGCATCCGTGCGCGTCGCGCTCACGTCAGTTCCCTGCCGAGGCCGAGAGCCGATCGACGATGTCGTGGGCGTCGCGCAGGCTCTCCGCGCTGATCGTGTTCTCGACGAGCATGCGCTGGTAGGCGGGGAGCCCGTCGACCGGGATGGTCGTCGTCTGGTAGACGTGCGAGAGCGAGATCGGGCCGATCGACTGCTGCACGCCCTGGAAGATGGCGACGTTGCCGTTCTCCACGCCCACGAAGTAGTGCGTCTGCGTCCAGCGGTAGCCGAGCCAGCCCGCGAGCACGATGGCCGCCGCGGCGAGGCCGACGCCGACGCCCCACAGGATGCGGCGGCGGATCGCGCGGCGGCGGTCCTCCTCGATGAGCTCGTCGAGGTAGCCCTCGCTCTCCGGCTCGAAGTGCGCGTCCTCGGGGGGCGAGGGCTTGAGCGGATGCAGCAGCAGCGTGGGGAGGCGGATCGGCCGCCGCACCTCCTCCTCGCCCTGCCCGAAGGTGAGCGGACGCGCCGCCGCTCCGACGAACACGGGGGCGGCTCCGGATGCGCCGTCGGAGCCGTCGACGTCGATCACCAGCACCGTGACGTTGTCGGGGGCGCCGTGGTCGAGGCTCTCCTTGACGAGGCGGTCGGCGGCGCCCTGGGCCGTGCGGATCGTCGAGAGGATCTGCACGATCTTGTCCTCGGCGACGTAGCCCGAGAGGCCGTCGGAGCATAGCATCCAGCGATCACCCGGACGGGTGTCGAGAATCGCGGTGTCGATCTCGGGCGACGCGTCGACGTCGCCGAGCACGCGCATGAGGACGGCGCGCCGCGGATGCACGGCGGCCTCCTCGGGCGTGATGCGACCCGATTCGACGAGCCGCTGCACGAAGGTGTGGTCGGTCGTGACCTGCTCGAGCGTTCCCGCGCGGAAGCGGTAGACGCGGGAGTCGCCGATGTGGGCGAGGGCGAAGCGGTCGCCCACGCGTGCGATCGCGGACACCGTGGTGCCCATGCCGGTGAGCTCGTTGTGCTCGAAGACCGTCTCGGCCAGCAGCCCGTTGGCGGCGAGCAGCGCGGCCTGCAGCGCGCCGGTCGCGTCCTCGGGGGTCGCGTACGCCTGGTCGGCCTCCGCGATGCGCTGTGCGGCGATGTGGCTGGCGACGTCGCCGCCCGCGTGGCCGCCCATCCCGTCGGCGACGACGAACAGGTGGCGACCCAGGTAGCCGGAGTCCTGGTTGCTCGCGCGGATCTTCCCGACGTGGGAGACGGCCGCGGTCGTGGGGATCGTCGCCACGCGCCTACCGCCTGAGCTCGAAGCTCGTCGTGCCGATCGTGACGGTGGAGCCCACGGGCACGAGGGTGGGGAGGGTCACGCGCGATCCGTCCAGGAACGTGCCATTGGTCGAGTCTAGGTCTTGGATCACCCAGCCGTCGTTCCACAGCATGAGCCGCGCGTGGTGGGTGGAGGTGTAGTCGTCGCGGATCACGAGGCCCGACTCGCTCGAGCGCCCGATGGTGAGCTGCTCGCTCGGCAGCTCGATCTCGAGGCCCTCCTTCGGGCCCGAGGTGATGACGAGACGCCGGGGGGTGCCGCTGCCCGCCTGGGGCGGGGCGCGGTGGGGGGCGGGCGCGGGGGCTGCGACGGGTGCGGCGGGGAAGGTGCCCGCGGGGGCCGGCTGCGGGGGCAGCTTGCGCGCCCGTCGGCCGAACAGGTCGGAGCGCAGCGCGTAGACGATCATGAACACGAAGGCCCACATCAGGATGAGGAAGGCCAGGCGCAGCACCAGGAGGGTCAGCTCGCTCACCGGGATCGGTCCTCCCCCTGGTCGGGGCGCGCGAGCGCCGCCGCCTGCGCCAGCACCCGGAAGACGATGCGGGTGCGTCCGAGCTCGATGACGGAGTCGGGCGGCAGCACCGCCTGGGTGACCGGCTGCCCGTTCAGCTTGGAGCCGTTGGTGGAGCCGAGGTCGGTGACCTGGCCGCGGGTGCCGTCCCACAGGATCTCGATGTGGCGCCGGGAGGTGCCGGTGTCGTCGAGGGTGATGTCGGCATCCGATCCGCGGCCGATCACGGTGCGGCCTCTCTGGAGCGGGTAGCGCCGCCCGCCGATGTCGAGCACGGGCGCCCAGGTGACCTCGCCCTTGACGTTCTCCGACTCGACGCGCACGATGCCGGCCGAGAGGCCCTCGTCGCGCTCGAGCGCGATCTCGATGCCGCCCGCGAAGGAGTAGCCCTGTGCGGTGGCGTGCTGCTGCACGAGCTGGGTGAACTCGTCGATGAGGGCGGGGCCGAGTCCCGTCATCCGCTCGTGGTCGGAGGGGGAGAGCCGCACGCGGAAGCGGTTGGGCACGAGGATGCGGTCACGCGAGACCACGGCGGCCTTCGTGTCGAGCTCGCGCCGAAGCGCGGCCGTGACCTCGAGAGGCTGCAGACCGCTCTTGAAGGTCTTGGCGAACGCGCCGCCGACGACGCGCTCCAAGCCCTTCTCGAATTCGTCGAGAATCCCCAAGGGTCTCCTCTCAGCGGCACGGCTGGGCCTTCCGGCTCTCTCGGACTCTCCGATGGTAGTCGGCTCGCCTCCCCGCGGTGTCAGCCTCGAGGGCGGATCGTGTCGTCCGTCCGGCGGATTCGCGTGTTCGGACGGGTCGGTGCGGCTGCGCCCGCGGTTCGCGAGCGGTGCGTCATGGTAGTCTCGCAAGGCTGATCCGCTCCGGCGGGTTCGCGCGCGAGTGGCGGAATAGGCAGACGCGCTGGCTTCAGGTGCCAGTGCCCGCAAGGGCGTGGGGGTTCAACTCCCCCCTCGCGCACCACCAAGGCCACCGGCTCCACGCCGGTGGCCTTCGTCATGTGCACCGCTCACCGCGGATGCGCCGGGCGCACCCGCACGGGGCGCAGGAAGCCGATGAGCGCTGCGGCCGTGACGGTGCCGGCGCACATGATCGCGGCGAGCACGACGATCTGGAAGCGGCCCGCCTCGAGCGGGGAGGCCCCGCCGAAGATCGCGCCGACGAAGGCCCCGGGCAGGGTGACGAGCCCGGTCGTCTTGGTCTGGTCGGTCGTGGGGATCAGCGCGCCGTAGATCGCCTCGCGGGCGATAGCGGCGGTGGACTGCCGCGGGGTGGCGCCGAGCGCGAGCCACCCCTCGACCTCGTCCCACCGGTCGTCGGTCAGCTCCAGGAACCGCCGCCCGCCGATCGTCGCGATCGACATGGTGTTGCCGATGACGATCCCGCCGATCGCGAGGGCGTAGCGGGCGTCGAGCTCGAGCGCACCCGTGGCGAAGACCACCGCGACGGCGAGGCCGGCGCCCCCGCCCATCGACGCGGCCGCGGTGCCGAGGCGGCGCCAGCCTCCGAGTCGCCGGGCGACGACGGCGGTCGCCGCGGCGAACATCACGAGGAGGGCGACGGCGACCCAGTACGGGCTCGCGATGACGCCCGAGAGGATGACGCTCAGGATGGCGAGCTGGACCAGTCCGCGGAGGATGGCGAGCACCGGCGCGGCGGGGCGTGGCGCGCGCACCGCGAGCAGCACGCCGGCCGTCACGGCCATCAGGACGAGGATCGCCGCGACGGTGCGGAGGAGGACTCCGGGGTCGAGCTCGGCCGGGCTCACGCCGTCATGCTAACGAGCGGGACGGGCGGCATCGAAAATTCTCGACGGCGGGTGTGACATATAAGCGACATCCGGAAACATCCTCGGTATGAGCCGGTACGTATCCGTACCGTCCTGTATTCCTGGGGTGGTGCGCGGGCCTGATATCGCGGGCCTCGTCGCGCCTGCGCGCCGTGGTAGCTTCGCAAGCGAGCACACCGCCGCCGACTGCGTGATCGGCGTCAGGATGAGGGGGACCTCGCTTGGCGAGAGGAGCCGACGCGGAGCAGCGCTTCCGCGCCGTCTTCGAGGAGCACTACAGCCTCATCCTCGTGACCTGCCGCCGTCGCCTCTCGGACGCCGAGGCGGCGGAGGACGCGGCCGCGGAGGTGTTCCGGATCGCGTGGCAGAAGATGAGCGCCGGCAAGACGGCGGTCGACCTGCCGTGGCTGTACCGCACGGCACGCAACGTGGTGGGCAACGAGTACCGTCGCCGGACGCGGAGCCAGGCGCTCGTCGAGAAGGCGGGGCTGGCGGCGAGCATCGTCGGCCACGATGCGCCGGACGGCGAGCAGCAGGAGGTCCGGGACGCGCTGTCGCGGATCAAGAAGGCCGACCGCGAGCTGCTGTTCATGGCGTACTGGGAGGAGCTCTCGGTCGCCGAGATGGCGAGCATCCTCCGGGTGCGGGAGCAGACCCTGCGGATGCGGCTCACCCGCGCCAGGCAGGCCGTGCGCGACGGCCTCGTGCTCGATCGCGGCGAGGAGCGGAAGGCGGTGATCGCTGATGGATGACGTGGAGCGCCGCATCCGGAGCGCGCGTCCCGACCTCGGCACGCGCCACGACGCCCTGACGCCGCGCGCCGAGGCCGACTTCCTCGCGATCACGCGTGCGCGGCCGACGGCGATGCGCTCGCGCCGTCGGTGGATCCCCGTCGTGGCCGTTCCGTCGCTCGCCGCCGCGGTCGCGGCGCTCGTCGCGGTCGTCGGCATCGTGCAGGCGCCGCAGGTGAGCATGGCCGCCCCTCCCCCGCTCGAGGTGACCACGATCCAGGAGCCGCTCGACGTCGTGATCGCGCGGCTGCGTGCCGCGACGGCGACCATGCCCGCGCAGGACGCCTGGCCGCAGGACGTCAGCTACGAGGCCTGGTTCTCCGAGATCCATGTCGACGAGCACGCGACGTCGCACTACGTGCAGCCGGTCGAGGTGGACGTGCATCACGAGGCCGACGGCTCCGGCACGATGATCACGCGGGCCGGTGACGTGCGCTGGGGCAGCGCACCCCCGGATCGCCCGGCGCAGCCTCAGGGAACGCTGCTGGAGGTGCAGAGGCACGGCGCCGGCCGCTTCCCCCTGAGCAATCCGACCGCGCCGCCGACCTCGGCCGCGGAGCTCCGCGCGTATCTGGGCCGCAGCGGCACCGCGAGCGACGCCAGCACGGGCGACATCTTCACGGCCATCTCGAACATGGCCGACCAGTGGCGGCTCGACGGGCCGCAGACCGCCGCCGTTCTGGAGCTGATCGGCGAGCTGCCGGGCGTCACGGTCGCCGGCCAGGTCACCGACCGGCTGGGCCGCGCGGGCATCGCGCTCCAGACTCAGACCCGCGTCGACGGGGCCTTCAGGGATACGCTCGTGTTCGACGCGACGACGGGTCGCCTTCTCTCCGCGGAGGAGGTGTATCTCGGCGGTGTCGCAGGTCTCGACCTCCCATTCCCGACCGTCTTCGCGTACGTCGCGTGGAAGGAACCCGAATGAGAGCAATCCGCCCGGCCGCCGCAGTGCTCGCTGCGCTGACCCTCACCGTCGTGCCCACCGCTGCACAGGCGCAGTCGTCGCCCGAGCCCGACAGATTCGCCGCCGAGGTCGAGCGCATCCTCGACCTGGCACCGGGCGGCGTCGAGATCGCGCCCGGTCAGATCGCCTGGGACGGGGGCGATGTCGTGCTCGTGCTCGAAGGGGCCGCAACGCCCGCCCTGCTCGCGCAGTGCGTCTCCGGCCTGTACTGCGCGTGGTCGAACACCGGCTACAGCGGCAGCTTCATCGCCTTCAGCGGGTGCAGCGTGAGCGGAACGCCGAACAGCATCCCGGGCTTCACGGTGCGCTCCATCGCCAACAAGAGGAGCAGCGGCTACGTCGTCGCGGGATCGTACGTCCTGAGCGCGGGGAGCAGTAACTCGTCCGTGAGCGGCGTCACCTCGATGACCTGTTACAGCTGACGCCCGCGAGGCCGGGGTCGGCCACCGAACGGCCCCGGCTCAGCGCCGGTGCAGCAGCGCCTCGTGCTGCGGCGTGAGCCCGCGCCGAGGGAGGTCGAGGAGGTCGCGGCTGAGGGTGCCCATGCGATTCGCCTGCAGCCAGCTCGAGCGCTCGCCGTGCACGACCTGGAGGGTCGCGATCTGGTTGCGGTCCCCCACCCACGCCACGTGCGGGCCCCGGGAGAGCCACTCGATGACATCCTCGACGCTGCTGTCGAAGATCTCGTCGGTGTCCTCCGACGCCCAGCGCAGCGCGATGACGTGCTGATGATCGACGCCGCCCATGAGCTGCACCGCGGTGATCCGAATCGCCATATCCCGTCGAGCCTCCTCGAGGGATCTGTTTCCGGATGCGCCGGAAACGTCACAGCGTTTCTTCAGATTCCCGGCGCCCGCCCTCGGACGCGCCCTCAGCGCACGGCGTCGAGCGTGAGGAGAAGCGCCTGCCCGGGGTTGAGCACCGGCAGCGGCAGGCCCTCGGCGAGCATGCGCCCGGTGAAGGTCGTGCTCGCGACCGCGTCCATCCAGGCGGGATCCGCGGTCTGGTGCCGGCTCGGCTCGCCGAGCTCCTCGCGCAGGCGCACGCGGTAGCCGAGCTCGGGCCGCAGGCCGGGCAGGGGCACGCGCGCCGTGCCCGCGGTCGCGCTCGTCGCCAGGCGCACCCAGGCGAACACGGCGCTCCCGCCGTCGGGCGACACGACCCCGTGCAGGAGGGCGCCCGGGTCGACGTGATCGCCCCGCACCGTCACGCCCCCGTGCAGCAGAGGGCGCAGCTCGGCGTAGAGCGCCGCCCAGCGCCGGATGCCGTCGAGCTCCTCGGGCGTGCAGCGGGTCAGATCCCACTCGATCCCGGCGTGCCCGAAGAGCGCGGTCGCCGCGCGGAAGCCGAGCGAGGAGACGCGGTGCGTGGTGTGCGCCTCGGCGGGGCCGAGGTGGGTGCCGATGAGCTCGGGCGGGAGGAGGGTCTGCGTCCAGCGCTGGATCGCCTGGCGCTCGACCGGGTCGTTGGTGTCGGACGCCCAGACGCGGTCGGTGCGCCCGAGGATGCCGAGGTCGGGGCGGCCGCCGCCGCTCGCGCAGGTCTCGATCTCGAGCTCCGGGTGGCGGCGACGCAGCTCGTCGAGGATCGCGTACACGGCGAGGGTCTGCGCGTGGACGCGCGACGATCCGTCCGCTCCCCGCGCCCGGTAGAGGTCGCGGTTGTGGTCCCACTTGACGAAGTCGACGCCGTTCTCGATGATCACCCGGTCGAGGCGCTCGAGGATGTAGGCCGCGGCGTCCGGGTGGGAGAGGTCGAGCACCTCCTGGTGCCGCCCGAGCAGCCCGGGCGACTCGCGGAGCACCCACTCGGGGTGCGTGCGGGCGAGCTCGGAGTCGGGGTTCACCATCTCGGGCTCGAACCACAGGCCGAACTGCATGCCGAGTCCGTGCACGTGCGAGCTGAGCGGGGTGAGGCCCTGCGGCCAGATGCCCTCGTCGACGAACCAGTCGCCGAGTCCGGCGTGGTCGTCGCGGCGCCCGCGGAACCAGCCGTCGTCGAGCACGAAGCGCTCGACCCCGATCGATGCCGCGAGGTCGGCGAGCTGCGTGAGACGGTCGAGGTCGTGGTCGAAGTAGACCGCCTCCCAGGTGTTGAGGATGAGCGGCCGGGGGGAGCGCGGATGCCCGGGACGCGCCCGGATGGAGGCGTGCAGCCGCGCCGTGACGCCGTCGAGCCCCTCGTCCGACCAGGCGAACACGACATCCGGGGAGTCGTAGCTCTCGCCCGGCGCGAGCCGCACCTCGCCGCGGTCGAGCGCCTCGCCGCCGCCGAGCACGGCACGGTGCACGCCGGCCCCCTCGGGGAGGTGCTCGACGACCGCCTCCTGGTTGCCGCTCCACGCGACGTGGCAGGCCCACAGCTCGCCCTGACGGAAGCCCGATCCCGGGGTTCCGACGAGGCTCAGGTAGGGCGAGTCGTGCCCGGGCCGGCCGCGGCGCGAGCGGCGCAGCCAGGTTCCGTCGTGGAGCTCCCCGCGCTGCGGACGGCGCTCGCCGCTCCAGCGGCCGGTGAAGTCGGTGATCTCGAGGGCGCGGGCCGGGAGGGGCAGCAGCATCCGCAGCGCCTCGACGTCGACGGGCAGCGAGCCGGTGTTCGCGACGCTCCCCCGCATCCGCAGCACGCCCGCGGCGTCGAGGGAGAGGCGGAGCTCGACCTCGGCGGCGCCGCCGGCATCGCGCACCCGGATGCGGGCTCGCGTGCCGTCGTGCTCTGCGGCGACGACCGACCAGGGGCCGAGGGCGCGCGCCCCGACGGCGGCCTCGATCACCGGCGTACCCGACCAGCCGGAGTCGCGGTCGGCGAGCAGCGAGAAGGAGCGCGGCTCGTCGAGGGAGCTGTTCATCCCCGCGGGGGCGCGTGAGGCGAGCAGGCCCGCGAGGTCGGGGTCGTCCTGCTCGCGGCCCCAGTGCGCGACGGCCGGCAGGCCGAAGCGGTCGGGCGCGACGACGACGCTCACGCCGGCGCTCCTCAGGTGGATGCGGTCGGATGCGGTTGATGCCACGCGGTCTGCTCCCATTTTCTTGCTGGCGTGAAGTTTAATACTTGACGCCATGAAGTAATCATGCTTACCCTCGTCGCACACCGCAACCGCCCGACGCGGCGACCCGCCGCCAGCCCGACAACGGAGTCCTCCCCCCGATGCACACCGCCGGAACCCGCGCTCCGAGCACGCCCCTCCGCCTCGCCCGAGGCCGCCTCTCGATCGAGGTCGCCGAGAGGGCCGACGGGGTCGAGCTGCTGCTCGCCGACGGGTCCGAGCCGCTCGGCCGCGTCGCGCTCGGGATCGTCGTCGACGGCGTCGAGCTGGGCGCCGGAGCGACCGTCGCCGGGGTCGTCTCCCGCGAGGTGCGGGAGCGGTACACGGCACATCTGGGGAAGGCCGCCGGGCCGCGCGAGGTCGCGCACGACGAGCACCTCGTGCGCCTCGACACCGCCGGCACCGCCTGGGCCGTCGTGCTGCGGCTCGCCGACGACGGCGTCGCGTTCCGCTACGAGCTGCCCGCCACCTCATCCGCGCTGGGCGCGGAGCGCACCCGCATCGAGGTGCCGGGCGGCTCACGTGCCTGGGTGCTCGACTACCAGACCTGGTACGAGACGCCGCGCTTCGGCGCCGACCTCGACGGCCTCGCACCGGGCGCCTACGGCTTCCCCGTGCTGCTGCGCGTCGGCGGCGACCGGCACCTGCTGCTCACCGAGGCGGACATCGACGGACGCAGCTCCGGGGCGCATGTGGAGTACGACGGCGCCGCGTTCACCGTGACGACCGCCGACCCGACGACCGACGTCGAGCCCGACCACCGCACCCCGTGGCGCGTCGTCATCGCCGGCACCCTCGACGAGATCGTGCGCTCGCAGCTCGTCGACGAGCTCGCCCCGCCCGCCGCCGCGGATGCGCCGCTCCCCCGCCCGGGCCGAGGCGCCTGGTCGTGGTGGTCGAGCCAGTACTCGGGCGCCTACCTCGAGGTGCAGAAGCGCTTCGCCGACTTCGCCGCGGAGCAGGGCTGGGAGCACGTGCTCGTCGACTGCGGATGGGACGCGGCCTGGGTGCCGGAGCTCGTCTCGCACGCGAGCGCGCGCGGCGTGCAGGTGCACCTGTGGAGCTCGTGGTCCGACCTCGACGGGCCGGTCGCGCTCGAGAAGCTCGCGCTCTGGCGCTCGTGGGGGGTGGCCGGCATCAAGGTCGACTTCATGGAGTCGGAGGCGCGCGAGCGCTACCGCTGGTACGACGCGATCATCGCCGAGTCGGCGCGCGTCGGGCTCATGGTGAACTTCCACGGCTCGGTGATCCCGCGGGGCTGGGCTCGCACGCATCCGCACGTCGTGAGCTACGAGGCCGTGCGCGGCGCCGAGTACTACGTCTTCTACGGACAGCCGCTCACCGCCGCGCACAACGTGATCCTGCCGTTCACGCGCAACGTCGTCGGCTCGATGGACTACACCCCCGTCGCGTTCAGCGCCCCCGGGCGCGAGACGAGCGAGGGGCACGAGCTCGCGCTCGGCGTCGTGTTCGAGAGCGGCATCACGCACTTCGCCGACGACCCCGACCGCTACCGGGAGCGCCCGGATGCGGCCGCGCTGCTCGCCGCGCTGCCCCCGGTCTGGCACGAGGTGCGGCTGCAGGACGGAGACCCGGACACGCACGTCGTGCTCGCCAGGCGGAACGGCGACCGCTGGTTCGTGGGCGGCCTCAGCGCGCGGGAGGACGCATCCGAGCTCGCGATCGACGCGGCGGCGCTCGTCGGCGGCCCCGCCGACGTGTGGGTCGTGGGCGACGGCGACGGCGGTCTCGTGTCGACCCGGCACGAGGGGATCGTGGACCGCGTCGCCGTGCCGGTCGCGGCGCGCGGCGGCTTCGCCGCCGTGGTCGTGCCCGCCGGCACGCCGCTTCGCACCGCGCACCCCCGCGCCGAGCTGCCGGTCCCGGTGGTCGAGCGGCCGCTCGTGGTGCTCGTGGACGGCGTCGCGGAGCTCGCGGCGGACGCCGCCTCGATCCGCACCGCGCCGGGGTGGAGCGCCGAGCCGCTCGCCCCGGGCCGCTGGGCCGTGCGGCCCGACGGCACCCCCGCATCCGGCGACCTCGCCGTGTTCGCGCTCGAGGGTGCGGGACAGGACGGCGTGCCCGTCGTCGCCCACGCCCGCGTGGTCGTGCCGCTCGCGCCCGGGGAGCACGTGCTCTCGCGGCTGCCGTTCCTCGCGGCCCGCAACGCCGTCGGCCCGGTCGAGCGCGACCTCGCCAACGGCGGCGGAGACCCGCGCGACGGCGCGGAGCTCACCGTGCGCGGCGTCGTCCACCCGGACGGGGTGGGCGTCTCGCAGGACTCCCGCGTCGAGTTCGCGCTCGCCGGCTCCGCCGGGCGGCTTACCGGATCGGTCGCGATCGACGACGAGACCCCGGATGCATCCGCCGTCGCGATCGTGCTGATCGACGGCGCCGAGGTCGCGCGCGTCGAGCTGAACGGCGGGGCGGAGCCGCAGCCGCTCGACCTCGCGCTCGGCGGCGCGTCCGTGCTGACGCTCGCCACCGAGCCGCACGGCGGCGCCGAGGCGCACGTGGACTGGCTGGGCCTTCGGGTCCACGCCTGAGATCTCCGGCGCCCCGCGCGCCGGAACACCAAGAGAAGAAAGGGAAGCACCACATGAAGAGGTGGATGGCTCTCGGCGTGGGCGCGGTCGCGGTCGCGTCGCTGCTCGCCGGCTGCGCAGACGCAGGAGACGGCGGCACGGGAGGCGAGGTGACGCTCACCTACGGCGTCTGGTCGCAGGACGACACGATGCAGAAGCTCATCGACGCGTTCGAGAAGGAGAACCCGGGGATCAAGGTCGAGCTCCAGGTGAACCCGTGGACCGACTTCTGGACCAAGCTCCAGGTCGGCGCGCAGGGCGGCACCGCGCCCGACGCGTTCTGGATGCTCGGCGACCGGTTCCAGGTGTACGCCGCCAACGACCAGCTGCTGCCGCTCGGCGACGCGATCAAGGAGGCGGGCGTCGACCTCGGGGTCTACCCGAAGGCGCTCGTCGACCTGTTCACGTACGACGGCGAGCTCTACGGCCTGCCGAAGGACTTCGACACGATCGGCCTCTGGTACAACAAGGAGCTCTTCGACAAGGCGGGCGTCGCCTACCCGACGGACCAGTGGACCTGGGCCGACGTGCAGGACGCCGCCGCGAAGCTCACCGACCCCGCCGCGGGCGTCTACGGCATCGCGGCCCCGCTCAACCGGCAGGAGGGCTTCTACAACACCGTCGCCCAGGCCGGCGGCTTCATCATCGACGGCAAGAAGTCGGGCTACGACGACGCCAAGACGCAGGCGGGCATCCAGTTCTGGACCGACTTCGTCGCGAAGGGCCAGTCGCCGTCGCTCCAGCAGTTCGCCGACACGGAGGCCGTGGCCCAGTTCGAGAACGGCAGCGTCGCGATGTACTACGGCGGCTCGTTCTACGCCTCGCGCTTCTACCAGAACGAGGCGCTGCGCTCGAAGATCGACGTGACGGTGCTGCCGGAGGGCGCTCAGCGCGCCACCGTCATCAACGGCATCCAGAACGTGGGCTTCGCGAAGACGAAGCACCCGGAGGAGCTCAAGAAGTTCCTGCTGTTCCTGGGCGGCAAGGAGGCGGCCGAGATCCAGGCCGCGACCGGCGCCGTGATCCCGGCCTACGAGAACACCCAGCAGGCCTGGGTCGACTCGATGCCCGAGTTCCACCTGCAGGCCTTCCTCGACGAGATCCCCTACGGTGTGGTCTACCCCGTGTCGGCCAACACCTCGGTGTGGAACGCCCTCGAAGACGAGTACCTCCCCGCCGCGTGGAACGGCGAGAAGTCGGTCGCGGATGCCGCGAACGAGCTCGCCAAGGCCATGAACGAGGCCCTCGCGAAGGAATGATGACCGGATCGTCCGCATCAGGGCGGGGCGCCGTACGGCGCCCCGCCCGCCGGCGAGCCGTGGAGGCGGGAACCGGATACGCGTTCATCGCGCCCGCGCTCGCCGGCCTGCTCGCCCTCTACATCGTGCCGCTCGCGGCCACGGTCTACCTGAGCTTCACCGAGACCGGGCCGTTCGGCGGCGCGACCTTCACCGGGGTCGACAACTACGCGCGGCTCGTCGCGGACCCCCAGTTCTGGCGGGCGCTCGGCAACAGCCTCGTCTACACGCTCATCGTGCTGCTCGGCGTGCCGATCAGCGTCGTCATCGCCACCCTCATCCACTCCGTGCGGCGCGGGCGGAACGTCTATCGCGTGCTGTACTTCCTGCCGATCGTCACGCTGCCGGTCGCGGTCGGCATGGTGTGGCGGTACATCTACAACGGCGAGTTCGGCCTGCTCAACCAGGCGCTCGCGCTCATCGGCATCCGCGGACCGAGCTGGGTGGCCGATCCGTCCGTCGCCATCTTCGCGATCGCCGTCGTCGGCATCTGGATGAGCCTCGGCACGAGCATCATCATCCTGGGCGCGGGCCTCCAGGGCGTGCCCGCGGACCTCATGGAGGCCTCCGCCCTCGACGGCGCCGGCCCGTTGCGGCAGTTCCGCTCGATCACGCTGCCCCTGCTCTCGCCGAGCATCTTCTTCGTCTCGGTGCTGTCGGTCATCTCGTCGCTGCAGATGTTCGACCTGATCTACGTCATGCTGAGCCGCGGCTCGCAGGCCGAGACCGCGTCGCAGACGATCGTCTACTACTTCTTCCAGAAGTCGTTCCTCCAGTTCGACCGCGGATACGGCGCCGCCATCGCGATCGTGCTGCTGCTGATCATCATGGCCGCCACCCGCATCCAGTTCGCCATCCAGCGCAAGGCGGTGTTCTATGGCTGAGCTCGCCCCCCGGCGTCGCCGGCGCTCGCGGCAGTGGGCGCTCCACCTCGTGCTCTCGCTCGGCGCCGCCGTCATGGTGTTCCCGTTCCTCTGGCAGCTGCTCACGACGTTCAAGACGATCCCGGAGTCGCGGGCCGTGCCGCCCGTGCTGCTGCCGGCCTCGTTCGACTTCGGCGCCTTCGCGCGCTTCTTCGAGACGGTGCCCTTCGGCAGCATGCTCGGCACCTCGATCGGCGCGCTCCTGCTGCGCGTGGCCGGTCAGCTCATCGTGTGCACGCTCGCGGCCTACGGCTTCGCGCGATTCCGGTTCCCGGGACGCGGGCTGCTGTTCGTGCTGTTCCTGCTCATGCTCATGGCGCCGAGCCAGCTGTTCCTCATCGCGCAGTTCGACCTCATGAAGGCGCTCGGGCTGCTCGACACCATGCCGGCGATCGCCATCCCGGGCATCTTCTCCGCGTTCGGCACCTTCCTGCTGCGGCAGGCGTTCCTCGCGATCCCGCCGGAGTTCGAGGAGGCGGCTCGCCTCGACGGCGCGAACGCGTTCCAGGTGTTCTGGCGCATCATGCTGCCGATGGTCGGGCCCACGGTCGCGGCGCTCGCGGTGCTCACCTCGCTCTACTCCTGGAACGACCTGCTCTGGCCGCTCATCGTGACCTCCTCGCCCGGCAACATGACGCTGCCGGTCGGTCTCGCGAACCTGCAGGGCCAGTACGGCACCGACTACCCGACCCTCATGGCGGGATCGCTCGTCGCCTCGCTACCGTTGATCGCGATCTTCATCGCCCTGCAACGACAGTTCTTCGCCGGCATCGCGTCGAGCGGCTTGAAAGGATGACGACCCTGAATCGCATTCCCGTCAGCTCGCCCGCGTCGGTGGCGGTGTTCCGCCGCATCCTGACGCACGGGCCGATCGGCCGTGTCGACGTCTCGCGCGCGACCGGCCTCTCGCAGGCCGCCGTCACCAAGGCGGTCACGCCGCTCATCGCGGCGGGCTTCGTCGTGGAGGCGGAGGCCGCTCGCAGCGGCCCGGCGATCGGCCGTCCCGTGAGCCCGCTCGAGGTCGTGCACGGGCGCGCCCACATCGTGGGGGTCAAGGTGACGGCCGAGCGCACCTACGGGGTGCTCGTCGACCTCGGCGCCAACGTCGTCGCCCGCGTGGAGACGGCGAACCGCTCGCGCGAGGTCGACGACGTCGTCGACGCGATCCGCGAGGTGGTCGCCGCGCTCGGCGCGGGAGCCGCGATCGACGGCGTCGGCGTCGCGGTGTCGGGCGACGTCGACCGCGCGCACGGCATGGTCCGCGACTCCCCGCTGCTCGGATGGCGCGGCGTCGCGCTGGGCGAGCGCCTGGAGGCCGCCATCGGCATCCCCGTCGTGGTCGAGAACGACGTGCGCGCCCTCACCGTCACCGAGCAGTTCTTCGGCGCCGGGCGCGATGCCGAGTCGTTCGCGGTCATCACGATCGGCACGGGCATCGGCTGCGGCCTCTTCCTGAACGACCGCATCGTGAACGGCTCTCACGGCGTCGCGGGCGAGATCGGGCACCTTCCGCTCGCCTCGAGCGACCGGGTGTGCAGCTGCGGACGGCGCGGATGCGTCGAGGCCGTCGCCTCGACCGGCGCGATCGTCGCGCAGCTGCGCGAGCAGCTCGGCGATCCGAGCCTCGAGATCGGCGACGTCTTCCGGCTCGCCCACGAGGGGGAGCCGGCGGCGGTCGCGGCGTTCGCGACGGCCGGCGAGGTGATCGGCGGCGCGCTCGCGGCGCTCGTGAACCTCACGGGTCCCGAGCTCGTGGTGATCGCGGGAGAGAACGTCACGGAGTACGGGCTCTACGAGGACCGCATCCGTGCCGCGTTCGCGGAGCACGCCTTCGGTGCGGCCGCCGACTGCCAGATCGTGCTGCGGCCGCACACCTTCGACGACTGGGCGCGGGGAGCAGCCGCCTGCGTCATCGAGGTGATCGCGAGCGGCGTGGTCTGAGCGGCCGCGGGACATGCGAAGGGGGCCGACTCACGCCGGCCCCCTTCCGTCCTCTCCCTACTGCCGCACGATGATCCGGTCGATGTCGGGGCTGTAGCCACCCGCCGAGTCGAAGGTGATCGTGTTCGAGCCCGCGGCCAGGTTCAGGTGCACCGTCTGCGTGCTGATGTCCTGCCAGCTCGCCGTCGCGGGGAACGACACCATGGTCGGCGATCCGCCGTTCACGCGCAGCTGCACCGTGCGCGGCGTCGCGCTCGCGTAGCGGATGTGCACCGTCGTGGACCCCGCCTGCTGGGCGACGACCCCTGCGAACACGAGGGTCGAGGCGCCGTACAGGTTGCCGACCTTCGACCCGGAGCACTCGGCGCCCGTGCACGCCGCGACCGCGGCGTTGCCGGTCAGCGTGTTCGCCGCCGACTCCGCCTCGTACGACCGCAGCACGATGATGCGGTCGATGTCGGGCGCGTAGGCGCTCGCGTTGCCGATCGTGACGGTGTTGGCGCCCGCCACGAGGGTGACCGGCACATCGACGTCGCGCACGATCTCCCAGCCGCTGGGGTTGCCGGCATTGCCCTTGCCCGAGCGCGGCGGCGAGACCGTCTGCGGCGTGCCCCCGTTGACCGACACGGTGAAGGAGCGCGGGTCCTCGGAGAGGTAGCCGACGCGCAGCACGTAGCTGCCCGCCGCCGGGGCCTGCACGCCCGTGAACTTCAGCGTCGCCCCCATGCCGAGGTAGCCGACCTTGCTGCCCCCCGAGCATCCGGGGCACGCGTAGACCGCGGCGGTGCCGGTGCGGACGTTGCCGCTCGCCTCCGCCTCGAGCACGCGGTCGGCCGTGCCGTTGAACGGCAGCGGCGTCGTGCCGATGTGCACCGACAGGCCGCCGTGGGCGCGCAGCGGCACCGCGAGCACCGTGCTCGAGGTGACCGTGCGGGTCTCGGTGACGATCTCGCGGTCGCTCGCGCCGTCCTTGAAGAGCGTCGCCGTGTAGCTGCCGCTCCCGAGGAAGGTCAGCGGGATGCTCGTCGTGCGGGCGGCGTCGGTGATCGCGCCGATGTACCAGTCGGAGCCGGAGCGGCGGGCGAAGGTCGCGTAGTCGTCCGGGAACGCCTCGACCAGGCGGCTCTCGTCCCACACCGTCGGCACCGCGCTGAGCAGGTGCCGGCCGACCCAGGTCTCGTAGGCCGCGGCCGAGTCGGCGAAGTGCTGCATCGCCGAGGTGAACACGATGCTCAGCGCGAGCTGATGGGCGTGCGTGGTGTTGAGGTTGCTGTTCGAGAAGATCACGGGCGTCATGTCCATGCCGCCGACGACGTTCCGGGTGAACGGGTAGGTCGCGTCGTCGGTCGCCGTCGGCGCCCGCCCGTACTTGTACTGCTCGCTCCCGAGGATCGCCTCGCTCGTGATGATGTTCGGATAGACGCGGTTCTCTCCCGACGGCTTGGTGCTGCCGTGGAAGTTCACGAGCAGGTGCGCCTTCATCCCCGCCTTCGCGATGCGGTCGTAGAGGGCCATCGTCTCCAGCCGGTCCGACTGCATGAAGTCGATCTTGATGCCGACGACGCCGCGGTTCGCGATCGCCTGGAGCGCGGTGTCGAGCTGGGCCTGGCTGTAGTAGCTGCCGTCGGTGTTGGTGTAGTCGCCCTTGTTCTTCCAGATGAAGATGCCCATGCCCCGCTGGGCGGCGTAGGCGGCGATCGTCTCGACCGAGGTGCCGCTGTTGTTGTAGCAGCAGTCGACCGTCACGAACTCCATGCCGAGCTGCTCGGCGGTGTCGATGTACTCCTTCTGGGAGCGCACCATGTCGTCGCCGTTCGCGGCGCTCTCCTCGTTCGACCACCACGACCACAGCGCCTTGCCGGTGCGGATCCACGAGGTGTCGGTGCCGGGCGCGAGCGCCGGGTTGAGGTCGGTGATGATGCTCGTGGTGGCGAGGGTGTTGAGCGAGGGGCTCGCGACGATCACGCGCCACGGCGTGGCGAACGATCCGCTGGTGGCGACCTGCGTGCCGCTCGTGGAGGTGTCGAAGACGTTGGAGTCCGGTCCCGGCAGCTGCGCCTTGAGGGTGCGGTTGCCGGTGCCCTGCGCGTCGAGGCGGATGGCGGGGTACGTCGGGTCGACGTAGACCGCCGCCTCGCTGATGAGCATCCACGCGGCGTTGTTGTTGAGGCTGCCGAGCACCGGCATCGCGAAGTGCCGGGTGCCCATCGAGGCCGCGGAGACGTAGGGGTACCTCTCCTCGTAGTCGCGGGCGCCGCGGTAGTCGCTCGCCCACAGGCCCGTGCCGCTCGGCAGGGCGAAGGTGGTGGCCTCGCGCGTGATGGTGGTGCTGCCGACGCCCGACACGAGGTAGCGGAACGCGACGCCGTCGTTGCGGGCCTGCACGACCACCTGGAGGCTCGCGCTGCCGCGGTGGTACGCGAGCGTCATCTGGGTGGCGGTCGACGAGATCGGGCCGTTGAAGTGCTCGATCAGCGAGTAGCTCTGCGTGACGGTCGTCTGGGTCTCGGAGTCGAACGCGAGGCCGGTCGAGAGGTCGACGGCCGCGGTGGCGACGCCCATCGACGAGCTGTCGATGACGGCCAGCCCGTTCTGCACGACGCTGTAGGTGAGGGTGCCGTCGTTCTCGTTGCGGACGGTGAGCGAGGTCAGTCCGTCGGGCGAGGTCACGGTATGGGTGGTCAGGGCGGATGCCGAGGTCGCGGGACTCAGCATCCCGACGGTCAGCGCCAGGGTCGCGATGGCGACCGCTGACGTACGACGGGCGGTGGTCATGGTTCCTCCTCCCGGGCGCACCGTTGCGCCCGCGAGAGAATCTTTACGCCGTTTAATAAACGACGTCAAGAAACTGCGGGAGAATGCCTCCCGCGAGAGCCCGTCAGCCGTCCTCCGCCGGGATCGGCTCCGCCGGCAGCTTTCGCACCCGTGCGCGCCTGCGCCGTCGCTCGGGGATCATCGAGCGCATCTCCTCGAGCTTGCCGAAGCACAGCAGCCGGTCGCCCGCCTCGAGCGAGACGTTCTTGCGCGGGTTCGGGATGACGGTGGCGCCGCGATGCAGCGTCAGCACCGTGATGTCGCGCTCCCACAGGCCCGACTCGCCGAGCGTCCTGCCCACGAGCTCGGCGTTGCCGTGCACGAGCAGCTCGGCCACGCCGTAGCCGGTCGACACCGAGAGCCGCTGGCGCACGTCGATCTCCGGGAAGGCCACCTGCCCCGCGATGTAGTCGATGATGGCGCCCGCGACATCCAGCTGGGTGGCGGCCTCGATGCCCTGCAGGCCCGGCGAGGAGTTCACCTCCATGACGAGCGGGCCGTCGGCCCCCTCGAGCATGTCGACGCCCGCCACGCGCAGGCCCATGATCTGGGCCGAGCGCACCGCGACCTGCTCGTACTCGGGGGTCAGCTCGACCTTCTCGACCGTGCCGCCGCGGTGCACGTTGGAGCGGAACTCGTCGCCCGCCGCCGTGCGCCGCATCGCCGCGACCACCCGGTCGCCCACCACGAGGGCCCGGATGTCGCGCCCGCGGCTCTCGGCCACGAAGCGCTGGATGAGCACGTTCTGATTGGTCGAGTGCAGGGTCTCGATGATCGCCTCGGCGATCTTCACCTCCGGGGCGAGGATCACGCCGATGCCCTGCGTGCCCTCGAGCAGCTTGATCACGACGGGGGCGCCGCCGACGCGCGCGATCGCGGGGCGCACATCCGCGCGGTTACGCACGAAGGCCGTGGCCGGCATCCCGATGTTGTGCCGGGAGAGGATCTGGGTGGCCCGCAGCTTGTCGCGCGCGTTCGCGATGCCGTTCGCGGTGTTGGGCGTGTAGACGTCCATCTGCTCGAACTGGCGCACCACGGCGGTGCCGAAGTAGGTGATCGAGGCGCCGATGCGCGGCAGGATCGCGTCGTAGTCGCTGAGCGGACGGCCGCGGAACTGCAGGTCCGGCTCCTCGCCCGAGAGGTCGATCGCGAAGCGCAGGGTGTTGAGCACCTTCACCTCGTGGCCGCGCTGCAGCGCCGCCGCGCGGAGGCGCTGCGTCGAGTACGCCCGGGGCGCCCGGGAGAGGATCGCGAGTTTCATGCGGAAGCGCCTGCCAAGATGGTGCGGTGAGCGAGAAGACCCATTCAAACACTCTTGCGGGGTGGCGCGAATGGGTCCAGCTGCCGGATGTGGGCGTTCCGTGGATCAAGGCCAAGCTCGACACGGGAGCCCAGACCTCCTCGCTGCACGCCTACGACATCGAGGTGTTCGAGCGGGACGGCGCGGACTGGGTGCGGTTCGGCATCCGTCCGTGGCAGCGCTCCGACGACGACCAGGTGACCGTGGAGTGCCCCGTGCTCGACCGGCGCCGGGTGCGCAGCTCCTCGGGGCATGTCGACGAGCGCGTCGTGGTCGCGATGCGGCTCGTGCTGATCGGCCGCGAGGTGACGGCCGAGGTGACGCTCAGCAACCGCGACGCGATGGGCTTCCGGATGCTGATCGGGCGCGAGGCGCTCAGCCGCGGCTTCGTCGTCGACTCGGCCCGATCGTTCCTCGGCGAGCGTGCGCCGCGTCCGATGCGCCGCCGCAACCGCGGCCAGGGCTGAGGCTCAGCCCATCGCGCGGCGCACGAGTGCGGCGATCAGCTCCTCGTCAGCGCTCGTGAGCTCGGTGAGCGCGTACGAGGTCGGCCACATCGTGCCGTCGTCGAGGCGGGCGGTGTCGCTGAACCCGAGCGTCGAGTAGCGTGCCTTGAACTTCGCGGCGTCCTGGAAGAACGCGATGTTCTTGCCGCCCAGGTAGTAGGCCGGCATCCCGTACCAGAGCCGGGGAGCGAGCTCCGGGGCGGTGGTGGTGATGATGCGGTGGATGCGCTCGGCCATCGCGCGGTCGGCGGGGGCCATCGCGGCGATCTTGTCCAGCACCGCCTGGACGTCCTCCTCGGGCGTGCTCTTCTTCGAGCGGCGCACCTCGGCGGCGTGCTCCTTCATCGCGGCGCGCTCCTCGGCGTTGAACGCGCTCGTGTTCTTCTTCGTCTCAGCCATGCGATCAGGCTACGGCCGGGCCTGCGCGGTGTGCTTCTCGATTTCTGATCGGATGCGGCATCCGGGCGCCGCGAGGGGGCGCGGGCGGGGAAACGCACAGGTGGCGGGAGCAATCGCTCCCGCCACCTGCTGGCTGTGCCGCCCGCGCCTGCGGTTACTCCCGCCGAAGCGCTCAGTCCGCGAGGGTGACGGCGCTCAGTCCGCGAGGATGAGGTAGAGGGCCCGGCGCAGCTCGTCGATCTTCTCGACCGCGGCCTGGCGCTGGGCGTCGCTCGCGGCGTGGTGGAACTGGCCCACCACGCCCATGAGCCGCCCGACGCTCTGCTGGAACGCGAGCTCCTGCTCGCTGCGTCGGGGTGCGCCCGACTCCCAGGCGCGGGACAGCTCCTCGGAGTTCTCCTTCACGTAGGCCTCGCCGGCCTCGGTGAGCGCGTACTCGGTGCGGCGGCCTTCGCCGCGCGCCTCGATGAGCTCCTCGTCGACGAGCTGCTGCAGGGTGGGGTACACCGAGCCGGGGCTCGGCCGCCAGGTGCCGCCCGTGCGCTCGGCGATCGTCTTGATGACGCCGTAGCCGTTCGACGGCCCCTCGGCGAGGAGCGACAGGATGACGGATCGGATGTCGCCGCGCGCGGCGCGGCCACGCCCGCGGCCGCCCCACGGGGCACCCGAGCCGGGGCCGAAGGGCGGGAACCCGCGCATCGGCGCGTGCACGCCGAACTCGGCGTGCGGGCCGTGGGCGGCGGGGTTCAGGGGGTCGTGGTGGAATCGGGCGGGACGCTCGTGGCGTCGGAAAGCCTGGGGGTGCATGGGGGTCTCCCTTCGATGCGATGGTCCGCGAGGTATCGCGATGCGTCAACGATATATCGTTTGATCCGATTCGTCAACTCGGTGTGGAGATTGCTCGCATCCGCGTGTATCGTGATCGCCATCGGGGGCAGACAGCCCTTTCTGTTGATGTACCCCATCCTGTCCGCGAGGAGGCGACATGGAGCCGGCCGACGGCGTCGACGACGCCGTCATCACGACGCACAGCCGCTGGCGCGGCGCCCTCGTGGGCGCCGGCCTCGGTTTCGCCGTGGGTCTCATCGCGCTCCTCGCCCCCGCTCCCGCCCACGCCGACGACGGGCACGGCCTGCTCGGCGGCATCGTCAGCGGCGTCACGAGCACGGTCGGCGGCGTCACGAGCGGTGTCACGAGCACCGTGAGCGGCGCCACCGGCGCGGTGAGCGGCATCGTGGCCCCCGCGGTGACCCCGGTCGTCGCGCCCGTCGTGAACACCGTGGCGCCCGTCGTGTCGCCGGTCCCCACCCCGGTGGTCAACGTCGTGGCGCCCGTCGTTGCGCCGCTCGCGAATCCGCTCCCCACGATCCGGCAGCTGCCGGTGGTCGGCGGGATCGTGGGAGGCGTCGTCGACAGCGCGCCGGTCGCATCCGTCACGACCCCCGTCGCGGGACTCGTCGACGGGCTGCTCGGCACCACGGTCGGCTCGCTGCCGGTGATCGGCGGAGTCCTCGGGACCACCCCGGTGGGCTCCCTGACGCAGCCCATCTCGGGTGCCGTCGACGGCGCCCTCGGGCAGCTCGCGGGCACCCCCCTGCTCCCCGGCCCCGTGCTCGGCGGCGTGCTCCCGGACGGGACCGTCGATCCCGCGATCGCCGCGGATCCGGATGGCGCGCTCGCGCTCCCGGCGAGCCTCCAGGCCGTCCGGGAGGCCGCCGTGCGCGCCGCGTTCGCGGGGGTCGGCATCGCATCCGCCGCCGCGCCCGCCGTGCTGAGCGCGCCCAGCCCCCTCGGTGGTGCGGGTGGACCGCTCCCCGGAGGGTTCTCGGGCCTCCTCGGCGAAGGGATCGCGATCGTCTCGGCGGCCGCCGCCGCGGCAGCCCCGTGGGCGAAGCCGCTGGCGATCCTGCTCGGCGCCGCGTTCGTCTTCCTGCTGGCCGCAGGCCGCATCCGCCCGGTGCGGATCGCCCTGCCGGCCTCCCTCGCCTTCGGCACCGACACCTCGCCCGACTGATCGGGACCCGTCCGCCCCTCGCCCCCTGCGAGCCGCGGACACACGTCCCCCGCCGCGCCCGACCGAGCGCGGCATCCGATCAGTGCAAGGCAAGGAGCCGAACGACCATGAACAAGTACGTCTCGCGAGGACTGTGGACGGTCCTCCTCACCGGGGGCCTCGTGGCCCTCGGAGCCGGCGTCGCGCACGCCGACAGCGGAACCTCCGGACAGGACGGCGTCGCATCGGGCACCCAGGGCATCCTCGGGATCCAGCTGCCGGTGCAGCTCGGCGGCAACGCGATCTCGGTGCTCGGCAACGCGTCGAGCAGCGGCGCCTCGACGAGCGCGCCCTCGGGCGGCTCGACGCCGTCCGGCAGCACGAGCGGAACCGGCTCGGCGGCCGGCGGCACCCAGATCCTCGGCGGCATCGGCCTGCCGGTGAGCCTGGGCGGCAACTCCATCTCGGTGCTCGGCAACGCCACCTCGACGGGGTCGACCACCGCGGGCGGCAGCTCGGGCAACACGGGACACGGCACCACGGGCGGCACGGGCGGGATCGCCTCGGGCACCCAGGTGCTCGGCGGCGTCGGCCTGCCGGTGACGCTCGGCGGCAACGCCATCTCGGTGCTCGGCGACGCCCGGTCCACGGGCGCCTCGACGAGCGCGCCCACCGGAACGGCGGGGCACCAGGCCGGCACGACCGGCGGGGCCGGGGGCATCCTCAGCGGCAGCCAGGTGGCGGCCGGCCTCGGAGTGCCGCTGACGCTGGGCGGCAACGCCATCTCGGTGCTCGGCGACGCCCGCTCGACCGGGTCGGGCGTGCAGGCGCCCGCGGGAGCCTCGGGCGGGATCGGCGGAACGCTCGGCTCGAGCGGCCTGCTGGGGGGAACCCAGCTGCTCGCGAACCTCGGGCTGCCGGTGACGCTCGGCGGCAACGCCATCTCGGTGCTCGGCAGCGCCACGACGGGCACCTCCACCACGGGCAACCCCGGCAACCCCGGCAACCCGGGCAACCCGGGGAATCCCGGTGACCCGGGAACGCCCGGCAACCCCGGCAACCCGGCGGTGCCCGGCACTCCGGGTGCCCAGCCCGCGGCGCTCGGCGTCTCCGGTCTCGCCTCCACGGGCACGGACGACGTCTGGCTCGGCAGCCTCGCCATCCTGGCGCTCCTGCTGGCCGTGGCCGGCGTGGTGCTGATGCGCGCCGCCGCCCGCCGCAACTGAGGTCGCGGTGACCGCGGGTCGCACGGGGAAGATGACCTCGTGTGACCCGCGGTGACGGCGCATGACCGCGCGCTCGACGGATGCACCGGATGCGCGGCACCATGCTCCGGTGACCGAGAACGCTCCACGCCAGATCCGCTTCAACGCGTTCGACATGAACTGCGTCGCCCACCAGTCCTCCGGGATGTGGCGCCACCCCGACGACCGCTCCGAGACCTACAAGGACATCGAGTACTGGACGGGCCTCGCCCGGCTGCTCGAGCGGGGCACCTTCGACGGCGTCTTCATCGCCGACGTGCTCGGCACCTACGACGTCTACGGCGGCACCAACGAGGCCGCGATCCGCAACGGCGCCCAGGTGCCGGTCAACGATCCCGTGCTGCTCATCTCGGCGATGGCCGCCGTGACCGAGCACCTCGGCTTCGGGGTGACCGCGGGCACCGCGTACGAGCATCCGTACCCCTTCGCGAGGCGCATGTCGACGCTCGACCATCTGACCAAGGGCCGGGTCGGCTGGAACGTCGTGACCGGCTACCTGCCGAGCGCGGCGCGCAACATGGGCCACGACGACCAGCTCGAGCACGACGACCGCTACGACCACGCCGACGAGTACCTCGAGGTGCTCTACAAGCTGTGGGAGGGCTCGTGGGAGGACGACGCGGTCGTGCGCGACCGGGAGACGGGCGTGTTCACGCGGCCGGAGAAGGTGCACGAGATCCGGCACGCGGGCACGCACTTCACGGTCCCCGGCATCCACATCTCCGAGCCGTCGCCGCAGCGCTCCCCGGTGATCTACCAGGCGGGCGCCTCGCCGCGCGGCATCGCCTTCGCGGCGGGCAACGCCGAGGCCATCTTCGTCGCCTCGCCGACCAAGGAGGTGCTGAAGGCGACGGTCTCGCGCATCCGCGACGCGCTCGAGGCGGCGGGGCGCGACCGCTACGCGGCCCGCATCTACACGCTGCTCACGATCGTCACCGACGAGACCGACGAGAAGGCGCAGGCCAAGTACCAGGACTACCTGCGCTACGCCTCGCCTGAGGGCGCGCTCGTGTTCATGTCCGGATGGATGGGCATCGACCTCTCGCGGTACGACCTCGACGAGCCGGTGGGCAACGTGGAGTCGAACGCCATCCGCTCGGTGATCCAGAACTACGAGGAGTCGGCCAAGAACGGCGAGGAGTTCACGGTGCGCGACATCGCCGTGGGTGGCGCGATCGGCGGGCTCGGCCCGACCGTCGTGGGGGGAGCTGCGACCATCGCCGACCTGCTGCAGGAGTGGGTGGAGTACACCGACGTCGACGGGTTCAACCTCGCCTACGCGATCACGCCTGGCACCTTCGAGGATGTCGTCGAGCACGTGATCCCGGTGCTGCGGGCGCGCGGGGCGTACCCGAGCGAGTACGCGGCGGGCACGCTGCGGAACAAGCTGCACGGCGCGGGCGACCGGCTGCCGGACGACCATCGCGGCTCGCGGTACCGCATCGGCGGGGAGCTCTCCACGGCGGTCGCGACGACCTCGGAGCGGGCGAGCGTCGACGTCTGAGTGCGGATGGTGGCGGGGTGCGGCGGGATGCGCTCAGTCACTCGGCCAGCGGCGGCGTGCGGGGCGGCGCGGTGCGACGGGCGCCCGTCGCCTCGAAGGCGCACGCGAGGCGCAGCAGGGCCGCGTCGTCGTAGGCGCGGCCGGCGAAGGTGAGCCCGACCGGCATCCGGATGTCGGCCATCGTGCCCATCGGCACCGTCACGGTGGGGATGCCGAGGTGCCGGATCGCGAGGTTGCCGTTCGCGACCCACACGCCGTTGCGCCAGCCGGCATCCGCCGAGGCCGGGCTCACATCCATGTCGGCGGGGCCGACGTCCGCGACCGCGGGGAAGACGACCGCGTCGAGGCCGAGCGCGTCCATCCACTCCTCGAGGTCGAGGCGGCGGGTCTGCTCGAGGCCGCGCAGCCCCTCCTCGAGCTCGGGCATGTCGTCCCAGGAGGCATCCGGATGCGCGCGCACCCACTCGGGGTAGCCCGCGATGTCGTCGTCGAAGCCGTCGTAGCGGTCGGGCAGGGCGCCCGGCGGGGGCGGTGCGATCCGGGTGCCGTCGACGGCCGCGAGGGTGCGGAGCGCGGGGTCGCCGTTGGCGTCGAGGAACTCCTCCCAGGCCCACGCCGAGAGGTCGACGATCTCGCGGCGCAGGAACGCCGGGCTCACGAGGCCGCGCGTGGCGATCGTGGGGGCGCCGGGACGGTCGCCCTCGTAGTTCGACACCGCGGGGAAGTCGACCTCGACCACCGTCGCCCCCGCGGCCTCGAGGTCGTGCCGGGCGTCCTCCCAGAGGGCGAGCACCGAGGGCCGCGGCTCGATCGCGCGGCCGGTCGGGCCGCCGATGCCGCCGTCCGGGTTCGTGCCGGCGTCGGGGTCGGTGCCGAGGTACATCCGCGGCACGCCGAACCGGGCGCCCGCGAGGGTCGCACCGTTCGCGAGCGCCGGATACGACGCCGGCCGGTGCGCCGAGGCCGCGGGCAGCGCGATCCACGGCTGGGTGCGCCAGAGGTCGCCGCGGGTCTCGGGGTCGTCGGCCACGATCGCGTCGAGCACCTCGAGGAGGTCGGCCATCGTGCGGGTGTGCGGCACGACGACATCCATCGTGGGCACGAGCGGCCAGTTGCCGCGCGTCGAGATCACGCCGCGCGAGGGGGTGTAGGCGCACAGCGCGTTGTTCGAGGCGGGGCCGCGTCCGCTCGACCAGGTCTCCTCGCCGAGCCCGAAGGCGGCGAGGCTCGCGGCGGTCGCGGTACCCGAGCCGTTGGAGGAGCCGGA
>JASLGG010000018.1 GCA_030150265.1 Protaetiibacter sp.
GCAGCCACGGCCGCAGCGACCCGCCGTCCGGTTTGACCGTCTGGCGCAGCCGCCAGGCCTCCAGGAAGGTGAGCGAGACGACCTCCTCGGCGGCCGACCAGTCGCCGGTCAGCCCAGCAGTGTACCCGGACGCGGCCGGGGCATTGGCGTCGAATAGCGCGGCGAACGCGTCCGGGTCACTGGCCCGCACCCGTGATCGCAGGCTGGGTTCCACGCCTAAGTACTGTACGGAGGCGGCCACCGCGTTCGCTCCGCATCAGGCCGCCCGGCAGACCACCCGCTCAGACCTCGATGACCACCGGGATGATCATCGGCCGCCGCCGGTAGGTCTCGTTCACCCAGCGGCCCACCGTGCGCCGGACCAGCTGGCCGAGCTGGTGCGCGTCGCTGATCCCGTCGGCCGCGGCGCGGGTCAGGGCCTCCTCGATCCGCGGCCGCATCTCGTCGAACGAGGCGTCGTCGATGCCCGAGCCACGGGCGTGGATCTGCGGCCCGGCCACCAGCTTGCCGGTGGTCGAGTCGACCACGATGACCACGGACACGAAGCCTTCCTCGCCCAGGATCCGGCGGTCCTTCAGCGACGTCTCGGTGACCTCTCCGACGGACAGCCCGTCTACGTAGACGTAGCCGCACGGCACCTTGCCGGTCACCGACGCCTGGCGGTCGGCCAGGTCGACCACGACCCCGTCCGCGGCGATCACGATGTTGCGGTCGCTGATCCCGGTGAGCTCGGCCAGCCGGGCGTGCGCCCGCAGGTGCCGCCACTCCCCGTGCACCGGCATGAAGTTTCGCGGCCGCACCAGGTTCAGCACATAAAGCAGCTCACCCGCGGGCGCGTGCCCGGACACGTGCACCAGCGCGTTGCCCTTGTGCACTACCCGGGCGCCCCACCGGGTCAGCTCGTTGATCACCCGGTACACCGCGGACTCGTTGCCCGGGATCAGCGAGGACGCCAGGATGACCGTGTCACCGGCGGCGATCCGGATCGGATGATCACGGCCCGCCATCCGGGACAGCGCCGACATCGGCTCGCCCTGCGAGCCCGTGCTGACCAGCACCACCTCGCCGGGCGGCAGGCCCTCCGCCTCGCGCGGGTCGACCAGCAGGCCGCCGCGGACCGAGGGCACCCGCAGGTAGCCCAGGTCGCGGGCGACGCCCATGTTGCGCACCATCGACCGGCCGACGAACGCCACCTTGCGGCCGTGCGCCGCGGCCGCGTCCAGCACCTGCTGGACCCGGTGCACGTGCGAGGCGAAGCAGGCGACGATGATCCGCTGCGCGGCGTTGGCGAAAACCTCGTCGAGGACGGGCGCGATGTCCCGCTCGGAGCGGACGATGCCGGGCACCTCGGCGTTGGTGGAGTCCGACAGCAGCAGGTCCACGCCCTCGCCGCCGAGCCGCGCGAACCCGGCCAGGTCGGTCGGCCGGCCGTCGAGCGGCAGCTGGTCCATCTTGAAGTCGCCGGTGTGCAGCACGAGGCCGGCCCCCGAGCGGATGACGACGGCCAGCGCATCCGGGATCGAGTGGTTCACGGCGACGAACTCGAGGTCGAAGGGGCCGAGCGGGGTGCGGTCGCCCTCCTTCACCACGTGCGGGAACGGCGCGATCCGGTGCTCCTTGAGCTTCGCCTCGACGAGCGCGAGGGTCAGCTTCGAGCCGTACAGCGGGATGTCGCCGCGCAGCTTCAACAGGTACGGCACCGCGCCGATGTGGTCCTCGTGGCCGTGCGTGAGCACGACGCCGAGAACGTCGTCGAGGCGGTCGCGGAGGGAGTCGAAGTCGGGGAGGATGAGGTCCACGCCCGGCTGGTGCTCCTCCGGGAAGAGCACCCCGACGTCGACGATCAGCAGCTTGCCGTCGATCTCGTAGACCGTCATGTTGCGGCCGATCTCGCCGACCCCGCCGAGCGGGATCACGCGCAGGGTGCCGGGCGCGAGCTCCGGCGGCGTCACGACGTCGATGGCCATGGCGGCCTCCTCGGGGTCTAGCGGGTGGTGCCGGCGACCTTGGGCAGCGCGCCGCCGGCGGCCGCGTTCCGGTCGGGGCGGAAGTTGCTGAAGTCGACGCCGTCGATGTGCCTCACGAGCGCGATCTCGTCCTCGATGAGCGCGGCCTCCGACTCCTCCGGCCCGACGAGCGGCAGGCGCACCCGCGGGCTCGAGATGCGGCCGAGGCCGTGCAGGATGTACTTCGCCGCCACGGTGCCCGGCACGTGCGTCATCGTGGCGCGCACGAGGGGCTCGAGGGCGCGGTGCGCGGCGGTGGCCGTCTGGAGGTCGTTGGCGTTCACGGCGTCGACCATCGCGCGGTACGGTGCAGGCGCGATGTTCGCGGTCACGCCCACGAGGCCCGAGCCGCCGATCGCGAGGGTCGGCAGCGCGTTGGCGTCGTCGCCCGCGAAGTACAGCAGGTCGGTCTGGTTCATGACGCGGCTGACCTCCGAGAGGTCGCCCTTGGCGTCCTTGACCCCGCGGATGTTGGGGTGCTTCGCCGCGCGCAGCAGCGTCTCGTACTTGATCGGCACGCCGGTGCGCCCCGGGATGTCGTAGAGGAGCACGGGCAGGTCGGTGGCGTCCGCGACCATCCGGAAGTGGGTCAGGATGCCGGCCTGCGTCGGCTTGTTGTAATACGGGGTGACGACCATGATCGCGTCGGCCCCGACCTTCTCGCTCTTCCTGTAGAGCTCGATCGCGTGCGCGGTCTCGTTGGAGCCGCCGCCCGTGATGATCTTGGCGCGGCCGGCCGCGACATCCTTCGCGACCTCGACGAGGCGCACCTTCTCGGGGTCGGTGAGCGTCGACGTCTCGCCGGTCGTCCCGGTGACCACGATGCCGTCGGCGCCGTGGCTGACCACGTGGTCCACGTGCTTCTCGACGTCGGCCCAGTCCACCTCGCCGTCGGCCGTGAACGGGGTCACGAGCGCGACGAGCACCTGTCCGAAGGGGTTCTCTGGCGTCGACACGAGGTACAGGCTATCGGGTGCGGCCCCGGCGGCCCGCCACCGCATCCGGTCGCGACGCGACGCCGTCAGGGGGCGACGCGGCCGTTCGCCTGGAAGGCCGCGTGGGTGAGCGGCATGAGCTCCGCCCAGAAGGACTCCATGCGCTCGGCCACCATCTCGATCTCGCGCTGCGGGAAGGAGGGGAAGTGCGAGTCCTCGTGCTTGGTGCGCAGCGAGAGGAAGTTCATGAGCGAGCGCGCGTTCATCGTGACGTACATCGAGGAGTAGGTCGACACCGGCAGCACGCCGCGGGCGACCTCGCGCGCGATGCCCGCGTCGAGCATCCGCTGGTAGGCGGCGTAGGCGAACTCGGCCGCGGCCTTCGACTCCGCGACCGCGAGCTCGGTCTGCTCGGGGGTGCCCTCGACGAACTCGTAGGCGCCGGGCTTGCCGATCTGCACGAGCCGACGCTCGGGGCCGGGCACGTAGAACACCGGACGCAGCTCGCGGTAGCGACCCGACTCCTCGTTGTAGGAGGCGATGCGGTGCCGCATGAACTCGCGGAACACGAAGATCGGCGCCTGCACGTAGAAGGTCATCGAGTTGTGCTCGAAGGGCGAGCCGTGCCGGTCGCGCATGAGGTAGTTGATGAGGCCGCGGTCGCGGTCGGAGGCCTCGGCACCGGATGCCGCCGCCTCGAGCGTCTTCTCGCCCTGGGTCGAGACGCGCGCCGCGAACAGCACATCGGAGTCGTGAGCGCTCGCGCGCACGAGCTCGACGGTCATGTCGGAACGGAACTGGACGGGGGGCTCTTCGCTCGTGGTCTCCGGCACGGCCCTCACGATATCCGGGGCCGCCGACGGGCACCCGTCGGCACGCCGCGTCGCCGGACGTCACGCGCGGTCACGCGGGGTCACACTCCCCCGCCCGCGCCGCGGCGCGGCTACCGTGTCGCCATGCATCCGCTCGCAGCCCTCGCGGTCGTGGCCGCGCTCGTGGTCGCGACCACCGCCATCGGCCTCGTCTGGCGGGCCGGCCAGGGACGCATCCGCCGCCCCGCCGCGGATGCCGCCCGCCTCGACGGCGTCGATCTCGCGCCCGGCGCGACCCTCGTGCAGTTCTCGAGCGCCTACTGCGCGCCGTGCCGCGCGACCGCGCGCGTGCTCGGCGAGCTCGCCGCCGCCCGGCAGGGCGTCGCCCACGTGGAGCTCGACGTGGCCGAGAGGCCCGAGCTCGCGGCGCGGTTCCGCGTGCTGCAGACGCCGACCACGCTCGTGCTCGACCCCGAGGGCCGCATCCGGGCGCGCATCGCGGGGGCCGTGCGCCGCCTCGAGCTCGCGGCCGAGCTCGACCGTCTCGCCGTCCCCGCGGCGAGCTGACCCGAGGAGCCTCCATGTCCCGTCCCGACCGGATCGACCCGCGCGGCGCACGCTTCACCGCGGGCGTCACCGCGCTCCTGCTGCTCGTCGCGACGGCGCTCGCTCTCGTCGAGGGCGTCGCGCCGACCCCGGCCGAGCGCGCCGTCCAGCCCGCCTTCCTGCTGGTCGCCGCGCTCGCGGCGGTGTTCGTCTGGAGCGCGATCGCCGGGGTCGCCCGCAACCCGTGGTCGTTGCTGTTCCGGCGGGTCATCCGCCCGCGGATCGGACCGGCGGCGGAGCTGGAGGACGCCGCTCCCCCGACCTTCGCCCAGGGCGTCGGCGCGTTCGTGACGCTCCTCGGCGTCGCCCTCCACCTGGCCGGTGTTCCCTACGCACTCCCCGCGGCGGCCTCCGCCGCGTTCGCCGCGGCCTTCCTCAACGCGGCGTTCGGATACTGCCTCGGCTGCCAGCTCTACCTCCTGCTCGTGCGCGCCGGCCTCATCCGCGCCACCGCCTGAGCAGGCGCTGAGCGCCCTCGACCGGGGCCCGCGCCCGACCTAGAGTGGAGGCGCGAGGCGACGCCGCCCGCGGACGGAGGAGATCCCCATGGCAGTCACGAGCGAAGCGACCACCCTCTGGTTCGGCGACCTGATGAGCGGGTCGGGCACGACCTCCCTCGACTCGAGCGACGCCGCCGAGTTCCCCGTCACCTGGAAGGCCCGGGCCGAGGGCGAGGCGGGCCGCACCAACCCCGAGGAGCTGCTGGGCGCCGCCCACTCCGCGTGCTACTCGATGGCGTTCGCGCACGCGCTCGCCGGCGAGGGGCACACCCCCGAGAGCCTGCAGGTGACGGCCGCCGTGACCTTCCAGCCCGGCGAGGGCATCACGGGCAGCCACCTGCTCGTGAGCGCCAAGGTTCCCGGCATCACGGATGCCGACTTCGAGCGGATCGCCGAGGACGCCAAGGCGAACTGCCCGGTCTCGAAGGCGCTCGCCGGCATCCCGATCACGCTCGAGGCGAGCCTGGCCTAGCGGGGGGACGAGTCGCGCTCGAGGCGGATGGCCTCCCGCGTCGCCCAGCGCGCGCGACGGCGGTCGCCCGCCGCGTCGTAGGCGAGGGCGAGCCGGAACCAGCCGCGCCAGTCCTCCGGCGAGGCCTCGACTGCGGCACGGTAACGCGGGAACACCTCGGATGCCGCAGCACGGTCGACGCGTCCGCTCGGCAGCGCCGGGAGCTGCTCCTCCGGGAGCGCCCCCTCGCTCTCGAGACGGCGCGCGAGGCGCTCGGCGCGCACGCCGAACACGACCTCGGCGACGATGAAGGCGCCGCCGAGAACCGGCAGCACGAGCAGCGCGACCCCGATGCCCACGGCGACCGGCACACCGGTGCGGAACAGCACGAAGGCGTAGGAGACGGCGAAGACGAGGTAGAGGCCGAGCAGGGCCGCCATCACGACCACGCCGATGCGCGTCGTCATGCGCGGTCGAGGCCCAGGAGGGCGTCGAGGCCGACCACGAGCCCGCGCGCGGCGGGCAGGGCGCGGAGGGCGAGCAGGATGCCCGCCTCGTAGGAGGCGTCCGAGACCGTCTGGTGACGGATGCGCAACGTCTCCCCCAGGCCGCCGAGCACGACCTCCTGCTCGGCGAGCACGCCGTCCATCCGGAGGCTGTGCACCGGGATGCTCGCGACCTGCTGGCCGCGCGCGCGCTGGTCGACGTGCGGGGCGGAGACGGGACCCGCGTCGCCGCGCGCCTCCGTCATGAGCTCCGCGGTGCGCACCGCGGTGCCCGACGGGGAGTCGGTCTTGCCCGCGTGGTGCGACTCGATGATCTCGATCGAGTCGAAGTAGGGCGCGGCGATGGTCGCGAGACGCGTCGCGAGCACCGAGCCGAGCGAGAAGTTGGGCACGACGATGACGCCGAGCGCCGGCTCGTCGCCCAGCCGGGAACGCAGACGCGCCAGCCGCTCCGCCGACCACCCCGAGGTGCCGACGAGCGCCGGGATGCCGCGTGCGACGGCCGCCTCGACGATGTCGGGCGACACGGCCGGCGAGGTCAGGTCGAGCACCAGCTCGGCGCCGTCGATACCGTCGATCGGGTCGCGGGAGCCGAGCCGCGCGTGCACCGTGAAGTCGTCGCTTGCCTCGATGAGCCGGGTCGCGAGCCTTCCCATCCTGCCCGTCGCGCCCACGACGGCGACCGAATACGCCATGCCGTCAGCCTACGGCCCGGCGGATGACGTGACCGTCGCGCCGTAGGCTGGCGCCGTGGATCCCGTGTTCTGCGCCGCCTCGGTGACCGATCCGGATGCGCACGCCCTGCTCGAGGAGTACTTCGCCATGCGCACCGCCGGATTCGACCCCGCCGCGGGCGCCTACCGCGCCGTGTTCCCCGATCCGGAGCGCTTCACCGAGCCCGCGGGCGCCTTCGTCGTCGTGGAGGCGGAGGGGATCGCGGTCGGCTGCGGCGGCATCCGGATGCTCGACGCGGGCCGCGCCGAGGTCAAGCACGTCTACCTGCGCGAGAGCGTGCGCGGTCGCGGCTGGGGCGGCCTGCTGCTCGCCGAGCTCGAACGGCTCGCCGCCTCGCTCGGCGCGACGGAGGCCGTGCTCGACACGAACGCCTCGCTCGTGGCGGCCGGCCGCCTGTACCGCTCCGCCGGCTACCTCGAGATCCCGCCCTACAACGACAACCCCAACGCGACCCACTGGTTCGCGAAGGAGCTGCATCTGCATCAGTAGTGGTCGCGTGCTTGCAGAACGACGATGTGCTCGTCGGTCACGTAGTAGACGAGCCGATTGACATCGTCGATGCGCCGAGACCAGGCGCCGCTCAGCGTGTTCTTCAAGGCCTCGGGCTTCCCCACGCCCGTGAAGGGATCGCGCTGCACATCGGTGAGCAGCGCGTTGATGCGTCTCAGGGTCTTACGATCCTGCGTCTGCCAATAGACATAGTCCTCCCAGCCGCTCTTGTCGAAAACCAGCTTCCGCGTCACTCATCGTCCAGGTCGTGCTGGTGAAACTCGCCACGTCGCGAACGCTCCAGCGCATCGATGAGCCGCTTCGCGCCTACCGGACTACGCAGCAGGTACGCGGTCTCGACCATCGCGTCATAGTCGTCCTTGGACATGATCACGGCGTTGCCGTGGCGCGAGACCACCTCCACCGGCGTGTGGTCCTCGTTGACTCGTTGGATAAGCCCGAAGAAGCCCTTACGCGCATCCGTCGCAGTGATCGCTGACATCATGCCCTCCCGTGTACAGGATATTGTACCACTCTAGCTTACTTGAGCCAAAATCTATAACATGGCGACATGTCTCGTGAACCGTCTGACAAACCGATCACCCTCGTATTGAGCGACGGTCGCCGACTCCACACCCGCGCTACCGAATTCACCATCAGCCATGGTCATCTCACGGCGTGGGACGGTGACTCCAGCATCTGGAGCTACGAGCTCGAGGACATCGAGCGCATCATCCTCGGTCACCCCCGGAAGAGTTACACCGTCGAGTCGAAGCGCGCAGATCATCCACGCGCCTACCAGCGCTGGACAGAAGACGACGACCGGCAGCTCGAGAACCATCATCGAGAAGGGAGGTCCGTCGAGCAGCTCGCCGCGGAACTCCACCGCAAACCGAGCGCGATCCAGAGCCGGCTCGTCAAGCTCGGGCTCCTCGCGGGCGCGCAGTCGATGCCCGAGGAACTCAGCTCGCCGAGGCCTCAGTAGGGCTGGTCGACCGAGAGGCCGGTGCGCAGCTCGGGCGGCAGGTGCCCGAGGTCGTTGTGGGTCACGAGCACCGGCGGCTTCGCCGAGCGCACCCGGATGATGGTGAGCCCGCAGTTGGCTTGGTTGATGCCGAGCCAGCGCCAGCTCGCCGCGCCGAACACCTCGCGCACGAACCAGCCGATCACGAAGTTGTGGGTGATGAGCAGGTCGTGCCGGTCCTCGCGCGTGGGCGCGAGCCACTCGGCCACCGCATCCGCCATCTGCGCCTCGCCCGCGTCGATCTCCTCGCGGGTCACCGCGCCGAAGAACGGCTCCCACGAGTGCGGCAGGTCGGCGGTCGGGCCCGAGGGGATGCAGTCCATGAGTAGGGCGGACGGCTGCGGCTCGATGGCGGGCATCCGCTCGGTCATGATGCGCGCGGTCTCCTGCGCCCGCTGCAGCGGCGACGTCCAGGCGCCCGTGAACGGCACCCCGCCGAGCCGCTCCGCGACCGCCTGCGCCTGGCGCTCGCCGCGCGGCGAGAGCGGGCCGTCGGGCAGGCCGTGCTCGGCGTCCTGCTGCTCGCCGTGGCGCACCAGATAGAGGAAACGCGACATGGCGGACTCCTACGCCGCCGCCGGCTCGCCGTGCACGCCGGCGAACTGCGAGGCGGCGACGGGCCCGACGACCGCGAGCGAGAGCGGGCGCTCCACGAGCTCGGCCGCGAGCTCGCGCACCTGCTCGCCGGTCACGGCGTCGACGCGGCGGAGGGTCTCGTCGAGGTCGGAGAACTCGCCGAGGGTCAGCTCGCTGCGGCCGAGGCGGCTCATCCGGGTGTCGGAGTCCTCGAGGGCGAGCGCGGATGCGCCGCCGAGCTGGCCGCGGGCGCGGGCGAGCTCCTCCTCGTCGATGCCGCCGACCGCGAGTCGGCGGAACTCGGCGAGCATGAGCTCGGCGACATCCGGCGCGCGCCGCGGCGTGCACCCCGCGTAGAGGCCGACGATGCCCTGGTCGGAGTAGCTGGAGGCGAAGGAGTACACCGAGTAGGCGAGCCCGCGGCGCTCGCGCACCTCCTGGAACAGCCGGGAGCTCATCCCGCCCCCGAGCACCGAGTTGAGCACGGTGAGCGCCGGCCGGCGCTCGTCGGCAGCCGCGAGTCCCGCGACGCCGAGGTAGAGGTTCGCCTGCTCGAGCGGGCGGTCGACGACGACGAGCGGGGCCCCGCGCTCCACGAGGCCGGGACGCGGGGAACGGCGCTCCACGGGCCGCGCCACGGCGTCCAGCTCCCACCCGGCCTCCGCGAGGGCCGCGAGCGCGACCTCGACGATGCGGTCGTGATCGACCGCGCCCGCGACCGTGATCACGAGGTCCCGGGGGCCGTAGTTCTCGCGGTAGTGCCGCCACACGGCGTCGCGGCTCACCGCGCGGATCGACTCGGGGCTGCCGCCGATCGGCCGACCGAGCGGATGCGCGCCGAAGACCGCCTCGAAGAAGCGCTCCCCCGCGACGTCACCCGGGTCGTCGTCCGCCATCGCGAGCTCCTCGAGGATGACGCCGCGCTCGTTCTCGAACTCCTCGGCGTCGAGCCGGGAGGAGGCGAACATGTCGGCGAGCACGCGCACCGCCATCTCGACGTCGCGGTCGCGCACCTTCGCGTAGTAGCAGGTGTGCTCCTTCGCCGTGAGCGCGTTGTGCTCGCCCCCGACGGAGTCGAAGGCCACGGCGATGTCGAGTGCTGTGCGCGTGGTCGTGCCCTTGAAGAGCAGGTGCTCGAGGAAGTGGGTGGAGCCGAAGGTGACCGGTTCCTCGTCGCGGGAGCCCACCGCGACCCAGAACCCCACGGTCGCGCTCTGCGATCCGGGAACCTGCTCGGTCAGCACCCGGATGCCGCTCGGCAGGACCGAGCGTCGCACGAGCGTGCCCCCGGATGCATCGATGCGGAGATCCGCGAGGTCGAGAGGGAGCTGCACCGCGCCGTTCATCGCCCCGAGCCTACGCCATCGCCTGCGAACGGCCGCGAGCCGCCCCCGGACTGGGGGAACCCGCTCGGTCAAATATAGACAACTCTGTCTGTCCGCATCATGGTACCGTGTGCGGGCGGAGCACCGGCGGACCCGAACCGCCTGCACCGCGCCCTCGTCGATCCAGGACGACGCGCGACCGCATCACCCACCGTAAGGAGCCTGCATTGACGCTCGACGTCGTGAAGCCCCCGAAACGCCACACGCTCGCACCGGCGAAGCAGCGCATCCTCGACACCGCCGATCGCCTCTTCTACAGCGAGGGCATCCGCGCGGTCGGCATCGACCGGCTCATCGCCGAGTCGAGCGTCACGAAGGCGACGTTCTACAAGCACTACGGGTCCAAGGACCGCCTGATCACCGAGTACGTGGCGCATCGGCACCTCGAGCTCGCCGAGCAGATCGAGGCCGCATCCGAGCTCGTGGACGAGCCGCACGAGCTGCTGCGCGAGATCCTGCGCATCCAGATCGCCTTCATCGGCGCACCCGACTTCCGCGGGTGCCCGTTCCTCAACGCCGCCGTCGAGTTCGCCGACCCGGCGCATCCCGTGCGCCGCGCCGTCGAGAACCACCGCGAGTGGTACCACCAGCTGGTGGAGACCCTGTTGCGCGGTGCCGGGCACCCGATGCCGGGCGACGCCGCCGACGACCTGCTGCTCGCGCGCGACGGCGCCATGACGGGAGGCTACGCCGGCGACGCGATCGCCGCGACGGCCGCGCTCACCCGCAGCTACGACCGCGTGCTCTCTGCGGCCGAGTACGCCACCGCCTGAGCGTCGCTAGGCACTCGCGCGGTCGAGCGTCGCCAGCTGGTGCCGGGTGAGCCGGATGTCCGGCGCGCCCATGACGTCGATGAGCTGGTCCGCGGAGGCCACCGAGACGACCGGAGCCACGACGCCGGGCTTCGACAGCAGCCAGGCGAGCGCCACCGTGGCGAGCGCAGCGTCGTGCTCCGCGGCGACCCGGGCGAGCGCGCCGAGCACGCGACGGCCCCGACGACCGAGGTGGGGCGCGATGAACCCCGCCGCGGGCACGCCGGCCAGGTCGCCCCGGCCCCGGTAGGCGCCGGTGAGGAAGCCGCCGGCGAGCGGGAAGCGCGGCATGACGGCGAGCCCCTGCTGGGCGGCGACCCGGGCGAGGTCGCCCTCGTATCCGCCGCGATGCATGAGGCTGTACTGGTTCTGCAGTGCGGTCATCGGTGCGACGCCGAGCAGCGCGCAGGCCACGCGCGCGGCGAGCAGCCGCGTGCCCGTGTGGTCCGACATGCCGAAGGTGAGCACCTTGCCGGCGCGGATCAGCTCGTCGACCGCGAGCAGCGTCTCCTCGAACGGCACCTCGGGGTCGTCGACGTGCAGGTAGAGGAGGTCGATGCGGTCGGTGCCGAGTCGCCGCAGCGAGTCCTCCACGGCGGCGGGGATGGCGCTCGCGGAGAGACCCGGATGCGCAACCGACTTGCCCACCTTCGTCGCCACCACGACGTCGTCGCGATTGCGCCGACGCCGCATCCAGTCGCCGATGAGCCGCTCGCTGCTGCCGCCCCCGTAGGAGTCCGCGGTGTCGATCATGTTGCCGCCGAGCGCCGCGTAGACGTCGAGGACCTGCGTCGCGACCTCGTCCGAGACCGTCTGGCCGAAGCGCTTGGCGTTCATCGCCAGCGGGAACACCCGCAGCTCGGTCCCGGGGATGCGGTGGCGGGGGATCGGGAGCTCGCCGACGATCGCGGCGGTCTCCCCCGTGGTCGGCACCGGCGCGGGCGAGGTGCGGGGGTGCACCATCCGCATCTGCATCGCCGGCCTCCTCGGGTTGGAGTGAGGCTAGCGCCGTCGGGGCCGCGGAATCGGGCATCCGGGCGGTTTGTCGCCGATCGTCACCAATTCGTGATGCCCCTCGACGGAACCGTTCGTGCGTGGCACGGTGGATCACGACGAGAACGGGAGAGCACGATGGCGAACGATCCCTACTGGCGGCTCGCGGAGGTGCCGCGCCTCGAGGTGCGGAGCCCCGACTTCGCGGAGGGCGCCGCGCTGCCCGGCTGGGCACGCGCACACGACGCCGGCGGCGAGAACCTCTCCCCCGAGCTGCGCTGGCTCGGCGCCCCGGAGGAGACCCGCAGCTTCGTGGTGCGGGTGTACGACCCCGACGCACCCACGCTCAGCGGGTTCTGGCACTGGGCGGTCTACGACCTGCCCGCCGCGACCGACCACCTCCCCCGCGGGGCCGGCACGCCCGCGTCGGGGCTGCTCCCCGCCGGCGCCGTGACGGTCGCGAACGAGCTGCGCGGCGAGGAGTACACGGGCGCCGCGCCGCCCTCGGGCCACGGCGAGCACCGCTACTTCTTCGTGGTGAGCGCGCTCGACGTCGACCACCTCGAGGTGCCGCCGGGCGTGACGCCCGCCGTGCTCGGCTTCCTGCTGCGGTCGCACGAGCTGGCGCGCGGCGCGACGGTGGGCACGAGCATCACGCCGTAGCGGGAGGCGGGCACAGACGACGGATGCCCGCCCCGCGCGTGGCGGGACGGGCATCCGGGGGTCTCGATACGCCGCTGCGCGGCTGCTCGACCAACGAAGGGGTCAGCCCTCGGCGGGCGCCTCCGGGCCGGCAGCGGCCGCGGCCGAGCTGTCGGTGTCGGCGGCGTCGGCCTCCTCGACCACCGGGGCGAGCGAGAGCTTGCCACGGTCGTCCATCTTGGTTATCTCGACCATGATCTTCTGACCGACCGAGAGCACGTCCTCGACGTTCTCGACGCGCTTGCCGCCGGCCAGCTTGCGGACCTCGCTGATGTGCAGCAGGCCGTCCTTGCCGGGCAGGAGCGAGACGAAGGCGCCGAAGGTCGCGAGCTTCACGACCGTGCCGAGGAACCGCTCGCCGACCTCCGGGTTGACCGGGTTGCCGATCGCGAGCACCTGGGCGCGGGCGGCCTCGGCCGAGGGGCCGTCGGTCGCCCCGATGTAGACGGTGCCGTCCTCCTCGATCGAGATCTCGGCGCCGGTCTCGTCCTGGATGCCGTTGATCGTCTTGCCCTTGGGGCCGATGAGCTCGCCGATCTTGTCGACCGGGATGTTCACCGAGATCACGCGCGGAGCCGTCGGAGCCATCTCGTCGGGGCCGTCGATCGCCTGGTTGATGACCGCGAGGATCGCCGTGCGGGCGTCCTTGGCCTGCGACAGCGCGCCCGCGAGCACATCCGAGGGGATGCCGTCGAGCTTGGTGTCGAGCTGGATCGCCGTGACGAACTCCGAGGTGCCGGCGACCTTGAAGTCCATGTCGCCGAGCGCATCCTCGGCACCCAGGATGTCGGTGAGCGCCGCGTAGCGGGTCTCGCCGTTCACGGTGTCGGACACGAGGCCCATCGCGATGCCCGCGACCGGCGCCTTGAGCGGCACGCCGGCGTTGAGCAGCGACAGCGTCGAGGCGCACACGGAGCCCATCGAGGTGGAGCCGTTCGACCCGAGGGCCTCGGACACCTGACGGATCGCGTAGGGGAACTCCTCGCGGCTCGGCAGCACCGGCACGAGGGCGCGCTCGGCGAGGAAGCCGTGCCCGATCTCGCGACGCTTGGGCGAGCCCACGCGGCCGGTCTCGCCGGTCGAGTAGGGCGGGAAGTTGTAGTGGTGCAGGTAGCGCTTCTTGGTGATCGGCGAGAGCGAGTCGATCTGCTGCTCCATCTTGAGCATGTTGAGCGTCGTGACGCCCAGGATCTGGGTCTCGCCGCGCTGGAAGATCGCCGAGCCGTGCACGCGCGGGATCACCTGGACCTCGGCGTCGAGCGCGCGGATGTCGGTGAGCCCGCGGCCGTCGATGCGCACGCCGTCGGTCAGGATGCGGCCGCGCACGATCTTCTTGGTGACCGACTTGTAGGCGGCCGACACCTGGGCGTTCGCGTCGGCGGACAGCTCGCCCGCGGCGACCTTGGCCGCGACGGCCTCCTTGACGCGCGCCTTGAGGGCGTCGTCGGCGTCCTGGCGCTCGATCTTGTCGGCGATCTGGTAGATGCCGACGAGCTCGTCGTGCGCGAGGGCCGAGACGGCGTCGTAGGTCTCCTGCGCGTAGTCGAGGAAGATCGGGTACTCCTTGATCTCCTTCGCCGACTGCGCCGCGAGCTGCTCCTGCGCCTTCACGAGCTGCGCGATGAAGGGCTTCGCGGCCTCGAGGCCCTCGGCCACCACGGCCTCGTTGGGCTTGACGGCGCCGCCCTGGATGAGCTCCCAGCTGTGCTCGGTGGCCTCGGCCTCGACCATCATGATCGCGACGTCCTCGCTGCCGTCCGCGTTCTTCACGACGCGACCGGCGACGACGAGGTCGAACACCGCATCCGCGAGCTGCGAGAACTTCGGGAACGCGACCCACTGGCCCTCGTTCGTGCCCGGCGTCGGGATGAGCGCGAGGCGCACGCCCGCGATCGGGCCGCTGAAGGGCAGGCCCGAGATCTGGGTCGAGGCGCTCGCCGCGTTGATCGCGAGGGCGTCGTAGAACTCGTCGGGCGCGATGCTGAGCACCGTGATGACGACCTGCACCTCGTTGCGGATGCCGTCGGCGAACGACGGGCGCAGCGGCCGGTCGATGAGACGGCAGACGAGGATCGCCTCGGTCGAGGGGCGGCCCTCGCGACGGAAGAACGATCCGGGGATCTTGCCGGCGGCGTAGGAGCGCTCCTCCACGTCGACGGTCAGGGGGAAGAAGTCGAAGCCCTCACGGGGCTGCTTCGACACGCTCGTCGCGGACAGCAGCATCGTGTCCTCGTCGAGGTAGGCGGCCACGGCGCCCTGCGCCTGCTGGGCCAGTCGCCCCGTCTCGAACCGGACGGTGCGGGTGCCGAACTTGCCGTTGTCCAGAACGGCTTCGGCGAACTTGATCTCGGGACCTTCCACGAGGTCTCTCTCCTTGCTGCCGCGATGCGCGCGGCTCATGCCTGAGCAGGAGCGGGCAGGAAGGACGAGGGCGCGCGCAGTGTCGCGCGCCTGCCGCCTGGATCTGGTCAACAGTAGAAGGGCTCCGACCGGCGTATGCGCACAGCGTTCGGAGAACCACCACCGGTGACCAGCTTCGTGCCGGCCTGCTCCGGATCAACCCGCGCGGCTCACGCCGAACGGGCAGCCGCCGGATGGCGGCCGGGTTCATGCTACCAGCCGACCCCCCGATCGGCGAGGAAGGGCGGCACGGGCGCGCAGGCGCGTCGCGCCGCGAGCAGGGTGTCGAAGTCGACCGCCCAGTCCTGCTGGTCGAGCAGGAACCACGACACCTGCTGCTCGTCGAGGAGGGCCGCGACGGCGGGCGTCTCGACGTCGAAGCCGCGAGCGCGCAGACAGGGCGCCTCCCAGCCGGCCACCCAGCCGACGAGGAGCAGACGCTCCGCGGGGCGCGCCTGACGATCCGAGCGGAACGGCTCGAAGGTCCGCTGCGCGAGGCAGGCGTTCACCTCCGCGGTCGTCTGAGCGTCGACGACGACGTCGCCGTTCTCGTCGAACTCCGGCTGGGTGCCGTCGAACGGCACGAGCTGCACGGTCGCGACGCCCTCGGAGTCCTGCATCCCGCTCACCACGAGCCAGCCCACGCCGCCGTCCGGCAGGCACTCCCGCACCCACATCCAGCTGAGGTCGAGCGGGACGCGGTCGTCGGATGCCGGACGCGGGTTCGGCGCTGCGGCGTGGATCCCCAGCAGGGTCGCCGCCGCCACCACCGAGGCGACGAGGATCGCGCCCGCGATGGCAGCCGCTCCACGCCGAACACGCCGCATGGGCTCATCCTCGCAGTTCAGGCGAACGGCGCCGAGGGCGAGCCGCAGGCACGGCGTGCAGCCAGCATCTCCTCGAGAGACGGAGCGCCCCGCGGCCCCAGGAAGGCCGCGGCATAGAGGTTCAGCCAGGGGGCTTCGTCCTCCGCGAGATATCCCTCGAGAGCGAGTTGCGGACGCTGCGCGGGCACGAGTCCGGAGAACGACACCTCGCCACCGTTGCCGACGAAGCAGGGGCGCATCCAGCGATTCAGCTGGTCGTACAGCACGAGGCGCGCCGCGGGGCGGTCGGCAGGAATGTCCTCCCACACCTCGAACCCCTCGACGGGATGCTGCGCGAAGCACGCGTTGATCGACGCCAGGGCCACCGGGTCGGGCGCCTCGATGCCGTCGGCATGGGGCGCGGGCACGAAGGTGATGACTCCGGTGTCATCCATCGTCGACATCATGGGTCCGTCGAAGACGACGTTGTTCGCGCATTCGAAGTAGACGAACCATGAGATGTCAGCCGGGACGCGCCCGTCGTCGCTCGTGACCGTCGTCACCGGCGCGGCGCCGTGCACGCTCAGCACGACCGCGGACCCCGCCGCGATCGTCGCGACGACGGCGCCCGCGACGAACGCGGCGGCCCTCTCCCGGCGCTTCATGCGGCCATTCTGCCGTGCGACCGCTCCGGCGAAGCGGCCTATGCTGGCGGCATGAGTTCCGACGACAAGCCAGGGGCAGCCTCCGAGGAGACCAAGCGCAAGTTCCGCGAGGCGCTCGAGCGCAAGAAGCAGCAGTCGCACGATCGCCCCGCGCATCTCGATGCCGAGAGCTCGGTGCACGAGGCCCAGGGCCGCGCCGGCGGCAAGCGCGAGTTCCGCCGCAAGTCGGGCTGACGCGAGGAGAGCCGGGCGGATGGCCGCCCCCATCGAGGACTACGCGCTGCTGAGCGACTCCCGCACGGCCGCTCTCGTCTCGCGCGACGGCTCCATCGACTGGCTCTGCCTGCCGCGCTTCGACTCGCCCTCGGTGTTCGGCGCGCTCCTCGGCGAGGAGGAGCACGGATGCTGGCGCCTGCGCCCCTCCGACCGCACGGCCCGCAGCACCCGCTCCTACGCGGACGGCACCTTCATCCTCGTGACCCGCTGGGAGACGGCGACCGGCATCGCGGAGGTGCACGAGCTGCTCGCCGTGGCCGAGGAGGAGCGGGGCGGGATCCGCACGACGGATCTCGTGCGCCGCATCGTCGGGGTCTCGGGCACGGTCGAGTTCGCGCAGAGCGTGCGGTTCCGGCTCGCCTACGCGCGCTCGGTGCCGTGGATCCGGCAGCGCCGCGACTCCGAGGTGCCCGAGCTGATCGCCATCGCGGGACCCGACGCCCTCTCGCTCCGCGGCGCCCCGCTCGCGGCGCACGACCACGAGCACCGCGGCCTGGTCACGGTCGGGGCCGGCGACACCGTCGATCTCGTGCTCAGCTGGCATCCCTCCCCCGCGCCCGAGCCGCCCCCGCTCGACGTCGACGTCGCGATCGAGTCGACGCGCACCTGGTGGCAGAGCTGGGCGGATCGCATCGATGCGCCCCCCGAGTACCGTCCCGAGGTGCTGCGATCGCTGCTCATCCTGCGCGCCCTCACCCACCGTGACACCGGCGGCATCGTCGCCGCCGCGACGACCTCGCTGCCCGAGCAGTTCCGCGGACCGCGCAACTGGGACTACCGCTTCGTCTGGCTGCGCGACGCCGCCCTCACCCTCGAGGCCTTCATCGCCCACGGCTTCCTCGGGATCGCCGAGCACTGGCGGATGTGGCTGCTGCGCGCCGTCGCGGGCGACCCCGCCCAGCTGCAGATCGTCTACGGCATCGCCGGGGAGCGCGACCTCTGGGAGCGCGAGCTCGCCTCGCTCCCGGGCTACAGGGGCGCCGGGCCGGTGCGGGTCGGCAACGACGCCGCCCACCAGTACCAGGCCGACGTGATCGGCGAGGTGCTCGTCGCGCTCGACGTCGCCCGCGAGGCGGGACTGGAGGAGAACGAGTTCTCCTGGCCGCTGCAGCGCTCGCTCCTGCAGCAGGTGATCCGCCGCATCGACGACCCCGACCAGGGCATCTGGGAGATCCGGGGCGAGCCGCGGATGTTCACCCACTCGCGGGCGATGATCTGGGCGGCGTTCGACCGCGGCATCCGGGCGGTCCGCCGGCACGGCCTCCCCGGCCCGGTGGAGCGCTGGGAGCGGATGCGCGACCGCATCCGGGCCGAGATCGACGAGAACGGCGTCGCCGCGGGCGGGTACTTCACGCAGAGCTACGGCTCCGACGAGGTCGACGCCTCGCTGCTCGCCCTGCCCGCCGTGGGGTTCTGCGCCGCCGACGACCCCCGGATGCTCGCGACGGTCGAGCGGATCGAGCAGACCCTCATGCACGGCGGGCTCGTGCACCGGTACCGCACGAGCACCGGCGTCGACGGGCTCCCGGGCGACGAGCACCCCTTCGTGGCCTGCTCGTTCTGGCTCGTCGAGCAGTACGCGGCGAGCGGGCGACGCGACGACGCGCGGGCGCTCATGGACCGCGTCTGCGCCCTCGCGAACGACGTCGGGATGCTCGCGGAGGAGTACGACGTCGGGGGCCGGCGGCACGCGGGCAACACGCCCCAGGCGCTCTCACACCTGGCCCTCGTGCGGGCGGCCGACGCGCTCGTCGGCAGCGGCTCGCCGCATCCGTCGCGCACCTCGGCCCGGCCGCGGCCGAGCTGAGGGCCGGGGTCAGCGGGGCGTCGCGCTCCGGATGCCGTCGCCCGGCACGATCGGCACGAGCGCGCTGTGCTTCGCCGACAGGCCGTCGCCCGCCCGGCGTCCGCGCAGCCGGCGCAGCATCCACGGTGCCGCATGTGCCCGCAGCCAGCGCGCCGTCGGGATCCAGGCGTCCTGGGCGCCCGCCTCCTCGTGCATCGCGAGGTCGAGGGCTCCGAGCGCGCTCGCATCCGGCACCCCGAGGGCGGCTGCCGCCCGGTACGACAGCACGCGGTGGCCGTGCGAGCTGAGGTGCACGCGGTCCTCGGCCCAGCTGCGGCGCTCGGCGCATCCGGGATCGGCGGCGAAGTCGAGCAGCACCGCTCCCGTCTCGGCCGCACGGCGGCGCAGCACGGCGTTGAAGCGCTCGAAGCGCGCGTGGAGCGCGCGCAGGTAGCCGCGCCGGGGCGCGAACGGCGTCACCACGAGCACCTCCGCGCCCGACGCGCGCAGTGCGGCGACGCCCATCGCGAGCCGCTCGGCGAGGCGCTCGGGCCGAGCGCGCCACCCGACGAGGTCGTTGGCGCCCACGAGCACCGACACGAGATCCGGTCGCAGCGCGAGGGCGTGCGGGATCTGCTCGGCGAGCACCTCGTCGATCCGGCGGCTGCGCACCGCGAGGTTCGCGTACAGCAGCGGCTCGCGACCACCGGCGTGCGCGAGCAGCAGCGCGAGGCGGTCGGCCCATCCGCGGTACTCGCCGGCCGCTTGGCGAGAGGAGTCGCACAGCCCCTCGGTGAGCGAGTCGCCGAGCGCGACATAGCGCGTCGGGCGGATGCGGCGGCCCGGCTCGGCGGGAACGAGCCGCCCGGCGACCGCGTCGCGGTAGTGGCCGACGAGCTCCTCGCCGAGGCGTGCCCAGGTGCGGTGCGCGACCGAGGCGCGCGCGGCGACCGCGAAGGCGCGGCGCTTGGCGTCGTCGCCCAGCAGGTCGCGCACCCGATCCCGCAGCTCGTCGAGCTGCCCCGGCCGGTAGAGCCATCCGGTGCGACTGCTCTGCACGAGGTCGAGGGGTCCGCCGCGGCCGGTCGCGACGACCGGCACGCCGCTCGCGAGGGCCTCCTGCACGGTCTGGCAGAAGGTCTCGTTCTCGCCGGGGTGCACGAAGAGGTCGAGGCTCGCCACGATCCGGGCGAGCTCGTCGCCGGCGCGGAAGTCGAGGAAGGCGGCGCCCGGCAGCAGGCGCTCGAGCGTCGCACGGCTGGGACCGTCGCCCACGATCACGAGGCGCGACCCGGGAACACCGGCGAGCACGCGGAGGTCCTCGACCTGCTTCTCGGGCGCGAGGCGGCCCACGTAGCCGACGAGCCGCTCCCCGCCCGGCGCGAGCTCTCGGCGCAGCGCCTCGTCGCGACGATCCGGGTGGAAGCGCTCGCCGTCGACGCCGCGCGCCCACAGGCGCAGCCGCTCGACGCCCAGCTCGCGCAGCTCGGCGATCGAGGCCGAGGAGGGCGCGAGCGTGAGCGTCGCGCGATGGTGGATGCGCGCGAGGTGCCGGGTGAGCGCGGGAGCGGTCGCGGGCAGCCCGTAGCGGGCCGCGTAGCCCGGGATGTCGGTCTGGTAGACCGCGACGGTCGGGATGCCGAGGCGGTCGGCTGCGCGGAGCGCCTGCCAGCCGAGCACGAACGGCGAGGCGAGATGCACGACATCCGGACGGAACTCGCGCAGGATCGCCTCGAGCCGCCCGGCGCTCGCCGCGGTGAGCCGCACCTCGGGGTAGCCCGGCAGCGCGACCGAGCGCAGCAGGGCGAGCCCCGCGTCGTGCAGCCGGGCCGGATCGGGCTCGTCATGGCCGCGCGGGGCGATCACGAGCGTCTCGTGCCCGTGCGCGCGCAGCTGCGCGAGCATCTGCAGCACGGATCCGACCACGCCGTTCATCTGCGGGAGGAAGGTCTCGGCCACCAGCGCGATTCTCACGTGTCCAGCGTGACGGCTCGCGACGCCGCGACGCCGTTCGGCCGCACCCTCGGGCGCAGGGTTCACGCGATCGTCGCCGGGCGTTCCGCGGCCCCGCGCCGGAACGTCATCCCGGACACCGCGCGGACACCGCGGTGCGGCCCCGCGTTCACGTCGGCCGGGTAGAGATGCCGTCATGGACGAGGCGTGGCTCGCGGCGCTCGCCGCGTCCCCCTGGCTGCTGCCGGTGCTGTTCCTGCTCGTCGTAGGCGACGCGTTCCTCGTGGTGCTTCCGAGCGAGACCCTCGTGGTGGCGCTCGGGGCCCTGTGGGGAGCCACGGGCAGCCCGCCGCTGACGGCGGTCATCCCGGTCGCCGCGGTCGGGGCGGTGATCGGCGACCTGCTGTGCTTCCTCATCGGGCGCCGGATGGGGCTCCGCCGCTTCGAGGGCGGCACCTCGCGGCTCGCGCGGGCCATCTCGCGTGCCCGCGCGACGGTGCTCCGCCGTCCGGCCTCGCTCGTGTTCACCGCCCGCTACATCCCCTTCGCGCGCATCGCCGTCAACCTCGCCGCGGGGGCGAGCGGGCTGCCGCTGCGGCGCTTCGCGCCGCTGTCGGCCGCCGCGGGCACGGCGTGGGCCTGCTACAACACGGCGGTCGGCGCGCTGTTCGGCACCGTGCTCGCCGGGCTGCCGCTGCTCGCCGTCGTCGTGTCGGTGGTCGTCGCGATCTGCCTCGGCCTGCTCGTCGACGCCGTGGTCGCGCGGATCGCACGGCGCGCCGAGCGCTGACCTCCCCCGCGGGAGCCGGTCAGCGCAGGGCGAGCTCCGGATGCGGCACGGCGCCCGCCGCGGGGCGGCCGGGGGCCAGCATCCGCCAGCCCGCCGCGGTCCAGCGGGCGACGTCGAGGCAGTTGCGCCCGTCGACGAGCACGGGGCGCCGCACCCGGCTCGCGAGCGCGGCGGGGTCGAGCTCTCGGTAGGCCTGCCACTCGGTGAGCAGCACGACGGCATCCGCCCCGGCGACGGCATCCGCCACGTCGGACCGGTAGTCGAGCTCGGGGGCGATCCGGCGTGCGGTCGGGATCGCCTCCGGGTCGGTCACGACCACCTCGGCGCCCTCCCCCGCGAGCCGGCGGGCCACGTCGAGGGCGGGCGAGTCGCGCACGTCGTCGGAGTCGGGCTTGAAGGCGAGCCCCAGCACGGCGACGCGGCGGCCCACGAGCGAGCCGCCGACGGCCTCCCGCGTGAGCGCGACGACCCGCTCGCGCCGGCGCAGGTTGACGGCCTCGACCTCCCGCAGGAAGCCGACCGCGGGGCCCACGCCGAGCTGCTCCGCGCGGGCGACGAAGGCACGGATGTCCTTCGGCAGACAGCCCCCTCCGAAGCCGACGCCCGCCCCGAGGAACCGCCGCCCGATCCGGGGGTCGCGGCCGATCGCGTCGGCGAGCTGGGTGACGTCGGCGCCGACCGCCTCGGCCACCTCCGCCATGGCGTTGATGAACGAGATCTTGGTGGCGAGGAAGGCGTTGGCGGCGACCTTCACGAGCTCCGCCGTCGCGAAGTCGGTCACCTGGCGGGGCACCCCGGCCGCGAGCAGCGGCGCGTAGGCGGCGTCGAGCTGCGCTGCCGCGTGCTCCTCGCCCGCGCGGATGCCGTAGACGAGCCGGTCGGGCTCGAGCGTGTCGTGGATGGCGTGGCCCTCGCGCAGGAACTCCGGGTTCCAGGCGAGCAGCGCACCGCGGGAGGCGGCCACGGGGGCGAGCTCGGCCGCGGTGCCGACCGGCACGGTCGACTTGCCGACGACGACGTCACCGCGCCGCAGCACGGGGAGGAGCGCCGTGACAGCCGAGCGCACGTAGCCGAGCTCCGCCGAGCCGTCCGGGCGCGGCGGGGTGCCGACCGCGACGAAATGCAGCTCCGACCCCCATGCGAAGCCGATGTCGGCGGAGAAGGCGAGGCGGCCCGAGCGGAGCCCGCGCTGCAGCAGCTCCGGCAGCCCCGGCTCGAAGAACGGCGCCTCGCCGCGGGCGAGCGCGTCGACCTTCCCCGGATCGACGTCGATCCCCACCACCTGGTGGCCGAGCTCGGCCATGGCCGCCGCGTGGACGGCTCCGAGATACCCGCATCCGATCACCGAGATCCGCACACGCCGCACGATAGGCGCGCGCCGTGAACGGCCGGCGACCCCGACGCGACGGGCGGATGGCGGGCCGGCGTCAGCGGGACGCGGGGCCGCGACGCACCAGGAGCACACCACCCGCGATGAGCAGCGCGAGCGCGAGGAGGCCCGTGCGGAGCGCCTGTTCGGCTCCCGTCTCGGCGAGCGTCCGCTGTGAGGGACCGGACGAGGTGCCGCCGCCCGCGCTCCCGCCCGTGCTGCCGGTACCGCCGGTCGACGCCGGGCCGACAGCCGTCGTCACCTCCCGCGCCGAGAGCAGGGCGGGCGAGCCGCCGTCGCTGCCGACGCACTGCAGGGTGAGCGTGAGCACGTCGCCGTCCGCGACCCCCGCCAGCTCGGCCGGGGTGAAGGTCGCGCTGCCCGTCGGCACGGGAAGCCCCGCGCGCACCGCCAGCTGGTTGCTCGAGGCGTCGAAGACCCGCACGATCGCGGACGTGAAGCTCCACGCTCCGCCGACCGCGCCGCAGTCGTAGCTGCCCGTGAGGTCGGAGCCGAGCGGCACCACGGCGGGCACGTTCAGCCAGCGCGAGCCGAGATCCGGGTAGCTGAAGCTCGCGGTGCCGGTACTGCCCACGACCGCGTTGCCCGCATCCAGACAGGTGATCGTGAACACGACGGTCTCGCCGCGCCCGCCGCCCGAGGTGTAGGTGTCGGGGCTCGTGGTGAACTCACCTGTGCCGTCGAGCGCGTAGGGCGCGGTCGTCAGCGGGGTGCTGGTGCGCGGATCGGTCCAGCCGACCGTCGCCTGGGTGCTGCCCGTCGGGCACTCGCCGCCGAAGATCAGCTTGCTCGCCTCACCGGCGTCGACCGGCGTCACCGTGAGAGCCACGGGATCGGTCCAGGCGGCGGCGGGCGAGACGACCACGACGGCCCCGGCGAGCGCGAGGGCTGCGGTGGCGACGACGGCGAGCGAGCGGGTGCGACGGATGCGGGTCACGGTGTCCTCCGGGCAGGGTGGAGCGAGAAGTCCTCTCGCTCCGCCCAGGCTAGGAAAGGCGCTCCCCCGCCGATATGGGGGAAACGGCGTATTCGCGGGCCGTCGACGGCATCCGGCTCACTCGCCGGCGAGACCGCCCAGCAGGTGCCCGAAGGAGCGTCCCTCGCCGAGGAAGGCATCGGGGTCGAAGGGGTCGGCGACGGCACGCGGCTCCCGCGCGGCGATCGCCGCCGCGAGCTCGCGGGCTCCCCGCTCGACGCGCGAGCCGAGCGGCTTCACGTCGTCGGCCTGCGCACCCCAGTCGCTCGACGCCGCGAACACGCCCGTCGGCACGGGCTCCGCGTGCAGGTAGGCGAAGATCGGGCGGATGGCGTAGTCGATCGCGAGCGAGTGCCGCGCCGTGCCGGCGTTGGCGCCGATCAGCACCGGCATCCCGGTGAGCGCGTCGGGGTCGATCACGTCGATGAACGACTTGAACAGGCCCGAGTAGCTCGTGGAGAAGATCGGCGTCACGACGATGAGGCCGTCGGCCGACACGACCCGGTTGAGGGCGTCCTCGAGTGCGGGCGGCGCGAAGCCGGCGAGGAGGTTGTTCGTGATGTCGTGCGCGAGATCGCGCAGCTCGATCACGTCGACGCTCGCCTCGATGCCGCGCTCGCGCAGCTCTCCGACGGTCGCGGCAGCGAGCCGGTCGGCGAGCATCCGCGTCGAGGAGGGGTTGGAGAGGCCCGCCGAGACGACGGCGATCCGGCGGTTCATCGGGTGGCCTCCGTCCGGGTGGCGGCGACGCCGAAGGCGGAGCCGGTGGACGTCGCGGCCGCGCGCGCCGGGGTGTCCTGGTAGGGGCCGCCGACGGTGAGGTTGTTGCCGCCCGCGGCGGTGGGCCGCGCCTGCCGGGCGGGGCCGTCGCCGTAGACGGCGGCGACGCGCGCGGCGTGGGTCGGCGCATCCGGCACCTCGGCCGGGCGGTTCACCGCGAGCTCCTTGCGGAGCACCGGGACCACCTCGGCGCCCAGCAGGTCGATCTGCTCGAGCACCGTCGTGAGCGGCAGGCCGGCGTGGTCGACGAGGAACAGCTGGCGCTGGTAGTCGCCGTAGTGCTCGCGCATCGCCGCGTAGCGGTCGATCACCTGCTGGGGCGAGCCGACCGTGAGCGGCGTGAGCTCCTGGAACTCCTCGAGCGAGGGGCCGTGCCCGTAGACCGGCGCGTTGTCGAAGTACGGACGGAACGCGGCCACCGCGTCCTGCGAGTTCTTCGCCATGAACGCCTGACCGCCGAGCCCCACGATCGCCTGCTCGGGCGTGCCGTGGCCGTAGTGCGCGTAGCGCTGCCGGTAGAGCGCGATGAGGCGCTGGTAGTGCTCCTTGGGCCAGAAGATGTTGTTCGCGAAGAAGCCGTCGCCGTAGTAGGCGGCCTGCTC
>JASLGG010000029.1 GCA_030150265.1 Protaetiibacter sp.
TCTCGGTGGACCTCCCCGACGCCACGGTCGCGATCCAGGTCTCGGGTTCCTTCGGATCGCGACAGGAAGAAGCGCAGCGGCTCGGCCGGCTCCTGCGCCCGAACAAGGACGGTCTGCCGGCCTCGTTCTACACGCTCGTCACCCGTGACACGGTGGACCAGGACTTCGCGCAGAACCGGCAGCGGTTCCTCGCGGAGCAGGGGTACTCCTACACGATCCTCGACGCCGACCAGGTCCAGGCGGCCGTGGGCTGACGCTCGCAGCGCTCCCAGGAAACCACTAGGGAACGGTCAGATGATAGGGCCATGAGCGATGGCCCCAAGATCCTGATCGTCGACGACGAACCGAACATCCGCGACCTCCTGACGACCTCGCTGCGCTTCGCCGGTTTCGCCGTGCGCGCGGTGGGCAACGGCGCGCAGGCGATCTCCGCCGTGCTCGAGGAGGAGCCGGACCTCATCATCCTCGACGTGATGCTCCCGGACATGAACGGCTTCGGCGTCACCAAGCGCCTGCGCTCCTCCGGCTACACGTCCCCGATCCTGTTCCTCACCGCGAAGGACGACACCGAGGACAAGATCACCGGCCTCACCGTCGGCGGCGACGACTACGTCACCAAGCCCTTCTCGCTCGACGAGATCGTCGCCCGCATCAAGGCCATCCTGCGCCGCACGATGCAGGACGAGGAGGATGCCATCATCCGCGCGGGCGAGCTCACCATGGACCAGGACACCCACGAGGTGACCGTCGGCGACACCCCCGTCGAGCTCTCCCCCACCGAGTTCAAGCTGCTGCGCTACCTCATGCTCAACCCCAACCGCGTGCTGTCGAAGGCCCAGATCCTCGACCACGTGTGGGAGTACGACTTCAACGGCGACGCGGGCATCGTCGAGAGCTACATCTCCTACCTGCGACGCAAGATCGACCAGTTCTCCACCGAGCCGATGATCCAGACCAAGCGCGGCTTCGGCTACATGCTCAAGACTGCGAAGGCGTGATCCCGCCGGTGCGCGGACAGCGGATGCGGGGCGCCTGATGGCGAAGCTGCACGCCTCGTTCGACCGGTGGTGGAACGGCATCTCGCTGCGCACCAAGATCACGGGCGTCACGGTGCTGCTGCTCACCTTCGGCCTCGCCGTCGCGGGCGTCGGCACCATGACGGTTCTGCGCACCTACCTGCTCGAGAAGGCCGACGCATCCGCCGCCGCCTGGCTGCAGCAGGTCGAGCAGTCGTCGCCGGAGCAGGTGACCACCTGCTCGTTCCGCTACGCCCCGGGGTACCTCGTGGCGCTCGTCGACGCCGAGGGGCACGTGCTGTGCCACAACGTGCCCAAGGGGTTCACCGCCCCCGCCCTCGAGGGCATGGGACTCTCGTGGCTGTACCAGCACGACGGCGTGCTCAGCACGGTCACCGATGCGGAAGGCCACGGCCAGTGGCGGGTCGTGACGAACATCTACGTGCTCGACGACGGCAGCCTGGTGACCCTCATCGCGGGTGTCGACCTCACCGACATCGAGGCGACCATCACCCGCTACAGCCTCATCTTCTTCCTCTTCGCGATCGCGGTCGTGCTGCTCGGGGCGGCCGTCACCCAGCTGCTCGTCACGAGCACCTTCACCCCGCTCCGCGACGCCGAGCGCACCGCCGCGCGCTTCGCGGCCGGCGACTACAGCCAGCGCCTCGGCGGCGCCACCCCCAACACCGAGGTCGGCCGGCTCAACCGCTCGCTCAACGCCATGCTCGCCCGCATCGACCTCGCCCTCGCCGACCGCGAGCGCGCCATCGAGCAGATGCGCCGCTTCATCGGCGACGCGAGCCACGAGCTGCGCACGCCGCTCGTGTCGCTGCGCGGCTACGCCGAGCTGTACCGGATGGGGGCGCTGCAGAACCCCGACGACCTCGCCCAGGCGATGGACCGCATCGAGCGCGAGGCGATCCGCATGGGCGGTCTCGTCGAGGACCTGCTCGAGCTCGCCCGCCTCGACGAGCCGCGGCCCCTCGCCCACGCACCGGTCGATCTGCTGCGCATCGCCCAGGATGCGGCTCTCGACACCTCCGCGTCGGCGCCGCTGCGCCGCATCACGGTCGTCGTGCCCGACCCCGCGGAGGTCGAGGAGGCCGCGGCTGCCGCCGAGGGGGTCCCGGATGCGGCCCCGGCGCAGCCGGCTCCCGCGACGTCCGCGCCCGCGACGTCGGCCACCGGCCCGATCTCCTTCGCGGGATCGGCGCTCGCGCGCTTCCGGCGTCGCCGCCCCGCAGCCGTCGAGACCACGGCCGGCGCGAGCGTCGTGTCGGCCGCGCCGCTGCCCGATGCCGGGCCCATCGTGCGCGGCGACGAGGACAAGCTGCGCCAGGTCGTGACGAACCTCATCGGCAACGCCATGCGGTTCACCCCCGACGACAGCCCCATCGAGCTCGAGGTCGGCGTCGACCGCGAGAGCGGCTACGGCATCATCTCGATCGTCGACCACGGTGAGGGCGTCCCCCCGCAGCTGCGCGAGAAGATCTTCCAACGCTTCTGGCGCGCCGACACCTCGCGCACCCGCGAGACCGGGGGTTCGGGGCTCGGCCTCGCGATCGTCGCGGGCATCGTGGCCAAGCACGAGGGCCACGTGGAGGCGCTCGAGACGCCGGGCGGCGGAGCGACGTTCCGCGTCTCGATCCCGCTCCTCCACAGCGGAGACGCCGGGAGCGGGTCCCCGGATGCGGCATCCGGCACCGCCGCGGAGAAGCCGCGCTCCTAGCGTGGCGCCATGAGCACATTCCAGGTAGACAGCGAAGCCGTCCTCGCACACGCGACGGCCGCGCGGCAGACGGTCGCGCGCATCCAGGGTGAGGTCGGCGCCCTCCACGCCCAACTCGAGCAGCTGCAGGCCTCGTGGACCGGCGCCGCCGCGGCGGCCTTCCGCGAGGTGGTCGCCGAGTGGCGCCTCACCCAGCAGCACGTCGAGGACGGCCTCATGGCGATCGGCACGGCGCTCTCGCAGGCCGGCCAGCAGTACGCCGACATCGAGCAGACGAACACGCGGCTGTTCCTTCGTTAGCACCGCGATCATCCGCGGTGCTCGGCCGAGCGAACGAAAGCGGGCGGCTCCTTTGTGGGAGCCGCCCGCCGATCGTTGCAGGACTCAGAAGTCCATGCCACCGCCCATGTCGCCGCCAGCGGGGGCCGCGACCTTCTCGGGCTTGTCGGCCACGACGGCCTCGGTGGTGAGGAAGAGGCCCGCGATCGAGGCCGCGTTGAGCAGCGCCGAACGGGTCACCTTCACCGGGTCGTTGATGCCGGCGGCCAGCATGTCGACGTACTCGCCGGTCGCAGCGTTGAGGCCGTGGCCGACCGGGAGGTTGCGCACCTTGTCGACCACGACGCCCGGCTCGAGGCCCGCGTTGAGGGCGATCTGCTTGAGCGGCGCGTCGATCGCGACCTTGACGATGTTGGCACCGGTGGCCTCGTCGCCCGCGAGCTCGAGCTTCTCGAACGCCGTCTTGCCCGCCTGGATGAGGGCGACGCCACCGCCGGCGACGATGCCCTCCTCGCCGGCCGCCTTCGCGTTGCGGATGGCGTCCTCGATGCGGTGCTTGCGCTCCTTGAGCTCGACCTCGGTGGCCGCACCGACCTTGATGACCGCAACACCGCCGGCCAGCTTGGCCAGACGCTCCTGCAGCTTCTCACGGTCGTAGTCGCTGTCCGACTTCTCGATCTCGGCGCGGATCTGGTTCACGCGGCCCTGGATCTGCTCGGCGTCACCCGAACCCTCGACGATGGTCGTCTCGTCCTTGGTGGTGGTGAACTTGCGGGCCTTGCCGAGGTCGTCCAGCGTCGCGTTCTCGAGCTTGAGGCCGACCTGCTCGCTGATGACGGTGCCGCCGGTGAGGATGGCGATGTCGCCCAGCATGGCCTTGCGGCGGTCGCCGAAGCCCGGGGCCTTGACGGCGACGGACTTGAAGGTGCCGCGGATCTTGTTCACGACCAGGGTCGCGAGGGCCTCGCCCTCGACGTCCTCGGCGATGATCGCCAGCGACTTGCCGCTCTGCATGACCTTCTCGAGCAGCGGCAGCAGGTCCTTGACGTTCGAGATCTTGCCCTCGTGGATGAGGATGTACGGGTCGTCGAGCGTGGTCTCCATGCGCTCGGGGTCGGTGACGAAGTACGCCGACAGGTGACCCTTGTCGAAGCGCATGCCCTCGGTGAGCTCGAGCTCGAGGCCGAAGGTGTTGCTCTCCTCGACGGTGATGACGCCTTCCTTGCCGACCTTGTCCATCGCCTCGGCGATGATCTCGCCGACGGTGGTGTCAGC
>JASLGG010000030.1 GCA_030150265.1 Protaetiibacter sp.
CTGCACGGCCCCATTGCCGACGTCTTCGACGCCCACCAACGAGGCCGTCGCGCGAACTCGGGACCCGACGGGTACCGGCGCCGGGAAGCGAACCTTGTTGAGTCCGTAATTGATTGCCAGCTTGATGCCGTTTACGGTGTAGATCTCGTGCTGCAGCCGCGGCAGCAGCGACAGCGTCATGTAGCCGTGCGCGATAGTCTTGCCAAACGGGCCCTTGGCCGCGCGTTCGGGGTCAACGTGGATCCACTGGTGGTCGCCGGTCGCATCGGCAAACAGATTGACGTCTTCCTGAGTGATGGTCACCCAGTCGCTCTGCCCGATGGTCTCGCCGGTGGCCAAGGCGAGGTCTGCTACTGACTCGAAAGTGCGCATGAGGGGTAAGCATAGAACTCGTGAGGTTGCTGCTGATTGCCGATACCCATGTCCCCAAACGCGCGCGCGACCTACCCGCCCAGGTGTGGGATGAAGTCGCGCGGGCGGACATCGTCATCCACGCCGGCGACTGGGTGACGGCAGACTTGCTCGACGAGCTGGAGGCCCGAGCTGCTCGACTCATCGCGTGCTGGGGAAACAATGACGGCGAAGCACTCAGGAGGCGCTTGCCGGAGCGCGCCGACGCGACGTTGGCGGGCGTCCGCTTCACCGTCGTACACGAGACCGGGGCGTCGGGCGGCCGCGACGCCAGGATGTCGCGGCTCTATCCCGACAGCGACGTCCTGGTGTTCGGGCACAGCCACATCCCCTGGGACACCACGACCAGCACCGGGTTGCGCCTGCTCAATCCGGGCTCGCCGACCGACCGCCGCCGGCAGCCGTTCTGCACCTACATGACCGCGGACGTCGAGAGCGGGTCACTCAAGGACGTGGTGCTGCATCGCCTTGACAAAAGTAGCTGACAGCTAGGCGCTACACAGGCCGCACACATATATAGCTCGTAAACAGAGGTATATATGCAAGCACTCAAGGTACGCACCGAACTGGCCGCCGAGCTGCCACGCATCGTCGGCAGATTCCGCCGGCGCCTGCGCCGCTCTGCCGGTCCTGGGTTCGACTCCGCACGGCTCACCGAGTCGCAGACGGAGCTGTTATGGCTGGTCGGCCGGCAGCCGGGAATCTCGGTCAGCGCCGCGGCGGCTGAACTCGGGCTGGCGCCCAACACCGCATCGACTTTGGTTTCCAAGCTGGTAGCCAACGGGTGGCTGATCCGTACCGTCGGCGACGCCGACCGTCGGGTGGGTCAGCTACGCCTGGCCGAGCCCAGCCAACGGATCGTCGACGAGTCCCGTGCCGCACGGCGGGCATTGCTGTCCGAGCTGCTCGGCGAACTCGACAGCAACCAAATCGATTCTCTGACAAAGGGGTTAGAGGTTCTCGACACGATGTCTCGACTATTACAGGAGCGACGATCATGAGCGGATCACTACCGTTGGCCATCGACTGCCGAAAACTGACCTACCGCTACGGCAAGTTCACCGCCGTCGACGACCTCTCATTGCAGGTACGGCCCGGCGAGACCATGGGTTTGCTGGGTCCCAACGGGGCGGGTAAGACGACGTTGGTCCGCATGCTCACCACGCTGACGCCGGTGCAGCAGGGCGAACTGCGTATTTTTGGAATGGACTCCGGCGATGCGACCGTCGACATCCGCAGCAATATCGGCTATGTCCCGCAACAGCTTTCGATCGAGCCCGCCCTGACCGGGCGGCAAAACGTGGAATGGTTCGCCCGGCTGTACGGGGTCCCTCGCGCCCAGCGCGCCGAGCGGACCGAGCAGGCGCTGAGCGCCATGCAGTTGCACGACGTGGCCGACCGGCTGGCCGGAACGTACTCCGGCGGCATGGTGCGCCGCTTGGAAGTGGCCCAGGCACTGGTCAATCGCCCGTCGCTGCTGGTGCTCGACGAACCCACCGTCGGCCTGGATCCGATTGCCCGCGACGGGGTCTGGACCCAGGTGCAGAACATGCAGTCGCAATTCGGCATGACCGTGTTGCTGACCACCCATTACATGGAGGAGGCCGATGCGTTGTGCGACCGGGTCGCGTTGATGCATCACGGCGTGTTACGCGCCGTCGGCACTCCCACCGAGTTGAAGTCGACAGTGTCGCCGCGCGCCACGCTCGAGGATGTCTTCCGCCACTACACGGCGCATGACTTGTCCGCCGGCTCGGAAGAGGAGACCGGCTCGTTCCGCCAAATCCGTTCCAGCAGAAAGGTTGCCAGCCGTGCAAGTTGATCAAGCCGCCCGCGCCACCCTGGTCCGCGCACCGCGCGGATGGCATCGGGTCACCGCAACACTGGACCGCGTCAGCGCGTTCGCGATCGTCGAATTGCAGAAGCTGGCGCACGACCGCACCGAACTGGTCACCCGAATGGTGCAGCCCGCGTTGTGGCTGCTGATCTTCGGCACCACGTTCAGCAAGCTGCACGTCATCCACACCGGTTCGGTGTCGTATCTGGCTTTTCTGGCGCCGGGAATCATCGCCCAGTCGGCGCTGTTCATCTCGATCTTCTATGGCATACAGATCATTTGGGATCGGGACGCCGGCATCCTCGCCAAACTCATGGTGACCCCGGCGCCGGCGTCGGCGCTGATCACCGGCAAGGCTTTTGCCGCGGGCGTGCGGTCCGTCGCCCAGGTCGTCGGCGTGATGGCGCTGGCCTACGTGATGGGCATCGGCCTGACCATCAACCCGTTGCGCATCCTGGGGGCGATGGCCATCGTCATGCTCGGTGCAGCGTTCTTCGCCTGCTTGTCGATGACGCTGGCCGGGTTGGTGCGCAGTCGTGATCGCCTGATGGGGATCGGACAAGCCATCACCATGCCGTTGTTCTTCGCGTCCAACGCGCTGTACCCCGTCGACGTGATGCCGAGCTGGCTGCACGCTCTGAGCACAGTCAACCCGCTCAGCTACGAGGTGAATGCCCTGCGGGCGCTGTTGATCGGCACGTCATTCAATCCGCTCGACATCGTCGTGTTGGTGGCGGCAGCGCTGATCGGGATCGCCACGGCGTCAACGTTGTTGCGCCGCTTGGTCGCTTAGCCGATAGTCGCGACCCGCCGCGCCCGGCTTCACCGCGCTTGCGATCGCTCCTAGCCGATAGTCGCGACCCGCCGCGCCCGGCTTCACCGCGCTTGCGATCGCTCCTAGCCGAACGCTGCGACCGCAGCGACTCCCAATCGTTAGCCAACCGCGACATCGACCTGCGGCCACGACGGCCGAGTCGCACCGCTTCCCTGTGTTTCACTCGCCTAACAGATTCGACCGTCAAACAAGCGGCACCAAAGAATCGATGAAAGTTGGGATGGGTAGAAAGCTATGACGCTCTTCGAGGGGATGCGAAAGTTGCGCGGTGCCAAGGCAAAGCTGCCGCGCCGTCTTACTGTTGCGACGATGGGAGCTGCCCTGTTGTCCGGTCTTGTCTGTGCCGTCGGCGGCGCGGCGACCGCGGGGGCGTTCTCCAAGCCGGGGCTTCCGGTGGAATACCTGCAAGTTCCGTCACCGTCGATGGGCCGTGAAATCAAGGTTCAGTTCCAGGGCGGCGGTGCCCACGCGGTTTACCTGCTCGACGGCCTGCGCGCGCAGGACGACTTCAACGGCTGGGACATCAACACCAACGCCTTTGAGGAGTACTACCAGTCGGGTCTGTCGGTGATCATGCCGGTCGGCGGTCAGTCCAGTTTCTACAGCAACTGGTACCAGCCGTCGTCGGGCAACGGGCAGAACTACACCTATAAATGGGAAACCTTCCTGACCCAGGAGATGCCGGCCTGGCTGCAGGCCAACAAGCAGGTGTCACCGGTCGGTAATGCGGCGGTGGGCCTGTCGATGTCCGGTGGCTCGGCGCTGATCCTGGCCTCGTACTACCCGCAGCAATTCCCCTACGCCGCATCGCTTTCCGGCTTCCTCAACCCGTCCGACGGCTGGTGGCCGACGCTGATCGGCCTGGCGATGAACGACTCGGGTGGTTACAACGCCAACAGCATGTGGGGTCCGTCCAGTGACCCGGCGTGGAAGCGCAACGACCCGATGGTCCAGATTCCGCGGCTGGTGGCCAACAACACCCGGATCTGGGTCTACTGCGGTAACGGCGCACCGAGCGACCTCGGCGGTGACAACGTGCCGGCGAAGTTCCTGGAAGGCATGACGCTGCGCACCAACCAGCAATTCCAGCAGACCTACGCGGCCGACGGTGGACGCAACGGGGTCTTCAACTTCCCCGCCAACGGGACGCACTCGTGGCCCTACTGGAACGCCCAGTTGGTCGCGATGAAGTCCGACATCCTGCAGGTGCTCAACGGGAGTAACAACTCCGCGTAAGCAGTGCACTAAGCCAGCATCGGCAGCAGCGCAACGGCCAGCGCTGCTGCCGATGCTTCATTTTGCGATCTAGCTTGCGCGATCTAGATTGCGCGGATCTCGATTGCGCGATTGTCGCCGAATCAAGGCGCTCAATCGGATTGGGCGCGGCGATCCTGGTGGAAGTACGTGTAACCAGTAGTCAATGCGCACATGACTGAGGCGACCACCAGCATCCAGGTGCCGTTGACGAGCACGCCGATGCAGCCACCCACCGTCGCACCGAGAACGAAGCTGGCGAACAGCAAAAAATAGCCCAGCCAGTCCGACGGTCTCCCGCCGGCGATGTGGCGTTCGATGCCCTGGCCCATTTTGACCAGCGTGCCGGTCACGTAGCTCAACGGCACCGACACCTCGCCGTCCTTGACGAATGAGGTGTTCAGCGCGCCAACACCGAAGGCCACCAACATGATTGGCGCGAAGTCAAGCTGAACTTCTTCCCATCCCTCATCGATCACGTCCACCACCGTCGCGGCGAAAAGACTAAAGGTGGTCAGCACGGTGGGGCCGTGCGGATGTCCTGACCAAAACCGACGCCGGCAGATCGAGGCGACCACCACGCCGGCGACGAAGCACAGGATCAACACCCCCGCTGAGACCGCCAGCTTCACGTCATCGCGGAAGTAGCCCAGCACGGCGCGTTGCGCGTTGCCGGTCATGAAGGTGACGAAGTACCCCGCGGAGTGCATGTACGCGGTGGCCCCGAGGACGCCGGCCAATACCGCGAGCACCCACGAGAGCCGTGTCTCGCTGTTGAACACCTCGCCCCCCACACGGACATGCTTTCACCCGCGGGCCGCGCAGGGCTAAGCGACGGTGAGCCGGGCGATCGACCGCAGCGGGATCGGCAGCCACCCGGGCCGATGCCGCGCCTCGTATCCGGCCTCGTACACCGCTTTGTCGAGTTCGTACGCAGCCAGCAGCGCGGCGGAATCGCGCGGATCCGTCCCCGAGGCGGCGGCATACCCATCGCAGAATGCGGTGCGGTTGCGTTCCACCCATTCCCGGGCGCGTGCGGCGCGCTGCTTGTCCGACTTGCTGGATGGGTCCACGAGCGGACCGTAGGCGGCGTACTCGAAGGAGCGCAGCACGCCGGCCACGTCGCGTAAGGGCGAATCCGGTGCGCGCCGCTCGTCGAGCGGCTGGCCCGGCTCACCTTCGAAGTCGATCAGCAGCCACGTCTCCGGGGTGCGCAGCACCTGCCCCAGATGCAGGTCACCGTGCACCCGCTGAACGGTGATCGTCTCCTGCGCCAGCTTCTGGAATCGCTCCTCGACCGTCGCCGCGTACTCGCGCAGCTCGGGAACGGCCGCCACGGTCGACGACAATCGCGCCAGCACGGTGTCCACCGGAAAGGTCGTCTGTGCGGTTCCGAGGTTCTCGGCCAGAGTGGCGTGCACCGACGCCACCGCCTCACCGAGCCGGTAGGACTCGCCCGCGAAGTCACCGCCGACCTCGTAGGCGTACAAGTCGCCCTCGGCGAACAGGTCGCGGACGCTGGCGGTGGCCATCGCCCAGCCCTCGGCCGCGTTGGCCGCGAACTCGGTCACCATGCCGAGCGGGCAGCTCTTGTCGGGGTCTTGCGCGGCGATCTCATAGGTGGCGAACAGCCGAGCCACGTGTGGGTTCCCGGCCCGCCCCAGCACCCGGTTCAGTTCGATGTCCGGGTTGATGCCGTCACTGACCCGGCGGAACAGCTTGAAGATGGCGGTTCGATCGAAGATCACACTGGTGTTGGACTGCTCGGCGTCGGAGACATGCGGTTCAGACTCTTGCGGCAGCTGGGCGCCGGGCTCCTTGATGAAGGCCACCTCCACGTCGGACGCGGCGCGCACGGCCCCGGAGTCCATCAGCGACAGCAAGAACTGCGGCGCGTCGGAAACATAGAGCGCGTCGAATCCGGTGCGGTCCTCGGCGGCGCCGATGGTGGCCACGGTGCTGTACTCGGACACCGGCGCGGCGTCCCAGCCGACGATCACCTGGTACCGCTCCGACGAGCCGTCGGTGTACTCGGCGTCGACAAGCACCAGGTCCAGGTCGTCACGCAGCGGGACGACGACGGCGGCCTCGGCGGCCGAGAGCTCACGGCTGCGTCCCGCGTACCAACGTTGCTGGGGCAGCCACTCAGACCAAGGCAGCTTGGCTGGCTGGGTCATCTTGCGCCGCTCCTCCTCATCGCTTCGCTCTGCATCGTCGCCAGCGCGGGTCATGTGTTGTTCTCCTGAGATGGGCACAGCTGGAACCAGTAGAACCCGTGTCCGGGCAGTGTCAGCAGATAGGGCAGGTGTCCGATACGCGGAAACTCCACCTGCCCGGTCAGCTCGACCGGCGTGCTGCCGTTCCAATGCTGCAGGTTCAGTTCGATGGGCTGGGGAAACCGCGACAGGTTGTTGATGCAGAGCACAGTGTCTCCATCGTCCGGTGCCTGGCGCACGAACGCCAGCACCGACGGGTTGGACCCGCCCAATTCTTGGAATGAGCCGATCGCAAATGCGTCGTGGCGGCGCCGCACGGCCAGCATGGTGCGGGTCCAATTGAGCAGGGACGTCGACGTGTCGCGTTGCGCTTCGACGTTGACGGCCTGGTAGCCGTACACCGGATCCTGGCTGGGTGGCAGGTACAGCCGGCCCGGGTTGGCGGTAGAGAACCCGGCGTTGCGGTCCGGCGTCCACTGCATCGGGGTGCGCGAGGAGTCGCGGTCCGGCAGCCAGATGTTGTCGCCCATCCCGATCTCGTCGCCGTAGTAGAGGAACGGCGATCCCGGCAGCGAGAACAGCAGCGCGTGGGCGAGCTCGAGCTCGGCGCGCGAGTTGTCGAGCAGGGGGGCGAGGCGACGGCGGATGCCGACGTTGACGCGCATCCGGGGGTCGTAGGCGTACCAGCCGTACATCGCCTGGCGGTACTCCTCCGAGACCATCTCGAGCGTCAGCTCGTCGTGGTTGCGCAGGAACACGCCCCAGCCGGCCCCCGTCGGGGTCTCGGTGGTCTCCGACAGCACGCGGGTCAGCTCCTGCGCCGACTGGGAGCGCAGCGAGTAGAAGATGCGCGGCATGACGGGGAAGTCGAAGGCCATGTGGCACTGCGGGTCCTCGTCGGTGCCCATGAACTCGACCACCTCGGCCGGCCACTGGTTCGCCTCGGCGATCATGACCCGTCCCGGGTACTCCTCGTCCATCATCCGGCGCACGGCCTTGATGAACTCGTGCGTCTCGGGCTCGCCCTCGCCCGATCCCTCCTCCGACTCGTAGAGGTAGGGGATCGCGTCGAGGCGGAAGCCGTCGACGCCCATGTCCATCCAGAACCGGATGATGTCGAAGACCGCCTCGTGCACCGCCGGGTTCGCGTAGTTGAGGTCGGGCTGGTGCGAGAAGAAGCGGTGGAAGTAGAACTGGCGCCGCTCGGCGTCGAAGGCCCAGTTGGAGTCCTCGTAGTCGGTGAAGATGATGCGGACGTTGGGGTAGCCCTCGTCGGTGTCGCGCCACACGTAGAAGTCCCCGTAGGGCCCCTCGGGATCGGTGCGCGACTGCTGGAACCACTCGTGCTGGTCGGAGGTGTGGTTGAGCGGCAGGTCGATGATGACGCGCATGTTCCGCTCGTGCGCCTTCGTGACGAGCTCGCGGAACTCCTCGAGGGTCCCGAACTCGGGCAGGATCTGCCGGTAGTCCGCCACGTCGTAGCCGCCGTCGCGCAGCGGCGACTGGTAGATCGGCGGGATCCACAGCGCATCCACCCCGAGCCACTGCAGGTAGTCGAGCTTCGAGATGAGGCCGCCGAGGTCGCCCGAGCCGTCGCCGTTGGAGTCGACGAAGGAGCGCACCATCACCTCGTAGAACACCGCGCGGCGATACCAGTGCGGGTCGAGGGTGAGGCCGGGCAGCGTGATGGGAGCCGTGAACGTCACCGAACGAGTCTGACATCCCCCGCACCGGATGCACGCCTAGAATCGCAGGGATGCCCGTCCCGACTCCGCACGCAGCCGCCCTCGCCCGCATCCCGGTCCGTGAGCGCGAGCTCCCGGTCCTCGGGTCGACGACGCGGTTCTGGGACTTCGGGCCGGAGGACGCCTCCCAGGTGCTCGTGCTCGCCCACGGCTACCGCGGCGACCACCACGGGCTCGAGGCCGTCATCACCCGGCTTCCCGGCATCCGCGTCATCAGCCCCGACCTGCCCGGCTTCGGCGCGTCGACGCCGCTCACCGAGGCGCCGCACTCGATCGCCGGCTACGGCAGCTGGCTCGCCGCCTTCATCGACGGCCTCGAGCTGCCGTCGCCGCCCGTGCTGCTCGGGCACTCCTTCGGCTCGATCATCGGCTCGCACGCCGTCGCGCAGGGCCTCACGGTGCGCGCCCTCGTGCTCGTGAACCCCATCACGACCGACCCGAAGATCGCGGCGGGTCGCATGCTCACCGCCGCGACGCGCGCCTTCTACGGTGTGACCGCCGCGATGCCCGCGCGGATCGCCCGCGCATGGCTCGGCAATCCGCTCGTCGTGCAGGTGATGAGCAGCTCGCTCGCCAAGACCCCCGACCGCGAACTGCTCCGCTGGATCCACGAGGAGCACCACCGCTACTTCAACGGCTTCTCCGACCCGCGCACCGTGGCCGAGGCCTTCCGCGCCTCCGTCAGCACCGACGTGCGGATCGCGGCGCCGCGGGTCGAGGTGCCGGTGCTCCTGGTCGCGGGGGAGCTCGACATGATCGCCCCGCTCGCGGGTCAGCGCGCCGCGCTCGGGCTGTTCCCGGATGCGCGGCTCGTCGTGATCCCGAAGACCGGCCACCTCGCGCACTACGAGACGCCCGACCAGGTCGCCGCCGCCATCCGCGAGTTCCTCGCCTCGCTCCCCGCCGACGCCGGCACGGTGCGATGAGGATCCTCGTCGACTGCCGCTACACGCGCCTCGAGCGGCACGACGGCATCAGCCGCTACACGGCGCATCTCGTCGCCGCCCTCGCGCCGCTCGCCACCGCAGCCGGACACGAGCTCGAGATGGTGATCTCGGACGAGCGCCAGCTGACGATGCTCCCGGAGCTGCCGTGGGTGCTCGCGACCGCGCCCACCAGCGCGCGCGAGCTCACCATCGCGCGGCGCCTCAACGCGGCGCGGCCCGACGTGCTGTTCAGCCCCATGCAGACGATCGGGTCCTGGGGCCGCCGCTACGGCCTCGTGCTGACGCTGCACGACCTGATCTACTACCGCAACCGCACGCCGCCGCGCGATCTCGCCTGGCCCATCCGGCTCATGTGGAGGCTCTACCACCTCGCGTGGTGGCCGCAGCGGATGCTGCTGAACCGTGCCGACGAGGTCGCCACGGTGTCCGAGACCACGCGCGAGCTCATGCGCGAGCACCACCTGACCGATCGGCCGATCACGATCGTGTCGAACGCGGCCGACCCGGTGGCGGCCGATCCGTCACGGCAGCAGCCCGCGACCCGCGACCTCGTCTACATGGGCTCGTTCATGCCCTACAAGAACGTCGAGACCCTCGCCCGCGCCCTGCACGAGCTGCCCGGCCACCGGCTGCATCTGCTGAGCCGCATCGGTGCCGCCGACCGGGCCCGCCTCGAAGCGCTCGCTCCCGCCGACGCGCTCGTCGTCCACGACGGCGTGACGGATGCCGCCTACGGCGAGCTGCTCGACGGCGCCCTCGCACTCGTGACGATGTCGCTCGACGAGGGCTTCGGGCTGCCGCTCGTCGAGGCGATGGTGCGCGGCACGCCCGTGGTCGTGTCGGACATCCCCATCTTCCGCGAGATCGGGGGGGATGCGGCCGTGTACGCCGATCCGCGCGACGTCGCGGCGGTCGCCGCCGCGATCCGGGAGCTCGACGATGCGGACGAGTGGGCGCGGCGGTCCGCCGCCTCGCGCGAGCAGGCCGCCCGGTTCGACTGGAACCGCTCGGCAGAGACCCTCCTCGGGCTGCTCGAGCGGGTGGGCGCCGTCAGCCGGCGGTAGCCGCCTCGTCGTCCTCCGCCGCCTCGACCGCGTTCTGCGCGTCGATGTCGGCGCTGCCGGGCAGCAGCGACTCCTCCTCGAGCGGATCGTCGAAGGCGATGAGCCGCAGTTCGCCGTCCTCGACGCGGAAGCTGTGCACGGAGGCGTTCGTGATGCGCGGATGCTGCATGTGCGGCTCGACGGTCTGCAGCACCGAGCGGATCGCGCCGCCGTGGCTCACCACGACGATCCGCTCGCCCGGCCGCTGCTCGGCGATGGCGAGCAGCGCGGGTACCACCCGCCCGGCGACCTCCTCGCGCGTCTCCTGCCCGGGGGCGCGGATGCCCTCGGGGTACAGTGCCTCGATCTCCTCGAAGCCCATGCCCTCGGCCGTGCCGTAGTCGCGCTCCACGAGTGCCTCGACCAGCGCGACGTCGGAGACGCCGATCCGGTCGGCGATGATCCGAGCCGTCTCGGCGGCGCGGTCGAGGGGGCTCGCATACACGGCGTCCCAGCTCCGGCGCGCGAGCAGCTCGCCCGCCTCGCGCGCCTGGGCGCGTCCCGTCTCGTTGAGCGGGATGTCGGTGCGGCCCTGGATACGGCGAGCCGCATTCCACGCGGTCTCGCCGTGGCGCACGAGGTACAGCTCGGTCATGGTTCCTCCGGTCGACGGGCGCGGTCCGCCGGTCGGCGACGGTCAGCCGAGCCGCTCGGCGAGGCCGGCGAGCACCTCGGACGCGCCCGCATCGATCTTAAGGCTCGCGCGCGCGTCGCCTCGGGTCTCGCCCCGGTTGACGATCACGATCGGCATCCCGCGCTTCGCCGCCTGATCCAGAAGCCGCACGCCGGAGTTGACGACGAGCGAGGAGCCGGCCACCAGCAGCGCGTCGGCGCCGTGCACCAGAGTGCGTGCGGCGGCGAACACCTGAGCGGGGACGAACTCGCCGAAGAAGACGACGTCGGGCTTCAGCATCCCTCCGCACACCGTGCACACCGGCACGACCATCTCGTCCACCTGCTCGATGAGCACGTCGCCGTCCGGGCCGGTGCGCACCGCATCCGGGGTCTCGAGCCAGGGGTTCTCCCGCGTCATCCGTTCCGCGACGGCATCGCGAGCGAAGGCCTGCCCGCACACGAGGCAGTGCACGCCTCGCATCGAGCCGTGCAGCTCGACGACCCGGCGGGATCCGGCCCGCGCGTGCAGCCCGTCGACGTTCTGCGTGACGACCCCCGTGACGACCCCCGCCGCCTCGAGCTCCGCGACGGCGCGGTGGCCGGCGTTGGGCACGACCGAGGAGAAGTGCCGCCAGCCGAGCTGCCCGCCCGCCCAGTAGCGCTTGCGGCTGCGCTCGTCGCCCAGGAACGACTGGAGGTCCATGGGCTTCGGGCGGGGCGGGGTGTCGGGCCCGCGATAGTCGGGGATGCCGGAGTCGGTGGAGATGCCGGCGCCCGTGAGCACCACGACGGTGCGACCGCGCAGCAGCAGCTCGGCGGCGTCGAGCGCCGGCGCGAGCGGACCCGCGGAGAGCGTCGCGATCGACATCCTGCCCCTTCCCGCTCCCAGCGTAGGTCCGGGTGCTCGCGGCGTGCTGGCAGAATCGTGGGATGCAGCTCGTGCCGGTCGACGATCCCGCCGACCCCCGGCTCGTCGACTACCTCCGGCTCACCGACGTCGTGCTCCGCCGCCTCTCCGAGCCGGCCGGCGGGCTCTACATCGCCGAGTCGACCAAGGTCATCCAGCGCGCACTCGAGGCCGGGCACCGGCCGCGCTCGGTGCTGCTGCAGGAGAAGTGGATCCCGGATCTCGCGCCGCTCCTCGCGGACGTCGAGGTGCCCGTCTACGTGGCGCCCCCGGAGATGCTCGAGCAGATCACCGGGTTCGTGCTGCACCGCGGTGCGCTCGCCTCGATGCACCGTCCCGAGCTGCCGTCGGTCGCCGAGCTCCTGCGCGAGGCACGTCGCGTCGTCGTGCTCGAGGACATCGTGGACCACACCAATGTGGGGGCGATCTTCCGGGCCGTCGCGGGACTCGGCGCCGATGCCGTGCTCGTCACGCCGCGCTGCGCCGACCCGCTCTACCGCCGCTCGGTGCGGGTGAGCATGGCGGCGGTGCTGCAGATCCCGTGGACGCGGCTCCCCGAGTGGCCGCAGGGCGCCGAGGAGCTGCACGCGGCGGGGTTCGAGATCGCCGCGCTGGCCCTCGACGACGACGCCGTGAGCCTCGACGCCTATGCCGCCGCCGCCCCGGATCGGGTCGCGCTGCTGCTCGGCACCGAGGGCGACGGCCTGAGTCGCGCGGCGCTCGCGCACGCCGACCGCGTCGTCACGATCCCCATGCAGCGCGGCATCGACTCGCTCAACGTGGCCGCGGCATCCGCGGTCGCGCTGTGGGCGCTGCGCACCTGACGCGAGACCGCGCATCCGACGCCGAAACGGCCGCCATCGGCGTCCACTGGGCGGTCTCGCGGGCGGAACCTGGCATGATGCTCCGGTGCCCCTGACCCGACGACAGATCTACCGCCGCCGCCGGATCGTCGTCTTCGGGGGGCTGTTCGCGGTGCTCGCCGGCATCGCCTATCTGCCGCTCACGCTCCTCGCGCCGGTCGTCGAGACGGATGCGGCCCTCGCCCCGCCGTCGATCGCGACGCCAGCCGCGGCCGAGACGCAGCTGCCCGGCTACGGCGCGTCCGCGATCGCCGCCATCGGCTACGACGGGATGCTCGCGCAGGCGGGATCCACCGAGGCGCTGCCGATGGCGAGCATCACCAAGGTCGTCACGGCGCTCACGGTGCTCGACGCGCATCCGATCACCGCCGACGACCCCGGTCCGTCGGTCACCATGACCTCCGCCGACGTCGCCTACTACCGCGACTACATCGCGCGGAACGGCTCGGTCGCGCCGGTGCGCGCCGGCTACGTGTTCACCGAGCGCGAGCTGCTCGAGATCATGCTCATCGACTCGGCCAACAACTACGCCTCGACGCTCTCGGTCTGGGCGTTCGGCTCGACGGACGCCTACCTCGCGGCGGCTCGGAGCTGGCTCGACCGCAACGGCCTGACGGGCATCACGGTCGTCGACTCCTCGGGGCTCGACCCGGCCAGCACCGGGACGGTCTCCGACATCGTGCGGCTCGGCGAGCTCGCGCTCGAGAACCCGATCGTCGCGGAGATCGTCGGCACCAAGAGCATCGAGATCCACGACGTCGGCACCGTGAAGAACACCAACGGCCTCATCGGGCACGACGGCGTCGACGGCATCAAGACCGGCACGCTCGACAGCTTCGGCGCCAATCTGCTGTTCTCGGCGACGATCGAGGTGGGTGCGGAGTCGATCGACCTGGTCGGCGTCGTGCTCGGAGGCCCCGACCACCCGACCATCAACGCCGCGATCACCGACATGATCGCGCAGGCGCGCGCGGGCTTCCACGAGGTGCCGCTCGTGAGCGCCGGCGACGCGCTCGCGAGCTACACCACACCATGGGGGGCGAGCGCCGCGGCTGTCGCCGCCCATGACGCCGCGATCGTGGTGTGGGGCGACACGCCGGTGACGGCCGCGGTGACCGCCGACGGCATCCGGCTCGCCACACGGGGTGCCTCGGTCGGGAGCGTCGTGTTCACCGCCGGGCCGCGCACCGTGACGGTGCCGCTCACGCTCTCGGACGACGTCGACGACCCCGGCCCGTGGTGGCGCCTCGGTCACCCGGAGCTCATCTTCGGGATGGGCTAGGAGCGTGCCCCGGACTCCGGACCGCCGCTCTCGTGGGCGAGCGGCTCGGGCACCGGGCGCTTGGGCGTGATGCCATCGCCCGAGGAGCGCCCGCGCAGACGGCGCAGGATCCACGGCCCGAAGTGCTCGCGCGCCCACACGATGTCGTCGATGCGCGCCTGCCGCCAGCGGATCTCCGGCAGCGGCTCGGGCACGTAGGGCTCGAGGGCGTGCTCGACGCCGAGCGCGTCGAGCACCATGCGGGCGATCGTGTGGTGGCCGATCGGCGAGAAGTGCAGGCGGTCGGGCGCCCACATCCGCGGGTCGCCGAGCTCGCGCAGCGCCCACATGTCGGCGACGATCGCGTCGTGCTTCTTGGCGATGTAGTGCAGGTTCTCGTTGTAGATCGCCACCTTGCCCCGGATGCGGCGCAGCACGGGGGTCTCGCCGATGTCGGGGCCGTTGAAGAGCACGACCGTCGCGTCGTCGCGCCGCAGGCGCTCGATGCCGCCCTCGAGCCGGCCGGCCACCTCGTCGGGGTCGGTGCCGGGGCGGATGATGTCGTTGCCCCCCGCCGAGATGGTGATGAGGTCGGGGCGCAGCTCGAGCGCCGGCTCGATCTGCTCGTCGAGGATCTGCTGCAGAAGGCGGCCGCGGATCGCGAGGTTCGCGTAGGCGAAGTCCTCGGCGCCGGCGTCGAGCACCTCCGCGACGCGATCCGCCCAGCCGCGATTGCCGCCGGGAACGCGGGGCTCGGGGTCGCCGATCCCCTCCGTGAAGGAGTCGCCGATCGCGACATACCGCGACCAGGGGTGCTGGTGGGCCATAGCACCAGGATGCCTCATCACGCCAGGGTCTTGTCAGAACCTCAGACCCGGCGTTGACTCGATGGTGCCGGATCGACCACCCGACCGGCAGAAACGGAGAGTTCTCATGGGAATCCTCGGATGGATCGTGCTGGGCCTCATCGCCGGCGCGATCGCGAAGCTCATCCTCCCGGGCCGGCAGGGCGGCGGCTGGATCGCCACGCTCCTGCTCGGCGTCGTGGGGGCGCTGCTCGGCGGCTGGCTCGGCTCGGTGCTCTTCAACGTGGGGCTCGAGAACTTCTGGTCGCTGCAGACCTGGCTCCTCGCGATCGGCGGCGCGATCGTCGTGCTGCTCATCTGGGGCCTGCTGACGCGCGGCCGCTCGCGCGCCTGAGCGACGACACGGAGGCGCCCATCCCGGCTCGGGGTGGGCGCCTCCGCGCACCCGGCCGGGGGTCGGCGGTGCATGGCAGGATGACGCCGTGAGCAAGCAGGACGGCAGCGGGCGCCAGGTCTCGGCGACCCCCGTCGACGACCCCGCCGCCCACATCATGCACGTCGACATGGACGCGTTCTACGCCTCCGTGGAGCTGCTCGACCGACCCGAGCTCGTCGGCAAGCCCGTGATCGTGGGCCACGCCTCGGCGCGGTCCGTCGTCACCGCCGCCACCTACGAGGCACGTCGCTACGGAGTCAACTCCGCGATGCCCATGGCGGTCGCGCTGCGCCGCTGCCCGCAGGCGATCGTGCTCGAGCCGCACTTCGAGCGCTACGCGCACTACTCGCGCCGCGTCATGCAGATCCTCGGCGACGTGACGCCCCACGTCGAGCAGCTGAGCGTCGACGAGGCCTTCCTGGATGTCGCGGGCGCGCGTCGCCTGCTCGGCAGCTCGTGGCGCATCGGCACCGAGCTCCGCGCCCGGGTGCACGCCGAGACGGGCCTGCACTGCTCCGCCGGGGCCGCGACCACCAAGTTCGTGGCGAAGCTCGCCTCCAGCCGGGCCAAGCCCGACGGGCTGCTCGTCATCCCCGAGGCGGGCACGCTCGACTTCCTGCATCCGCTGCCGGTCTCGGCGCTCTGGGGCGTCGGCGGCAAGAGCGAGGAGGTGCTCGTGCGCCTCGGGCTGCGCACCGTCGGCGACGTCGCCCATGCGCCCCTCGAGATGCTGCGCCGGGCGATCGGCGACGCCGGCGCGACCCGCCTGCACGAGCTGTCCTGGGGGCGTGACGCACGGGACGTCACCCCGGGGCGCGAGGAGAAGTCGATCGGCCACGAGACGACCTTCGAGACCGACCGCACCGATCCGGGCGAGCTGCACCGCGTGCTGCTGCAGCTCGCCGACGGCGTCGGGCAGCGCCTGCGACGGGCGGGCGTGCTCGGGCGCACCGTGGCGATCAAGCTGCGCTTCGAGGACTTCACGACGATCTCGCGCTCGCGCACCCTCGCCGAGCCCACCCACCTCGGGCGCCGCATCTATGAGGCGGCCCGCGAGCTCTACGACCAGGCGAACGGCGCCGGCCGGCCGGTACGGCTCATCGGGGTGCGCGCCGAGCAGCTCGTGGGGGAGGGCGCGAGCGCGCTCGGCCTGTGGGATGACGACGAGGACTGGCGCGAGGCCGAGCAGACGGTCGACGCGATCGCGGAGCGTTTCGGTGCCGGCACCGTCCGGCCGGCGACGCTCCTGCGACCCGCCGTGGGCCGCCGCCTCGGCCACGGAGACGACTGATGGGCAGCTGCGGTCCCGTCGGCCGGACGCGGCCCGACTACGCTTCTGTCAAGTGAGCGACGCATCCGGAGAGCGCGTGTTCCGCGCCACCGCGGCCGCCGAGCACCTCCCGCCGAGCTTCCCCGAACGCGCCGCCTGGGGCACCGCCGGCAAGCTGCGGGCCTGGCAGGAGGAGGCGCTCACCGCCTACTTCGATCCCGCCGTGAACCCCGCGAGCCGCCGCGACTTCCTGGTCTCCGCGACCCCGGGCGCCGGCAAGACGACCTTCGCGCTGCGTCTCGCATCCGAGCTCCTGCAACGCCGCGTCGTCGACCGGATCACCGTCGTCGCGCCGACCGAGCACCTCAAGGTGCAGTGGGCCGACGCCGCCCACCGGGCCGGCATCCGCCTCGACCCCCGGTTCAGCAACCGGCACGGGCGCGAGGCACGGCAGTTCCACGGGGTCGTCGTGACCTATGCCCAGATCGCCGTGCGGGCGAGCCTGCACCGCGAGCTCACCAACTCGTCTCGCACCCTCGTGATCCTCGACGAGGTGCACCACGCGGGCGACGCGCTCAGCTGGGGCGACGCGGTGCGCGAGGCCTTCGAGGGCGCCGAGCGACGGCTGTCCCTCACGGGCACGCCGTTCCGCAGCGACACGGCGCCCATCCCGTTCGTGCAGTACGCCCGCGATGAGCGCGGCATCCGGCTCTCGCAGACCGACTACGCCTACGGCTACGGCCGGGCGCTCCGCGACGGCGTCGTGCGCCCCGTGGTGTTCCTCAGCTACGCGGGCTCGATGCGCTGGCGCACCCGGGCGGGCGAGGAGATGGAGGCGGCGCTCGGCCAGGACGACACGCAGGACGTGACGGCGCAGGCCTGGCGCACGGCCCTCGACCCCGGGGGCGACTGGATGCCCGCGGTGCTCTCGGCCGCCGATCGGCGCCTGCGCGAGGTGCGCCAGCACATCCCCGACGCGGGAGGGCTCGTCATCGCGACCGACCAGGCGGCCGCGCGCGCCTACGCCACGATCCTCACCGAGCTCACCGGCACGCCTCCGACCGTCGTGCTCTCCGACGATCCGGGATCGGGGGAGCAGATCACCCGCTTCGCGGAGGGCACGCAGCGCTGGATGGTGGCGGTGCGGATGGTGTCGGAGGGAGTCGACGTGCCGCGGCTGTGCGTCGGGGTGTACGCCACGAGCGCCTCGACGCCCCTCTACTTCGCCCAGGCGATCGGCCGGTTCGTGCGAGCCCGCCGACGCGGCGAGCTCGCGACCGTGTTCCTGCCGAGCGTGCCGGTGCTGCTGCGCCTCGGGGCCGAGCTCGAGCGCGAGCGCGACCATGCCCTCGACCGCGAGACGCCGGAGGATGCGCTTCTCGAGGACGCCCTCCTCGACGACGCCAACCGCCAGGAGGAGGCCTCGGCCGAGCTCGCCGACGAGTTCGAGTGGCAGGCGCTCGCCTCGATCGCCACCTTCGAGAAGGCGATGTTCGACGGGCAGGACTACGGCGCGCTCGCCACGCCCGGCAGCGCCGAGGAGTGGGACTTCATCGGCATCCCCGGCATCCTCGAGCCCGAGCAGGTGTCGGAGCTCCTCAAGCACCGCCAGCAGCGGCAGGCCCGGCGCGCCGAGGAGCGCCAGGAGGCGGGGGAGCCGGATGCCTCCCCGCAGGCCCTGCACCGCACCCTCGCCGAGCAGCGCCGGCTGCTCAACAGCCTCGTGAGCATCCACGCACGCGACACCGGTTCGACCCACGCGCAGGTGCACGCCGAGGTGCGGCGGATGTGCGGCGGCCCCGAGGTGGCGCGCGCGACCGTCGCCCAGCTGCAGGCGCGCATCGACCTGCTCAGGCGCCGCATCGGCTCCGCCTCGTAGGGCCTCCCGCAGCCGGTAGCGTTGAGGCATGTCCCACACGCTCGAGAGCCTCCGCGCGGAGTACGACGCCCTGCGCGCCCGCGGGCTCTCCCTCGACCTCACCCGCGGCAAGCCCTCGGTCGCGCAGCTCGATCTCGCGAACGCGCTGCTCGACCTCGACCTCGGCGCCGACCACCGCGACGCCGCGGGCACCGACCTGCGCAACTACGGCGGTCCCGACGGTGTGCTCGAGCTGCGCGAGATCTTCGGCGAGCTGCTCGGCATCCCGGCCGCCCAGCTGCTCGCGGGCAACAACGCGAGCCTCCAGATCATGCACGACGTCGTCGTGCACGCGCTGCTGCACGGGGTCGCGGGAGGCGAGCCGTGGGTCGGGCAGGACGTCGCCTTCCTGTGCCCCTCGCCCGGCTACGACCGGCACTTCGCGATCACCGAGTCCTTCGGCATCCGGATGATCCCGGTGCCCTACCTGGACGGCGGCACGCTCGACCTGGAGGCGATCGGCGACCACCTCGCCGACCCCGCGGTGCGCGGCATGTGGCTCGTGCCGATGTACGCCAACCCGAACGGCTCCGTCGTCGACGAGGCGACGGCGCGCGCGCTCGTCGCTCTGCCGGCCGCCGCCCCCGATTTCCGCATCTTCTGGGACAACGCCTACGCGCTGCACCACCTGACGGAGCAGGAGCCCGCGCCGCTCGACATCCTGGGCCTCGCGGAGGCGGCGGGCAACCCCGACCGGGTGTTCGTGTTCGCCTCGACCTCGAAGATCACCCAGGCGGGCGCCGGCGTGTCGTTCTTCGGCTCGAGCCCCGCGAACGTGGCGTGGTACCGCAAGCACAGCTCGGTGCAGACGATCGGTCCCGACAAGCTGAACCAGCTGCGGCACGTGCGCTTCTTCGGCGACGCCGAGGGCGTGCGGGCGCACATGCGCGAGCATCGCGCGCTGCTCGCGCCGAAGTTCGCGCTCGTCGACCGCATCCTGGGCGAGAGGCTCACCGGTCACGCGAGCTGGACGAAGCCCGCGGGCGGCTACTTCGTGACGCTCGCGGCGCCCGACGGCACCGCCTCGCGCGCCGTCGAGCTCGCGAAGGAGGCCGGCATCGCGGTGACCCCGGCCGGGGCGGCGTTCCCGTACGGGGACGACCCGCGTGACAGCCTCATCCGCATCGCGCCGTCGATGCCGGCGGAGGCCGAGCTCGAGGTCGCCATCGAGGCGCTCGCGCTGTGCGTGCTGCTCGCCGAGGCGGAGCTCGAGGCACAGCCCGCCTGAGCCCGCTCACCGGAAGTCCCGCGAGCGGTGCGGCACGCCCGCCCGCAACGGCTCGATGCCGTCCGCGAGCACGTTGCACACCCCCTCGGGGCTCCGCTCGAGCATGCCGCGCACGATCACGGCGGGCTCGTCACGGGCGACCCTCCGATGCCGCGCCCAGAACCCCGCCCCGCAGATGACGTTGACGAGGCCGGTCTCGTCCTCGAGGTTCATGAAGGTGATCCCGGACGCCGTGGCGGGCCGCTGCCGATGCGTCACGAGCCCCGCGACCTCGATCCGCCGTCCGCTCTCGGCGCTGCGCAGCTCACGCGAGGTGAGCACACCGCGCCCGGCGAGCCTCGACCGCAGGTGCCGGATGGGGTGGTCGCCGGGCGAGATCCCGGTGGCCCACAGATCGGCGGCGAGCGCCTCGAAGGCCGTCGGATCGGTGAACAGCGGAGGCTGTACGGCGACGACCGTGCCGGGGAGGAACTCGGCGCGGTCCTGAGCGGCCGCGCCCGCCCGCCAGAGTGCCTCGCGCGTGCCGATCCCGAGCGGCTCGAAGGCTCCCGCGGTGGCGAGCGCCTCGAGCTGCGCGGTCGTGAGACCGACCCGGCGCACGAGGTCCTGCATGTCGCGGAACGGACCCTCGCCCTCGCGTGACGCCACGATGCGCGCCGCGAGCGGGGCCCCGATGCCGCGGACGGATGCCAGGCCGAGCCGCACCGCGACGCCGCCGTCGCGCCGGTGGGCCGTGGCGGCGTCCGGCGCATCCGGGTCGAACGCCATGGGGGCGGGGTGCCGCTGCACGAGGCAGGAGTCCCTGCCTGTCGACGCCGGCGGCATCCCCTCGGTCAGGGGCTCAAGCCGCACATCCGCCGCCGACCGCAGGATGTCGGGACGGCGCACCTCGACGCCGTGACGCTCGGCATCCGCGGTGAGGGAGGCGGGGGAGTAGAAGCCCATCGGCTGGGCACGCAGCAGCCCGGCGAGGAACGCTGCGGGATAGTGCAGCTTGATCCAGGAGCTCGCGTAGACGAGCAGGGCGAAGCTCAGCGAGTGGCTCTCGGCGAAGCCGAAGTTCGCGAAGGCCTGGATCTTCGCGTAGATGTCGTCGGCCACGGCTCCCGTGAGACCATTCGACGCCATCCCGGCGTAGAGCTTGCCGCGCAGGCTGTCGATGCGCTCGAGGCCGCGCTTGGAGCCCATCGAGCGCCGCAGCAGGTCGGCGTCCTCGCCGGTGCACTCGCCGACCGCCATCGCCATCTGCATGAGCTGCTCCTGGAACACCGGAACCCCCAGGGTGCGCTCGAGCACCGGCTCGAGCTTCGGATGCAGGTACTCGATCGTCTCCTTCCCGAGCTTGCGGCGCACGAAGGGGTGCACGGCGCCGCCCTGGATGGGACCGGGCCGGACGAGCGCGATCTGGATGACGAGGTCGTAGAACCGTCGTGGCTGCAGCCGCGGCAGCAGCCCCATCTGAGCCCGCGACTCCACCTGGAACACCCCGATCGAGTCGGCGCGGCACAGCATGTCGTAGACCGCCGCCTCCTCCTTCGGGATCGTGTCGAGGGTCCACTCCTCACCCGTCGCCTCGCGAATGAGGTCGAGGCAGTGCTGGAGCGCCGCGAGCATCCCGAGACCCAGCAGATCGAACTTCACGAGCCCCATCCAGGCGGCGTCGTCCTTGTCCCACTGGATGATGGTGCGGTCCTTCATGCGCGCGTGCTCGATGGGCACGACCTCGCCGATCGGCCGGTCGGTGAGCACCATGCCGCCCGAGTGGATGCCAAGGTGCCGGGGCGCCTTCAGCAGCTCGGCGGCGAGGGCCAGCACGGGGCCGGGGATGCCGGTGTCGGCGGTCGCCGTCTCGTCGAGGGTCCAGGAGTGGTGATCGACCCGCTTCGACCAGGCATCCTGCTGGCCCGGGCTGTGACCGAGCGCCTTCGCCATGTCGCGCACGGCGTTCTTGGGGCGGTACTGGATGACGGTCGCCACCTGGGCGGCCCGCTCCCGTCCGTACCGCTCGTAGACCCACTGGATGACCTCCTCGCGGCGATCGGAGTCGAAGTCGACGTCGATGTCGGGCTCCTCCTCGCGCATGCTCGACAGGAAGCGCTCGAACGGCAGCTTGTAGAGGATCGCGTCGACCGCCGTGATGCCGAGCAGGTAGCAGACGGCGGAGCTCGCGGCGGAGCCGCGCCCCTGGCACAGGATGCCCCGGCTCTTCGCGAACTCGACGATCTCGTGCACGATGAGGAAGTAGCCGGGGAAGTCCTTCTGCTCGATGACCGCGAGCTCGGCCTCGATGCGTGCCCGCCCCGCCGCGTCGAGATCGGGGTAGCGGGAGGGCACCCCCGCCCAGACGAGCTCCCGCAGATACGACATCGGTGTGTGCCCCGCGGGGACCTCGGTGCGCGGCAGGGCGGGCTTGGCGCGCTTGAGCGGGAAGGCGAGCTCGGCGGCCAGCTCGAGCCCGTGCTCGATCGCCCCCGGATACCGTGCGAACCGGGCGCGCATCTCCCGTCCCGAGCGGAGGTGGGCGGCACCCGTGACCGGCAGCCAGCCGTCGAGCTCGTCGAGGCTGCGCCGGGCCCGCACAGCCGCGACGGCGGCGGCGAGGTGCCTGCGGTCGGGGGTCGCGTAGTGCACGTTGCCCGTCGCGAGCACCGGGAGCCCGCGCGCGGCGGCGAGGGCCGCGAGCACGTCGTTGCGGTCGCTGTCGAGGGGGTGCCCGTGGTCGATGAGCTCGACGTGCACGACGTCGCGCCCGAACAGGGTGACGAGCTCGTCGAGGGCGCGACCCGCCGCATCCGGCCCGTCTGCCTCGAGCGCCTGCCGCACCGCGCCCTTGCGGCATCCGGTGAGCACCGCCCAGTGCCCCTCGGCGCGCGCCGCGAGCTCGGCGAGATCGTAGACGGGCCGGCCCTTCTCGCCGCCGCGCAGGTTCGCCGCGGTCATCGCGGAGGCGAGACGGTGATATCCCTCGGGGCCGCGGGCGAGCACGACGAGGTGGGTGCCCGCGGGATCGGGCTCGCCGTTCTGCGGGCCGTCGAGGCCGAGCGAGAGCTCGGCGCCGAAGATCGTCGCGACGTGCGAGGCCTCGGCCGCCTCGGCGAAGTGCACGAGTCCCGCGAAGGTGTCGTGGTCGACGATCGCGAGGGCGCTGAGCCCCAGTCGCTCGGCCTCCTCGAGCAGCTCCTCGGGCGAGGAGGCGCCGTCGAGGAAGCTGAAGCTCGAGTGCGCGTGCAGCTCGGCGTAGGGGAGCGGGTCCTTCTCCCGCTCGATGACGGGAGGCACGTACGGTCCGCGCTTGCGCGAGTAGGCAGGACCGTCGCCCCCGTCGTGGCCCTCGTCCTGCTCCGGACGACGACCCGAGAGGGTGCGTTCGAACTCGCGCCAGGGGATGGCGGGGTTGTTCCAGCCCATCAGTCGGCTCTGCCCATCAGTCGTACTTGCCCTCGGCCCACCAGCCCCCGCCGTCGCGCACGAGCAGCCAGGCGCATCCGCTCGTGTCGACCGCCTGCACGCGATGCACGGCACGAGCGGTGCCCGGGTCCCACCAGCGCTCGTCGAGGGGCCAGGGGCCCGCCCAGGCGCTCAGCTCGCGCCGAGCACCGCCATGCGCGACGATGACGGCCGGTGCGGCGCTCATCGCCCCGCGCTCGTCGATCGTGACGTCGCGCCCCCGCGCGTCTTCGACGCGGAGCGGGCGCGGCACCTCGTAGACCGTCGACGGGGGCGGGTCGGGGAGGGCGCCGGGCCACGGCCGGTTCCGCTCGCGGGGCAGCAGCGGGCGATCGCCCCAGGGCGCGAGCGCCTGCCGCTCCGCCGGACTGCGGCCGCCGGCCAGATGCGGGATGAGCACGCCGCGGTGCCCCACCATGCCCTGCACGCGCGAGAGCGCCGAGTGCACGCGCTCCCCGGGGCCGTTGCCCCAGAGCCCGCCCTCGTGGACGTGCACGGGGTCGACGGCGTCAGGCGAGATCCGCACCCGCGCGACGGGGGAGTGGAGTGCCTCGGTCGCCTGCAGCTGCCAGCGCACCCGGTCCACGAGCTCGGCGGGGGAGAAGGAGCGCGGATGCAGCCACACCCGCTCGTCGACCTCACCCTCCGCGCCCGCGAACTCGATGCGCACCGCGGTGCAGACGAGGCGCTCGCCGAGCAGGGCGCGCACGAAGTCGTCGCACGCGGCGCGCGCCCCGAAGGCGACCTCGTCGACGCGCTCCACGGGCGGCTCGAAGTCGATCACGGCGTCGATGTCGCGCGGCGGGATGCGCGGGGTCGCGGGCCGCGGATCCCGCCCTCGGGCGAGCGCGTGCAGCCGCGCCCCGAGCGGGCCGAAGCGGTCGGCGACGGCCTCCTCGTCGAGCGACGCGAAGTCGCCGAGGGTGCGGATGCCGAGTCTCGGCAGGAGCGCGGCGAGCTCGGGGTCGCCGAGGGCGACGACGGGGAAGGGTGCAAGGAAGCCCGCTGTCTCAGCGGACAGCACGATGCGCACCGCACCCGGCTCGCCCCCCGCCGCACGTGCGGCGAGCTCGGCGGCGAAGAGCCCTTCGGCGACGCCGATCCGGGCCTCGGCCGCCCCCTGGCCGGCGGCGATGCCCGCGACCGCACGGGCCGCGGCACGCTCGCCCCCGTAGTAGCGGGCGGGGCCCCGGGACCGGATCGCCGCGACGCCCGGGCGCAGCGGATGCCACCCCGGCAGCGCCTGCTCGAGCGCCGCCAGCACCGGCTCGAAGGCGCGGGCCGCCGCACCCGGCTCCTCCCGCTCGATCCGCAGCTCGGGGCATCGCCCCTGCGCCTCGCGCTGGCGCATTCCCGGACGCACCCCGGATGCCGTGGCGGCGGGGGAGCAGCTCGCGACGAGCCCGGCGTCGACGAGAGCCAGCGGGGCGCCCTCGGGGATCCGGCTCGCGCGAGCATGGACGCGCACGGCCCAGTGGGGGACGTGCAGCACGAGCAGTCGCGGGGAGGCGGGCATGCTCCAGTTTCGAACATGTATTCGAAACTGTCAACGCGTCAGACGAGCTCCACCTCGACCGCGACCCGCTCGCCCCACTCGACGCCCTCGGCCCGCCGCACCCGGGCGTTGAGGGCGAGGCTGTAGACACCGGAGGCGTCGGGGAACACCGAGGTCGACCACGAGGTGCGCCCGATCCGCGCCACGACCTTGACCGCGCCGAACCCCGTTCGCGGGAGCCCGGCGGCTCGCTCCCGGATCTCCCGGGAGGCCTCAACCGGCAGGTCGACCAGGAACCAGTCGTCGCGGCGGGCGCTCCAGCGCTGCACCTCGGCCTCGAAGCGGTATCGCATGCATCCAGCTAAGCGCTTCGCGACGCGATCGCGCGAGGGGCTCCGGCGTGGCGCACGATACGCTCCCGGGGAGCGCGAGCGACGGAGGAATGGGGGACCGGGGCGACCGCACCGTTCGCATCCGGCAGCCAGAGCCGCTCGGTGCGCAGTCCGCCCTGCCACGCGGGGGAGCTCGAGACGACCGCCGCCTGGCGGGCGGCGAGATGCCCGAATCCCTCTCCGATGCCCGCCCACTCGCTCTCGGCGACGGAGAGCCGCGCCTGGGCGCGCGGCCAGGGGCCCGTCGAGACGAGCACCGCCTCGCGCTGCCGCAACCGTCCGGCGAGCCGCCCGGCGAAAGCCTCGCTCACCGCCCGCGGCGGCCGCACGAGCACGATCGAGACCGCGTCGACGAGCGCCGAGAGCACGGCCGCCCACTGGTCTCCGGGGTGGGGAACCAGCACGAGCCGCTCCAGCTCGATGCCGGCCGCGTCCGCGGCCTCGATCCCGAGGTCGGGCATGCCGACGACCGCGCACCACGACCCGGCCCGGCTCGGCTCGCGCAGCAGCTCGAGGGCGAGAGCCGTCGAGCCCTCGACGACGTAGCTGCCCCCCACTGCGATGCCTCCGCCCGGCAGCAGCCCGGCGAGCGCGGACGAGGTGGGCAGCACACGGTCGTCGAGCCGGGTGCGTTGCATGCCTCGGATGCGCCCCTGGAGCTCGCGGATGCGCTCCGTCCGCGCCTCACCTCGCACCGGCGCGGCTACCGCCTCGAACATGCATTCGATAGTACGCCTCCCGGCCGACACCGGCGTCGCGCTCAGGCGGGGGCGAGGGAGGCCACCCAGACGAGACCGACGAAGCCCAGCACGTTGACCACCACCGACACCCAGAACATCACCTGGAAGCTGACCTTGAGCGTCTTGTGCCGCAGCACCTGCTGCGCGATGACCGCGCCGGGCCAGCCGCCGACCACGCCGAGCGCGAGGAGGGAGGCCTCCGGCACCCGCCAACCGCCATCCCGGGCCGCCCGCTTGTCGACCGCGTAGGCCACGAAGGCGACGATGCTCGCGCCGCCGTACAGCACGGCGACCCAGAACGGCAGCGGATGGATGAGCGCCATCACGAACGCGATGCAGCCGAAGCCGAGGATCGCGAGGTAGCCGAGCCGGCTCGCGCGCTGCAGGGGTCCGGCCCGTCGCGCCTCGGGCGGGACGGGGGCGGCGCGCACCGTCTCGGCGTGGGCCGCCCGCGGCTTGCCGTCGGGGGAGAACTCGAGCTCGTACCCCACCTCGTCGCCCTCGACCGGGCGCAGGGCGTGCTCGGGGAATGCGGAGATGTGCACGAACACGTCGGCGCCGCCGACGGCCGGGGCGATGAAGCCGAAGCCTCGATCGTCGTTCCAGGTCGTCAGCACGCCTCTCATGCGCACAGGGCCGGGTTTCATCCTTCGGGGATGCTACGTCGCGATTCCCGCGGACGACAGCCGCACACGGCGCGCCGTGCACCCCGTCTCCGGGGGCAGACCCCTCCGCCTCCCCTCGCATGCGGCACGGCGGGTCGCGAGCAAGGACGACGAAGGCCCCGCGTCGCTACGGGTTGCCCAGACCGGCCAACCGCGTTTCCAGATAGGCACGTTCGGCCTCGTTCGCGGTGAGATGCAATGCCTCCTCGTAGGCCATGCGTGCCTCGTCGGCGCGACCGAGTCGCGCCAGGAAGTGAGCACGTGCGGAGGCGAGATATCCGTAGCCCGCGAGCTGCGGCTCGGCCGCCAGCCCGTCGAGCTCGGCCAGCCCCGCAGCGGGGTCGACGGCGAACCCGAGCGCGATGGCCCGGTTGAGCGACACCACGGGCGACGGCCAGACCTCGACCAGCAGCTCGTACAGGCCGAGGATCTGCATCCAGTCGGTGTCCTTCCACGTCTCGGCCTGATCGTGGACCGCAGCGATCGCCGCCATCAGGGTGAATCGCCCGGGTGCGCGCCGCCTCAGAGCCGTGTCCAGGAGCGTCAGTCCGGCATCGATCGCCGCGGTGTCCCATCGGCTGCGATCCTGGCTCTCCAGCATCACCGCCGCGCCGTCCGCGCTCACGCGGGCGGGGCGGCGGGCGTCCGTCAGGAGGAGCAGGGCGAGAAGCCCCGCGACATCCGGGTCATCCGGCAGCAGGGAGCGGAGCATGAGCGCGAGCTCCATCGCGCTCTCGCTCAGGGTGCGGCGGATCAGCTCGGCACCCGACGGGGCCGTGTGCCCCGTCGTGTAGACCAGATGGATCACCGCGAGCACGGAGTCGAGCCGGGTCGGCAGATCGCCCGGCTCGGGCACCCGGTAGGGGATGTGCGCGGCGGCGATCTTCTTCTTCGCGCGCGTGATCCGGGCAGCCATCGTCGTCTCCGCGACGAGGAACGCTCGGGCGATGTCGGGCACCGACAACCCGCAGATCAGTCTGAGGGTCAGCGCCACCCGGGCTTCCTCCGCCAGCGCCGGGTGACAGCAGGTGAACACCAGCCGCAACCTGTCATCCGGGAACGCCTGCGCATCGAGATCGGGCTCGTCTTCCTGGTCGGCCAGCAGCTCGGGCAGCGCCCGTCGAGCCACGTCGGCTCGACGACGCATGTCGAGCACGCGCCGCCGAGCCGTGGTGGTCAGCCACGCGGCCGGGTTGTCGGGGATGCCGCGCTCGTCCCACACCGACAGCGCGGAGGCGTAGGCGTCCTGCACCGCTTCCTCCGCCATGTCGAGGTCGACCGCGAACCGCCGGGCCGAGGCCAGCACGAAGGCCCACTCCCGGCGATGCGCGTCCGCGACCGCCGCGGCGACCTCCGCGCTGGCCGCGCCCATCAGCTCATGACGCGGATCGGTCGCACCTCGACGCCGCCCCCGGGAGCCGGCACCTCCTTGGCGATCGCCAGGGCCTCGTCCAGGTCGGCGGCCTCGATGACGTAGTAGCCGCCGAGCACCTCCTTCGACTCCGCGAACGGCGCATCCGTCACGGTGAACCCGCCACGCCCGTCGCCTCGCACGGCGGTCGCCGTCTCGGACGGCTCCAGCGCAGCGCCCCCGCGAAGGGCGCCTGCACGACGTCGCATGAACTCCCGGTACGCGGCGCTCACCTCGTCTCCCTGCGCCTGCGCCTCCTGGTCGCCTCGGTAGATCAGCAGCAGATAGTTCGCCATCATCGGTTCCCTTCCTCCGGCCCCGGACAGAGCCTCTCACCCGAACCGACGCGAACCACGCTGCGGAATCGACAACCGCGCAGAGATTCCGACGAGAAAGGCCCCTGACCCGAGAGATACATCTCGGATCAGGGGCCTTCTCACTCGCGTGCGCGAGGGGGGACTTGAACCCCCACGCCCTATACGGGCACTAGCACCTCAAGCTAGCGCGTCTGCCAATTCCGCCACCCGCGCGAGTGCGACCCTCCGCGAGGAGGACCGGAGACGACATTAGCACGGTCTGCACGGCCCTCGCGCACACCCGCCCGGAGGCGGCATCGGATGCGCCGGGTACCGTTGAGCCATGGACGGCGCACTCGAGGACACCGCCCGGATCGCCCGCGACCTCATCCGCTTCGACACCACGAACTGGGGCGAGGGGCGCGCGAAGGGCGAGACCGAGGCCGCCGAGTACGTCGAGGCCGAACTGCGCGCTCTCGGCCTCGAGCCCCGCCTCGTGGACGCCGCGCCCCGCCGCACGAGCGTCGTGGCGCGCGTCGAGGGCGCGGACCCGAGCCGTCCGGCGCTCGTCGTGCACGGCCACCTCGACGTCGTCCCCGCCGATCCGCAGAGCTGGAGCGTCGACCCCTTCGCGGGCGAGATCCGCGACGGGATGCTGTGGGGCCGCGGCGCCGTCGACATGAAGGACATGGACGCCATGATCCTCACGAGCCTGGGCGACATCCTGCGCTCGGGCCGGCGCCCGGCGCGCGACCTCGTCGTCGCGTTCTTCTCCGACGAGGAGAACGGCGGCGTCTACGGCTCGCACCACCTCGTGACCCGGCATCCGGAGCTCTTCGCCGGCGCGACGGAGGCGATCAGCGAGGTCGGCGGCTACTCGGTCGAGATCGGCGGGCGTCGCGCCTACCTGCTGCAGACGGGCGAGAAGGCGCTGCTCTGGGTGCGGCTGGTGGCCCGGGGCACCGCCGCGCACGGCTCGCGCGTCATCCACGACAACGCCCTCACCAAGCTCGCCGCGGCCGTCGCGCGCATCGGACGGCACGAGTGGCCGGTCGAGCTCGGCACCACGGCGAGCGCGATGCTCGACGGGGTGCGGCGCATGCTCGACGCCGCTCCCGACGAGGATCCGACCGCGCTCGTCGAGCGCACGGGCGTCGCCGCCGGCTTCCTGCGCGGGGCCCTGCGCACGACCTCCAACCCCACCGTGCTCGACGCCGGGTACAAGCACAACGTGATCCCGGACCGCGCGGAGGCGCTCGTCGACGTGCGGCCCTTCATCGGGCGGGAGGATGCGGTGCTCGCCGAGCTGCGCGAGCTCGCGGGGCCGGATGTCGAGGTCGAGGTCGTGCACCACGACGTCGGACTCGAGACGCCCTTCTCGGGTTCGCTCGTCGACGCGATGGCGGGCTCCCTCCTCCGTCATGACCCCGACGCGGAGGTGCTGCCCTACCTGCTGACGGGCGGCACCGACAACAAGGCGCTGAGCCTCCTCGGCATCACGGGCTACGGCTTCGCGCCGCTGCGGCTCGGCCCCGGACTCGACTTCCCCGCGATGTTCCACGGCGTCGACGAGCGCGTTCCGCTCGACGCGCTCGCCTTCGGGCGCGCCGTGCTCACCGACTTCCTGCTCGAGGCCTGACAGAATCGTCCCCCGTGGACTTCCTCCAAGCGATCATCCTCGGCATCGTCCAGGGGCTCACCGAGTTCCTCCCGATCTCGTCGAGCGCGCACCTGCGTATCGTCGGCGAGCTCGCCGGATGGCCCGACCCGGGCGCGACCTTCACCGCGATCACCCAGCTCGGCACCGAGACGGCCGTGCTCATCTACTTCTGGAAGGACATCACCCGCATCATCGGCAAGTGGTTCCGCTCCTTCGGCGCGAAGGGCGGGGCGCACTCCGCCGGCATCCAGAAGGGCGACCCGGATGTGCGGCTCGGCTGGCTCATCATCATCGGCACCGTGCCGATCGTGCTGGCCGGCTTCTTCCTGCAGTCGGCCATCCGCACCACCCTGCGCTCGCTCTGGATCGTGGCGATCGTGCTCATCGTCTTCGGCCTGCTGCTCTGGCTCGCCGACGCCCTGGGGCGCCGCACGAAGCCCATCGAGGCGATGAGCTACCGCGACGGCATCCTCATCGGTCTCGCCCAGATGCTCGCCCTCATCCCGGGGGTGAGCCGCTCGGGCGCCTCCATCAGCGCAGGCCTCGCGCTCGGCTACACCCGCCCCGCGGCGGCGCGGTTCGCGTTCCTGCTCGCGGTTCCGGCGGTCTTCGGCTCCGGCCTCTACGAGACCTACACGGCGCTCACCTGCAAGGCGGGGGTCGACGCCGGATGCGGCGCGGGCTACGGCCTCGGCCCGACCGTCGCGGCCACCGTCGTGGCGTTCGTCGTGGGCCTCGCGGTCATCGCGTTCCTCATGCGCTACCTCGAGAAGCGCTCGTTCCTGCCGTTCGTGATCTACCGCATCCTGCTCGGCGGCACGCTCATCGCGCTGCTCTCGACGGGCATGATCGCGTCCTAGACGCGGAGGCGGGGAAGGCCGAGCCGCTCTACGGCGCGGGCGGCGGGTCGCCGTCGCGCTTGCGCAGGTAGCGCTCGAACTCCTCGGCGATCGCGTCGCCCGAGGCCTCGGGGGAGTCGACCGTGTCGCGCGTCTGCTCGAGCTGCTCGATGTAGGCCGACATGTCGTCGTCGTCGCTCGCGAGCTCGTCGATGCCCTTCTCCCAGGCGACGGCGTCCTCGGCGAGCGAGCCGCGATCGATCGGCAGCTCGATGAAGTCCTCGAGGCGCTCGATGAGGGCGAGGGTCGCCTTGGGCGAGGGGGCGTTGTGCACGTAGTGCGGCACCGACGCCCAGATCGAGACCGTGGGGATGCCGGAGCGCTCCGCCGCATCCGAGAGCACCGAGATGATGCCCACCGGCCCCTCGTAGGCCGAGCGCTCGAGCTCGAAGCGGTCGCGCACGGAGGCGTTCTCGCTCGAGGCGAAGAGCGAGATGGGGCGGGTGTGCGGCACGTCGGCGAGCATCGCGCCGAGGAACACGATGCGGTCGATGCCCGCGACCGAGATCGCGTCGAGCGTCTCCTCGACGAAGGTCTTCCAGCCGCGTGACGGCTCGGTGCCGAGCAGCACGTGGAGGCCCTCGCCGCCCTCCGCAGGCCCCGAGAGCACGACGCTCGGCCAGGCGATCACGCGCTCGCCGTTCTCGTCGACGGTGATCACCGGGCGGTTGAACTGGTAGTCGAAGTAGTCCTCGGGCTCGACCTCCGCGATCGCCACGAGTCCGAGCTGCTCCCTCAGGGTGCGCACGGCGGTCGATGCGGCCTCACCGGCATCGTTCCAGCCCTCGAAGGCGACCACGAGCGTCGAGCCGCCCCGGCCCCAGTCGTCGCTCGCTGCGCTCACCTCTCCGCCTCTCCGCCCGTGCGGGCGTCCGTCCCAGGATAGGACCGCGCCCGTAGACTTGCCGGTCGTGAGCACTCCGACATCAGCCGCTGCGCCCGCCGCCGTCCTGTGGGACATGGACGGCACCCTCGTCGACACCGAGCCGTACTGGATGGTGGCCGAACGCGAGATCGTCGAGGCCTGGGGCGGCAGGTGGACGCACGAGGACGGGCTCCAGCTCGTGGGGCAGGGGCTGTGGAGCTCGGCGCTCGTGTTCCGCTCGCGCGGGGTCGACCTCGAGCCGCAGCAGATCATCGACGCGCTCACCGATCGCGTGCTCTCGCAGATCGTCGATCACGTGCCTTGGCGACCCGGCGCCCGCGAGCTGCTCGCCGAGGTGCGCACGGCCGGCATCCCCACCGCGCTCGTGACGATGTCGATCCGCCGGATGGCCGACCGCGTCGTCGAGGCACTCGAGCACGAGCTGGGGGGCACGGCGTTCGACGTGATCGTCGCGGGCGACGAGGTCGAGCATCCGAAGCCCTACCCCGACCCGTACCTGCGTGCGGCCGAGCTGCTCGGCGTGCCGATCGCCGACTGCGTCGCGGTGGAGGACTCCGAGCCGGGCGTCGCCTCGGCGGTGGCAGCGGGCGCGACCACCCTCGCGGTGCCGTTCCACGTGCCGCTGCCCCCCAGTCCGGCATACGAGCTGATCGACGCGGGCCTCGAGGGCGTCGGGCTCGAGCGCCTCACGGGTGCGCACGCCTCGCGAGGCGCGGCGGTGGCCGGATGAGCGCCTTCGCCGCGGGGGACCGCGTGCAGCTGACCGGCCCCAAGGGGCGCCTGCACACCATCACGCTCGAACCGGGCAAGCAGTTCCACACCCACCGCGGCACGCTCGCCCATGACACGATCATCGGCCTGCCCGACGGCTCGGTGGTCTCGGCCTCCAACGGCGACGCCTACCTGGCGCTGCGCCCCCTGCTCTCGGACTTCGTGATGTCGATGCCCCGGGGCGCCGCGATCGTCTATCCCAAGGACGCCGCGCAGATCCTGGCGATCGCCGACGTGTTCCCCGGGGCGACGGTCGTCGAGGCGGGGGTCGGATCGGGCGCGCTCTCGCTGTGGCTGCTGCGCGCGATCGGCGCGGAGGGCCGGCTGCTGTCCTTCGAGCGGCGCGAGGAGTTCGCGGAGGTGGCCCGCAGCAACGTCACCGCGTTCCTCGGCGCGGCACCCGCGAACTGGTCGATCGGGCTCGGCGACCTCGCCGAGGAGCTGCCCTCCGCGGTGGAGCCCGGCACGGTCGACCGCGTCGTGCTCGACATGCTCGCCCCCTGGGAGTGCCTCGACGCGGTGTCGGAGGCGCTCGCGCCCGGCGGAGTGCTCGTCTGCTACGTCGCGACCGCCACCCAGCTCTCGCGCGTCGCCGAGGCGATCCGCGCCACGGGCCTCTACACCGAGCCGAGCTCGACGGAGACGCTCGTGCGCGGCTGGCACGTCGAGGGGCTCGCGGTGCGACCCGACCACCGGATGGTGGCCCACACGGCCTTCCTCATCGCGGCGCGCCGCCTCGCGCCCGGCGCCGTGCTCCCGAAGCCTGCCCGGCGCGCCTCGAAGTCGGAGTACGGCGACGAGGACGTGGAGCTCTGGACCCCCGGGGCGCTCGGCGTGCGCGACAAGACCGACAAGCGCATCCGTCGCGTGGTGCGCGACGCGCAGCAGCTGGCGGACCGCGCGACGGGCGGCGCGCCCGCCGCGTCCGGAGCCGACGCGCCGGAACAGTAGACTCGACACGCCCTCGTGCATCCCCTTCTCCCCGTCAGGAAAGTAGGCATCGTGCGCCGCACCTCCGCGCTTGTCAGCTCCGTCGCCGTCGTCGCGGTGCTCGCCGCCGCTCTCGCCGGATGCGCTGCCTCGCCTGACGACGCCTCGGCCTGCACCCCGCTGCTCTCCTCCGGCGACGCCTCCTCGCTCATCAAGGCGACGGGCGAGGTCGGCACGAAGCCGAAGGTGGATGTGCCGGCACCGCTCGTGGTGAAGAAGCCCCAGCGCAGCGTGCTCGAGAACGGCAGCGGACTCGTCGCCCAGAAGGGGATGACGGCCGACTACGACGCCGTGCTGCTCGACGGTGAGACCGGTCAGGAGATCGACGCGACGGCCTACAACGGCACCGCGCGCCTCACCCGCACGGGCAACGGCGACGCGATCAGCGACGCTCTCGCCTGCACACAGCGGGGATCGCGGATCGCGGTCGTCTCCACGCTCAAGGAGAGCGGTCTCGCCCAATCCGCTGCGACCGCGGTGGACCTCGCCCGCACGATCGTGCTGGTGATCGACGTCAAGGCCGTCTACCTCGGCAAGGCCGACGGCCTGAACCAGCTTCCGCTCGACGGCATGCCCGTCGTCGCGACGGCCCCCGACGGCACGGTCGGCATCTCGATCCCCTTCGGGATCGACGCGCCGTCCGCATCGAAGACGGCCACGATCAAGGCGGGCGGTGGCGCGGTCGTGCACGACGGTGACCAGGCCGTGATCCAGCTCGCCAGCTGGACGTGGCCCGCCGCGGGCGAGACGCTGACCCTCAAGTCGAGCACCTGGGAGCCCGGCAAGGCCCCCGCGGTGGTCCCCGTCAGCGATGTCGCGAAGCAGAGCGGAGGCCTCCCGTCGGAGATCTACCACGCGCTGAAGGGCGCCAAGGTCGGCTCCCAGCTCCTCCTGGTCGTGGTGCCGGATGCCGCCGCCGGCTCGACCCAGACCATGATCTACGTGATCGACGTGCTCGGCATCCAGGCGCCCGCCGACTCCGCGAAGTAGGACCCATCACGAGCACGCCCCCCGCCGCCGTACCGGTTCCCGTCGAGGACCGGCTCTTCAGCCTCGTGCTCGCGCTGCTCGCGACCGAGTCGGGGCTAACGAAGGCCGAGATCCTGTCGAGCGTGCGCGGCTACGCGCAGCGCTACGTCGCGGGCGGCGACAACGCGAACCTCGAGCGGCAGTTCGAGCGCGACAAGGACGACATCCGCGAGCTCGGCGTGCCGCTCGAGACGATCGAGCCGCTCGGAGAGCCGGGCGACAACCACAACCTGCGCTACCGCATCCCCAAGGGCGCCTACGAGCTGCCCGAGGAGGTGCGCTTCAGCTCGGAGGAGATCGCGCTCCTCGGACTCGCCGCGATGGCGTGGCGCGAGGGCTCGCTCGAGGCGGAGTCGCGACGCGCACTGCTCAAGCTGCGCGCCCTGGGCATCTCGGCCGACGAGCCCGTGCTCGGCTACGCGCCCCGGCTGCGGCTGCGCGACGCGGCGTTCGACCCGTTGACCCAGGCGATCGACCGCGGTCAGATCGTGCGGTTCCGCTACCTCAAGCCGGGCGAGCAGCGTGCTCGGGAGCGCGAGGTGATCCCGCTCGCCCTCGTGCAGTACGACGGACGCTGGCACCTGTCCGCCGAGGAGCTCGCGACGGGGGAGGGCAAGACCTTCCTGCTGCGTCGCATCGTGGGCAAGGTCACCGCCGGCAAGCCGGCACCCGCACGCCCCGGCGATCACACGGCGCGCTCGCTCGCCGAGCTCGAGCAGGTCTGGGAGCGCGGGGTCGCCGAGATCGAGGTGCGGGCCGGATCGGATGCCGCGCTGCGCCTCGCGCACCGCCGCGGCACCGAGGAGGTCGCCCCCGGCATCCTGCGCGTGCACTTCGTCGACCTCGCGATCCTCGCCGACGAGCTCGCCGGTTTCGGGCCGGAGGTGCTCGTGCTCTCGCCGCCCGAGATGCGCGACGCGGTCGTGGCGCGCCTCACGACGACGGTGGCCGAACATGGCTGAACGACGGCATCGCGCGCCCACGCGCGTGGGCGCACCGCAGGCGCGCGACAAGCTCGCCTTCCTGCTCGCCCTCGTGCCGTGGCTGCTCGAGCACGACCGGGTGACGGTCCAGGAGGCCGCCGCCCACTTCGGCGTCAGCGAGGAGACGGTCCGCAGCTCGGTGTCGCTCGTGGCGTTGAGCGGAGTGCCCGGCACGACCGCCACCTACCAGCACGAGGACCTCTTCGACATCGACTGGGACGCCTTCGAGCAGGACGACGAGATCGCGATCACCCAGCATGTCGCGATCGACGAGGCTCCGCGGCTCTCGGCACGTGAGGCCGCCGCGCTCATCGCGGGACTCCAGTACCTGCAGTCGCTCCCCGAGAACGCCGACCGCGCCGCCATCCGCACGCTCGTGGAGAAGCTCTCCCACGGCGCCTCCGCCGCCCCCAGCCCGCTCGCCGTGGCGGGCGGCTCCGACAGCGAGGTGATCGGGCTCGTGCGGCGCGCGGTCGCCGAGGGGCACCGCCTGCGCTTCGGCTACCTCAACTCGCGGGGCGAGCGGGAGGAGCGCGACGTCGACCCGTTGCGCGTCGAGTCGATCGACGCCGACTGGTACCTGCGCGGCTGGTGCCACCTGCGGCAGGCGCCCCGCACCTTCCGCTTCGACCGGATGAGCGACGTCGTGATCACCGCCGACCCCATCGAGCACACGGCCGAGGAGGTGTGCCTGCCCGACACCCTCTTCGAGCCCTCCGACGAGGATCTCGTGGTCACGATCGAGGCCGCCCCCGAGGTGATCGGGCTGCTCGCCGACTACATCCCGGACGGCGCCCTCACGAGCGAGGTGGGGGACCGCATCCGCACGACCCTGCGCGTGTCGCACTATCACGGGCTCAAGCGCCTCATCGCCGGGCTGCCCGGCACCGTGCGCGTCGTCGCCCCCGAGCAGGCGCGGCGCGCGGTCGCCGAGTGGGCCACGGCAGGGCTCGCGCGCTACGCGTAGACTGGCCCCACCTGCACCGATCCGAAGGACGTGCCCATGTTCATCCATCCCCTCTTCGTCAACCAGTGGCAGACCTGGCTGATCATCCTCGTGGTGGTGCTGGTGCTCTTCGGCGCGACGCGCCTCCCGGCGCTCTCGAAGAGCCTCGGGCAGTCGGTCAAGATCTTCCGCAAGGAGATGACGGGCGACGAGGACAAGTCGGCGGGCACCGCGGCCTCCGACGCCGAGCCGACCAAGCCGGTCGACAGCTCCACCCCGACCGACAAGTCCTGACCGCGGTGGCCGGCGACACGGCCCGGGCGAACCCCCGCAAGAGCAACCCCGAGCGGCGGATGTCGCTCGGGCAGCATCTGATCGAGCTGCGCAAGCGCCTCACGCGCGCGGCTTTCGCGGTTCTCGTGGGCACCATCATCGGGTGGATGATCTACGACCTGAGCTGGATCGGCGATCTGCTCGACCCGGCGGTCCCGGGCGCCGCGACCGCGCTCCACGGACAGGGCACCTGGGCGGCGATCTCCGGCCCGGTGTTCCACATCGCGGAGCAGCTCGGCATCGACTCGAAGCGGATCACGCTGAACTTCGGCACCCTCACCGGGGCGCTCGACGTGCAGTTCCAGGTATCGCTCGTCGTCGGGGTGATCCTGTCGAGCCCGGTCTGGCTCTACCAGCTCTTCGCGTTCTTCGTGCCGGGGCTCACCACCAAGGAGAAGCGCTACACCTTCGGCTTCTTCTTCAGCGCGGTACCGCTGTTCCTTCTCGGCTGCGCGGCGGGCTGGATGGTGCTCCCGCGCATCGTCGAGTTCATGTTCCGCTTCGTGCCGCCGGACGCCTCGCAGCTCTACGACACCAAGATCTACGTCGACTTCATCCTCAAGCTGCTGCTGGCGACGGGCGTCGCGTTCGTGCTGCCGGTGTTCCTCGTGCTGCTGAACTTCGCGGGCGTGCTGCAGGGCCGCACGATCCTCAAGGGCTGGCGCTGGGCCGTGCTGATCATCATCATCTTCACGGCGATGGCGACCCCGGCGGCCGACCCGATCTCGATGCTCCTGCTGGCCCTGCCGATGGTCGTGCTCTACTTCATCGCGGTCGGCGTGGCGCTCTGGCACGATCGTGTGGCTGCCCGCCGGCAGGCCACGCTCGAGGCCGGCCTCAGCGGCGCATGAGCTCCGACGAGGTGCTCTCGCCCGCCGAGCGCTACGCCGCGTTCCGCGCTCGCGCCCGCACGCCGGAGCTCGAGCGCTTCCGCGAGCGGCTCGCGGTGGAGCTCGACGACTTCCAGCTGGAGGCCTGCCGCTCGCTCGAGGAGGGGCGCAGCGTGCTCGTGGCCGCGCCCACGGGGGCCGGCAAGACGATCGTCGCCGAGTTCGCGGTGCATCTCGCCCTCGCCGACCGACGGGCGAAGGCGTTCTACACGACGCCCATGAAGGCCCTCAGCAACCAGAAGTACGCCGAGCTCGCCGCCGAGCACGGCGCCGAGAACGTGGGCCTGCTCACCGGGGACACCAACATCAACTCCGCAGCGCGGATCGTCGTCATGACGACCGAGGTGCTGCGCAACATGCTCTACGCCGACTCGCCGCTGCTCGCCGACCTCGCCTACGTCGTCATGGACGAGGTGCACTACCTCGCCGACCGCTTCCGCGGGGCCGTGTGGGAGGAGGTCATCATCCACCTTCCCCGCGCCGTGCGGATGGTGAGCCTCTCGGCGACCGTGTCAAACGCCGAGGAGTTCGGCGACTGGCTGCAGGCCGTGCGGGGCGACACCGACGTGATCGTCTCCGAGCGGCGACCGGTGCCGCTCGAGCAGCACGTGCTCGTGCGCGGCAAGCTCGCCGACCTCTTCGACGGCGCCCAGTCGCCGGATGCGCCGCCGCGCGTCAACCCGGAGCTCGCCCGCCTGGCGATCGCGGGCGGACGGGGAGCCGGAACCTACCGGGGACCGCATCCGGGGCGCCATCAGCGCAAGGGCGAGGTGCTGCGCGACCGGATCGACCGCCCGGAGGTCGTGCGCCTGCTCGAGGACCGCCATCTGCTGCCCGCGATCTTCTTCGTCTTCAGCCGCAACGGATGCGACCAGGCCGTGCAGCAGGTGCTGCGCTCGGAGGTGCGCCTCACCGAGCGCTGGGAGCGCGACGAGATCCGGCACCTCGTGGAGGAGCGCTGCGCGGGGCTCCGCGACGAGGACCTGGGCGTGCTCGGCTACTTCTCCTGGCTCGAGGGACTCGAGCGGGGGATCGCGGCCCACCACGCGGGCCTCATCCCGACGTTCAAGGAGGTCGTGGAGGAGCTCTTCCAGCGCAAGCTCGTGAAGGTCGTCTTCGCGACCGAGACGCTCGCGCTCGGGGTGAACATGCCGGCCCGCACGGTGGTGCTCGAGAAGCTCGAGAAGTTCAACGGCGAGGCGCGCGTGCCGATCACGCCGGGGGAGTATACCCAGCTCACGGGGCGTGCCGGGCGCCGCGGCATCGACGTCGAGGGTCACTCCGTCATCCAGTGGGCGTCGGGCCTCGATCCGCAGGCTGTCGCGCAGCTCGCCTCGCGACGGAGCTACCCGCTCAACTCGAGCTTCCGGCCCACCTACAACATGGCCGTCAACCTCATCGAGCAGTTCGGGCGTGAGCGCACGCGCGAGATCCTCGAGAGCTCATTCGCCCAGTTCCAGGCCGACCGCGCCGTCGTCGACCTGGCCCGCCGCATCCGCGAGCAGGAGTCCTCGCTCGCGGGCTACGCGGAGGCGATGCGCTGCCACCTGGGCGACTTCGCGGAGTACGCCGGCATCCGTCGCGAGCTGAGCGACCTCGAGCGCAAGCAAGCCCGCTCCCACGAGGGATCGCGGGGCGAGCGCGAGCGTCGGCAGCGGCAGATCGACCAGCTGCGCCGGCGGATGAAGCAGCATCCGTGCCACGCGTGCAACGACCGCGAGGCGCACGCACGGTGGGCGGAGCGCTGGTTCCGGCTCAAGCGCGACACCGAGCGGCTCGCGAGTCAGGTGCGGGGGAGGACCGGCGCCGTCGCGCAGGTGTTCGACCGCATCACCGAGCTGCTGCTCGAGCTCGGCTACCTGGAGCGCGACGAGCACGGACGTCTCCTGGTCGCGGTGCCGGGACGCCAGTTGCGCCGCATCTACGGAGAGCGCGACCTGCTCGTGGCGGAGTGCCTGCGCACGGGGGCGTGGGACGGTATCGACGCGCCGACGCTCGCCGCGCTCGTGAGCGCTCTCGTCTACGAGCCGCGGCGCGAGGACGCCGGGATCGTGCGCGAGTATCCGCGCGGCCGCTTCCGCGAGGTGTTCGAGGCGACCGAACACCGCTGGTCGGAGCTCGCGACGCTCGAGGAGGAGCGCCGGCTGCCCGAGACCGGTCCGCTGTCGGCAGCGCTCGCCACGGCGACGCATCGCTGGGCGCAGGGCGGCCGCCTCGATCATGTGCTGCGCGACACCGACCTCGCCGCGGGCGACTTCGTGCGCTGGATGAAGCAGGTCATCGATCTGCTCGATCAGCTCTCGATCGTCGCCGACGGTGGCCTCGGCCGCACGGCCCGCGAGGCGATCGACGCCATCCGCCGCGGCATCGTGGCCTACTCCTCCGTGTCCTGATGCATCCCGCGAGATGGGACGTAGGCTGAGCATCCGATGTCCGCACCCGAAGCCGATCGCACGCGCCCCTTCGTGCCGCTGTGGGGCGCCGTGCTGCTCGCGGCCGCCGCGGGGCCCGTGACGGATGCGGCGTTCCCCGCCCTGAGCTGGTGGCCGCTGGCGTTCGTCGGCGTCGCGATGGTGCTCGTCGCCGCACAGGGACGACGAGCGGGCGCCGGCTTCCTCGTCGGCCTCGTGTTCGGCTGGAGCTTCTACCTCCTGCACATCCCGTGGATGATGGAGTTCCTCGGCCCGAGCGAGCCCTGGATCGTGCGCGCCGTTCCCTGGTTCGCGCTCAGCACCGTCATGGCGCTCTGGTGCGGCCTGGGCACGATGCTCATCGGGATCGCGAGCCGGGTGGTCCCTCCGGCCGCACGGGACCCGCTCGGGCGGCTGCTGTTCGTGCCGCTCGTGGTCGCGGGCCTCTGGACGGCGCGGGAGGCCGTCGCGAGCGTCTGGCCGTACGGCGGGTTCGCGTGGGGCCGGATCTCGGAGTCCCAGTCGGACAGCCCGCTCACCCCGCTCTTCGCCTGGCTCGGCGTCTCGGGCGTCGGCTTCGTCATGGTGTTCCTCGTCGCCGTCGCGGTTGCCTCCGTTCGCGAGACGCGCGTCCCGGGGCTGCTCCGGGCGATGCTCGTGACCGCCCTCGCGGCCGTGCTCGTCGCGTTCCCCGCCTTCCCCGTGGCGAGCGACGGCACGCTCCGCGTCGGAGCGGTGCAGGGCAACGGCAAGACGGGGTACTTCGATCCTCCTGAGCACTCGGGCGACAACCTGCTGGCCCAGTACGACGCCACCGAGCCGCTCTACGCCGAGCACGTGGACGTCGTGGTGTGGCCCGAAGGCGGCTCCGACCTCGACCCGCTGCGCGTTCCCGGTGCGGCACGGGTGTTCGACGCCGTATCGCGTGCGGCGGACGCACCGCTCGTCGGCTGGTCCGTCACGAAGCGCGGCGACGAGTACTTCAACACCTCGCTGCTCTGGCGAGCGGGGGAGGGCGCCGTCGACTTCTACGACAAACGGCATCCGGTGCCGTTCGGCGAGTATGTTCCCGACCGTGCCGTCTGGCGCCAGTTCGCGCCCGAGCTGATCGATCTCATCCAGCGCGAGTACACCCCCGGCACGACGGATGCGGTGATGGATGTCGGATCCCACGGCCGCAGCGTGCTCGCGAGCTTCGCGATCTGCTTCGACATCGTCGACGACGAGCTCATGCGGGAGGGCGTGGAGGAGGGCGGGCAGCTCGTGCTCGCCCAGACCAACAACGCCGACTTCGGCCAGACCGACGAGAGCGTCCAGCAGCTCGCGATCGCGCGCATCCGCGCCGTCGAGCTGGGCCGCTCGGTCGTGAACATCTCCACGGTGGGGACGAGCGCCGTCATCCTTCCGGACGGAACGACCGTCGAGCAGCTGCCGCGCTACACGGCGGGCACGATGGTGGCGGATGTGCCGCTCAGCACGACGACGACCCCCGCGGTCGTGATCGGCCGGGAGGTCGAGTGGGGCGTCGTCGCGATCGGCTTCGGCGGGCTCATCGGCGCGGCCCTCGGAGGGCGCCGCCGCCGGCTTCCCGCACCCCCGCTGGTCGAGTAGCCGCGCAGCGGCGTATCGAGACCGTCAGGCGCTCTTGCTGTGCTTCGCGCCCGCGCCGCGGCGCGCGCGGAGGTACTCGAGGCGCTCCTCGAGGATCTCCTCGAGCTCGGCCCGCGTGCGGCGCTCGAGCAGCATGTCCCAGTGGGTGCGCGCGGCCTTCGTCTCGACGACCTCGGCCTCGACGAGCTCGCCGTCGTCGCCGACGAGGCGGCCCTCCTGGCCTGTGCGCGGCGACTCCCACACCTCGGGGATCTCGGCCTCGGCTGCGAACACGACCTCGAAGGTCGTACCGTCATCCGTGCGGTACACGGCCCTCTTCCTCGGCGAGAACTCGACCCCTTCTTCGCTCTGCATGCTCTGAGCTCCGAGTCGCATCCCGCGCAAGCTGCGATCCGCCATCGTGTGGCCTCCTCTGCGCCGTGTGTGGTTGGTGCGTGCTCCGGGCACGCGGCACGGCGCGAGTCCGGATGGGAGCGTGCGCCGTGTGATGTTCAACCACTACCGTGGCGGATCGCATCCCTCCGGATGCCCGTTCCCAGAGCATTCCCAGGCACCTCGGTGCGGATGGGGAGGAGCGGGTGCCGGTGAGGCCTCTACCGGGCCGCGCGGCGCCGCTCCGCCACGAGCGGGACGGCGAGGTCGGCACGATCGGTGACGATGCCGTCGACGCCCGCGTCGAGGAGGCGGACCATCTCGGCGGGGTCGTTCACGGTCCAGATGTGCACCTCGACCCCGACCGCGTGGAAGCTGCGGATGGAGCGCGCGGTGACCACGGATGCGCCCGCAACGCGCGTCGGCAGCTGCACCGCCTGCACATCCCGCAGCACTCGCGCGAGCCCTCGCGTCGCGCCCGCCCGCGCCGCATGGACGGCGGCGAGCGCCCCGCCCGCGGAGATGGAGCTCGCGACGCCGGGCAGTCCGCGCACGACGGCGAGACGCCGTGCCGCCGAGAACGACCCGATGAGCACGCGATCGGTCGCGCGGAGGTCGCGCACGGCCTCGATCGTGCCTGCCACGGCATCCGCGGACTTCACGTCGACGTTGAACCGGCTGTCGGGGAACGCGTCGAGCGCCTCGGCGAGGGAGCAGAAGCCCTGACCGGCGCCGAGCTGCACGCGCCGCAGCTCCGCGGCCGTCAGTTGAGCGACCTTCACATCGCGCCCGGTCAGGCGGGTCAGATCGGGGTCGTGGCTGATCATCGCGACGCCGTCCGCCGAGCCGTGCACATCGGTCTCGATGTGCGTGGCGCCGACGTTAGCGGCGTGGAGGAACGCGAGCAGCGTGTTCTCGGGCGCCTCGAGCGCCAGCCCCCGGTGGGCGAGCACCCGCGGGGGAGCGGGGACGAAGTAGGGGAGGGCGCCGCCCTCAGCTGTGCGGCGCGGCATCCGGATCGGCCGCGTGCGCGGCACGCGGCGCGAAGAAGCCCTGGCCGATGCCCTTGAGCGCCTCGGTCAGCTCGCTCGGGATGATCCACAGCTTGTTCGAGTCGCCCTCGGCGAGCTTCGGGAGCGTCTGCAGGTACTGGTATGCCAGCAGCTTCGAGTCCGGGTCGCCGACGTGGATCGCGTTGAACACCGTCTGGATCGCCTCGGCCTCGCCCTGCGCACGCAGCACGGCCGCCTTCGCGTCGCCCTCCGCGCGCAGGATCGCCGCCTGGCGCTCGCCCTCCGCACCGAGAATGGCAGCCTGCTTGGTGCCCTCCGCCGTCAGGATCGCCGCGCGCCGGTCGCGCTCCGCGCGCATCTGCTTCTCCATCGAGTCCTGGATCGAGACCGGCGGGTCGATGGCCTTGAGCTCCACCCGGCTCACCCGGATGCCCCACTTGCCGGTCGCCTCGTCGAGCACGATGCGCAGCTGGCTGTTGATGTTGTCGCGCGAGGTGAGCGCCTCTTCGAGGTTGAGGCCGCCGACCACGTTGCGGAGGGTCGTCGTGGTGAGCTGCTCGACCGCGCCGAGGTAGTTGGCGATCTCGTAGGTCGCGGCACGCGCATCCGTCACCTGGAAGTAGACGACGGTATCGATCGAGACCACGAGGTTGTCCTCGGTGATCACCGGCTGCGGCGGGAACGAGACCACCTGCTCGCGCATGTCGACGAGCGGCCGGAGCCGGTCGACGATCGGCACCAGCAGGTTGAGTCCGGGGGTGAGCGTCTTGTGGTAGCGGCCGAGCCGCTCCACGACGCCCGCATAGGCCTGCGGGATGATGCGGATCGCCTTCGCCAGGATCGTCAGCACGAAGATGACGATGATGACGACGATGATCACGGTGATGATGGTGGGCATCAGGTTGTCCCCGTTCATGGCTCGGTGGCTCTATCCCTCGTCGGCGGGCGTCGACCCGGCCGGGACGACGACCGCCGTCGCCCCCTCGATGTGCGCGACCACGACACGGTCGCCCTCGACGAGGTCGACCGTCGGCACGCCGTCGGCGAGCCGTGCCGTCCAGGTCTCGCCGTTGGCGAGCCGCACCTGGCCCGCGCGGTCGTGGAAGTCCTTCGCGACGCTGCCCCCGAGCCCCAGAAGCGCGTCGACGTTCGACCGCGCGGGATCGCTGCCGCGCCGCAACGCGTGCAGGAGCGGCGGCTTCACGAGCAGCAGCAGCGCGAGCGCGAGCACCACGGCCACGATGAACTGCAGCCACCACGGCGCCCCGAAGAGGCCCGCGACGAGACCGCCGACCGAGCCGAGCGCGAGCATGAGGAAGGTGAACTCGAGGGTGTTCACCTCGATGATGATGAACACGAGGATGAGGCCGAGCCAGATCACCCAGGCCCAGCTCGAGATCACATCCGGTTCCACGGCGCATCCCTTCGACGTCGTCCCCTGAAACTATCACCGGCGGGCGATGTCGGGGCCGGTCGGTGCTGTCGATAGGGTGGGGGATCGTGAACGACGTGCTTCCCCCCGACTCGCTGCGCGGCATCCGCGCCCTCGTCACCGGCTCCTCGCGCGGCATCGGCGCCGACACCGCCGCCTACCTCGCGGATGCGGGAGCGAAGGTCGTGATCAACTACCGCAACAAGGAGGCGCGCGCGCTGAAGGTCGTCGCGGGCATCGAGGAGCGCGGGGGAGAGGCGATCGCCGTCGGCGCCGACCTCACCGATCCGGCATCCGTCGCCCAGATGATGGCGGAGGTGCGCGAGCGCTGGGGCGGACTCGACCTGCTGGTGCTCAACGCCTCGGGCGGCATGGAGAGCGGCCTCGGCGAGGACTACGCGATGCGACTCAACCGCGACGCGCAGGTCAACGTGCTCGACGCCGCGCTGCCGCTGCTCGGCGCCGGCTCCCGTGTCGTCTTCGTCACGAGCCACCAGGCGCACTTCATCGAGACCGTGCCGACCATGCCCGAGTACGAGCCCGTGGCGCGCAGCAAGCGCGCGGGCGAGGACGCCCTGCGCGCGCGCATCCCCGAGCTCGACGCCGCCGGCGTCGCCTTCGTGGTGGTGTCGGGCGACATGATCGAGGGCACCATCACCGCGACGCTCCTCGAGCGGGTGAACCCCGGCGCGATCCAGTCGCGCCGCGACGCGGCCGGCAAGCTCTACAACGTGGCCGAGTTCGCCGCCGAGGTGGCACGTGCCGCCGTCGAGGACATCCCGGCCGATCACACGCGGTACGTCGGCGACGTCGCCGACTTCATCACCCAGAGCTGAGAGCACCGGCATGGCGAGCGCGCACCGGCACCGCCTGGTGGCGCGCGTGCTGCTGTTCGACCGACAGGCACGGGCGCTGCTGTTCCTGACGGCGGCGCCCGACTCGTCCGGGGTCGCCCGGTGGCTCACGCCCGGGGGCGGTGTCGACGCGGGGGAGAGCTTCGCGGATGCCGCACGGCGGGAGCTCTTCGAGGAGACCGGGTTGGTGGCGGATGCGGATGCCCTCGGCGAGCCGGTCTGGGCGCACGACTACGACGTGGAGTGGGACTCCGCCGACCACGACACGGGCCACGCCGAGTTCTTCCGCCTCGTGACGGACCGCTTCGAGCCCTCGAGCGCCCACTGGACCGAGGAGGAGCGCGTCGACGTGCTCGCGCACCGCTGGTGGAGCGTCGAGGAGCTGGAGGCGGAGCATCCGCGCTTCGAGCCGCCGGAGCTCGTCGAGCTCATCCGGCGTGCGGCCGAGGAGAACAGGGGAGAGGGAGCATGACGGGAGCCTGGGACGCGCCCACCGCGGTGGGCGCCGAGACGATCGGCGAGGCCTGGCTCGACGTGGCACGAGCGATCCTCGATAGCGGTCGGGCGTCGGCCTACGACGGGAGGGGAATCCTCGAGATCGCACAGGCGACGCTCGACGTGGCGCATCCGGATCCCGACGACGCGATCATCGCGCGCCTGGCCGATCCCGAGCGGCTGGACTGGATGCGACGCAACTTCGTGGATCCCGAGCGCGTCGCGGCGCTCGGCGACGCGCGCAGCTACGCGAGCCGCCTGCGCGACTACGCCGAGACGGGACGCGACCAGGTGCAGTGGGTCGTCGACCGGCTCGCCGCCGACCCGTCCTCGCGCTCGGCGACCATCACGACGTTCGAGCCGCTGCTCGACACCAGCTACATCCCGTGTGTCAGCATGCTCGACTTCTGGATCCCGGCGGACGCCGTGGAGCTGCTCGTGTATGCGCACAGCATCGACTTCGGCGCCAAGGGCTACGCGAACCTCGTGCAGCTCGCCGAGCTGCAGCGCGAGGTCGCCGCAGGACTCGGCCGACCGGCCGGTCGGCTCACGATGGTCGTCAAGTCGGCGCACGTGTACGACACCGAACGCGACTGGATGCGCTCGGTTCTCGAGCGCGCCGTCACAGCCTGACGCCCGGAGCGGGCGCTCTTCTCGCGCTTTCGCGTCGGTTCGAATTGCGCTGATAAGCGCAATTATGTCAGAACAGGTCAGATCCTCAGCCCCAGAACGCCCCGAGACGCTCCCCGAGCACGCGCCCCTGCTCGTAGCCGCCGCGCGCGGCCGGCAGCCGCGTCGACGGATCCAAGGCGTTGGCGTCGAACACGTCTCCGGCACCCGCATCCGGGAAGATCGTCTCGACCAGGCTGCCGCCGGAGCGGAGCTCGGCGAGCTGCGTCGCGAGGTCCATGCCCCACTCGTGCGGCATCCGCGACCTGCCGCCGAACGGCGACATCACGAGAACGCGCTCGTGCCCGGCTGCCAGGTCGGCATTCTCGTTGCGCCGGTAGCCGCCGTTGAGATACAGCTCGCCTCCGATCCGGTAGGGCGTCATCGCGGAGGTGCTGGCGGCGACCGCGTCCACGAGCTCGACGCCGCTGGACCTGTCGAACACGACGGGCTCCCCCGTACGTGCATCGGTCGCGGTGACGAGCATCCTCTGCTCCGGCCAGCGGTGGTCGGGAAGCCGCGTCGCCACGATATCCCGCCACCGCGCCGCGGCCTCGCCCTCCGACGCGTCCGCCGCGATCGCCGCGGCGCTCAGCCTGCGGCGCATGTCGGCGGCATCGCTCGCGGAGGCGATGATCCGTTCCGACCATTCCATGTAGCCCGAGCCGGACATCGGCGCCCGCCCACGAGGCGCCGCTCCCCCGCCGGGACGCGACGGACGGGGCTGCTCGGCCAGGATCGCCGCGTACAGCTCATCCGGTCGCATCGTGCTCGTGATCTGGGCGGCCACGGTCGACCCGGCTGAGGTGCCGGCCACGAGATCGGCGTCGGTCAGGTCGATTCCGGCCTCGAGCAGACCGGCGACGAGGCCGATCTCCCACGCGTTACCTGCCGCTCCCCCGCCGGCGAGCACCAGAGCGCGCCGGCGCCGATCGGCGTGGACAACAGGATCGGGAGATTGTGAAGAAGATGTCATGTTCATGGGAGTCGCCTTTCGCGATCGCTGATCGGCGCTCCCGTCGCGACTACCTCGGTCGCACGATCGTCCCCGACGCGGGAGCACCCTTTACGGACACTGCGCACATGGGTCTCACCTCCCGTCGATGGAACACGATCGCCGGAACGTTAGCAGCGAGCCGATGACGTCGGCAAGCACGAGCGCTCCTCGCAATCGAATATGCTGACGCGGAACGCCGAGAGGAGCGCCCTTCCGTGTCCGACACCGCCGCCGGCGCGACGCCCGCACCGATTCCGCCGCCATACGTCCCGCCCGCGTCCGGGTACGCGCCGCCCCCATACGTTCCGCCCGTGCCGTCCGCCGCGCCCGCGCAGCCCGACGGGTCGCAACCACCGTCCGCGCCTCAGGCGCGTCGCTCGCGCGGCATGATCGTCGCGATCGTCCTGCTGAGCGTCGGGCTCGCGGCCGCACTGGGCGCGTTCGTCTGGTATTTCCTGCAGCTCGAGCACGCACACGCGGTGATCGAGCAGCAGGATCGGAAGCTGCAGGAGCAGCGCGACCTCATCGACCGCAAGGACACCTTCGGCGCCGCGATGGAGAAGCTCCTCGACGAGGCCGGAAAACGCGAGGGCGTGCCGCTGGCCACGATCGTGCCGTGGGATCGCTTCCAGCTGCTCGCGTCGCAGGCGTGGGCCCGACGCTGGAACCTCGACGCCCTCGGCCGCAGCATCGCCGACGTGGAGAGCGCACGCGCGGAGCTCGTGACGCAGCGCGAGGCCGCCGAGCAGGAGGCCGCGAGCAACGCATCCGGGAGCGCCTACGAGGCGGCGCTCGACCAGCTCGGAGCCGGCTACGTGACCTGGCGCCTCGACGACGCCGACGCGCTGTGCGAGGACGACGTGCTCGCCTGCGTGATGTCGGACGACCCGCTGGTCGTGCACGTCGACGCCCCGGATGACTCGCTCCCCTACATGACCGACTGGATCCGCACCGGACTCGCCTACCACGAGTTCGCCCACGTGCTGCAGTTCACCAACCCCGAGCCGACCGAGACCGCGGTCGCCGCGTTCGACGGCGACGTCGAGACGATGGCGGACTGCTTCGCACTGAGCTACCTCGACGGCTGGACGCTCGACCATCGCGTCTGGACGAGCCGCTACGAGTACTGGGATGTGAGCATCGGCTACGGCTACACCTGCGACGACTCGCAGCGTCAGGTGATCCGCGACTGGTACGGGCAGCTCGGCGTGAAGCCGCGCTCCATCACGATGTGAGCGCGGCGCACCGAGCCGTCGCATCGAGCACGGAGGTCGGATGACGGAGCGCAACTGGGCGGGCAACCTCACGTTCTCCGCCCGCCGGATCGCGGCGCCCCGCGACCTCGTGGAGGTGCAGCGGCTGATCGCCGATGCGGAGCCGGGTGGCCTGCGCCCGCTCGGCACTCGCCACTCCTTCTCCCCCGTCGCCGACACGACCGGCACCCTCGTCTCCTCCGCCGGCCTCGGCGAGGCCTCGTCGGTGCGGCCGTCGGACGACCGCCGGAGCGTCTCGGTGCCGGCCGGCATCCGCTACGGCGACCTCGCGCGGGTCCTCGAGCGGCAGGGGCTCGCGCTCCCGAACCTCGCCTCCCTCCCCCACATCTCCGTCGCGGGCGCGGTGTCGACCGGCACCCACGGCTCGGGGGCCGGCAACGGCTCGCTCGCCACGGCGGTGCGGGCCGTCGAGCTCATCGACGGGACAGGCGCCCTCCGGGTCGTGCGGCGCGGCGACCCGGACTTCGACGGCAGCGTGGTCGCGCTCGGGGCGCTCGGCGTCGTGACGCGCCTCGAGCTCGACGTCGAGCCGAGCTTCGAGGTGGCGCAGACGGTCTATCGCGGACTCCCTCTCACCGAGGCGCTCGACGCCTTCGAGGAGGTGACCGCTCTCGGCTACAGCGTGAGCCTGTTCACGACGTGGTCGGAGCCCGACACGATCGACCAGCTCTGGCTCAAGCGCCGTCTCGACCGGGATCCGGATGCCCCCGCCGAGGTGCTCGGAGCGCGGCCCTCGCGCGTCGCGATGCACCCGATCGCGGGCGTCGACCCCGTGCACTGCACCCCGCAGCTCGGCGTTCCCGGTCCCTGGCTCGACCGGCTCCCCCACTTCCGCCTCGAGTTCACGCCGTCCCGCGGTGCCGAGCTGCAGAGCGAGTACCTCGTGCCGCGCGCGGCCGCGGTCCGGGCGCTGCGCGCCGTCCGGGAGCTGGCCGACGACATCCGGCCGCTCCTGCAGGTCACCGAGGTCCGCCGCATCGCAGCCGACGCGCTGTGGCTGTCGGGCGCGTTCGGAACGGATGCGGTCGGCATCCACTTCACCTGGCTTCCCGATCAGCCGGCGATCGACGCGCTCCTTCCCCGCATCGAGGAGCGCCTGCTCCCCCTCGGGGCGCGGCCGCACTGGGGCAAGCGCTTCCATGCGGATGTCGAGGCCCTTTCGCCGCTCTACCCGCGCCTCGACGACTTCCGAGCGCTCGCCGCCCGATTCGACCCGCGCGGAGTCCTCGTCAACGACTTCCTGCGCGCGAAGCTCGGGCTCTGAGCGGAGTGCCGATCGTCAGCGCGGGATCGGTGCCGTCGTGGTGTCACGCTCGTGCAGCAGGCGGATCGACTCGCAGCCCATCCGCGCGAGACGCGTGATGTGATCCCGGCCGTGCTCGATGTCGGCGCCCGGGTCGAACTCACCGCTGTCGCCCGTGACCTCGATCATGTTGTCGAGCACGACCGACATGCCGCCCGCGCGGAGCCCCCAGACACGGGCGAGCACGAAGATCACGCTCGCCTCCATCTCGGCGGCGACGATGTTGAGGCGCTTGAGGTCCTCGAAGAAGTCGCGCCAGCCCGACTGCCAATAGCCGTTGAACGACGACCCTGGCCGCGGATGCCCCGCGTAGAAGGTGTCGGCGGAGCGCGTCGTGCCGACGTGGAAGGGATAGCCGAGCTCCTGCGCCGCGCGCACGCACGCGTCCACGACCTCGAACGAGGCGGCGGCCGGGAACTCGGGAGGGGCGTAGAGGTGGGATGCGCCGTCGTAGCGCGCGGCGGAGTCGAACACCGCCATGTCGCCGATCCGGACGCGATCCTGCACCGTGCCGGCGGTGCCGATCCGGATGAAGGTGGTGGCGCCGCAACGCGCCAGCTCCTCCATCGCGATGGCGGTCGACGGGGCGCCGATCCCCGTCGACGTGCAGCTGATCGGCGCACCCCGATAGGTGCCTGTGTAGCTCACGTACTCCCGGTTGTTCGCGACCTCATGGGCCTCATCCCACAGCTCGGCCACGAGCGCCACACGGGCGGGATCGCCCGGGAGCAGCACATACGGTGCGATCTCGCCCTCGTCGATCTGCAGATGGTATTGACGCGCCACATCGACTCCCTCGTCCGGCGGACAGCTTGCCGTCGATGCTACGGACCGCGCCGCCGAGGGGTCGAGCGTCGTGCGCGGATGCGCGGCGCTGCTCGCCCGAGCGCTCAGTCGGTGCCGAGGTCGAAGGCCGAGCCCTCGTTCGCCTCGTCGAGCGCGGTCTCGAGCGCCTCGTCCGCCGCCGTCGCGGGCTCTGCGGTCCCCAGGATCTGCTCCGCGGCGCCGGCCTCGAGGCGCCCGACGAGCTCGCCCGTCGCCCCGCCGATCAGTCCCTGCGCGGCGTACTGCTCGAGTCGCGCGCGCGAGTCTGCGATGTCGAGGTTGCGCATCGTGAGCTGGCCGATGCGGTCATCCGGCCCGAACGCCGCGTCCCCGACGCGCTCCATCGAGAGCTTCTCGGGCGCGTAGCTGAGGTGCGGCCCTTCGGTGTTGAGGATCGTGTAGTCGTCGCCGCGACGCAGGCGCAGGGTGACCTCGCCCGTGACGGCCGAGCCGACCCAGCGCTGCAGCGACTCGCGCAGCATGAGCGACTGCGGGTCGAGCCAGCGCCCCTCGTACATGAGGCGCCCGAGGCGACGGCCCTCCGCGTGGTAGTTCGCGACGGTGTCCTCGTTGTGGATCGCGTTGAGCAGCCGCTCGTAGGTGATGTGCAGCAGTGCCATGCCGGGAGCCTCGTAGATGCCGCGCGACTTCGCCTCGATGATGCGGTTCTCGATCTGGTCGGACGCTCCGAGGCCGTGCCGGCCTCCGATCGCATTCGCCTCGAGCACGAGCGCCACCGGGTCGGCGAACTCGACGCCGTTGATCGCGACGGGCCGGCCGGCCTCGAAGCGCACCGACACCTCCTCGGTCGCGATCTCGACGTCCTCGCGCCAGGAGGCGACGCCCATGATGGGGTCGACGATGTCGAGCCCGCTCGAGAGCTCCTCGAGGTTCTTCGCCTCGTGGGTGGCACCCCAGATGTTGGCGTCGGTCGAGTACGCCTTCTCGGTCGAGTCGCGGTAGGGGAAGCCGTGCGCGACGAGCCACTCGCTCATCTCCTTGCGGCCGCCGAGCTCGCGCACGAAGTCGGTGTCGAGCCACGGCTTGTAGATGCGCAGGCGCGGGTTGGCCATGAGCCCGTAGCGGTAGAACCGCTCGATGTCGTTGCCCTTGTAGGTGGAGCCGTCGCCCCAGATCTCGACGCCGTCGTCCTTCATGGCGCGCACCAGCATGGTGCCCGTCACCGCGCGGCCGAGCGGCGTCGTGTTGAAGTAGGTCTTGCCGCCCGAGCGGATGTGGAACGCCCCGCACTGCAGCGCCACGAGCCCCTCCTCGACGAGCGCTGTCTTGGCGTCCACGATGCGGGCGAGCTCCGCGCCGTACTCGATCGCGCGGCCCGGCACCGCATCGATGTCGGGTTCGTCGTACTGCCCGAGATCCGCGGTGTAGGTGCAGGGGATCGCGCCCTTGTCGCGCATCCACGCCACCGCGCAGGAGGTGTCGAGGCCGCCGGAGAACGCGATGCCGACGCGCTCGCCGACGGGGAGGGAACTCAAGACCTTGGTCACCCCACCAGCCTAGGGCGCCCGGAGAGGGGCCTCGGACGCCGCCGACCGCACGGAAACGCCCTCTTTCCGGGCATCCGCCGGTATCCTGAGCGGATGGCGGACCAGCGGCGCACCCCGGGGTCGCAGACGTCTCTGCGCGAGGCGAATCGCGGCCGCATCGTCGACGCCGTCAAACGGCACGGCGGGCTCACCCAGGTCGAGCTCGCGGGCGCCACCGGTCTCTCCCCCGCGACGGTGTCGAACATCGTCAAGGAGCTCTCCGAGTCGGGGGTGCTCAGCACCTCCAAGTCGATGCGCTCGGGGCGCCGGGCCCAGTACGTCACGCTCGCCCACGCCTCCGGCCTGGTCTGCGGCATCCACTTCTCCCAGCGCCACCTGCGCATCGCGCTGTCGGATGCGAGCCTCACCGTCGTCTCGGAGCACGAGATGCCGCTCGCCCGCGACCATCGCTCCGACAACGAGATCCGCCGCGTGGGCATGCTGCTCTCCGACATGCTCGACACCGTGTCGGCCGAGCGCGACGAGCTGCTCGCGGTCGGCGTCGCCGTCTCGGCGCCGATGGATGCCGCGAGCGGCATGATCGCGCGCCCCGGCATCCTGCGCGGCTGGGAGGGCATCGCGATCGCCGAGACCGTCGAGCGGGCGCTGCGCGCGCCGGTGCTCGTCGACAACTCCTCCAACCTCTCGGCGCTCGCCGAGCACCGGCTGGGCGCCCTGCGCGGCCAGGACGACGCGATGTTCATCGAGGTGAGCGACGGGATCGGCGCCGGCATCCTCGTGGGCGGACGCGGCTACCGCGGCTCGAGCGGCAGCGCGGGCGAGTTCGGTCACATGGTGATCGTCGAGAACGGGCCGCTCTGCCGCTGCGGCAACCTCGGATGCCTGGAGGCGATCGCGGGCGGCGACGCGATCGTGGAGGGCCTCAAGGGCCAGTACTCCGGGCTCAAGCTCGGCGACGTCGTGGTGCGCGCGATGGCCGGAGACGACGTCTGCATCCGCGCGATCGCCGACGCCGGCACCCACATCGGCGTCGCGGCCGCCAACGTGGCGAGCATCTTCGACCCGGCCCGTCTCGTCGTCGGCGGGCACCTGGCGCGGGCGGGCGAGCTGCTGCTCGGCCCCATCCGGCAGGTCGTCGATCGCTCGCTCGCCACCCGGCTGACGCCCGCCCCCGAGATCGTCGCGAGCCAGCTCGGTGCGCGCTCCGCGCTCATGGGCGCGCTCAGCCTCGCCGCCGACCAGGGAAGCGCCTTCCCCGCGACGGCCGGCTCCGCCGAACTGCGCGTGGCGCTCGGGTGACGCGATGAGCACCGCATCCCGGGCGGTCGCCCTGGCGACCGCCGCCCTGCTCGCCGCCCTCTCCCTGACGGCCTGCGCCAATGGCGTGACCGGCGCACCGAGCGGTGACCCCGACACCGCCAAGATCGGGCTGCTGCTGCCCGACTCGGTGACCGCCCGCTACGACGCCGCGGACCGCCCCTACTTCGAGGCGCGCATCGCCGAGCTCTGCCCCTCCTGCGAGGTGCTCTACGGCAACGCCGACGGCGATGCCGCCAAGCAGCAGCAGCAGGCGGAGGCGATGCTGACCCAGGGCGTCCGGGTGCTCGTCCTCGACCCCTTCGACGGCAAGGCGGCGGCATCGATCGTGAGCATCGCGACCTCACGCGGCGTGCCGGTGATCTCCTACGACCGTCTCATCGACAGCCCCGACCTCGCCTACTACATCTCCTTCGACAACGAGCTGGTCGGCCGGTTGCAGGCTCAGGCGCTCATCGACCGTCTCCACGAGCTCCGGATCGCGCCCGGTGACGGCGGCATCCTCATGGTCAACGGCTCCCCCACCGACAACAACGCCTCCCAGTTCAAGCGCGGCGCGCACGCGGTCATCGACGCGAGCGGCTACACGGTGCTCGCCGAGTACGACACGCCCGGATGGGACCCCGCCAAGGCCCAGGACTGGGTGGCCGGCCAGATCATCCAGTTCGGCTCGCGCATCGTCGGGGTGTACGCGGCGAACGATCCGACGGCGGGTGGCGCGATCGCGTCGCTCAAGGCCGCGGGAGTCGATCCGCTGCCGCCGGTGACTGGACAGGATGCCGAGCTCGCGGGGCTCCAGCGCATCCTGAGCGGCGACCAGTACATGACCGTCTACAAGGCGCTGCGCCCGGAGGCGGAGCGCGCCGCCGAGCTCGCGATCGAGCTCGCGAACGGACGCACCCCGGGCGGCGAGACGGAGGTCGAGGTGGGCGGCGCGCGCATCCGCTCCTTCCTCCTCGAACCGCTCCCCGTGACGCGCCGCGACATCGGCCCCGTCGTGATCGACGACGGCTTCTTCACCCTGGGCCAGCTCTGCACCGCCGACTACGCGGGCGCCTGCGCGAACGCGGGGCTGACGCGATGAGCTCCGACCCGATGGGCACCGAGCCGATGGACCTCGCACCCGTCCCCCTCGGGGCCCCCGGGGCGCTGGCCCCCGGTCGCGCGCCGGTGCTCTCGATGCGCGGCATCTCGAAGAGCTTCGGCAAGGTGCAGGCGCTCACCGACATCCACCTCGACGTGCACGCCGGCGAGGTGGTCGCGATCGTCGGCGACAACGGCGCGGGCAAGTCGACGCTCGTCAAGATCCTCGCGGGCGTGCACCCCGCGGACGACGGCGAGATCGAGTTCGAGGGCGTGCCCGTGACGATCCCCGATCCGACCGCCTCGCGCGCGCTCGGGATCGCGACCGTGTTCCAGGATCTCGCCCTGTGCGACAACCTCGACGTGGTCGCGAACCTCTTCCTGGGGCGCGAGATCGCGGGCGTGACCCTCGACGAGGAGGAGATGGAGCGCAAGGCCTGGGCGCTCCTGCGCCAGCTCTCGGCGCGCATCCCCTCGGTGCGGGTGCCGATCGCGGCGCTCTCCGGAGGCCAGCGGCAGACGGTCGCGATCGCGCGGTCGCTCATCGGCGAGCCGCGCGTCGTCATCCTCGACGAGCCGACCGCCGCCCTCGGCGTCGCCCAGACCGCCGAGGTGCTCAACCTCATCGAGAGGCTGCGAGAGCGCGGTCACGCGGTCGTGCTCATCAGCCACAACATGGCCGACGTGCAGGCCGTCGCCGATCGGATCGCGGTGCTGCGGCTCGGGCGCAACAACGGCGACTTCCTCGCCTCCGACGTCGGATACGAGGACATCATCGCCGCCATCACCGGCGCGACCGAGCACGCGCGACCGGCCCCTCGGCCGGTGTATCCCGCTCCCCGACGGATCGGACCGGTGCGATGACGGCGCCGGTGCGCACCGTCGAGCGCGACGGCATCCGCGGTCTCGTCGACGACCTCCGCGTTCGCCTCACCGGCAACCTCGGCTCGATCCCCGTGATCGTCGGCCTCGTCATCATCGGCGCCGTCTTCCAGACGCTGAACCCCAGCTTCCTCTCGGCCGACAACCTCGTGAACCTCACGTTGCAGTGCGCGGCGGTCGGCACGATCGCCATCGGCGTGGTGCTCGTGCTGCTGCTCGGCCAGATCGACCTCTCCGTCGGCTCCGTGAGCGGGCTCGCCGCCGCGATCCTCGGGGTCGGGCTGACCCGGCTCGGATGGGCGCTCCCCCTCGCGATCCTCGCCGCGCTCGCCGCGGGCGTCGCCATCGGACTGCTCTACGGCATCCTCTACACCCGGTTCGGCGTGCCGAGCTTCGTGATCACGCTCGCGGGGCTGCTGGGCGTACTGGGGCTCCAGCTCAAGGTGCTCGCGCCTACCGGCTCGATCAACCTCCCCTACAGCTCGCCGCTCGTGCTCTTCGCGCAGAGCTGGTTCCTCCCGCCCTGGCTCGCCTACCTCCTCGCGGGGCTGTGGGCGGGCGGCATCTTCGGCGCCGCGGTGCTCCGGCAGCGCCGGCGACGCGAGGCGGGGCTCACCACGAGCCCGCTCGGATGGCACGCCGCGAAGGCCGGCGGGCTCTTCGCCCTCTGCGCCGGCGGAATCGCCTACCTCGCGACCGACCGCGGTGTCGGCGTGATGTTCGTGTTCTTCATCGCGCTCGTGATCCTCATGCACCTCGCACTCACCCGCACCCGATGGGGTCGCGAGGTCTACGCGGTCGGCGGCTCGGTGGAGGCGGCGCGGCGCGCCGGTATCCGGGTGAACCGCGTCTACATCTCCGTCTTCGTGCTGTGCACGACCTTCGCGGTGGTCGGCGGCCTGCTCGCGGCGGGGCGCCTCGCCTCGGCGAGCACGCAGAGCGGCGGCGGCGACACCAATCTCAACGCGATCGCGGCCGCGGTGATCGGCGGCACGAGCCTCTTCGGCGGGCGCGGCTCCGCCTGGAGCGCGCTGCTCGGCATCGCCGTGCTGCAGTCGATCTCCAACGGGCTCACGCTGCTCAACCTCGACTCCTCGATCCGCTACATGATCACCGGCGGCGTGCTGCTGCTCGCCGTCATCATCGATTCGCTGTCGCGCCGCTCGCGCGCGGCCCACGGGCAGGCCTAGCGAGGGGCCCGCTCCCGACGGGAGGCATCATGACCGACGACGACGTCATCGCACCGGGTCGCGCACGCCAGTCGGAGGTGTTCCGGGCCGGGGCCTCCGGTCGGCGCCCCGCCGTTCCCACGAGCTGGCCGGCCCTCGTCGCAGCGGCGGAGCGCGCCATGACCCCCGACGCGTGGGCATACGTGGCCGGGTCCGCGGGCCGTGAGTCGACCGCCGAGGCGAACTACGAGGCCTTCGAGTCCTGGCGCATCGTGCCGCGGATGCTGCGCGACGTGAGCGCGCGCGACCTCTCGATCGAGCTGTTCGGGCGCCGCCATCCGACGCCGCTGCTCGCCTGCCCGATCGGCGTGCTCGAGTTCGTCGATCCCGATGCCGACCTCGCGATCGCCCGCGCGGCGGGTACCCTCGGCATCACGAGCATCGTCTCCAGCCAGGCCTCGCAGCCGATGGAGAGCGTCGCCGCGGCGGGTGCGGGGCCCTGGTGGTTCCAGCTCTACTGGTCGAGCGAGGACGCCCTCGTCGAGAGCTTCGTGGCTCGCGCCGAGGCGGCCGGCGCCGAGGCGATCGTCGTGACGCTCGACACCGGGATGCTCGGCTGGCGTCCCCGCGACCTCGACCGCGGGTTCCTGCCGTTCATCCAGGGCATGGGCATCGCGCAGTACACGCACGACCCGGTGTTCCGCGAGCTCGTGCGGGCCCGGATGGCGCGACCGGCCACGGGCGAGCGTCCCCGCGTGACGCCGGCCGCCATCCGCACGCTGCTGGCGATGACGCGGAGGTACCCCGGGCGCTTCCGGGAGAACCTGCGCTCGGGCGAGCCGCGGGTGGCGGTCGAGACCTTCCTCGACGTGTTCTCCCGGCCCGGGCTGAGCTGGGACGACCTCCCGTTCCTGCGGAAGAGGACGAGACTGCCGATCGTGCTGAAGGGCGTGCAGCATCCGGACGACGCGCGGCGGGCCGTCGACGCCGGGGTCGACGGAGTGATGGTCTCCACGCACGGCGGGCGCCAGGTCGACGGCGCCATCGGTGCTCTCGACGCCCTCCCGGGCGTCGTCGAAGCCGTGAACGGCCGCGTGCCGGTGATGCTCGACTCCGGCGTGCGCGGCGGCGCGGATGTCGTGCGTGCGCTCGCCCTCGGCGCGACCGCGGTCGGCATCGGCCGCGCCTGGCTCTACGGCCTCGCGATCGCGGGCGAGGACGGCGCGCGCCAGGTGCTGCGCGACATCGTCGCCGAGACGGACCTCGTGCTCGGCCTCTCCGGTCACCGCACCCTCGCCGACCTCACCCCGGAAGCCCTCACGCGCCTCTAATGGAGCAGGGAGCCGTCCTTCTTCACGGCGTTCTTCTCGCCCGCCTCGATCGGGAAGGGGAAGCGGTTCTGCTTGGGCGGCAGCGGGCAGTTGAAGGCGTAGCTGAAGGCGCAGGGGGGCAGCACCGCGCGGTTGAAGTCGAGGGTGATGGTGCCGTCGGCGTTGGGGGCCACGAAGAGGAACCTGCCGACGCTGTAGGTGCTGTCGCCGCTGGTGGCGTCCGCGAACACGAGCTGCAGCGCCCGCCCCGACTTGAACGCCGCGAGGTCGTAGTCGACGCCGTCGCGCGTGAAGGTGATGCGGCCGGGCACGACCTCGTCGCGTGTGCGCCCGTCGTCCTTGAGGTGCTCGAAGCCGAGGGTCGTGCCCTCGGGGTTGACCGACCACGCCGCCGTCACCACCCACTCCGGGTCGTAGGGGAAGGCGTCGATGCCGCCGAACTCCTGGATCGCCTCCGACTGGGCGTCCCACACGCGGAGCGCGTAGAGGCCGCCCTCCTGCGCGATGACGAAGCCCGTGAGGCTGTCGCTGAACCGCACGTCGGAGGGATGGGGGTCGTCCTTGCCGCGCACCTCCACCGTGCCGTCGACGAGCGCGCCGTCGACCTCGATGCCGTCTGCCGCGGCCGCGGTGAGCAGCACGCCCGATCCGCCGTCCGTGCGCGGCGCCCAGGTTCCGGGCACCCCCCACACCGTCTGCTCCGCGTCGATCACCTGTGTCGTGGTCAGCGCGAGGCTCCCCTGGGGCTGCACGACCACGAGCTCGCGGCGCGAGTGGAAGTAGGCGAACTGCTCCTCGGGCGTCTGGGGCATGGCGGGGGCGGCGGTCTCTGTCATGATGTCCATCCTCTTGGGTTCCCCCGACACAACCGGGCGGGACACGGGGATATTTCCGCAGACGATCCGCCTCGGGTCTCACGTCGCATCCGCGACCTGCGCTGACCGGCGCGGCGCGCGCCGCGCTCCTAGGCTGGAGGCATGACAGCTCCCGCACTCACGATGTACGGCGCCCAGTGGTGCCACGACTGCCGCCGCACGAAGGCGCAGCTCGACGGCCTCGGCATCGGCTACCGCTACATCGACGTGGAGCACGACGCGGCGGCGGCCGATGAGGCGCAGCGCCTCTCCGGCCGCACCAACATCCCGGTGCTGCTCTACCCGGACGAGACGATCCAGGTCGAGCCGGCGAACGCCGAGGTCGAGGCGAAGCTGCGCGAGCTCGCGCTGCTCTGAGCCGTCGGGCGTCAGTTCTGGCGCGTGCCCTCGGTCCAGCGGCGAGGCGGCGGGTAGACGTAGCGCGCGATCGTGGTGGAGGCCCAGCCGATCACGAAGCCGCCGAACACGTATGCGAACGGCCACGCCTCGGCACCCCGCATCGAGAACGCGACGATGAGCACGACGGCCCACACGCCCGCGAGACCGGTGCTGTAGATCCAGTAGCTGCGTCGCATCTCGCAACCTCCGCTCCGGGTCGGCACGACCGTGCCGCGCGAGTGCATGCTACGCCTCTTCGCAGTAGGGCGGACGGGACTTGAACCCGTGACCGACGGATTATGAGTCCGCTGCTCTAACCGGCTGAGCTACCGCCCCGCGACAACGCTACCGGCTCGCGATGCCGTCGCTGCGCCACGGCCGCTGTGGTGCGCTCAGCCGGCGGCCGGCTCCGGAGCCCCATCGGTCACCGGATCCACCACGTCCTCGCCGCGATAGAGCGCCTCGAAGATGTCGAGGGTGCGCTGGATGTCGTGCGCCTCCACCGTGTGCAGCGCGCCCTGGCGAAGCCGCAGCATCTCCTCGGGCGGCGCGGTGAGGATCGCCCGCAGGTGGCCCGCGAACTCGTCGATGTCGCCCGGCTGGTAGAGGTATCCGTTCTCGCCCGGATGCACGAGGTGCGGCAGCGCCATGGCATCCGCCGCGACCACCGGGAGCCCGGAGGCGAGGGCCTCCATGGTGGCGATCGACTGCAGCTCGGCGCGCGAGGGCATCGCGAACACCGTTGCCTCGGTGAGAGTGCGTCGCAGCACCTCGTCGGTCACCCGTCCGGTGAAGTGCACCCGGTCGGCGATGCCGAGCTCTCTCGCGCGCGCCTCGAGCTTGGTGCGCACCTCGCCGTCGCCGATGATCTCGACGCGCACATCCAGGTCCTGCAGCTTCACCGCGGCCTCGATGAGCTCGTGGATGTACTTCTCCTCGTCGATGCGGCCGAGGAACGCCACGACGTTCTCGCTGCGCGGTGAGAGGTCGGCGGTGTAGAAGCTCGTGTCGATGCCGCAGGAGATCGCGTGCACGCCCGTGAGGCCGGTGCCGCGCTCGAAGAACTCGGCGGCACGACGGGTCGGAGTGGTGATCGAGTCGGCCATCGCGAACCACTTGCGCGCCGACCCCCACTGGATCTTCGCGAGCCAGGACAGCATGAACCCCGGCAGCACCTCGACGTGCTGGAGGATGTTCTCGGGCATCGTGTGGTTGGTGCCGACGAGCTCGATGCCGTGCCTCCGCGCCGAGGTGGCGAGGCCCCGGCCCACGACGATGTGCGACTGGAAGTGGATGGCATCCGGCTTCACGGCGCGCACCACCTTCTCGGCGTTGGCCTTCACGCGCCACGGCAGCATGAAACGCAGCCACGGATGCGGCAGCCAGCGCCAGGAGTAGATGCGGTGCACCGTCATCTCGGCGCCCTCGTGCACCTCAGTGAAGGTGCCGACCCGGCCCCGCTGGGCGGGGGCCATGACGTGCACGGTGTGGCCGCGGCGCACGAGGCCCGCCGCGAGGTTGCGGGTGAAGGTGGCGGCGCCGTTGACGTCGGGCGCGAAGGTGTCCGCGCCGAGCAGCACGGTCAGGGGTCGCGCGCCGACGGCGGGCGACGACGGGTCGTCGGTCACTCGGTCACGTTTCCTCGATCGGCGGGCACAACCCCTCCACGCTACCGCAGCGGCTCGATTTCACCCGTGTCGACGCGTCGGTGGGTCTGCGGATGGTAGCGAGCCAGCCGGAAGACGCCGAGGATCGCGACGGTGCCGGCGACCGCCCAGACCGCCAGCACCCACGGCGGCGTCTCCGCCGCCTCGCCCAGCACGAAGATGCCGATGGCGACGGCGACGAGCGGGTCGATCACCGTGAGGCCGGCGATCACCAGATCGGGAGAGCCCACCGAGTAGGCCGTCTGCACGAAGTAGAAGCCGAGTCCGAGCGCGAGCAGCAGGCACACGGCGCCCACCACGGTGACCCAGTCGGCGTTGCCGTTGACGATCCGGTTGATCACGACCTTCGCGATCGACGCCACGAAGCCGTAGAGGATGCCGCCCGCCACGATGTAGAACATCGCCGTGAGGCGGTGGCGGAAGAAGACGAAGGCCGCGGCGAGCAGCACCAGCACGCCGCCGAGGATGCCGAGGATGATGATCAGCTGCGCCTCGCCGATCAGCTGCTCCTTCGCGTAGAAGGCCGCGAGCGTGACGAAGACGCCGATGCCGACGACGCACATGACGATCGAGCCGATGATCTGCCGCGAGAGCTTCACGCGCGAGACGCGGGCGTTGACGACCGTCGTGAGCACGAGCGCCACGATCCCGATCGGCTGCACCACGATGATGGGCGCGAAGCCGAGGGCGCCGAGCTGGAACACCACCGCGAGGCCGAGCATGATGGTGCCGGCGAGCCAGCTGGGGCGCGCGAGCAGCCGCAGGAACTGGCCGCCCGAGAGGCCGGCCTTCTCCCCCGTGCCGTAGCGCTCCTCCACCTTCGCGACGCCGCGATGCTGCAGCTGGGCGCCGAGCGAGAGGAACACCGCTCCGATGAGCGCGATGACGATGCCGAGGGGCGCGATGCCCTGGAACACCTCGGCCACCTCGTCGGCAAGAGGGATCACGTCGGGCACCCGACGAATCTACCGGTACGAGCGTCGATATCCTGGGCGAATGGCCGTACTCCCGATCCGGATCACCGGAGATCCCGTGCTGCACACCCCCGCACGCGAGGTCGAGCGGATCGACGACGACATCCGCTCGCTCGTGCACGACATGGACGAGACGCGCGCGGCCGCGCCCGGCGTGGGGCTCGCGGCGCCGCAGGTGGGCGTGCCGCTGCGGCTGTTCGTCTACCACTGGGAGGACGAGGAGGGCGTGCTGCACGCGGGCACCGCGATCAACCCGGAGCTGCTCGTGTCGCCGCCGCCGGTGGGTCTCGCGGATGCCGACGAGGACTCCGAGGGCTGCCTCTCCATCCCGGGTGAGCGCTTCCCGCTGCTGCGGTCGCAGACGGCCCTGCTCAAGGCGCTCGACCTCGACGGCGAGCCTTACGAGGTGCTCGCGACCGGATGGCTCGCGCGCATCTTCCAGCACGAGTTCGACCACCTCGACGGGGTGCTCTACGCGGACCGCCTCACGGAGGCGCACGCGCGCAGCGCGCAGCGCGCCGTCCGGCGCAACCGCTGGGGCGTGCCGGGGCTCAGCTGGCTCCCGGGTCGCGACCGCCTCGAGGACTGAGCGCCGTCGGCGTGAGACTCAGCGCCGGTCGAGCGGCACGCCGTGCACGCCGTTGTGGTACCTGATCGACGGGAACACGGCCTGCACCGTGAATCCGACGCCCGGCACGCTGTGCGTCTCGAACACGCCGCCGAAGAGCTCCGCGCGCTCGCGCATCTCGGTGATGCCGCGACCGCTCGGCGCATGGGTCAGCGCCGCGAGATCCTCCTCGACCGTGTAGCTGTGCTGCTGGGCCTCGACGTAGGGGTCGAGGCCGTTGCGGATCGCGGCGGCGCGGATGCCGTCGTCCTCCACGAGCAGCTGCAGGCCGTCCTCGGTCCAGCTCAGGGTGACCGTCGCGGTGGTGCCCTCGCCGCCGTGGGCGAGCGCGTTGCCGAGGGCTTCCTGGAGGATGCGGAACACGGCGAGCTCGGCGCCGTCGCGCAGCTCGAGGCGCTCGCCGCGCTCCACGAGCTCCACGCCGAGGCCTGCGTCGCGCATGACCCCGACGAGCTCCTCGATCGAGGAGAGGTCGAGCTCCGGCACGGCCTCCGCCTCTCCCCCGCTCGCGACGGTCGCGACACGACGCAGCTCGGCGACTGCCGCCCGGGCGGCGTCCTCGATCGCGGCGGCGCTGCGGGCGGCGACCTCCGGATCCTGGGTGGCCGCGTAGCGTGCACCCTCCGCGCTCGCGATGATGGCCGACACCGAGCGCACGGCGACCTCGTGCTGCTCGCGGATCATGCGCAGCCGGCTGACCTGCTCGGCGAGCGTCAGCTCGAGCTCGAGCCGGTCGCGCTCGGCCTCCGCGCGGCCACGCACCGCGGCGTGTGCCCGCCTGCGGCTGCCGAGCCACAGCACCAGCAGCACGAGCGTGGCGATGAGGAGAACACCGCAACTCGACGCGAACACGATGTGCAGGGTCGGGTCATCGGCGCCGAGCAGGCTCTCCACGGTGGTCCTCCCGTCCGCGTCCGAGGCGGACTCGACGCGCGATCGAGACGATGCTAGCGAACCGGTCGATCCGCCGAGCCTCCGACCCGGGAACATGGCTGAGCCGGGGACGGATGCCGCACCCGCCCCCGGCCCGCGCGCGCCTCAGCCCTGCGGAGGCTGGGGCGGCTGGGACCGCAGCACCTCCAGGCGGGCGCGGTACTCGGTCTCGTCGATGTCGCCGCGCGCGAACCGCTCGGCGAGCACCGCCTCGGCGCCGCGCACCGCGTGCCCGGACGCCCAGGGGCCGCCCCACGGACCGCCCCATCCTGCCTGCCGCCAGCGCCGACGGCGCGTCGCGACGAGGGTGATGATGAGGCCGATGATCAGCAGCCAGAAGATGACCGGGACGAACCAGAGCCCCCAGCCCCACCCCCAGCCGGGATGAAACGGGGCGGCGGCCAGAGCGATGGTCGACAGCATGTCGGATGTCCTTTCGACGTCGGCCCCGGTGCGGGACCGTCGCATCCAGGCTCCGCCGCCCGAGCTCGCCGCGAATCCGCCCGGCGGCGTCTTCCGCCTACTCCCCCGGGAGCATCCCGGGCGTCACGAGGCCCGTCTCGTAGGCGGCGATGACGAGCTGCACGCGATCCCGTGCCGCGAGCTTCGCCATGATCCGCGAGACATGCGTCTTCGCCGTGAGCGGGCTCAGGAAGAGGCGTCCGCCGATCTCCTCGTTGGTGAGCCCCTGACCCACGAGCGCGAGCACCTCCCGCTCGCGCTCGGTGAGGCTCGCGAGCCGTGCGGTGTCGGGCGGCGCCGCGAGACCCGACGCGACGCGCGAGAGCAGCGTGCGCGTGACGCTCGGGCTCAGCAGGGCGTCGCCCGCCGCGACGACGTGCACGGCGCGGATGAGCTCGACGGGCTCGGTGTCCTTCACGAGGAACCCGCTCGCGCCGCCGCGGATTGCCTGCGCGACGTACTCGTCGAGCTCGAAGGTCGTCACGACCACGACGTGCACGTCGGCGAGGGCGGGGTCGGAGACGATCCGCTCGGTCGCCCACAGTCCGTCGCCGTCCGGCATCCGGATGTCCATGAGCAGCACGTCGGGACGCTCACGGCGCGCGAGCGCGACCGCCTCGCGCCCTGTGGCGGCCTCCCCCACCACGAGCAGGTCGTCCTCGGCCTCGAGCAGGCTGCGGAAGCCCGCCCGGATGAGGTGCTGGTCGTCGGCGATCGCGACGCGCGATCATGCCCCCTCCCCTCCGATCGGCAGCCGTGCGCGGATGACGAAGCCGCCGTCCCGCACGATCTCGAAGTCGCCGCCGAGCTGCTCGACGCGCTCGCGCATCCCGAGCAGCCCGCGACCGGGCTCGAACGGTGCGACGTGTCCGTCGTCGCGCACCTCGATCCGGATGCCGTGGGCGTCCCGTGCCAGCCGCACGTCGACGCGCGTCACGCCGTCCCCGTGCCGCGCGACGTTGGTGAGCGCCTCCTGCACGATGCGGTAGGCGGCCGCGCCGACCGGGGCAGGGACCTCCCGCTCCCCCAGGTCGTCGTCGAGCACGACCTGTACGCCCGGGATGCCGGTTGCGGCGACGAGCGCCGCGATGCCCGCGACGCCCGGCTGCGGGGCCCGCGGCGCGTCCTCGCCCTCCGCACGCAGCACCCCCAGCACGGCGCGCACGTCGTCGAGCGCCGTGCGGCTCGCCTGCTTGATCGCCGCGAGGGCCTCCACCGCCTTCTCCGGCTGCGCCTCGGCGAGATGCAGGCCGACGCCCGCCTGCACGTTGATCTGGCTGAGCGAGTGCGCGAGCACGTCGTGCAGCTCGCGGGCGATGCGCAGGCGCTCCTCCTCGGCCGCGGTGCGGCGGCGGCGCGCGGCCGCCGCACGGAAGGCGCGCATCCGCTCGCGTCGCGATCGGATGAGCTCCCCGAGCCCGATCGCGAGCAGCAGCCCCAGCGTGGTGCCGACGATCCGCGGGGAGGTCCAGCCACCCGGCGGATCGAGCAGGCTCACCCCGAAGGCGATCGCCCATCCGGCGGCGAACGACGTCCACGCCCACACCCGCGCGCCGCGCGCCACCGCGCCGGCGAGTGCGAAGGCGAAGGCGAGCGGCGGCGGTCCGCCGACGGCGCCGAACAGGAGCTCGGCGACCGCGGCCGCGGCCACGACGGCGACCACGGGCCCCGGGAACCGCCGCGCGGCGATGAGCGCGAGCGGGCCGAGCGCCGCCAGGCCCACCGTGAGCGCGGCCGTCGGCGGCGCAGGGTGCTCGACCCGCAGGATCCAGCCCGCTGCGCCGAGCTGCACGAACGCGCTCAGCACCACCGGGATCCACAGCCGGAGCGCGCGCGACGGACCGCGCGACGGCGCATCCGGGTCGACATGCCCCCAGGAGCCGGCGCCCCACGGCGGGCCTTCATGAGGCGGAGTAGGCCCGGGCATGGCGCCATGCTACGCGCGGGGTCGCGCGTCGTCGTCCGACCGCTGGCGGGGTGCGACTACTCCCGCGGGAGTACGGACACCGTCGCGCGAGAGAGTCTCGTGCTGCTCCGAGTCAACCGGCGGGCAGGACGAGGGTTCCCGTTCTCGCGTTCAGGCGTCAATAGCCTGCGTTCGCGATGTAGACGCCGATGACGGTCTTGCCGTCCTGGTCGTAGACCGGCAGCTTCTTCTCTGTGAGCGACTCTTCGGTCATGCTCTGCGCCTCTTCGAGAGAGGTCGCCGGTACGCCGAAGACCTCGGTCGTGTACGCGTAGCCTTCGACCCCGTCGAGGCCGACCACGCGGATGAGCTCAGGATTCGCCTCCGGGTCGTCACGCAGCCCGACGCCATAGTCGCCGAACGTCTGACCTGACTCGTTGACGTCGAACGCGATCGGTGCCCCGGTATTGATCGGAACCTCCGCCACGGACAGATTGTCTTGGGGCACCGCCTCGGCGGGGGCCATGCTGCGGCCTACGAGGACGCCGACCACCGCGCTTCCGGCCGCAACTGCGACCACAAGCGTCCAGCTGAGGATGACCCGCAAGGGCCGCTCCGTCTTCTTCTCCTTCATCGCTTCTTGCCCTCTCGCTCAGCTGAACGGCTGGTAGGGCGCCAGAACGGCTTTCGACGCATACCCGCTGCCCTGGTAGTAGTAACCGGTCCCGCCTCCAGCGAGCTGCGACGGGCGCACGCACGGGGCATAGAGATAGGCCATGCTGCTCTTGTAGGCCGTCGATGCGGTTGAGTATGTGGTAGCGACCGAGGAGCAGATGCCCCCGGAAGTGCGCAGGTACGCGTTGCTGCCCAAGTACCCGGTCGGCTGTGACTGGACAACCTCAGTGCACCCGGGAATCGAGTCGGCGTAGCCGGTGACGTTTACCTGCCCCCTCTGGGTGCCGGTCAGGTTGTAGGTTCCCGCGCGGGCCTTCCCGCACCCATAGTCGCTGTAGCCGATCACAACTGAGTTGCTGACCTGATCGGCATAGGCAGCTGAGCTGATCCCAAAACCACCCGCAAACATGAACGACGCTGTTGCCACAACTACGAGTCTCGCCCTCAACTTCATGCCCAGAGCTCCTTGATGTGAACCGACCTAATACCGCCGACGATCCTCCAAATCAAAGTCCTTGTCAATAATCTGCCCGACCTTGCTCACACGCATTCAACGCTCGAGGAGCAACCGATCAAGCCTGCTCGCGGTGAATACGCCGAACGAGGAAGAGCCCCGGGCAGATGCCGCGGGACTCTCTACGTTGGTGGCGATGGCTCCCCGGCTTGGACTCGAACCAAGAACCTATCGGTTAACAGCCGATTGCTCTGCCAATTGAGCTACCGAGGATCGCTGCGAACAGCCTCGCTAGCTTAGCAAAGGTTGGGAGCTGTTCTTGACGAGGCAGGTCGGTGACGGCGTGGTCGTGGTGCCGAGCAGCACGGGGATGCCGTCCTCCCCGATCCGGAACGTCGCGATGGCGTCCGAGAGCTGGTTCGCGACGTGGAGGAGCTCCCCGTCGACGAGGAGGTGGCGCGGCCAGCGGCCTCCCGACGGGGTCCAGCCGGCGGCGCGGACGCCCTCGGCGCCGAGCGCGAGAACCGCGACGCGGTCGGCGCCGCGCACCCCCGCGAAGAGGAATCGGCCGTCGTCGGTGACGCCGAGCGCCGCCGCCTGGTCGTCGCCGCGGGTCGCCCCCGGAAGGGACACGGTCTGCACGATCTCGAAGCCGGCGCCCGTCGGCGCGAGCACGAGCAGCTCGCAGCTCCACTCGCCGAGCAGCGCGAGCCGCCCGTCGGGCAGGGCGTGCAGATCGCGCGGTCCGGTTCCGGGCGGCAGCGCGATCGACGCCGTGCGCTCGAGGAGGCCGTCGGTGGTGCGCTCGTGGACGTGCACGCGGTCGGCGCCCAGGTCGAGCGTCAGCACACGGCCGTCGGGCAGCACGTGCACGTGGTGCGCGTGCGGGGCGTCCTGCGCGGGCAGCGGGCCGGAGCCCTCACCCTCCAGGCGTCGGGCGGCATCCGGCTCGCCGTGCCGTGCGAGCACGACGGTGCCGTCGCCGTAGCAGGCGACCGCGACGGTGTCGTCGTCGAGGAAGGCCGCGTGGCACGGCCAGCGCCCGCCGAGAACGGTCACCCCATCCGGCGTCCAGCCGCCCGCCTCGCGACGGAACCAGGCGAGCTCGCCGGCCCCCTCGAGAGCCGCGACCATGCGGTCGCCGCGGACCGCGAGCCACGACGGCGAAGCGCAGGCTGGGCCGTCACCCGTGATCGCCAGCAGGCCGTCGGCCCCGACCGCGGCCGTCGCGATGCCCGGCGCGCTCCCGCGCATGTCGGAGCCATAGGCACCGATCAGCAAGCCGGCGGGACCGCCGCCTGGCGCGTTCACGCCGTGAGCTCCGCGAGGCGCCGCACGTACGGATGCAGCGGGTGCGCGAGCACCTCGTCGACCTGCCCGTATCCCACGATCAGGCCGGCGTGGAGCACCGCGAGCCGGTCCACGATGGTGCGGAGCTCGCGGAGGTCGTGGCCGACGATGAGCGCGCTGAACCCGAGCTCCTTCTGCAGCTCCGCGACGACCTGCAGGATCGGGCCGCGGACGAGCACATCGACGCCCATCGTGGGATCATCGGCGACGAGCAGCTCCGGCTCGAGCACGAGGGCGCGCGCGAGGGCGATGCGCTGCCGCTGCCCGCGGCTGAGCTCGTGCGGGTACTTGTCCATGACCGCGAGCGGCAGGCGCACGGCATCGATGAGGGTCGCCGTCGCCGCCCCCGCGTCGATCCGGTCGGCCTTCCGGTCGCGGCGGAAGATCGGCTCGGCGATGTTCTCGCCCACCGTGAGGTGCGGGTGCAGCGAGGAGCCGCCGTCCTGCGGGAGGTAGCCGATGCGCAGCGCGAGGTCGTCGCGAGCACGCGCGGAGGCACCCCGGATGTCGGTCCCCAGCACCGAGAGCCGGCCGCCCGCGATCACGAGCTCGCCGCGCTCCCCGGGTGCGGACTGGGCGGCGATGGCGCGCGCGAGGGTCGACTTGCCCGAGCCCGCCTCCCCGACGAGGCCGAGGGTCTCGCCCGGTGCGAGCGAGAACGAGACGCCGTTGATCGCGGGCGTCTCGTCTCCCGCATAGGCGAGCGTCAGGTCGTCGGCGAGGACCGCCGCCGAGGTCGCCGCGGCACGCGTCATCGCCCGCCCTCCTGGAGGGCCGCGAACGCCGCACGCCGCTCGGCCTGCTCGACGGGGTCGGGCACCGGCAGAGAGGCGAGCAGGCGTTGCGTGTAGGGGTCCTGCGGAGCGCCGAGCACGCGCGGCGTGGGCCCTTCCTCCGCGATCTCGCCGCGGTGCAGCACCACGATGCGGTGCGCGACACGGTCGACGACCGCGAGATCGTGCGTGATGAAGAGCGAGGCGAAGCCGAAGCGCTCCTGCAGCTCCTCGAACAGCTCGAGCACGCGCGCCTGCACCGAGACGTCGAGCGCGCTCGTCGGCTCGTCCGCGATGAGGAGGCGCGGATCGAGGGCGAGTGCGCGGGCGAGGCTGGCTCGCTGACGCTGACCGCCGGAGAGCTCGTGCGGGTAGCGGTTGCCGTAGGAGGCGCTCAGCTGCACCGCGTCGAGCAGCTCGTCGACGCGCTCGCGCGCATCCGAGGTCGTGCGCGCGACGCCGTGCACGACGAGCGGCTCGGCGATGCAGTCCGCGATGGTGAGCAGCGGGTTGAAGCTCGTGGCCGGGTCCTGGAACACGAACCCGAGCTCGCGCCGCTTCGCCCGGAACCCGCGCTCCCGCACGCCGCGCAGCTCGGTGCCGAGCACACGGAGCGAGCCGCCCGTGACCGCCGTGAGGCCGGCGATCGCGCGGCCGATCGTGGTCTTGCCCGAACCGGACTCCCCCACGAGGCCGACGACCTCGCCGGGCGCGATCCGCAGGTCGACGCCGTGCACCGCGCGGAAGCCCTTGCGTCCGAGGCGGCCCGGGTACTCGATCTCGAGCCCGACTGCCTCGACGACGGGCTCCTCGGCGGCGCCCGCGGGCGGGGTCCGCTCGACGAGCTCGACGCGCGGCACCGCCGCGAGCAGCTTGCGCGTGTACGGGTCGCGCGGCGCGGCGAACAGCTCGCGCACGGGTGCGGTCTCGACGATCTCGCCCTGGTACATGACGGCGACGCGGTCCGCGAGGTCGGCGACCACGCCCATGTTGTGGGTGATGAGCACGATCGCGGTGCCGAACTCGTCGCGGCAGCGGCGCAGCAGATCGAGGATCTCGGCCTGCACCGTCACGTCGAGCGCCGTGGTCGGCTCGTCGGCGATGAGCACGGACGCGTCGAGGGCGAGCGCCATCGCGATCACGATGCGCTGCTTCTGACCGCCCGAGAACTGATGCGGGTAGTCGTCGACCCGGCGCTCGGGCTCGGGGATGCCCACCCGGCGCAGCATCTCGATCGCGCGAACGCGGGCCTGTCGCCTCGTGTAGCCGCCGTGCGCGCGCAGCCCCTCGGCGAGCTGCCAGCCCACGGTGTACACGGGGTTGAGGGCCGTCGACGGCTCCTGGAAGATCATCGCCGCGGAGGTGCCGCGCAGCTCGCGCAGGCGGCGCCTGTCGAGCGTCACGACATCCCGTCCGCCCACGAGCACGGCACCGTTCACGGTCGCCGTCTCGGGCAGCAGCCGCAGGATGCTGCGGGCCGTGACGGTCTTGCCGGAGCCGGACTCGCCGACGACGGCGAGCACCTCGCCCGGCGCGACGTCGAGATCCACACCCCGCACGGCCTGCACCGTGCCGCCGTCGGTGTCGAAGCTGATGCGGAGGTCGCGGATCTCGACCGCGCGCGGTCCGGAACCTGCTGCCTGGATCGTCATCAGAGCACCTCTCCCAGCTCCTCGCGGGCGACCGGCTGCTCGGCTGCGACCGCCTGCGCGGGCGTCGAGGCGGGCTTGCGCCTCGCGCGCAGCCGCGGGTCGGCGAGATCGTTGAGGCTCTCGCCGATGAGGGTGACCCCGAGCACGACCAGCACGATCGCGACGCCCGGGAAGATCGAGGTCCACCAGATGCCGCTCGTGACGTCGGAGATCGACTTATTGAGGTCGTAGCCCCACTCGGCCGCCGCGGTCGGCTCGATGCCGAAGCCCAGGAACCCGAGGCCCGCGAGGGTCAGGATGGCCTCCGAGCTGTTGAGGGTCACGATAAGCGGCAGCGTGCGCGTCGAGTTGCGCAGCACGTGACGGAACATGATCCGCCCGTTCCCCGCACCCACGACCTTGGCCGACTCGACGAACGCCTCGGACTTCACGCGCAGCACCTCGGCGCGCACGACGCGCAGGTACTGCGGGATGAAGACGACCGTGATCGAGATCGCGGCCGCGAAGATGCCTCCCCACAGCTGCGACTGCCCGCCCGAGATGACGATCGCCGCGACGATCGCGAGCAGCAGGGTCGGGAACGCGTAGATCGCGTCGGCGATCACGATGGCGATCCTGTCGAACCAGCCGCCGAGATAGCCCGACAGCAGGCCGAGTGCGACGCCGATGAAGAACGACAGGGCGATCGCGATCACGATGACGAGGAACGCCGTCTGCGCTCCCCAGATCACCCGCGAGAGCACGTCGTACCCGCCCACCGTCGTGCCGAGCAGGTGGGCCGCGCTCGGCGGCTGCTGCGCACCGAACAGCCCGTCCGGTCCGCGCAGCTGGTTGTAGGCGTACGGCGCGATGACGGGTGCCAGGATCGCCACGAGCACGAAGACGCCCGTGATCACGAGGCCCGTGACGAGCATGCCGCGCTGCAGCCCCACGCTTTGGCGCAGCTGCTGGATCACCGGGAGGAGGCGGCGCCACCACGAGGGACGGATCGGCGCAGCGGCGTGAGTCGGAATCGTGCCGGTCATCAGTACCTCACCCGGGGATCGAGGATCGCCGCGATGACGTCGACGATGAAGTTCGTGAGCGCCACGATCACGGCGAGCATCGCGACGATGCCCTGCACCGCGACGAAGTCGCGCTTGGCGAGGTAGAGGGTCAGCTCGAAGCCGAGGCCCTTCCATTCGAAGGTCGTCTCGGTCAGCACCGCCCCGCCGAGGAGCAGCGCGATCTGCAGGCCGATCACGGTGATGATGGGGACGAGGGCCGGCTTGAGCGCGTGCTTGCGAACGAGGCGGTACTCGCCCACGCCGCGCGAGCGTGCGGCGTCGACGTAGTCGCGCGTCAGGGTGCCGATGACGTTGGTGCGCACGAGCCGGAGGAACACGCCGGCGGTGAGGAGGCCGAGCGTGAGCCCCGGCAGCACCGCGTGCGCCAGCACGTCGCCGATCACGGCGGCGTTCCCGGTGCGGATCGCGTCGATGAGGTAGATGCCGGTCTGGTGATCGAGCGCCTGCAGCTGGATCTCGGTGCGGGTCGACCCGCGGCCGGCGACCGGCAGCCACTTGAGCCAGACCGAGAAGATGAGCTTGAGCACGAGGCCCGCGAAGAAGACGGGAGTCGCGTAGCTGAGGATCGCGAAGACGCGCAGTCCCGCGTCGCCCCAGCGGTCGCGAAAGTAGGCGGCGACCATGCCGAGCGGCACGCCGACGATGAACGCGACGATGAGGGCGTAGAACGCGAGCTCGAGCGTCGCCGAGCCGTAGGTCAGGAGGATCTCGGTGACCGGACGCCCGTCGGTGATCGAGCTGCCGAAGTCGCCGGTGAAGACCTTGCCGAGGTATTCGAGGTACTGCACGAAGATCGGCCGGTCGTAGCCCGCGGCATGGATGCGCTCCGCGAGCTGCTCAGGGGTGAGCCGGTCGCCGAGCGAGGCGGTGATGGGGTCGCCCGTCAGGCGCATGAGCCAGAAGACGAGCGTGACGAGGATGAAGATCGTCGGGAAGATGAGCACGAAGCGCACCAGCAGATAGCGCCAGACGCCTCCCCCGCGTGAGCGTCGGGCAGCCGCGGACGCCGCGGACGGCGGCGCGGCGGGTTCGGTCACGGTGGTCATTCGGTTGCGCTTCTCCCTCGAGGCGACGAAACGGGGCGGCCAGCGAGGGCCGCCCCGTTCCGTGTGCGGACGTTCGGTTCTTCGCTCAGCCCTTGGTCAGGGTACCGAAGCGGAACTTGAACGAGCCATCGAGCTGGGCGCCGGAGACGTCCTTGCCGACGACCACGTTCTGCGCGCCCTGGAGGAGCGGCAGGGTCGACAGCTGGGCCGCCACCTTGGCCTGGATGTCCTCGATGAGCTTCTGACGCGCGGCCGGGTCGGTCTCGGTCAGCTGCTTGACGATCTCCTCGTCCACCGCAGCGTCGCTGTAGTGGTTCGACAGGAAGTTGTCGGTGCGGAAGAACGGCGTCAGGTAGTTGTCGGCGTCCGAGTAGTCCGGGAACCAGCCGAGCTGGTACAGCGGGTACACGTCAGCCGTGCGGTCCTTCGAGTACTGCGTCCACTCGGTCGAGCCGAGCTTGACGGTGAAGAGGCCGCTCTTCTCGAGCTGGTCCTTCACGAGCGCGTACTCGTCGGCCGAGGAGGGGCCGTAGTGCTCCGGGCTGTACTGGATGTTGAGCTCCACCGGGCCGGTGATGCCGGCGGCGGCGAGGGTCGCCTTCGCCTTGTCGACGTCGGGGCCGCCGTTGCCGTCGCCGTAGAGGTCCTTGAGCACCGTCGTGGCACCCGTGAGGCCCTGCGGCACGTAGGAGAACAGCGGGATGTAGGTGCCCTTGTAGACCTGCGTCGCGATCTCGGCGCGGTCCACAACGTCGGCGATCGCCTGACGCACGGCGAGGGCCTTGGCCGGGTCGGCCTCCGGCGTCTTGGCGCCGAACGGCATCGTGTCGAAGTTGAACACGATGTAGCGGATCTCGCCACCCGGGCCCTTGACGACCTTCACCGAGCTCTGGTTGCCGAGGTCGGCGAGGTCGGTCGCGGAGAGGCTCCGGTACGCGACGTCGATGTTGCCCTCCTGCACGTCGAGCTTGAGGTTCGACGAGTCCGCGTAGTACTTGAGGGTCACCTCCTCGTTCTGCGGCGCGCCGAGCACGCCCTTGTACTCCTTGTTGGGAGCGAAGGTCACGAGCTCGTTGAACTTGTAGCTCTTGATCGTGTAGGGACCGGCGAAGGCGTTGCCCTTGACGATGTCGTCGTCGCTCGTGACCTTGTCGGCCGAGAAGACCTCCTCGTCGACGATCGGGCCGGCCGGGCTCGAGAGCACCTGCGGGAACGTCTGGTCGTTGCCGCTCTTCAGGTGGAAGATCACCGTGGTGTCATCCGGGGTCTCGACGCTGTCGAGGTTGCCGAGCAGCGACGACGGGCCGTTCTCGTCGGCGATCGCGAGCTGACGGTCGAAGGTGAACTTCACATCCGAGGAGGTGAGGTCGTGGCCGTTGGCGAACTTGAGACCGGCCTTGAGCTTCACCTCATAGTTGCCGTCGGCGGTGAAGTCGGCCGACTCGGCGATGTCGGGCTCGACGTCCGAGGTGCCGGGCTTCGAGTTCAGGATGAACGGGAACACCTGGTTCATCACGGCGAACGAGCCGTTGTCGTACGAGCCGGCAGGGTCGAGGAAGGTGACCTTGTCCGTCGTGCCGACGATGATCGAGCTGCTGCCGGAACCGCCGCCGTTGCCGTTGCCGTTGTCCGAAGCGCAGCCCGCGAGCACGACCGCGGCGGCGACGGGAAGCGCCAGCGCCGCGAGCACGCGGGTCTTGTGAGAGACGGATGCCATGTCCGTGGACCTCATTCCTTGGGATGTGAAGGGGCGGGCCGCGTGCAGCGGCCCGACGTCTAGATGTAGCACAGCGCCGGGGTGCCGCGAGGCGCGCGCGAAACAATCAGTGGGTTTGTTTACACCATCGAGATACGAGGCGCAGGAAAGCTGCGTATCCGATGAGAACTCGCACATTCGGTGCGGCTTCGCGCAACGATCATTCGCCGCGCAGCTCCCGTCTCGCGCTCTCGAGCGCGACCGACTCGCGTCCGAGAGCCGCCTCCCGCTCGCGGTCGCCCTCCGCCCGTGCGCGCTGCATCGCGCCGAGCACCTCGCCCTTGCGGCGGAGCAGGTCGCGGTCGACGAGCGAGGTCACCACGCCCGTGCAGTACGCCGCGAGCTGGCTCTGCCGCTCCGGGATCGGCGCGACCCCGAGCTGCGTCACGAGCGACTCGAAGCCGCGCGGCACCTCCTCCGCGACGCGCTGCAGCCACTCCGGGGAGTCGAGGTGGTCCAGGTTCGCCCCGATCGCGTCGCGGACGATCGCGAGCGTGGGGTTGGTGAAGCGGGCCTCGACGGCCTTCGCGACGAGCGCCGAGCCGACGGCCTGCGGATACTGCAGCACCGCCATGAGGGCGTCGCGCTCCATCCGGGTCACGGGATCGGTGGGGAGCTCCGTGAGGTTCGCCTGCCGCGGGGCGGCCTCCGCGGGCTCCTCCGCGCGCGCGGCGCCGTCGATCCGCGGCTCGGCCCGTCGCGAGGCGTTGGCCGCGCTCGTGACCGCGCGCCCCACCTCGACGGGGTCCATGCCGAGCCAGCCCGCGAGATTGCGCACGTAGCCACCCCGCAGGGCGGGGTCCCGGATGCCGGCGACGACGGGCGCGCCGGCACGGAGCGCCGCGACCCGGCCCTCCACGGTCTCCAGATCGTGCCCGGCCAGACGGCGCCGGATCATGAACTCGAACATCGGCTTGCGGTCGGCGACGAGCTTGCGGACCGCCTCGTCGCCGCGGTGGATGCGCAGATCGCAGGGGTCGAGGTTGTCGGGCGCGACCGCCACGAAGGTCTGCGCGGCGAAGCGCTGCTCCTCCGCGAAGGCGCGACTCGCGGCGCGCTGGCCCGCCTCATCCGGGTCGAAGGTGAAGACGACCTCGCCGGTCTGCGACACCGCCGCGTTGTCGACGTCGCCGAGCACCCGGCGCACCACCTTGATGTGGTCGACGCCGAAGGCCGTGCCGCAGGTCGCGACCGCGGTCGTGACGCCCGCGAGGTGGCAGGCCATGACATCCGTGTAGCCCTCGACGATCACGACCTGCTTGCCTTTCGCGATGTCGCGCCGCGCGAGGTCGAGGCCGTAGAGCACCTGCGACTTGTGGAACACGAGGGTCTCGGGGGTGTTGAGGTACTTCGGCCCCTGGTCGTCGTCGAAGAGCTTGCGGGCGCCGAAGCCGACCGTCTGCCCCGTGACGTCGCGGATCGGCCAGATCACCCGCCCGCGGAAGCGGTCGTAGGAGTTGCCGCGCTCGCCGGTGGAGAGCAGGCCGGCCGCCGTGAGCTCGTCCTGCGAGAAGCCCTGCTTCATGAGCGCGTTCTTGAGCGCGTCGAAGGACTTCGGCGCGTACCCCACTCCGAAACGCTCGGCCGCCGCCTGATCGAAGCCGCGGCCTCCGAGGAAGTCGCGACCGGGCTGCGCGCCCGAGGTGGCGAGCTGCTCGCGGAAGAAGCGCTCGGCGGCGGCGTTCGCCGCCAGCAGCCGCGCACGGTTGCCGTGGTCGGATGCCGCCGCTCCCCCGTCCTCGTAGTGCAGCTCGATGCCGGCGCGGGCCGCCATCCGCTCCACGGCCTCCTGGAAGCTCACGTGATCCATGCGCTGCAGGAAGGTGAAGACGTCGCCGTCCTCGCCGCAGCCGAAGCAGTGGTAGCGGCCGACACCGGGGCGCACGTGGAAGCTCGGGCTGCGCTCCTCGTGGAACGGGCAGAGGCCCTTGAGCGAGCCGACGCCCGCCGACTTGAGCGTGACGTAGTCGCCCACGATGTCGGCGATGTTGATGCGGGACCGGACCTCGTCGATGTCGCTTCGACGAATCAGCCCGGCCATGCCCCGATTCTAGGGATCGCCTACGCTATCCGCTCATGCCAGGCGTTGGCCGACGGGTCCGTGAGCGAGGCGACCTGGTCGACGATCACGCGCCGGCGCGCTGCGTCGTCGGATGCCGCCGCGAAGTCGGCAGCGAAACCCGCGTCGAGGTGCGAGGGATCCGCCCACAGCGCGTCGGCGAGCTCCTTGAGGATGCCGCGCTGCCGTTCGTAGATCGGCTTGCGCGCGTTGGTCGACATGACGTTCGCCGCGACGATGCCCTTGAGCACCGCGATCTCGGCCTGCGTCTCGAGGGGCACCACGACATCCGCGCCGAAGCGGGCGAGGGCCGACTGCGGATGCGCCTCCCGGGTGGCGCGCACCGCGGTGCCGGCGAAGCGGCCGATGAGCTGGGAGGTGAGGTTCTTGAGGCGGGCCTGGTCACGGCGCGAGCCGTCCCAGGTGTCGATCCAGTCGGGCATGCTGTCGAGCCGGTCGAACGCGGCGACGAGGGTCGCGTGGTCGAACTCGCCGCCGATCCACTCGACCATGCTGTCGACGAGCTCGTCGTGGTCGACGCGCGCCGAGAGGGCCTGCACGTCGAGGTAGCCGGTGATGATGGCGTCCTCGAGGTCGTGCACCGAGTAGGCGATGTCGTCGGAGAGGTCCATGACCTGCGCCTCGATGCAGCGCACCCGCACCGGAGCGCCCGCGCGCAGCCACGCGAACGCGGGGGTGTCGTCGGCGTAGAAGCCGAACTTGCTGCGCCCCGAGGGGTCGGGCACGCCCTCCTGCTCGGGCCACGGGTACTTGCAGCTCGCGTCGAGGCTCGCGCGCGTCAGGTTGAGTCCGTAGGCACAGCCCTCGACGTCGAAGACCTTCGGCTCGAGGCGCGTGAGCAGGCGCAGGGTCTGCGCGTTGCCCTCGAATCCGCCGATGTCCTTCGCCCAGTCGTTGAGTGCGCGCTCGCCGTTGTGGCCATAGGGCGGATGCCCGAGGTCGTGGGCGAGGCACGCCGTGTCGACGACATCCGGATCGAGGCCGAGGTTCGAGGCGAGCTCTCGACCCACCTGGGCGACCTCGAGGGAGTGCGTGAGCCGGTTGCGGGCGAAGTCGAGACCCGCCGTCGGGCTGAGCACCTGCGTCTTGACGGCGAGGCGCCGCAGCGCGCTCGAGTGCAGGATGCGGGCGCGGTCGCGCGCGAAGTCGCTGCGGCGCGTGGAGTGCTCCTCCGGCAGCATCCGCTCCGCATCGGCCTCTCCGTAGCCGGAGACGAACGCAGCGCCGGCCCCCGGCTCAGCCACCGCTGGTGTCCAGTTCGGCCTCGGTGAGCTCGGCGCGGTGCGCCTCCTGCAGCTCGCGCGAGTCGAGCCAGCGCTCCGGCAGCGCGGGCTGCTTGGGCGTGCCCGCCCGGCCGCGCTGTCCCTCGGCCTCGGCGCCCGGGTAGGGCTCGGCGGGGTCGAGACGACCGAGCAGCTCGTCGATCTCGGCGAGGCTCGACGAGCGCGCGAGGGCGGCCCGCAGCTCGCCGCCGACCGGGTAGCCCTTGAAGTACCAGGCGACGTGCTTGCGGATGTCGCGGCAGGCCCGCCCCTCGTCGCCGTCGAAGAACTCGATGAGCAGCTCGGCGTGCCGACGGAACGCCACGGCCACCTCGCCGAGTGTCGGCTCGGCCTTCGCGGTGCCGCCGGTGAACGCCGAAGCGAGGTCGCCGAACAGCCACGGGCGCCCGAGGCAGCCGCGTCCGACGACGACGCCATCGCATCCGGTCTGTTCGACCATGCGCACCGCGTCCTCCGCTGCCCAGATGTCGCCGTTGCCGAGCACCGGCACGCTCGTGACGGTCTGCTTGAGAGTCGCGATGGCGTCCCAATCCGCATGTCCGGAGTAGAAGTCGGCGGCGGTGCGGGCGTGCAGGGCGACGGCTGCGGCACCAGCCCCCTCCGCGATCCGTCCCGCCTCGAGGTAGGTCAGGTGGTCCGCGTCGATGCCCTTGCGCATCTTGACCGTCAGCGGCAGGGGACCCGCCGCCTTCACGGCCGCCTCGACGATGCCGCGGAACAGGTCGAGCTTCCACGGCAGCGCCGCTCCCCCGCCCTTGCGGGTGACCTTGGGCACGGGACAACCGAAGTTGAGGTCGATGTGGTCCGCGCGATCCTCCGCGACGAGCATCGTGACGGCCTCGGCCATCGTCGTGGGGTCGACCCCGTAGAGCTGGATGGAGCGCGGCGTCTCCGACTCGTGGTGCTTGATGAGGCGCATCGACTCGGGCGTGCGCTCGACGAGCGCGCGGCTCGTGATCATCTCGGAGACGTAGAGCCCCGCGCCGTACTCGCGGCACAACCGGCGGAACGCGGTGTTGGTGATGCCCGCCATCGGCGCGAGCACGACAGGCACGTCGAGGCGCAGCGGGCCGATCTCGAGCGCGGGTGCTGGGGGCGCGATTAGGGTGGACATCCCCTCGATTCTTCCAGATGACGCCGTGAGGAGACCGGACATGGGTGCAGGACGCGATCGCGTGGCCGCGGATGCGGCGGCGCGGGGCATCGAGCTCGAGTTCGTCGAGCGGCAGGCCGCGAGCTCGCTCGAGGAGGCGGCCGCGATCCTCGGCATCACGCCCGCCGACATCGTGAAGTCGCTCGTGGTGAAGCGCAGCGACGGCAGCTTCCTGTTCGCCGAGATCCCCGGAGACCGGGTGATCTCCTGGCCGAAGCTCCGTGCGCTCGTGGGCGTCAACAAGCTGCAGCTGCCGGATGCCGCGGTCGCGCTCGCCGCGACGGGCTACGAGCGCGGCACGATCACGCCCCTCGGCTCGACGACGCCGTGGCCGGTCTACGTCGACGAGCGGATCGTCGGGCGCCGCGTCTCGATGGGAGCGGGCGAGCACGGCGTGAGCCTCTTCGTCGACGCCGATGCGCTCATCGCCGGTCTCGGCGCGACGGTGGCCGACATCAGCGAGGCAGCTCCGGAGCGCTGAGGCCCGGGATCTCGCAGACGTCGCCCTCGCAGGCGACCGCGTCCGGATCGCCGAGCGGGATGAGGCCGCTCACGAGGCGAGCTCCGCATCCGCCTTCTCGGCCGCGACCTGGCGCAGCACCTCGGCGAAGGTCGCCGACTCCTGCGCACCCGAGACGCCGTACTTGCGGTCGATCACGAAGAACGGCACGCCCTGGATGCCGAAGTCGCGGGCGACCGCCTGGTCCTCGCGCACGTCGGCGAGGTGCTCGTCGGACTCGAGCGAGCGGATGACGTCGTCGCGGTCGAAGCCGAGCTCGGCCGCGAGATCGGCGAGATCCTCGATCCGGCCCACGTGACGCCCCTGCTCGAAGTAGGCGGAGAGCAGGCGCTCCTTCATCTCGAGCTGGCGACCGCGGAGCTTCGCGTAGTGCAGCAGCTGATGCGCCTTGACCGTGTTGGTGTGCTGGAGGGCGTCGTAGTCGTAGTGCAGTCCCACCGAGTCGGCGATGCCGGTGACGCGCGAGATCATCTGCTTCGCGGTGTCGACAGGGATCCCCTTGTGCTGGGCGAGGAACTCGAACTCGCTGCCCTCGAAGTCGACAGGGGTGTCGGGCGACAGCTCGAAGGAGTGGTACTCGATCTCGACCGGCACCCCCGCTTCCTCGGCTCCCGCCTCGAAGCGGCGCTTGCCGATGAAGCACCAGGGGCAGGCGATGTCGGACCAGATGTCGATCTTGATCGGTTCGGGCATGTGATCTGTCAACGACCTGGGTGTCGCGCGTATTCCCGCGCGGTCATCCGAGAGCGGCGGGGAGCTCGCGGACGCGGGAGATGCCCATCCGGCGGGCGGCGAACTCGATCCACAGCACGTACGCGGCGGTGAACACCGCCTGCACGAGCGGGGCGAGGGGACCGCTGCCCTCCGAGCTCATCGTGGTCGTGCCGAGCACGCCGCTCGAGAGCAGCAGCAGGGCGACCACGTTGTTGACGACGTGGAAGGCGATGCCCGCCTCGAGCCCCCCCGTGCGCCACACGACGATCGCGAAGCCGAGGCCCATCACGCCGACGCTCAGCATGCCCCAGATCTCGTACTGGGTGTGGCCCGCCGTGAAGATCACGGTGGAGATGAGGATGCCGGGCCACGGGCTGCGCACCCACGAGCCGATCGTCTGCATGATGAAGCCGCGGAACACGTACTCCTCGGCGGCCGATTGCAGAGGCGCGAGCACGATGATGAGCACCGCGGACACGGCGAAGGCGCCCGCGTCCACCGGGACGGGCGGGAGCGGCTCGGAGAGGCCGGGGATGAAGGAGAGCCCGTTGGTCACCGCGGTGATGACGAGCGCCGGGATCGCGCACCACAGCATCCAGCGCCAGCGGATGCGGAACGCGACCGAATGCCGGAGCCCGACCGGACGCAGCCCCGCGCACAGCATCGCGAGCGGCACGAGCGGCAGCATGATCGCGATGCCGCCGAGCAGCAGCACGAGGTTGAGCGGATCGGACACGTCCGTGACGCGGTCCATGAGCGAGCCGACCGAGGACAGCGACGAGAATCCCCCGGTGAGGATCGCGCCGATCACCCAGACGAGCCCGATGACCACCTGCGACACCAGGTAGAACGCCACGAACACCGCCAACGCGACGAGCGGACGCCACCACGCGTAGACGCGCGCGGTGCGGAACAGGCGGTGGTAGGGCGCGGGGTTCTCGACCGCGGGCGGCGGCACCGGAATCGGGTACGCGGGCGGCGGTGCCGGATGGCCGTACGGCGAGGGAACCGCCTGCTCGTCCCCGCTCACCGTCAGGCCCCGCGAAGGCGCTCGGCGAGGTAGCCGTGCAGGCGGTCGAGCGAGACGCGCTCCTGCGCCATCGTGTCGCGCTCGCGCACCGTCACCGACTTGTCGTCGAGGGTGTCGAAGTCGACGGTCACCGCGAACGGGGTGCCGATCTCGTCCTGGCGGCGGTAGCGGCGCCCGATGGCGCCCGCGTCGTCGAACTCGATCATCCAGTCCTCGCGGAGGTCGGCCGCGAGCTCGCGCGCGACGGGCGAGAGCTGCTCGTTGCGCGAGAGCGGCAGCACCGCCACCTTGACGGGGGCGAGCCGGCGGTCGAGGCGCAGCACCGTGCGGGTGTCGACACCGCCCTTCGCGTTGGGGGCCTCGTCCTCGTGGTACGCGTCGATGAGGAACGCCATGAGCGCACGGGTGAGGCCGAACGCGGGCTCGATCACGTACGGCACCCAGCGCTCGTTGGTGGTCTGGTCGAAGTACGACAGGTCCTTGCCGGAGTGCTCCGAGTGGGTCTTGAGGTCGAAGTCGGTGCGGTTCGCGATGCCCATGAGCTCGCCCCACTCGCCCGAGGCGAAGTTGAAGCGGTACTCGACGTCGACGGTGCGCTTCGAGTAGTGGCTGAGCTTCTCCTTCGGGTGCTCGTAGAAGCGCAGGTTGTCGTCCCGGATGCCGAGGTCGCGGTACCAGCCGTACGACGCGTCGATCCAGTACTGGTGCCACTCCTCGTCCGTGCCGGGCTGCACGAAGAACTCCATCTCCATCTGCTCGAACTCGCGGGTGCGGAAGATGAAGTTGCCGGGCGTGATCTCGTTGCGGAAGCTCTTGCCGATCTGGGCGATGCCGAACGGCGGCTTCATGCGCGCGCTCGAGAGCACGTTGGCGAAGTTCACGAAGATGCCCTGGGCGGTCTCGGGGCGCAGGTAGTGCATCCCCTCCTCGTCGTCGACCGGGCCGAGGAAGGTCTTGAGCAGGCCGGAGAAGGCGCGGGGCTCGGTCCACTGGCCGCGGGTGCCGCAGTTCTCGCAGACGATGTCGGCGAGGCCGTTCTCGGGCGCGCGTCCCTTCTTCTCCTCGTAGGCCTCGAGGAGGTGGTCCTCGCGGTAGCGCTTGTGGCACTGCAGGCACTCGATGAGCGGGTCGGAGAACACCTCGACGTGCCCGGATGCCTCCCACACCTGGCGGGGCAGGATCACCGAGGAGTCGATGCCGACGATGTCGTCACGGCGCTGCACCATGAACTTCCACCACTCGCGCTTGATGTTCTCCTTGAGCGCGGTGCCGAGCGGGCCGTAGTCCCACGCGGAACGGGATCCGCCGTAGATCTCACCCGCCTGGTACACGAAGCCGCGACGCTTCGCGAGGGAGATGACCTGGTCGAGGGGGGTGGGGGTCGCCACGGAGGAGCTCCTGAGGGTCGGGCCGCGCCGGCTTGCGCGGTGCGAGAGATGCAGACCTCCAGCCTATCGGGGCGGATGCGCCCTGCCGCCGCGCGGGCTCAGCGCACGGCGCGCACGATGGCCGCGACGTCGTCCTCGGTGTTCCAGAGATGGAACGAGGCGCGGGCGCGCCCGGCACGTCCGGAGATGCGGATGCCGGCATCGGTCATGCGCGCGAGCTGCGAGCCGTCGGGGTCGGGCCAGGCCACGATCGCCTGACGCTGCACGGGGAGGCCGAGCTCGCGGCACAGCAGCTCGCCGAGGCCCGAGGCGCGCTCCCAGACCTCGGCGATATCGAGCTCCGCGAACATGCCGATCGACTGCTCGGCGCCGACCCACGCCTGCCAGGCGGGCGAGACGTCGAAGCGCCGTGCGTCGGCGGCGAGGGTGAGGTCGTGGCCGTAGCAGCTCTGCCACACGTCCGCGCCCGCGTACCAGCCGCCCTGCACGGTGCGGAGCACGGCATCCGCCTTCTCCCCCACCGTGAGGAAGCTGACGCCTCGCGGCGAGCAGAGCCACTTGTACGCGTGGCACACCGTGATGTCGAAGTCGCCACCCGCGACGGGCAGCACGCCGGCCGCCTGGGTCAGGTCGCAGAAGGTGAGTGCGCCGTGACGCGCGGCGGCCTCGCGGATCGCCGCGGCGTCCGCCACGACCCCCGTCGCCGACTGCACGAGCGAGAACACCACGAGGAAGGTGCGCTCGGTGACGGCGTCGGCGAGGGCCTCGAGCGGCACCGCGCGCAGCTCGATGTCGGGTCGCTCCGCGAAGGGCGCGAGGAGCGAGGAGAAGTCGCGGTCGGCGACGAGCACCTCGGCGCCGGAGGGCACGGATGCCGCCACCACCGAGGCCTGCACGGAGGTCTGCGATCCGATCGCGACGCGGGCCACGTCGATGCTGAGGAGACGCGCGTAGGAGGCGCGGGTGCGCTCAACGATGGGGTCGTAACCCTGCGGGTCGCGGTCGGCGCGCGCCCAGGCGTCGAGGTCGGCGCGCAGCGCCTCGACGGAGCGGCGGGGCGGCAGGCCGATCGATGCGACGGCGACGTACCCGCGGGGCTCGCCGAACTCCGCGATCGCCGCGGCGAGGGGGCGGGAGGCGGCGGTCAGGGTGCTCATCCTCCCAGCGTGCGGTCGCGCGACCTATCGCACCAGATCATGTTTGAGATGCCGCCCATTCGATACTGTTATGAGATGGACCTCGACCTGCAGTCGGTGCGCATCGTGCGCGCGATCGCGGAGCACGGGTCCATCAGCGGCGCCGCCCGCGCGCTCGGCTACAGCCAGCCCGCAGTGAGCCAGCACCTGCGACGTGCCGAGCAGCGCCTCGGGATGCCGCTCGTCGCCCGCGCCGGCCGCGGCGTGCGCCTCACCGAGCCTGGGCTCGTGCTGGCGCGCCACGCCCACACGATCGCCTCCGCCATGGACGCCGCGAGCGGCGAGCTCTCCGACCTCGTCGGCCTCCGCACCGGCACGGTGCGCCTCGCGGCCTTCCCGACGGCGTCGTCGACGATCGTGCCGCGGCTGCTGCAGGCGCTCCGCGACGAGCAGCCGGGCCTCACCGTGAGCTACCTCGAGGCGGAGCCGCCCGAGGCCCTCGCGATGCTGCGCGAGGGCCAGCTCGACGTGGCGATCACCTTCGCCTATCCGGGCGACCGCGCCGACCCGCACCGCGAGTCGGAGGGCCCGGTCGAGACCCTTCCGCTCTTCACCGAGCCGATCGTGATCGCGGTGGCGGACGCGCATCCGCTCGCCGCCGACGGCGGGCCGGTGTCGCTCGCCGCGCTCGCCGAGGAGCGCTGGATCGCCGGATGCCCGCTCTGCCGCGGCCATCTGCTCGCGGCGTGCGAGGCGGTGGGGGTGGATCCGGATATCGGGCTCGAGACCGACAACGCGATCGCGGTGCTCCATCTCGTCGCCGCCGGGCTCGGCGTGGCGCTCCTCCCGCAGCTCGCGCTCGCGACCGCCGTCGCCCCGCCGGGTGCGGCCCTGCGTGCCACGACGCCCTCGAGCGACCGCACCATCCAGGCGGTGCTGCAGCTCGGTGCACGCCGCGTGCCGAGCATCGCCGCGGTGGTCGCCGCGATCGAGCGTCTGTCGGGCGCGGACTGGGGTCTCGTGTCGACCCGCACGGGAGCGTTGACACCCTGATCGACGGCCACTACCGTCAAGATAGTAAAGTTTCCTAACTAGGCGGAGGATCGTGGTGAACGCATCGGCATCCGGCGACGGCCGCGGCCCGGCACCCGCGCAACCGGGCCTGCTGCGCAGCCTCAACAACCGCGTCGTGCTCGACCTCCTGATCCAGCACGGCACGCTGAGCCGCAGTGACGTGCACACCCTCACCGGGCTCTCGAAGCCCACCGCCTCCCAGCTGCTCCAGCGGCTGGAGGAGAGCGGCCTCGTGCGCCCCAGCGGCTTCGGCGAGACCGGCCCCGGGGGGCGCGCCCCGCAGCTCTACCGCATCGAGCCCGCTGCCGGGCACGCCGCCGCGGTCGACGTGCGCCGCGGACGCGTGCGGGTGCGCATCGCCGACATCACGGGCGCGGTCGTCGCCGAGCAGGAGCGCGCGAGCGACGCGACCGCCAACGGACCCGACAACGCCGCCGCCGTCATCCGCTCCTGCTGCGAGGCCGCCGGCATCGCCCCCGCCCAGCTCGACGCGATCGCGGTCAGCGTGCCCGGCTCGTACGACACCGAGGCCGACGCCCTCAGCTACGTCGACCACCTCCCCGGCTGGCAGCACCCCTCCGTCGGCGCCGAGCTGCGGAGGCTGTTCCCCACGGCATCCGTCGCCATCGAGAACGACGTCAACCTCGCGGCGATCGCCGAGCGGCACGCCGGCCACGGCGCGACGGAGAGCTTCTTCCTGCTCTGGCTCGACGACGGCGTGGGCGGCGCGATCATGATCGACGGATCGCTCTACCGCGGCAGCCGCGGCGCCGCCGGCGAGGCCGCGTTCCTGCTCACCCCCGGCGCCGTGCTCGACGAGGGAAGCCGCACCGAGGGCGCGCTCGAGCACCTCGTCGGCGAGGGGGCGCTGCGTGAGCTCGCCGCCGGCGCCGTGCACGAGACGGCCACGGCATCCGAGGCGCTGCGCGCGATGCTCGAGGACCCCGCCGCCGCACCCGCCCTGTCGGAGCTCGCGCGGCGCTACGCGCTCGCCCTCGCCTCCGTCATCGCGCTGCTCGACCCGGCCCGCATCGTGCTCGCGGGCGAGCTCGCGCAGCTCGGCGGCGAGCGGCTGCGCGCCGAGGTCTCGCGGCAGCTCGCCGCCGTGGTGCTCGCCGCTCCCCCGCTCGCCGTCACCGTCGCGACCGACACTCCCATCCTCGACGGAGCCATGCTCATGGGCCTCGGCATCGCGCGCGACCGGGTGTTCACGACGTGACCGGTCGCCGCATCCGGCTCGCCGTCGTGGGCGGCGGCTCGACCTACACACCCGAGTTCGCCGACGGCATCGCGCGACTCGGCGAGACCCTCCCCGTCGAGGAGCTCGTGCTCGTGGACCCCGACGCCGCGCGCCTCGAGGTCGTCGCGGGGCTCACCTCGCGCATCCTCGCCGCGGCCGGCAGCAGCTGCCGTGTCACGACGACCGACGACCTGGAGGCCGCGGCCGCGGGGGCGGATGCCGTGCTCGTTCAGCTGCGCATCGGCGGGCAGGCCGCTCGTGCCCGCGACGAGAGCTGGCCGCTCGAGTGCGGGTGCATCGGACAGGAGACCACCGGTGCGGGCGGGCTCGCGAAGGCGCTCCGCACCATCCCCGTGGTGCTCGACATCGCCCGCCGCGTGCGCGCCGTCAACCCCGACGCCTGGATCGTCGACTTCACCAACCCCGTCGGGATGGTGACGCGCGCCCTGCTCGACGACGGTCACCGAGCGGTCGGGCTGTGCAACGTCGCGATCGGCTTCGAGCGACTCTTCGCCTCGCTGCTCGGCGTCGAGCCCGAGCGGATCGAGCTCGACCACGCGGGGCTCAACCACCTGAGCTGGGAGCTCGGTGCGCGCATCCGCCACGACGACGGAAGCGTCACCGAGGTGCTCGAGCGGCTCATCGACGAGCACGGCGAGGCGCTCGTCGGCGAGACGGAGCTGCCGCTGCCCCTGCTGCGCACGGAGCGCCTCATCCCGTCCTACTACCTGCGCTACTACCTCGAGCACGACGAGCTCGTGGCGCTCGCCGCCGATCGGCCGTCGCGCGCCGCCGAGGTCGCTGCTCTCGAGGCCGAGCTGCTCCGGCTCTACGCCGACCCGGCGCTCGACCGCACTCCCCCGGAGCTGCGCGGGCGCGGCGGTGCGTACTACTCGGATGCCGCGGTGGGCCTGCTCTCGAGCCTGCTCGGCACCGGCGCGACGCGCGACCACGTCGTGAACGTCCGCAACCGCGGCATCCTGCCGTTCCTCGACGACGAGGCCGTCGTCGAGGTGCGGGCGTCCGTCGGGCCCGACGGCATCCGCCCGCACGCCGTGCCGCCGGTGCCGCCGCTCGCCGCAGGGCTCATCGCGCACGTCGCGCGCTACGAGCAGCTCGGCGTCGAGGCCGCCCTTCACGGGGGACGGGACCGCGTGGTGCGGGCGCTGCTCGCGCATCCGCTCGTCGGGCAGTACGCGACCGCCCAGGCGCTCGCCGACCGGCTGATCGCCGAGAACCGGGAGTGGCTGTCGTGGGCGCGCTGACCGGGCCGCACCTGCTCGCCCTCGACGGCGGCAACAGCAAGACCGACGTGCTGCTCGTGACCTCGGACGGCACGGTCGTCGCGCGCGCCCGCTCGGGGCCGTTCGCGCCGCACATCGTCGGCGCGGGCCCCGCGGTCGCGACCGTGGCGCCCGCCGTGGAGGAGGCGCTCGCCGTCGCGGGCCTCACCCGGGTCGACGTCGTCGCGGGCTACCTCGCCAACGCCGACCTCCCCGAGGAGGAGGACGCGATCGCCGACGCGATCGCGGCGTACGGCTGGGCCGAGCGCGTCGAGGTGCACAACGACACCTTCGCCATGCTCCGCACCGGCACCGACGCCGATGCGGGCGTCGCGGTCGTCTGCGGCGGCGGCATCAACGGCGTCGGGATCGCGCGCGATGGCCGCCACGTGCGCTATCCCGCGCTCGGCCGCATCACGGGCGACTGGGGCGGCGGCTTCGCGATCGGCAAGGAGGTGCTCTGGCACGCGAGCCGCCACGAGGACGGCCGCGGCCCGGCGACGCTGCTGAGCCGCCTCGCCGCCCAGCACTTCGGATGCGCGACCGCCGTCGAGGTCGCGACCGGCATGCACCTCGGCACCATCGACCGCGACCGCATGCACGAGCTCGTCCCGCTGCTGTTCGACGCCGTCGACGCGGGCGACGCCGTGGCCGCCGAGGTCGTGCGGAAGCAGGCGGAGGAGATCGCCCTGCTCGCCGCCACGACCCTCCGCCGCATCGACGCGCTCGACGAGCCGGTCGACGTCGTGCTGGGCGGCGGCATGCTCACGAGCCGGCATCCGGCCCTCCTCGAGCCGGTGCTCGCGGGCATCTGCGCCGCCGCACCCCGGGCCGTCGTCTCGATCGTCGACGACGCGCCGATCGTGGGCTCGGCCCTACTCGGCCTCGAACACCTCGACGCGCTCACGGGCGAGCGCGGCTCCTCCCCCGCACGTCGTGAACGGCTGCGGGCCACCCTCGACACCCCGCAGGAGGTGCGGCGATGACGCTGCGCATGGGACTCGCCGGCACCGGATACTGGGCCGACGTCACGCACGCGGCCGCGGTCGGCAACGCACCGTCGTGGGAGCTCGCGGCGGTCTGGGGCCGCGACGCCTCGCGTGCCGCCGAGCTCGCCGCACGGCACGGCGCGCCGCACGCGGGCGACGACTTCGACGCCTTCCTCGCCGAGGTCGACGCCGTCACCTTCGCGATCCCGCCGCGCGTGCAGTCCGATCTCGCGCTGCGCGCCATCCGGGCGGGCAAGCACGTCGCGCTCGAGAAGCCTGTCGCGATCGAGCCGGATGCGGCGCGGCGCCTCGTCGAGGCCGCCGAGGCCGCCGACGTGGCGACCGTCGTGCTGTTCACGATGATGTACGACCCGCGGATGCGCCGGATCGTCGAGGAGGCGCACGCCGGACGCCGATGGACGGGAGGCGCCGGCCTCTGGCTCGGCTCCGCGCTCGGTGACGACAACCCCTTCAACACGCCGTGGCGCCATGAGGAGCTCCCCATCTGGGACGTCGGCCCGCACGCCGTCGCGGCCCTGTGGTGCACCGTCGGGCCGATCGTCGACGTGCTCTCGGCCGTCTACGAGGACGACATGATGCACGTGGTCTTCGCCCACGAGGGAGGAAGCACCACCAGTTGCAGCATGACGTTGCGCGCGCCGGACGCCGCCGACGGCTTCTCGACGCTGGTGTGGGGCGAGTCCGGGCGTCTCCAGCTCCCGGTCGACGACGTCGACTCCCGCAGCGCCTTCGCGACCGCCTACGAGGAGCTCGCGGAGCTGATCCGCACCGGCGAGCGGCACCACGACTACGACGTGCGCTTCGGCACCCGCGTCGTCGAGGTGAGCGCGCTCGCCGAGGAGAGGCTCGGCCGATGACGACCGCACGGGCGGTGCGCTTCCCGCGGGCCGGCGAGGTCGTCGTCGAGGACGTCGAGGTCGCGGCTCCCGCGGCCGGGCAGCTCCGCTGCCGTGCGCTCGCCTCGCTCGTGAGCACCGGCACGGAGCTCGCCTGCCTCCGCGGCGAGTTCGACGAGCGCACCTTCTGGGCGGAATGGGTGCGCTATCCGTTCTCGCCCGGGTACTCGATGGTCTCGCGCGTCGAGGAGGTCGGGGCCGGGGTGGCCGGCATCCGGCCCGGGGACCGCGTGTTCTCCTTCACGCCCCACGCATCCGAGTTCGTGCTCGATGCCGCGGAGGCCACCCCGCTCCCGGCCGGGGTCAGCGACGAGCAGGCGGTGTGGAGCTCGCTCGCCGTCACCACCCAGTGGGCCGTGCGCCGTTCCGGGCTCGTGTTCGGCGAGGTCGCCGTGGTGGTCGGCCTGGGGCTTCTCGGGCAGCTGCTCGTGCGCTATCTGCGGATCGCGGGCGCGCGGCGCATCGTCGCGGTCGACCCGGATGCCGCCCGGCTCGAGCTCGCCCGCACGGGCGGAGCCGACGAGGTGCTGAGCATCGGTGCCGCGGAGGCGGTGGAGAGCCTCGCGGGCACCGCTGATGTGGTGTTCGAGGTGACGGGGCACCCCGCGGTGCTCGCCCCCGCATCCGAGCTCCTCCGCCCTCTCGGCCGTCTCGTGCTGGTGGGCGACGCCCCGCGACCGAGCCTGCAGGCACTCGGACCGCGCATCGTGGCCGACGGCATCTCGGTGATCGGCGTCCACGCCGGCACCGCCGCCGAGATCGCGACGCCGTCCGACCCGTGGAGCGCCGCCGTCATGCTCGACGTGTTCCTCGAGCTCGTCGCGGCCGGCCGCATGGACCCCGCCGCCCTCCTCACCCGCGAGGCAGGCGAGGCGTCGCTCCCCGAGCTCTACCGCGAGCTGCAGGCCGACCGCGGGCGCGAGCTCGGCGTGCTGATCCGCTGGGACGCGAGATGACGGCCCCCGTGCGCTGGGGCATCGGCTCCGTGGCGGGCATCAACGCGGCCACCGTCCCCGCGATCCTGGCGAGCACGAGCTCCGAGCTCGCCGGCTTCGCGAGCCGCGACCCCGAGCGCGCCCGCCGCGCCGCCGCGGAGTGGGGAGGCGCGGGCTACGCGAGCTACGACGCGCTGCTCTCCGATCCGCAGGTCGACGCGGTCTACGTGCCGACCCCCAACGCGCAGCACGCCGAGTGGGTGCATCGCGCGATCCGCGCCGGCAAGCACGTGCTGTGCGAGAAGCCGCTCGCGGTGACCGCGGACGAGGCGCGCGGCATGGTCGCCGCGGCCTCGGAGGCCGGCGTGCTGCTCTCCGAGGCGTTCATGTACGCACACCACCCGCGGTACGAGCGGCTCCGGGAGCTGCTGGCGGAGGGCACCATCGGCGAGCTGCGCGGCATCCACGTGGTGTTCACCTTCGACGCCTCGGAGGAGCTCGAGCACTCGGGCTTCCAGGGGGCGCCCGGCAGCGGCGCGATCTACGACGTCGGCTGCTACGCCGTGCACGTCGCCCGGATGCTGACGGGTGCCGAGCCGGAGGCCGTGACGGCGCACGCCGCCTCCTCCGAGCTGCACGGCGGCGTCGACATGAGCACGGCGCTGCTCCTCGAGTTCCCGCGAGGGGTCGCCGCGACGGCGCAGCTCGGCATGTGGAGCGCCGACCTCGACACCGTGACGGTGATCGGATCACGGGGGCGCCTCGAGGTTCCGAGCGGCTTCCTGCGCGGCCCCGACGACCACGTGCTGCTCCTGAGCGACGCCGAGGGCACGCGGCGCGTCGAGGCCCCGCGCGTCGACCACTACGAGCGCCAGATCGCGCGCTTCGACGCGGCGGTGCGCGGCGAGGCGGAGCTCCTGCTGCCCCCCGCCGACGCGGTGCGCCAGGCCGAGGCGCTGGATGCCGCGACCCTCTCCTGGCGCGAGCGCCGGCGGGTGGAGCTCAGCGCGCGCTGAACTCGCCGACGAGGTCCGAGAGGAACATGTCGACCAGGTCGCCGAACACCCGCAGTCGGGCGGCACGCAGCTCGTGGAGCCGGTTCGCGATCGCATCCCGCGCCGGTCCGCGCAGCTGCGGCGGCTCGCCCGCGACGCGGGGCTCGAGCGCTGCGACCGCCGCATCCACGGCCTCGATGCCGCGCGCGTACTGCGCAGCCCACGGCGCGATCTCGGCGCCCAGCGCACGGTTCTCGAGCCGCCCCATGCGCTCCGCGACACCGGACAGGTGCGCGAGCTGCAGGCGGAGGTCGGCCACGGCATCCGCGGGTGCGCCGAACTGGTAGTCGAACGCGAACCGCTCGAGGCGCGCGGCGAGACGCGGCGCGTCGTCGGTGCACAGCGCCGATCCCCGCACGGCATCCGCGAACTCGCGGAACGGCTCGGCGTCGCGCGAGCCGGCCACGCGGCGCAGCGCCGCCTCCCAGCTCGCCTCGGCGTCGAAGGAGTGCGGATCGCGGCAGAAGTCGGCGACGCTCGCGATGCCGATCTTCGAGGCCTCCGCGAGCGGCATGGGATTCGCCACGATGCCCGCGGCGCTCTCGGCGAGCCCCGCATCGCGTCCGAGGTAGGGGCCGATGTGGAGCTCGTGGGTCATGGCGACGTCGTTCACCGGGAAGTTGTCCCAGTACAGCGGACGCCGCCCCGTGGAACGTGCGAACAGCTCCGCCTCGGCGACGGTGATCTCGGGCGAGCAGATCGCGCGGCCCGTCCAGAACAGCGCGGTGCCGGCGGCGAGCCCCGTGCCGAGCGACGCGATGTAGGGCTCGTCGCCGTGACCCCAGTAGTCGGTGGGGCAGACCGCGAACCGCGCGCCCTCCCCCCGCGCCGCGAGCCGCTCCTCCACCTGCCGCACGAGGTGCAGCTGGGCGGTCACGAGGTCGGGGAAGGCCGCACGATCGGCCGGATGCTGGAGCCGCCCCGGGATGTCGTCGAGGAAGAGCGCGGCGTCGGTCAGGCCGAGCTCGCGCACGCCGGCGAGCTTGGCGTGCACCGCCTCCACGTCGGCGGGCTCCGAGTACCGCATCGAGAGGCCGGGCGACACGCCGTACCAGAGCGCGATGCCCGCCTCGCGCGCGACCGCGGCGAGCTCGCGCAGCTCCGCCGCCGCGTCGTCCGGATACGGCTCCCGCCAGCGTCGGCGGGTGAAGGGGTCGTCCTTCGGCGAGTACACGTAGGCGTTCATGCCGAGGCCCGCGATGAACGCGATCATGTCGTGCCGCTGCTGGACGGTCCAGGGGCGTCCGTAGAACCCCTCGACGACGCCGCGGATCGCGAGGGCGCTCACAGCGACCGCACCCGGCCGCGGTAGCGCGCGATGGTCGCCGCGTTCCGGGCGTCCCCGCCCGCGACGTTGCTCGAGGCGAACACCGCAGGCACCACCCCGGCCGCCACGGCGCGCGCCGCCGCCGAGGCCTGGATCGCGTGGATGATCGCGGCGCCGACGACCGTCGAGGTGGGGCCCATCCGCGCCGGGAAGCCGTCGACCGTCACCGAGGCGTCGCCCGCCTCGCCGAGGTTGTCGATCACCACGTCGGCGACCGCGAGCAGGTTCGTCCGCTCCGCCTGCACCGCCTGCGCCGATGCCGCGTGGGCGGCGCTCACGATCGCGATCACCGGCATCCCCCGCTCGCGCGCCGCGACGGCGAGCTCCACGGCGATGCGGTTGCCGCCCGAGTTCGAGATCACGACGAGGCAGTCGTCCGCGCCCGGGGCGAGATCCGCGAGGATGCCCGCGCCGAGCCCGTCGCTGCGCTCGATCACGGTCGAGAGCGCCGCGTTGCCGTGGAGCATGAGCGACTCGAGCAGGATCGGGTCGACCGCCGCGAGGCCGCCGGCGCGGTAGAACCCCTCGAGCGCGAGGAGGTGGGAGTGGCCCGAGCCGAAGACGTGCACGAGCCCGTCGGCCACGAGGGTGCGGGCGACGATCTCGGCCGCGGCGGAGATCGCCTGGCCCTGCTCCTCGGCGAGACGTCCGAGGAGCTCGGCCGTGTGCGCGAGGTACCGCGTCGCGAGTGCGTCGGTCATGTGGTCCTCCAGGTGCTGAGGTGGTCGGAGTAGGCGTCGCCCAAGCTACCGGCGGCGATCGCCCAGGCGCCGTCGAGGGGGTCACCCTGCGCCTCGACGGGTGCGAGCGCGGCCTCCCGCGCGAGGCGCGCGTCGAGCGCCAGGCGGAGGGCGCCGCCGGGCGAGACGGCGCGTCCGCTCAGCGCGAGCGGGCAGGGGCGGGGTGCGAGCGCCGCGGCCGCGGCGTGCGCGGTCGCGACGAGCTCGTCGGCCGCCGCCGCGACGAGCACGCACGCCACGGCGTCGCCGTCGCCGGCCGCGTGCTGCACGTCGATCGCGAACCGCGCGATCTCGGCGACGGCGCGGGGCCGTCCGTGCAGCCACGCCGCGAGATCCGGATGCACGCCGTACCGTGCATCGCACAGGGGCTCGAGGGCGGTCGGCTCGCCACGGCCGTCGCGGGCGCGCAGCACCGCCTCGACGCCGCGGCTGCCGAGCCAGAAGGCGGACCCGGCGTCGCCGAGCAGGAAGCCGTCGCCGTCGACACGGCGGAACGCCCCGGTCGCGGGGTCGAGGCCGAGGCACGCGATCCCCGTCCCCACCGTGAGCACGACCCCCGCGCCGCCGCCGAACGCGCCCGCGTGAGCCGTCAGCTCGTCGCCCACCACGTCGACGCGGGCGATGCCGAGCACGGTCGCGAGCTCGCGGGCGAGCGCCACGCGCGACTCCGCGTCGGCCGGCACCACCGTGAGCCCGAGCACCATCCGCTCGATCGCCGGGATCGCCGGCAGCTCCGCAAGGCACTCTCGGATGCGCCGCAGCAGGCCGCCCGGGACCTCCTCCTCGAGCCGCCCGAGGCCCTCCGCGCGGAGCACGGAGGCCTGACCGCCGACGCGCATCCGGATGCCCGACTGCCCGCCGTCGACCGCCACCGCGACGCCGCTCATGCAGCCCGCCCGTCTCGGCCTAGGCTCGGGGCATGCCCGGCATCCGTCCCTTCCGTCCCGGCGACGAGGAGGCCCTCTCCGAGGTCTGCCTGCGCACCGGCGACGACGGCCATGACGCCACGGCGCTCTACGACGACCCGCGGCTGCTGGGGGCGGTCTTCGTCGGACCGTACCTGCGCTTCTCCCCCGAGCTCGCCTGGGTCTACGCCGACGACGCGGATGTCGCTCGCGCCTACGTGCTCGGCGTCACCGACACCCGCGCCTTCGAGGAGCTGCTCGAGGAGCGCTGGTGGCCCGAACTGCGGCTGCGGCACCCCCTCGACGCGCTCCCCGCGAACCCGCACGACCGTGAGGTCGTCGAGCTCCTCCACGCGCCCGAACGGCGCCCGGCGGAGCTCGTGACCGCCTACCCCGCGCACCTGCACATCGACCTCGTGCCGGAGGTGCAGGGCAGCGGACGCGGCGGCGCGATGCTGCGCACGCTGCTCGACGCGCTGACCGCGGCCGGCGCCCCGGGCGTGCACCTCGGGGTGGCGCGCCGCAACGAGCGGGCGATCGGGTTCTACCGCCATCTCGGCTTCACCCCCAGCGAGCTGGGCTCCACGCGCGACGAGCTCGTCATGGTGCGAGCGCTCTGAACACCGCGAGGCGCCTCACTGCACCGAGCCCTCGGTGACCCCCGCGATGATCTGCTTGTGGAAGACCGTGTACACGGCGATCACCGGAAGCGTGATCATCGACAGCGCGGCGAAGAGCATCGGGTAGTCAGTCGCGTACTTGCCGATGAAGGCCAGGAGGCCCGCCGGGATCGTGCGCAGATCGTCGTTCGTGACGTACAGCAGCGCCAGCAGGAACTCGTTCCACGTCGAGAGGATCGAGAACACCGCGACGGTCGAGATGCCCGGCGCCATGAGCGGCATCACGATCTGCACGAGGGTGCGGAAGTCGCCGGAGCCGTCCATGCGGGCCGCCTCGAAGATCTCCTTCGGCATCGAGTCGAGATAGCCCTTGAACAGGAACACGGCGAGCGACAGTCCGAGCCCCGCATACGACACGACGAGCACCCAGCGGGTGTTGAGCAGGTACACGGCGTCGAAGAGCCGCGCCTGCGCGGTCAGGTAGGACTGCACGGGCAGCAGCAGGCCCAGCACGAACGGCGCGAGCAGGATCGCGCTGCCGCGGAACCGCAGCCGGCTGAAGGCGTACGCCGCCGCGAGGCTCGCGACGAGGATGATCGTCACCGAGGCGACGGTCGTGAAGAGGCTGTTCAGGATGTAGCCGCCGAGGTCGCCGCGCTCCCAGGCCTTCGCCCAGTTCGCGAAGTCCGGGTCCGTGGGGAGCGCGAACGGCGCGTCGAAGATCTCGCGCTTCGACTTGAACGACGACATCACCATCCAGCCGAGCGGCACGACGTAGACGAGCGAGAGCGCGACCATGACGGCGTGGTAGAGCGTGCGGCTGCCGACGACGGCCACCAGGGCGCCGGACCTCCGGGTGCGGTCAGTACTCAATGCGCTCGCTCCCGTCCTTGGCCCGCATCTTCACGAGGAACAGCCCGAGCGCGATCACGACGATCGTCATGATCGTCGAGAGCGCGGCGCCGTATCCGAGGTCGCGGTACACGAACACCACCTGCACGAGATACGTCGTGATGATCTCGGTCGCGTGGTCGGGTCCGCCGTTGGTCATGACATAGAAGAGATCGAAGCTCTGGAACCCACCGGTCACGCACAGGAGCACCGCGACCTCGATCATGGGGCGGATCATCGGCACCTTGACGCTGAAGAAGATCCGCAGCTGGCTCGCGCCGTCGAGCCGAGCCGCCTCGATGAGGTTGGAGGGGATGCGCTGCAGCGCCGCGTAGAAGATCGCCATGTAGAAGCCCGCGTAGATCCAGCCCGACACCACGCTGACCGCGACGAGGGCGGTCGAGGGGTCGCCGAGCCAGACCTTGGCGAGCCCGTCGAGGCCGATGGCGCGGAGCCCCGAGTTGATGAGCCCGATGTCGTCGCTGTAGACGAAGCCCCAGAGCACCGCGATGGCGATCATCGGGAGCGTCACGGGCACGAAGAACGCGACCCGGTAGAAGGCGGTGCGCCGGTTGGTCATGGTGACGAGCCCGGCCAGCACGAGCCCGACGAGCACCTCGAGCACGAGCGTGAGCCCGATGTAGCCGAAGGTGTTGGCGTAGGCGCGGAGGTAGATGTCGTCCCGGAAGGCTCGCAGGAAGTTGTCGAAGCCGATGAACCGCAGGGTGTCGGTGCCGCTCCAGGAGGCGAAGCTCAGGACGGTGTTCGCCGCGATCGGGATGAGCACGACGAACGCGAAGATCAGGATCGCTGGCGCCACCAGGAGGTAGGGCGACCAGGCGCGGGTGGGTCTCAACAGAGTGCTCCTCGGTCCCTGTGCGGGACGGATCACGCGATCCGCCCCGCACGGTGGGGGTCAGCGGGCGTCGATGCGCGCCTGGGCGGTGTCGAGGGCCTCCTGCGGGGTCGCCGTGCCGCCGATCACCGACGCCGCGGCGCCGTAGAACAGCGCGGCGATCTCGAGGTCGGCGTAGTTGTCGGCCGGCACCACGAGGTCGCCCGCGTCGGTGAGCAGCTCGGCGAGCGAGATGGTGCGCGCATCCGCGTCGACACCGGCGAACGGGTCGACCGTGAGCGGCACGAGACCGGCCTCCGCCCACATCTTGCTGCCCTCGGGCGATGCCACGAGCGCGAGGAACTCGAGGGTCTCCTGGATATGCGCGGACTTCGCGTTCACCATGAAGCCGGTCGAGACGCCGAGCACGCTGTTCTGCACGCCCTTGCCGTCGGTGAACTCCGGCAGGTTGAAGTAGTCGAAGTTCAGGCCGTCGGCGTTCTCGACGGCGTCGGCCATCAGCCAGCTGCCGATCTGGTGGGTCGCGGCGCGCTGCAGGAAGAACTGCGTCATCGCCTCGTCGTCCGCCAGGGCGTTGATGCTCGGGTTCACGTAGGGGGCGAGCTGGGCGATCTTCTCGAAGGCCGATACCATCTCGGGCGAGTTCATGGGCGCCTCGCCGTTGATGACGGCGGAGTAGGCGTCCTCGCCGATCACGCGCGACACGATGTGCGAGGCCACGCTGCCGACCGGCCACTGGTCCTTGTTGCCCTCGATGAGCGGAACGTAGCCCGCCGCGAGCATCTTCTTGTTGGCGGCGATGTAGTCGTCCCAGGTCTTCGGCACCGAGATGCCGAGCTTCTCGAACACGTCGACGTCGTACCAGATGACGTTGCTCACGTCCCCGGTCCACGGCATCATGTAGACGCCCGAGCCGTCGACGTCCATGTTGTTGAACGCGCCGTCGTCGAAGCGGCCGGCGAAGAGCGGACCGGCGAGCGCATCGCTGATGTCCGCGCCGTCACCGTCGGCGACGTGGCCCGCCATCCGGGCGCCCGACCACTCGAAGTAGGCGTCGGGGGCGTCGCGGCTCGACAGCAGCGTCGCGAGGCCGGTGCTCTGGTAGACGTCGTCCTCCTGGATGACGAGCTCCACCTTGCGGCCCGGGTACTTCTTCTCGTACTCCGTCTTGAGCACGTCGAAGTTGTTGTCGACGGCGTCTCCGGAGGATCCCATCGCGATCCGGATCGTGACGGCGTTCGGGTCGTCGCTCCCGGGAGCGCACGCGGCGAGTCCGGCGACGACCACCAGTGCGGTCGCGGATGCCAGAAGCGGGCGGACATGTGCGACGTTGCGCATGTGGTCACCTTCCTAGTTAGTAAAGTTTCCTATCTAGATGAGTAGACCCTAGACGCAGCGGTTCTGTCAATGGCCGGGACGACGTAGGCCGCCCACCGCGGCCACCGCCTCGACCACCCGCTCGACGACCGCATCCGCCTGTTCCGCGGTGACCTCCGCCGGCAGCGTGAAGCGCACCGCGGTCTGCGCCACCTCGGGGGCGATCCCGAGCGCGAGCAGCACGGGCGACGGGTCGTCGTCACCCGCGGCGCACGCCGAGCCCGAGGAGCACACGACGCCGCGGCTCTCGAGCTCGAGCAGCACCGCCTCGCCGCTCGTGCCGGGGAAGCAGAACGAGGCGTGGTGGGCGAGCCGTCGCTCGCGGGAGCCCGTGAGCACTGCGCCCGGAACCGCTGCGAGCACGCCGTCGATGATCCGATCGCGCGCGACGCTCGTCACGTCGGCCCGCTCCGCCGCCGCGAGCTCGAGCGCCGTGGCGAGCGCGACCGCACCCGCGACGTTCTCGGTGCCGGAGCGACGACCGCGCTCCTGTCCGCCACCGTGCAGCACCGGCTCGAGAGGCAGCGCCGCCCGCACGGCGAGCGCGCCGATGCCCTTGGGGGCGCCGAGCTTGTGCCCCGCGATGCTCACCGCATCCGCCCCGAGCGCGTCGAGACCTACCTCGAGGGAGCCCGCCGACTGCACGGCATCGCTGTGGAACGGCACCCCGACGGCGCGCGCCACCGCGGCCAGCTCCCGGATCGGCTGCACCGTGCCGATCTCGTTGCTCGCGTGCTGGATGCTCACGAGAGCTGTGCCGGGCCTCAACGACGCCGCCAGCTCCGCGGGATCCACGAGCCCCTCGCGGTCGACGGGCAGCTCCGTCACCTCGAAGCCGTGCAGGCGTCGCAGGTGATCGGCCGACTCGCGCACCGCCTCGTGCTCGATCGCCGTGGTGATCAGATGACGCCCGCGGGGATCCCCCAGCGCGATGCCCTTGATCGCGAGGTTGTCAGCCTCGGTGCCGCCCGAGGTGAAGACGAGCTCCGCGGGCCGGCATCCGAGGTGGCGGGCGACCACCGCGCGCGCCTCCCGGAGCGCCTCCGCCGCGCGCTCCCCCGGCCTGTGCCGGCTCGACGGATTGCCGAACTCGCCCGTGAGGTAGGGCCACATCGCCTCGAGCACCTCGCGGCGCACCGGCGTGGTCGCCGCCGTGTCGAGATACAGGACGCCGTCCACGGCTCAGCCGGTCACCGTCATGTCGAGGCCGAGGTCGAGGGACCGCACGCTGTGGGTGAGGGCGCCGACCGAGATGACGTCGACGCCGCTCTCCGCGATCGCCCGCACGGTGCCGAGGTCCACGCCGCCCGAGGCCTCCACGATCGCGCGCCCCGCGACGATCGCGACGCCCTCGCGCAGCTGCGCGGGCGTGAAGTTGTCGAGCATGATCGTGTCGACCCCCGCCGCCACGACCTCCTCGATCTGCTCGATGCGGTCCACCTCGACCTCGAGGTGGACCGTGTGCCCGATGCGCGAGCGCGCGGAGCGGATCGCATCGCCGATCGGCACGCCCGCGGCCGCGAGCACGGCGAGGTGGTTGTCCTTCGCCATCACCGCGTCCGAGAGCGAGAAGCGGTGGTTGCGTCCGCCTCCGTCGCGCACCGCCTGGCGCTCGAGGACGCGCAGCCCGGGGGTGGTCTTGCGGGTGTCGACGATGCGCGCGCGGGTGCCGGCGATCTCGGCGACGTACCGCGCCGTGAGCGTCGCGATGCCGCTCATCCGCTGCACGAGGTTGAGGGCGATCCGTTCGCCGCGCAGCACCGTACGAGCGCCGCCGTCGACCCGCGCGAGCACGGAGCCCGTGGCGAACGGCTCGCCGTCGTCGAGGCCGAGCTCGACGGTCGTGTCCGGGTCGAGGAGCTCGAACACGCGCGCGAACACCTCGCCGCCCGAGAGCACACCGGGCTCGCGCGCGACGAGCGCCGCGGACGCCGTGGCGTCCTCCGGCAGGAACACCTCGCTCGTCACGTCGCCCCAGGGCGCGTCCTCGGCGAGGGCCCGCCGGATGATGTCGTCGATCTGCGCGCTCATGCGGGCACCTCCTGGGTCAGGTTCACGGGGTCGAGCCGCCAGGCGAGCGAGTGCCGCCATCGTTCGCTCGTCTCGGGGATGTCGATGCGATCGTGCGCGCCACGGGATTCCTCGCGCGCGAGCGCGGCGCGCGCGACGATCCGGGCGAGCGCGAGCAGGTTGCGGTCCTCGAGCTCGGCGATGCCGTCGCCCGCGACGCTCCAGCGCTCGAGCGTGCCGAGCGCCGCCCGGAGGGTCGGCGCATCGCGTTCGAGTCCGACGGCGGTCCACATGAGGTTCTGGATGTCGTGGCGCGTCGCGGTCTCGGCGCGCTCGCCGCTCGGCCGACCACGCTCCTCGAGCAGCGTCGACGTTCGCGACGCGCGCGCCTCGAGATCGGCGCCGCGCGGCATCCCTCCCAGCGCATCCGCGGTCCGCCACGCGAAGACGAGCGACTCGAGCAGCGAGTTCGAGGCGAGCCGGTTGGCGCCGTGCACGCCCGTGCACGCGGCCTCGCCGACCGCGTACAGGCCGGGGAGGCTCGTGCGCCCCTCCAGATCGGTGCGCACGCCGCCCATCCAGTAGTGGGCCGCGGGGGTCACGGGGATGGGCTCCCGCGTCCAGTCGTAGCCGTTCTCGCGGGTCACCCGCGTGATGCCCGGGAAGCGCGCCGCGAGGAAGCCCGCTCCGCGTTCGCGCTCGACGCCGCTCGCGTCCAGGAGCACCGGCCGGCCCCCCTGCTGCGCCATCGCGGCGGCGATCCCGCGGGCGACGACGTCGCGCGGGGCGAGCTCGCCGTCAGGATGCACCTCGAGCATGAAGCGGCGGCCCGCCTCGTCGAGCAGCACCGCGCCCTCGCCGCGCACAGCCTCCGAGACGAGCGGGCTGCCCGGCACGGCCAGCGCGGTCGGGTGGAACTGGTAGAACTCGACGTCCGCGAGCTCCGCACCGGCCCGCCAGGCGGCGGCGATGCCGTCGCCGGTCGTGACGGCCGGATTCGTCGTGTGCCGGTACAGCTGCCCGGCGCCGCCCGAGGCGAGCACCACCGCATCCGCGTCGATCCGGAAGCTCTCACCGTCGGGTCCGACCGCCTCCACGCCCACGACGACGGCGCTCCCCTGGTCGTCGCGCACGACGACGAGCTCCCGCAGGAAGGTGTGCTCGTGCACCTCGACGGCGAGCGAGCGCACCGCGCGGAGCAGCGCGACCTCGATCGCGAGACCCGTCGCGTCACCGCCGGCGTGGATCACCCGGCGTGCCGAATGCGCCGCCTCGTGCCCGCGCGCGAGCTCGCCCGTGTCGTCGCGGTCGAACTCCACGCCGAGCGCCATCAGCTCGCGCACGCGCTGCGGCCCCTCGGTGCACAGCACCTCGACCGCGGCCGGATCGCACAGCCCCGCCCCGGCACGCAGGGTGTCGGCGATGTGCGCGGCGGCGGAGTCGTCCGGGAACAGGGCGGCGGCGATCCCGCCCTGCGCGTACTTCGTGTTCGACTCGGCGAGCTCCGCCTTCGTGAGGAGCACGACCTCGTGCCGTGCGCTCGCACGGTAGGCCGCGATGAGCCCCGCGATCCCGGTGCCGACGACCACGACGCGCATGCTCAGGCCTTCGGCTTCGCGTCGAGCATGCGCTGCAGCGCGATGCGCGCGTCGGCCGCGACCGCCGCGTCGACCTCGATGCGGTTGAGGACCTCGCCCGCGACGAGCCCTTCGAGCACCCACGCGAGGTATCCGGGGTGGATGCGGTACATCGTCGAGCACGGGCACACCACGGGGTCGAGGCAGAAGATCGTGTGCTGCGGGAACTCGGCCGCCAGCCGGTTCACCATGTTGATCTCGGTGCCGATCGCGAAGGTCGTCGGCTCGGTCGCCGCGGCCACCGCCTTGCGGATGTAGTCGGTCGACCCCGCCTCGTCGGCCGCGTCGACGACCGGCATCGGGCACTCGGGGTGCACGAGCACCCGCACGCCGGGGAACTCGGCGCGCGCCTGCTCGATCTGATCGACGGTGAAGCGCTTGTGCACCGAGCAGAAGCCGTGCCAGAGGATGACGCGGGCGTCCAGCAGCTCGTCGCCCGCGTTGCCGCCGAGCGGCTTGCGGGGGTTCCACATGGGCATCCGCTCGAGCGGCACCCCCATCCGCTTCGCGGTGTTCCGCCCGAGGTGCTGATCGGGGAAGAACAGCACCCGCTGTCCGCGCTCGAAGGCCCACTCGAGCACCGTCTCGGCGTTCGAGCTCGTGCACACGATGCCGCCGTGGCGGCCGCAGAAGCCCTTGAGCGCGGCCGAGGAGTTCATGTAGGTGACCGGGATGACGGGCACCCGCCCGTCGGCATCCGGCTCCGTTCCGTAGAGCGCCTCCAGCTGAGCCCAGCACTCCTCGACCGAGTCGATATCGGCCATGTCTGCCATCGAGCAGCCCGCGGCCAGGTTCGGCAGGATCACGGCCTGGTCGGGCTGGGCGAGGATGTCGGCGGTCTCGGCCATGAAGTGCACGCCGCAGAAGACGATCGCCTCCGCGTTCTCGACCGTCTGCGCCGCGTTCGCCAGCTGGAACGAGTCGCCGAGGAAGTCCGCGTGCTGCACGATCTCGTCGCGCTGGTAGAAGTGCCCGAGCACCACGACCCGATCGCCAAGGGTCTGCCTGGCGGCACGGATGCGCTCGTGCAGCTCCTCGGTCGAGGCGCGCTGGTACTCGAGGGGCAGGGCGCCCTGCCGCGGCGACCCCACCGGGATCACGTCGCCCATCGACGCCCCCGGCCCGTACTGCGTCTCCCGGTCGAACTCCCAGGGCGACGAGGCGAGCGCGGGGCTGCACGCCGCGGCGGGCTTGCCCGCGGCGTCGCGCCCCGTGGTGCGGATGAGCTGGATGGTCGTGTCGACGGATGCCACGGTGGTTCTTCTTCCTCGGGGGGTCAGCTGATGCCGGCGGCGGTCAGGGGGCCGTCGTCGACGAGCGGGACGGATGCGTCGTAGCGATAGAGCCGCGGTGGCCGATGGCGGCCGCCCGTGACCTGCTCGCCGGTGGGCACGACGGCCCTGCCCGCCTCGATCTGGCGCCGGAAGTTGGCCGGATCGAGCGGACGCTGCAGCACGATCTCGTGCACCTGGCGCAGCTCGGCGAGCGTGAAGGTCTCGCCGAGGAAGGCGTGCGCGATACGGGCGTACCCGAGCTTGGTGCGCAGCCGCCAGAGGGCGTAGTCGACGATGAGGTTGTGGTCGAAGGCGAGCCGCGGCAGCTCGTCGGCCTCGAACCAGGCGACGTTCTCCCCGACCGTGGCCCGCTCGGCCTCGTCGGATCGCACGAGCGCCCAGTACACGACCGACACGACGCGCCCGAGGGGTGAGCGATCCGGTTCGCCGAAGCAGTAGAGCTGCTCGAGGTAGGCGGGCGAGAGGCCCGTGGTCTCGGCGAGCTTGCGCGCCGCGGTGCCGGCGAGGCTCTCGGCGACGTCGGCGGCGCCGCCGGGCAGCGCCCAGAGGCTGTCGAAGGGCTCGCGCGTGCGGCGCACGAGGGGAATCGACAGCACCAGGCGGCCGTCGGCATCCGGGCGCAGCGCGAAGATCACGGTCGAGACCGCGAGGTCGATTCCTGTGCTCATGAGCCGCTCCGGTAAAGGTCACCTTGACCTGAACAGCATCCTAGCACTTCAGGTCAGGGTGACCCCAACTCGGCGGCGCGAGCCTGGGTCAGGCGGCCGCGCGCGAGGCCGGAACGGGTGCGACCCCGTCGAAGACGCCGCGGCGGATGGCCTGGAACACCTCGACCGCCGCCTCAGCGAGCTTGCCGTGGCCCGCAGGGACCGTGCGCCGGGCGCGCAGATCGTCATGGATCGCGAGATCGGCGTCCGCGTCGACGACGCGCGCGCCGAGCGAGCGCGCCCACGCCGCGGTCATCGCCTCCACGAGCGGGTCCGCGGAGACGATCCGGATGTCGTCGCCGCGACCGAACGGGCGCGTGCGCACGAGCGCCCTCGCCACGAGACCCGGTCCGAGATAGCTCACGACCTGCTCGTCGCTGATCCAGCGCGGCACGCCGAGCACGTCGCGCTGCGGGCGGAGCAGCAGCTCGCCCGCGTCGTCGCCGGTGTCGCGCCAGGCGACCCGGTCGCGCGGGGCGAAGCCGTTGGTGTCGGGGCCGGCGGCATCCACGATGCCGACGACGAAGCCGCGCCCCCGCAGTGTGGGGCGCAGACGCAGAACGCCCGAGGTGGGGCGCGGAACGGCGGAGCGGAGAGCAGTCATAACGCCTGATGCAACGCGCGTGCTCGCCCGGGCATTCCCCTCAGAACACCTTGCCGGGGTTGAGGATGCCCAGCGGGTCGAACACTGCCTTGACGCTGCGCTGCAGCGCGAAGGAGTCCTCGCCGAGCTCCTGCCGCAGCCAGCGGCGCTTGAGCAGGCCGACGCCGTGCTCGCCCGTGAGCGTCCCCCCGAGCCGCAGGCACTCCTGGAACAGCGCGTCGGCGGCCGCCCACACGCGCTCCGGCACCTCGAGCGGGTCGTCGCCGGCCGAGCGCTCGATCACGAAGTTGGGATGGAGGTTGCCGTCGCCCGCGTGCGCCACGGTCGGGATCGGCACGCCGTGCTCGCGCTCGATGCGCGCGATCGCCGCGAACATCGCCGGAAGGGCGCTCCGCGGAACCGCGACATCCTCGATGAGCACGGTGCCCCGGCGCTCCATCGCGGGGTGGAAGGCGCGGCGGATGGCGAACAGCCGTTCCGCCTCCGCCGGAACCGTCGCGAGCTCGGCGATGCCGCCCTCGGCACGGATGACGGCGAGCAGCTCCTCCCCCTCCGGCTCGGCCCCCGCGCCGTCGGTCTGCACGAGCAGCCGGGCGCCGCGACCGCCGAGCGCGAGCCCGAGATGCTCGCCGATCGCCTCGAGCGCCGAGGCGTCGAGCAGCTCGAGGGCGGCAGGGCGGATGCCCGAGGCGGTGATCGCCGCCGATGCCCGCGCGGCCGCCTCGACATCCGGGAACGCCGCGCTGATGGTGATGGCGGCGCCCCGGACGCGAGGGCGAAGCCGCAGCGTCGCCCCCACGACGACGCCCAGGGTGCCCTCCGAGCCGATGAACAGCGCGGTGAGGTCGTAGCCGGTGACCCCCTTCACGGTGCGGCGCCCGAGCTCGAGCAGACGGCCGTCCGCGAGCACTACCGTGAGCCCCAGCACGGCCTCCCGCGTGACGCCGTACTTCACGCACATGAGTCCGCCCGCGTTGGTGGCGATGTTGCCGCCTATCGTCGAGATCGCGCGGCTGGCGGGGTCCGGCGCGTACCAGAGCCCGTGCTCCGCGACCGCGGCGACGAGATCCGCGTTGATCACTCCCGGCTCCACGACCGCGAGCTCGTCGGCGGCCGAGATCTCGAGGATGCGGTCCATCCGCGCGGTCGACAGCACGAGCTCGCCCGCCCCGGCGATCGCGCCGCCCGCGAGGCCCGTGCCCGCTCCGCGCGGCACGACGGGCACGCGGTGCGCGCTCGCCCAGCGGAGCGCGGCCTGCACGTGCGCGACCTCGCGCGCCTCGACCACCGCGAGCGGGGCCGCGGGCGAGCGCTGTCCCGACTTGTCGCCGCGCATCGATTCGAGCACCGCCGGATCGGTGATGACGACGTCCCCGATCTCGGCCCGCAGCCGATCCAGCGCTCCCTGTTCTGCCTGCCGCACCTCCCGAGCGTATCGAGCGCCGACGGGAAGTGGTGGCCGAAAACCGCTAGTGAGCGTCGGACGCGCGTGCGAGGGTGGGAGCGTGAACGAGGAGACCGTGCTGTTCGAGACGCGGTACCGCGCACTCGCCTCCCGCGATGCGCGTTTCGACGGCCAGTTCATCGCGGGCGTGCGCACCACCGGCATCTACTGCCGGCCGAGCTGCCCCGCGATCACGCCGAAGCCGGGCAACGTCACGTTCTACCGCACCGCCGCGGCGGCCCACGAGGCGGGCCTCCGCGCCTGCAAGCGCTGCCAGCCGGACGCGATCCCCGGCTCCCCCGACTGGAACCTGCGCGACGACCTCGCGGCCCGCGCGATGCGGCTCGTGCAGGACGGCGTGGTCGAGCGCGAAGGCGTCGAGGGGCTCGCGCACCGCCTCGGCTACTCCAGCCGCCACCTCACGCGCGTGCTCCGCGCCGAGCTCGGCGCGGGTCCGCTCGCCCTCGCGCGGGCCCACCGTGCCCAGACGGCCCGCACCCTGCTCGCCTCGACCGAGCTGCCCGTCGCCGACGTCGCCTTCGCCGCGGGGTTCGGCAGTCTCCGGCAGTTCAACGAGACGATCGCCGAGATCTACCAGGCCACACCCAGCGAGCTGCGCCTGCTCGGCCGCCGCGGGCGAGCAGGCGTCGCGGTCGATCCCGACGCCACCGCCGGAAGCCTCTCGCTGCGCCTCGCGGCGCGCACGCCGCTCGATCACGCCGGCCTGTTCCGCTTCTTCGCCGATCACGCGGTGCCGGGGCTCGAGCACGGCGACGACGCGTCGTTCTCGCGCCCGATCGCGCTGCCCGGCGGTCCGGCCACGATCGAGGTGCGGCCGGATCCCGCCGCGGCGGGCCTGCTGGGCACCGTGCGCCTCAGCCGGCTCGCCGACGTCGGCACGGCGGTCGCGCGCATCCGCCGGGCATTCGACCTCGACGCCGACGCGATCGCGATCGACGCGGCACTCTCCGCGGACCCCGCGCTCGCCCCGCTCGTGGCGGCGGTCCCCGGCATCCGGATCGCCGGCTCGTTCGACCCGGTCGAGGCCCTGTTCCGCACCCTCGTCGGGCAGCAGATCTCGGTCGCCTCCGCCCGCACGGCGCTCGGGCGACTCGTCGCCGAGCTCGGCGACGGAGCCTTCCCGAGCCCCGAGACCATCGCAGAGCGGGGTCGCGAAGCGCTGCGTGGCCCCGCGAGCCGCATCGACGCGATCGTGGGGATCGCGGAGGCGGTGGCGTCAGGAGAGCTCGTGCTCGACATCGGCATGCCGCTCGCCGATTTCCGGGACGCGCTGCTCGCGCGCCGCGGCATCGGCCCCTGGACCGCCGACTACCTCGCGATGCGCGCGCTCGGCGCCCCCGACGTGCTGCCCGTCGACGACCTCGTGATCCGTCAGAGCGCCGCAGCGCTCGGTCTCGCCCCCGATCACGGGGGGCTCGCACGTCGCGCGCGGGACTGGTCGCCGTGGCGCAGCTACGCGGCGCTCCATCTCTGGCGCGCGCGTCCGGTGCGCGGCGGGCGTAATCTGAGCGCATGACGACGGTCTCGGTGGTCATCCCCGCCCGGAACGACGCACCGATGCTCGAGGCCTGCCTCGCGGCACTCTCCCGGCAGTCCCGCCGCCCCGACGAGATCGTGGTGGTCGACAACGGGAGCTCCGACGAGACCGCGCTCGTCGCCCGCGCCGCCGGGGCTCGGGTGGTCACCGAGCTCACGCCCGGCATCCCCCGCGCCGCCTCGGCGGGCTACGACGCCGCGAGCGGCGACCTCATCGCACGCCTCGACGCCGACAGCGTGCCGCCGCCCGAGTGGATCTCCTACGCGGTCGACCGCTTCGAGAAGGCCCCCGAGCTCTCGGTGCTCACCGGCATCGGCGACTTCTACGGCGCCACGCCCATCGTGCACACCCTCGGCCGGGTCATCTACCTCGGCGGCATGCTCGTCTCGCTCACCCCGTATCTCGGGCACCCGCCGATCTTCGGATCCAACTTCGTGATGCGCCGCGGAGTGTGGCAGGAGCTCGCCGGCGAGGTGCACCGCACCCCGCGCGAGATCCACGACGACCTCGACCTGAGCCTGCACATCAAGCCGTGGATGCGCGTCGAGTACGACCCTGCCTTCCGCGTGGCGATCTCCGCCCGCCCGTTCGAGACGCTCTCGGGCCTGCGCCGGCGGGTCAGCTGGGTCGTCCCCACCCTCCGCAACCATTGGCCGGACGACTCGCCCTGGGCGCGCCGCGCTGCACGACGCCGCTGGCGCGCCGAGCAGCAGGGGCCGCGGATGCGCCGCGCCTCCTGACCGTCAGGTCGCATCCGCCTCGCGGAACAGGGCGAGCATGTCACGCACCAGCTGATGCGGCGTCGTCTCGCACGGGCTGTGGCCGGTCGCGTAGACCGCGAGCCGGGCCCCAAGCCGCTCGGCGAGCCGCGCGTAACGCGCCACCGGCCACAGGTCGTGCTCGCTCGTGGCGACAAGCGAGCGGATGCCGCGCGCGCGGACCGCGGGAGCGGCATCCGGGGCCTGCTTCATGAGTCCCACGATGTCGTCGATGCACTCGCGCCGGGTGAGCGCGAACCGCGCGCGCACGAAAGCCAGCCGCGCGGGCCCCACCCGGTTCTTGTTGGTGCGGATGCCCCAGATCATGAGCCCTGCACCCTGTCGCGGCGAGAGGTGGGGCGAGAGCCAGCCGATGCGCTTCACACGCCGGTACGAGTTGCCGGGATCCGGCGGCGTCGTGAGGAGCGTGAGGCTGCGCACCAGCTCGGGACGCTCCGCCGCCACGAGCTGCGCCACGATCCCCGCGAAGGAGTAGCCGAGCAGGTGGGCGGGCGGGCCCGCCTCGAGCACCGCGACGAGGTCGGCGGCGAACAGCGCGTAGTCGTACCGCTCCCCCGGCGCGGGGCCCGCATCCGCCGACTCGTAGTTGCCGGCGAGATCGTAGGACTGCACGAAGTAGCCGGCCTCGGCGAGCAGCGGAAGCATGAGGACGAAGTCCTCCTTCGAGCCGGTCGCGCCCGGCACGAGCACGACCCGCGGATGCGCCGGGTCGCCGAGCGACACCATCGCGAGCCGGCCGCTCGGCGCCTCGAAGCCGGCGAGCACGGAACCGGGGACCGGCGCCGACCAGTCGATCTCGCCGATCGCGGCGTCGAGCGCCACCGCGTCGGGGGCCCACGCCGGTTCGGGTGCGGGGAGGGTCACGCCGCCCACCATAGCCGTAGCATGCACGCATGGCCGCCGATGACGCCCCGCTGCCCGACCCGCGACAGGAGACCGAGTTCGAGCGGCTCGATCGGAACTGGACCGAGATCCTGCAGGAGCTGCGCGTCGTGCAGACGGGCACCCAGATCCTCACCGGCTTCCTGCTGACCGTCGCGTTCCAGCAGCGTTTCGCCACGCTCGACGGCTACCAGATCGTGGTGTACCTCGTGCTCGTCGCCCTGGCCGCCGTGGCGACGCTGCTCGCCCTGACGCCCGTGGGAATGCACCGCGCCCTGTTCCGGCACCAGGCCAAGCCGCAGCTCGTGAAGACCGGCAACGCGCTGCTGAAGCTCACCCTGCTCACGGTGCTCCTCACGCTCGCCGGCACCGCGCTGCTCATCTTCGACCTCGTCGCGGGGCACCCGGCCGGCTTCATCGCGGGAGGCATCGTGCTCGTGCTCGGCCTCGCGGGGTGGTTCGCGCTGCCCTCGGCGGCGCGCATCCGGATGCGCGGCAACGGCGCCGGCCAGTAGCACGCGCCCGGGGCCGGCGGAAGCCCCTTGAGGCATCGCCGCTCGCGGGATCGGCTGGATGCCATGAGCCGCACCCTCGTGAACCCCGTCACGCGCTATCACGCCGAAGGCTTCCCCTGGCAGGAGCAGGAGCAGCCGGGGCTGACCTCGCTCACGGAGCCGACGCCCGACCACGGTGAGGACAGCTACCGCGGCAGCGGGCGACTCGCGGGGATGCGCGCCCTCATCACGGGCGGCGACTCGGGCATCGGTCGCGCGGTGGCGATCGCCTACGCGCGCGAGGGCGCCGACGTGGCGATCTCCTACCTGCCTGAGGAGGAGGACGATGCACGCGAGACCGCGGCATGGATCGAGAAGGCCGGCCGCTCCGCGGTGCGCCTGCCCGGCGACGTGCGCTCAGAGGGCCAGTGCGCCGAACTGGTCGAGCGCACCGTCTCGGAGCTCGGCGGCCTCGACGTGCTGGTGCTCAACGCGGGGTACCAGGAGAACCGCGACGGGCTCGAGAACATCCCGACCGACGAGATCGAGCGCGTCTTCGTCACCAACCTCTTCGCACCGATGTGGATCGCGCGCGCCGCGATCCCGCACCTCCGGCCCGGCGCATCGATCATCACGACCTCGTCGATCCAGGCGTTCCGTCCCTCCCCCCAGCTCATCGACTACGCCATGACCAAGGCCGCGCAGGTCGCCTTCACCCGGGCGCTCGCACAGCAGCTCGGCGGACGCGGCATCCGCGTCAACGCGGTGGCCCCCGGGCCCATCTGGACGCCGTTGATCCCCGCCACGAGCTGGCCGGACTCGCTACCCGAGTTCGGCCAGGACACGCCGCTCGGCCGTGCCGGGCAGCCGGCCGAGCTCGCACCCGCCTATGTCTTCCTCGCGTCCCCGGAGGCCTCCTACGTCTCCGGGGCGATCGTGCCCGTCACGGGCGGAAAGGGGCTGTGATGCCTGGACGACGCAACAACGCTCTCAAGGACCCGAAGCTCTACGAGGAGCTCCGAGACCAGGGGAACAGCAAGGAGAAGGCGGCGCGCATCTCGAACGCGGTGGCGAAGCGCGGCGCGAAGTCGGTCGGCCGCAAGGGCGGCGCGGCCGCGGACCTCGACGACCGCACCGTGCCGGAGCTGCGCTCGCGCGCCAAGGAGCTCGGGCTCAGCGGCTACTCGGGCAAGAAGAAGTCGGAGCTGATCGACATGATCCGCCACCACTGACGGAGGCTGCGTCATCGGTGGCGGCTGCTCGACCGCGCCTCAGTAGACGAAGATCGGCAGCCAGCCGGGGTTGTGCGCGTGCACGATCGCGAGGAACACGATCGCGTCGAACAGCAGGTGCACCGCGAGCACGTAGCCGAGCGACCGGGTGCGGGCGAACAGATAGCCCTGCAGAAGGGCGAACGGGAACGTCAGCAATGGACCCCACGAGCGGTAGCCGAGCTCCCACAGGAACGAGACGAAGATCGCGGCCTGGATGAGGTTCGCCGGCCACAGGGGCAGGTGGCGCCGCAGCAGGGCGAAGCAGGTGCAGATGAAGAACAGCTCGTCCCAGGTGCCCACCGCGTTGACGCCGACGAAGAACCGGGCGAGCTCGGAGAGGTCGGTGATGTGCGGCCAGTTCTGGTAGGCGCCCGAACGGATGAAGTAGAACGGCAGCACGAGCCAGCCGAGCAGCGGCACCGCCACGAGGTAGCCGACCTCGAGCGGCGTCTTCATCTCGCGGCTGCGCCACGGGAAGCGGATGGCGCGGCGCTTCAGCAGGAGGCGGTCGATCAGGAACGGCGTGGCGACCGCGAGAGCCAGGACGGTGCCGATGCGGAAGAACGCACCCCACTCCACGTCGGCCTCCACCGAGGTGGTCGACACGATCGCGATGCCGAGGCCGATGAGCGTGAGGTCGACGCCGAGCCTCCGATCGATCCCCCACGCGATGCCCACGGCAACCGCGAGCACCAGGTGGCCCCAGCCGGCCAGCTGCAGCCCGAAGAGCATGACCGCGGATGCGGCGAGCCCGATCGCGGGGACGAGCGCGCGCCGCGACCAGGGCTCGGCGAGGACGTCCACCCCGCCAGCTTGCCAGGCTAGGCGGACTTCGTCTTCGCCGGGGCCTTCTTCCTGGCCGGGGCCTTCTTGGCGGGTGCCGCATCCGAGCGCCGCTTCTCGACCGAGCGCTTGAGCGCCTCCATGAGGTCGAGCACCTCGCCTCCCCCGGCCGTCTCGCGTCCGAAGGTCGCCTCGGTGTCGAGCGCGTCGCCCTGCTCGAGCTTCGCCTCGACGAGCGTGCGCAGCTGCTCCTGGTAGTCGTCGGTGAACTTCTCGGGCGTGAAGTCGGAGGCGAAGCTCTCCACGAGCTGCTTCGACATCGTCAGCTCCGCATCCGTGATGCGCGGGGCCTCGTCGAGCTCGGGGAACCGCGCCTCCCGCACCTCGTCGTCCCAGAGCAGCGTCTGCATCGTCAGCACCCCGTCGCGCACCCGCAACGCCGCCAGCCGGGTCTTCTGCCGGAGCGCGAACTTGACGATCGCGGTGCGGTCGGACTCCTCGAGCGTGCGCATGAGCAGCACGTAGGCCTTCGTCGACTTCGAGTCGGGCGCGAGGTAGTAGCTCTTCTCGAACATGATCGGGTCGATCTGCGCCGTCGGCACGAACTCCACGACGTCGATGTCTCGACTGCGCTCCACGGGAAGGGCGGCGAAGTCCTCGTCGGTCAGGATGACCGTCTGCTCTCCGTCGACGTAGGCCTTGGCGATGTGCTCGTAGTCGACGGTCTCGCCGTCGATCTCGCACACGCGCTTGTAGCGGATGCGGCCGCCGTCCGCGTCGTGCACCTGGTGCAGTGGCACGTCGTGGTCCTCGGTGGCCGAGTAGAGCTTCACCGGCACGTTGACGAGCCCGAAGCTGAGCGAGCCCTTCCAGATGGAGCGCATCCTCCATCGTCCCACCGGATGTGGACGGTGTGAACCCCGTTGTCACGGGGCGCGGCCGAAGGTTATGGTGCCTCGATGGCTCCCCCGAGCGATCCGTCAGCCGAGCAGCAGGTGACCGTCGGCGGTCACCGGCTGCGCCTCACGCACCTCGACAAGGTCATGTACCCCGAGACGGGCACGACCAAGGCCGAGGTCATCGACTACTACACGCGCGTCGCGGAGTTCCTCATCCCGCACGCGAAGGACAGGCCAGCCACCCGCAAGCGCTGGGTATCGGGGGTCGGCACCGCAGCGAAGCCCGGGCAGGTGTTCTTCGAGAAGAACCTGCCCGACTCGGCCCCCTCGTGGATCACCCGGCGCGAGATCCAGCACACCGACCATGTGAACAGCTATCCGCTCGTGAACGACCTCGCGACGCTCGTCTGGATCGCCCAGCAGAACGGCCTGGAGATCCATGTGCCGCAATGGCGCTTCGGCCGGAACGGCGTGCGGCGCAACCCCGACCGGATGGTGCTCGACCTCGACCCCGGCGAAGGCGCGGGGCTCGCCGAGTGCGTCGAGGTCGCCAAGCTGGTGCGGGCGATCCTGCGCGACATCGGGCTCGAGCCGATGCCGGTGACGAGCGGAAGCAAGGGCATCCACCTCTACGCGGCGCTCGACGGCTCGCAGTCGAGCGATCAGGTGTCGGCGGTGGCGCACGAGCTCGCGCGTGCGCTCGAGGCCGACCATCCGGATCTCGTGGTGAGCGACCAGCGCAAGACCGGCCGGGTGGGCAAGGTGCTGCTCGACTGGAGTCAGAACAACGGCAGCAAGACGACGATCGTGCCCTACTCGCTGCGCGGGCGGCTGCGTCCGACGGTCGCGGCGCCGCGCACCTGGCGCGAACTGCTCTCGCCGCAGCTACGGCAGCTCGAGTTCTCCGAGGTGCTCGACCGCCTGAAAGCGAAGGGGGACCCGCTCGCCGAACTCTCGGCGAGCCATCCACCTGGGGGCTGAGGTCGACGAGCGGCTCGGCGCCTACCGCTCGATGCGCGACGCCGGCAAGACGCCCGAGCCGATGGGCGGGGAGACGGATGCCGCCGGCGGCACGGAGCCGTCGTTCGTCATCCAGGAGCACCACGCGACGCGACTGCACCACGACTTCCGGCTGGAGCGCGATGGCGTGCTCGTGTCATGGGCGCTCCCGAAGGGACTGCCGACCGACCCGGGCGTCAATCATCTCGCCGTGCAGACCGAGGACCACCCGCTCGCCTACGGCTCCTTCGAGGGAACCATTCCGAAAGGGGAATACGGCGCGGGCACCGTCACGATCTGGGACTCGGGACACTACGAGCTGGAGAAGTGGCGCGAGGGCGAGGAGGTCATCGTCACGATCCACGGGCGCACGCACGGCTCGCACCGCCTCGCGCTCATCCGCACCGGACGCGACGACGCCAAGCCGCAGTGGCTCATCCATCTCATGAAGGACCAGACGCCGCACCCCGAGCACGACGGCGACGAGCCGTATCGACGGCCCGCCTCGACCTCCCCCGGTCGCGGCCTGCGGCGCGGCAAGACGGTGGTCGGCTCACGGCGCGGAGGTGCGACGACGGTGCATCCCATGCTCGCGACCGCGGCCGACCCCGCCGAGCTGCGCGACCGCGAGGGATGGCGCTACGAGATGAAGTGGGACGGCTTCCGCGTCGTCGCCCGCGTCTCGGGCGACGAGGTGGTGCTCACCTCCCGCAACGGACTCGACTTCACCCCGACCTTCCCGGAGCTCGCCGTGCTCGCCGACGCCGTGCACGGCGATGCCCTGCTCGACGGCGAGATCGTGGCACCCGACGAGCACGGCGTGCCCCGCTTCGCGCGCATCCAGCAGCGCGCCGGGCTCACCGCACCACGCGATGTGGAGCGGGCGCGGCGGGCGGTTCCGGTGAGGCTCTACCTCTTCGACGTGATCGAGGAGGGCGGTCGCTCGCTCACGAACCTCCCCTACGACGAGCGCCGGCGGCGTCTCGAGCAGCTGGTGACCCCGAACGCGCTCGTGCAGGTGCCCCCCGCCGCCGGCGACGACCTCGACGCGGCGCTCGCGACGAGCGGCGAGCTGGGGCTCGAGGGCGTCATGGCGAAGCGCGCGGACTCGCCCTACCGTCTCGGGCGCCGCAGCCGCGACTGGCTCAAGCTCAAGCACGCCCTCGCCCAGGAGGTCGTGGTGGGCGGCTGGCGCACCGGCAACGGCGTCCGTGCCGGCACGATCGGCTCGCTGCTGCTCGGCATCCCGGATGCCGGCGGCCGGCTGCGCTACGCGGGCCGCGTCGGCACGGGGTTCGCCGACGAGGAGCTGGATCGCATCCGGGCGCGCCTCGACGAGCTCGCGGCCGCGCACAGCCCGCTCGAGGAGGTGCCCTACGAGGACACCCGTGACGCGCACTGGGTGCGTCCGGAGCTGGTCGGCGAGGTGAGCTACGCGGAGGCGACGCCCGACGGGCGGCTGCGGCATCCGGTGTGGCGCGGCTGGCGGCCGGACAAGTCCCCCGCGGAGGTGCGCTGGGAGCGCACAATGGGATGACGGGAGAGGAGCGCATCATGGAACGCGACACCATCGACTACGAGCCGGACCCCGAGGACGAGCGGGAGGTGCCGCTCGAGGAGGAGGAGCCCTCTCCCCCGCCGACGCTCGATCCGGAGGAGCGCGTCGAGGAGGTCGAGGACGACGACGCCCTCCCCGACGAGGAGCGGCCGGTCTGAGGGGCCGGGCGTTCGGCTACTCGACGACCTTGCCGACCACGACGGGGATCGCCCCGGTTGTGGGTGCGATGCCCGAAAGGCGCTCGGGAGCGAGCACGCGAGCGACCTGCTCGGCCGACATGAGCCCCCGCCCGACCACGAGCTCCGCGATCGACTCGTTGGTCGTGAGCGCGGTGTGCGCGAGAGCGGCCGCCTCCGCGTAGCCGATGTAGGGCGTGAGCGCCGTCACGACGCCGACGCTCGAGGCCACCTGGCCCGCGAGCCGCGCCTCGTTCGCGACGATGCCGTCGACGCAGTTGACGCGCAGGGTGCGGCAGGCGTTCGTCATCCAGGCGAGCGACTGCAGGATCGAGTGGGCGATCACCGGCTCGAAGGCGTTGAGCTGCAGCTGGCCGCCCTCCGCGGCGGCCGTGACCGTGGCATCCGCGCCGATGACGCTGAAGGCGACCTGGTTCACGACCTCCGGGATCACCGGGTTCACCTTGCCGGGCATGATCGACGACCCCGCCTGGCGGGCAGGCAGGCTGATCTCGCCGAGGCCCGCCTGCGGTCCCGACGAGAGCAGCCGGAGGTCGTTGCAGATCTTCGAGAGCTTGACGGCCGCGCGCTTGAGCGTGCCGGAGAGGGTCATGAACACGCCCGTGTCGGCGGTCGCCTCGATGAGGTCGGGCGCCGTCTTGTGGGCGATGCCGGTGACCTCCTCGAGGTGGCGGCGCACCGCCTCCGCGTAGCGCGGGTCGGCGGTGATGCCCGTGCCGATGGCGGTGGCGCCGAGGTTGATCTCGTTGAGCCACGGGATCACCTCGGAGAGCCGGTCGAAGTCCTCGGAGAGGGTGGTGGCGAAGCCCGCGAACTCCTGTCCGAGGGTCATCGGAACCGCATCCTGCATCTGGGTGCGGCCGACCTTCAGCACGTGCGAGAACTCCTGTCCCTTGGCGCGGAAGCTCGCCGTGAGGAGCTTGTGCTCCTCGAGCAGGCGCTGCAGGCCGAGCACCATGGCCAGCTTGATCGCCGTCGGGTAGACGTCGTTGGTCGACTGGCTGCGGTTGACGTCGTCGATCGGGTGCAGGCGGGCGTAGTCGCCCTTCTCGAAGCCGAGCGACTCGAGGGCGGCGTTCGCGATGACCTCGTTGACGTTCATGTTGGTGCTCGTGCCGGCGCCGCCCTGGATGACGCCCACCACGAACTGGTCGTGGAGCTCGCCCGCGATGATCCGCTCGCAGACGGCCTCGATGGCATCGGCCTTCGCGACGTCGAGCGCGCCGAGCTCGCGGTTGGCGCGCGCCGCGGCCTGCTTGACGAGCGCGAGCGCCCGCACGAGATCGGGGTAGTTCGAGATGGCACGCCTGGTGATCGGGAAGTTCACGAGCGCCCGCGCCGTGTGCACGCCCCAGTACACATCGGCCGGGATGTCGAGGGTGCCGAGCGAGTCGGTCTCGGAGCGCGTCGGGCCGGATCCCGTGAGCAGCTCGCGCGCCCCGTCGGGGCCGGTCGTGAGGTGGTCCTCCGCCCCGACGATGAACTGCTCAGAACTGGTCGGTCCGGTCGTGTCGGACATCGCGCATCTCCTTCGATGGGGGTGTGTCCGAGTCTATGGCCGTGACCCGTGACACCCGGCACCGATGCTGGATGCCTAGTCCGAGAACCCGAAGAGCTTGAGCAGGTGATTGCCGACGATGAGGTAGATGCCGAACAGCACCGCGAGACCGCAGAGCACGAAGAGGATCACCGACAGCGGTCGCCGCCAGGCGGCCTCCCCGTCGCCGAGGCGGAGGGCGAACGAGAAGAGCGTCACGACGAGGCACGCCGAGACAAGGGAGGCGGCGACGACGGTGATGAACGCCATCCAGTCGATCATCGGCGGCTCTTCCTGCGCTTCTTGGGGCGCACGAAGACGCCGGGCTCCGGCTGGTTGAGGTTGCGGTGGTCGACGCGGCTGCGGCTCGCCCACAGGAAGATGCCGACGATCGCGGCGGCGGCCAGCACGACGTCGAGCACGATCCCCCAGTCGCCCGCATTGGCGAGTAGCGCAGCCGCGGCGCCGACGAGGCCCGCGGCGGGGATCGTGATGAGCCAGCCGAGTGCGATGCGGCCCGCCGTGCGCCAGCGCACCGAGGCCCCCTTGCGCCCGAGGCCGGTTCCGATGACCGACCCGGATGCCACCTGCGTGGTCGAGAGGGCGAAGCCGAGGTGCGTGGAGGCGAGGATCGTCGCGGTCGTGGCGGCCTCCGCGGCGAAGCCCTGAGCGGGCTCCACCTCGGTGATCCCGCGGCCCATCGTGCGGATGATGCGCCAGCCCCCCGAGTAGGTTCCGAGTGCGATCGAGAGGGCGCACGCCGCGATCACCCACAGCTCGGGACCGGACCCCACATCCTGCATCCCCGCCGCGATGAGCGCGAGCGTGATGACGCCCATCGTCTTCTGGGCATCGTTCGTGCCGTGGGCGAGCGACACGAGGCTCGAGGTGAAGATCTGCCCCTTCTTGAAGCCGTCGCGCTCGCGCTTGCGGGTGACGGCGTAGGCGATGCGGGTGGCGAGGAACGACACGAAGCCCGCCGTGACCGGGGCGAGCACCGCCGGGATGAGGATCTTCGAGATCAGCACGCCGCCGTCGATCGAGCCGAAGCCGGCGCCCACGATCGCGGCGCCGATGAGCCCCCCGAACAGCGCATGGCTCGACGACGAGGGCAGGCCGAGCAGCCAGGTCACGAGGTTCCAGACGATCGCGCCGATGAGGCCCGCGAGGATGAGCGCGGGGCCGATCTGCACGCCGCCGTCGCCCTCGCGGATGAGGCCGCCCGAGATGGTTCGGGCCACCTCCGTGCTCAGGAACGCCCCCACGAGGTTGAGCACCGCCGCCAACGCCACAGCGACCTTGGGGCGGAGAGCACCTGTCGCGATGGGGGTGGCCATCGCGTTGGCCGTGTCATGGAAGCCGTTGGTGAAGTCGAAGAAGAGGGCCAACGCGATGACGAGCGCGACCAGAATCAGGGGGTCCACTGGGGGCTATCAAAACATGCCTCAGAGGCCTCGGCAACTTGCACGCGAACATCCGGTGACGAGCGGGTGAACGCGTGCGCCCGAGCGGTCTCGCCGCCCCCGGACGGGGGAATGCCGGAGGCCGCCGCCCGGGCATACGATCCGGAGGGGTCTACCGAGGCGACAGGAGAACGGGATGCGTTCCCGGACGGTGCTGGGCCTGATCGCGTTCCTCGCGATCATCGTGGCCGCGATCAGCTTCGCCGTGGTCGACATCTCGACCTCGGCGGCCGGGGTCTGCCTGCGCGCCTCCCCGTCCTGTGCGGTCGGTGAGGACTCCGCTCGCGCCACCGTCTTCGCGATCGTCGGCGCCGTGGCGCTGCTCGGCGCGGTCGTGCCCGCCGTCGCCTGGCTGGTGAACGCCCTCTCGCCGCTTCACCCCGTCGCGGAGGAGCAGCCGGAGTCCGAGCCCGCCGAGGCGCCGCCGGTCGCAACGCTCACAGGCGACTGAGGCCCGCGACGCGCACGACCGCCGTGCCCTCCTCGCGCGACGCCGCGAGGTCGACCTCCGCCTCGACGCCCCAGTCGTGGTCGCCCGCGGGGTCCTCGACGATCTGACGCACCTCCCAGCGGTCCGGGTGCTCGCGGATCAGGATGCGGGAGGCCGAGCGCGCCGCCGGCCCGACGCCGATCGCGTCGTGCTCGGCGTAGTAGGCGTCGAGCGCCTCGGGCCACCCGGCATCCGGGTCGAGTGCCACGAGCTCGTCGTCGCGCTGCAGGGCGGCGAGCTGGACGCGCCGCCACAGCTCGTTGCGCACGAGCACGAGGAACGCGCGGCGGTTGGTGGTGACGTCGGGCGGGGGCGGCGGCACGACGGACGCGTCTGCGGGGCCGGTGGGCGCCTCCTGCGTCAGCGCGGCCCACTCGTCGAGCAGGCTCGAGTCGACCTGGCGCACGAGCTCGCCGAGCCACTCCACGAGGTCGCGCAGCTCCTCCGTCTTCACCTCGTCGGGGATGGTCTGCCGGGCAGCTCGGTACGCGTCGCTGAGGTAGCGCAGCACGAGCCCCTCGCTGCGCCCGAGCTGGTAGTACGAGACGTACTCGGCGAAGCCCATGGCCCGCTCGAAGAGGTCGCGCACGACCGACTTCGGCCTCAGCTCGTAGTCGCGGATCCACGGCTGGCTCGAGGCGAACACCTCGTAGGACTGCTCGAGCAGCTCCGCGAGCGGCTTCGGCCAGCTGATCTCCTCGAGCAGCGCCATGCGCTCCTCGTACTCGATGCCCTCCGCCTTCATCGCGGCGACGGCCTCGCCGCGCGCCCGGAACTCCTGCTGCGCGAGCACCGGCCGCGGGTCGTCGAGGGTCGCCTCGATCACGCTCAGCGCGTCGAGCGGATAGTCCGGCGAGGCCGGGTCGAGCAGTTCGAGGGCGGCGAGAGCGAACGGCGAGAGCGGCTGGTTGAGCGCGAAGTCGGGCTGCAGCTCGACGGTGAGGCGGATGCGCGCGGTGCCGTCGAACCCCCCGCCCTGCTGCTCCACGATCCCCGCGGCGCGCAGCGTGCGATACAGCGCGATGGCGCGCCGCGCGAGCGCCGCCCTCCGCGCCGGCGGCTCGTGGTTGTCGGTCACCAGCTCGCGCACGATCCGGAACGCGCTGCCGGGCTCCGTCGCCACGGCATCCGCCCCCGGGCGCGACAGCAGCTGCAGGAGCATCGCCGCGGTGATGCGTAGGGAGCTCGCGAGCGGCTCGGGCTCCGCGACGATGAGCCGCTCGAAGCTCGCGGGACCCCAGTTCACGAACCCGTCGGGCGCCCGCTTCTTGACGACCTTGCGCTGCGCCTTGGGGTCGGGGCCCGCCTTGGCCATCGCCTTCAGGTTCTCGATCTCGTGCTCCGGGGCGAGCGCGACGACCTCGCCCGCCGTGTCGAAGCCCGCGCGGCCCGCCCGCCCCGCGATCTGGTGGAACTCGCGGGCCGTGAGCTGCCGCATCCGCGTGCCGTCGAACTTGGTGAGGCCCGTCAGCAGAACGGTGCGGATCGGCACGTTGATGCCCACGCCGAGCGTGTCGGTGCCGCACACCACCCGCAGCAGCCCCTGCTGCGCGAGCTGCTCGACGAGCCGCCGATAGCGGGGCAGCATGCCCGCGTGATGCACGCCGATGCCGGCGCGCACGAGCCGGCCGAGGGTGTGACCGAAGCCCGCGGAGAAGCGGAAGCCGCCGATCGCCTCCGCGATCGCGTCGCGCTGCTCCCTGCTGGCGACCCGCACGCTCGCGAGCGCCTGGGCGCGCTCGACGGCGGCCGCCTGCGAGAAGTGCACGATGTACATGGGGGCGAGGCCGTCGGCGAGCAGCTCCTCGACCGTCTCCTGGATCGGGGCCGTCGCATAGCGGTAGTGCAGCGGCACCGGACGCTCCACGCCCGTCACCTGGGCGACCTCGCGCGCGGTGCGCCGCGCCAGGTCGCCCGCGATCGCCGAGACGTCGCCGAGGGTCGCCGACATGAGCACGAAGCGGGTGCGGGGCAGGGCGAGGAGCGGCACCTGCCAGGCCCAGCCGCGCTCGGGGTCCGCGTAGAAGTGGAACTCGTCCATGACGACCGAGTCGACCTCGGCCTCCGCGCCGCGGCGCAGCGCGAGGTTCGCGAGGATCTCGGCCGTGCAGCACACGATCGGGGCGTCTGCGTTGACGCTCGAGTCGCCCGTGACCATGCCGACGTTCTCCGCGCCGAAGAGCGCCACGAGCTCGAAGAACTTCTCGCTCACGAGCGCCTTGAGGGGAGCCGTATAGAAGGAGCGCTGCCCCTGGGCGAGCGCGATGGCGTGCGACGCGACCGCGACGAGCGACTTGCCGGTGCCCGTCGGGGTGCTCAGCACCAGGTGGCGGCCGAGTACGAGCTCGAGCACCGCCTCCTCCTGCGCCGGGTACAGCGCGAGCCCCCGGGAACGCGCCCAGTCGTCGAAGGCGGCGAGGAAGGCGTCCGGATCCCAGGGCTGCGGGAGCCGGTCGGCGAGGTCGGCGGGAGGCACGCGTCGAGTCTGCCGTACCGCGCGTGTCCCCAGGCTTGGGGGGACCCTCCTGTCTATCGGCGCACCCGATCGCGCCCCTATCATGTCGGACGACGAACGTGTCGTTCCGTCACGAGGCCGCTCCGGAAGGCCCCGGTCGGAACGCGGTGAGGAAGGTATCTCATGGCGGAAGAGGAGAGCCATGTGCCGGCGGGGTGGTACCCCGATCCGCTCGGGCTCCCCCAGCTTCGCTGGTGGGACAACCACGCGTGGACCGAGCACACCTCCGACGCGCGGCAACCGATGGTCGCCCAGGAGACGGTCACCGCGAAGCTGGCCTACGCCGACGACGACGAGCTGAGGCACGAGGTCCGTGAGGAGCTGTCCTCGGATGCCGGCGACGCCCGCCGGGCCACCGACGCGGCGTTCGCCGAGGCGGACCCGGTGCTCTCGCTCGAGGCGGCGCCCGTCGTCCAGCAGCGCACCGCGGAGGAGGACTCGCCCGGCCTGCGCTACGCGCAGGAGCACGCGCTCGCCGACGCCCCGACGAGCGCTCCGTACCTGCTCGATACGAGCTACGACGACCTCCTGGGCGTGCCCATCGATCCGGCCGAGGCCCAGCAGGCCGCGCCGCTGCCGACCTTCGGCTTCGACCCGGTGCCCGCATTCACGATCGACCCGAACGCCGCGGGTGGGGTCGGCACCTTCACGACCACCAACTTCGACCCGGCGTCGTTCGGCGCCTTCAGCTACGCCCCCGCGGCGAGCGCCCTCGACGCTGACGCGAGCCAGCCCCTCACCCGCCGCGCCGTCATGGCCGAGAACGGCCTCTCGATCAACACCGGCCCGGTGTGGATCATCGCCCTCATGCCGGTCATCATGCTCGTGCTCGCGCTGCTCTTCCTGCTCGCGGGAGAGGCGGGACGCGACTCGACGATGTTCGCGGGCGTCATCCTCGGCGGTTCCTACCTCGCGACGGTGATCCTCGCGGTGATCGACCGCGCGATGCTCGCACGGATGGGTCATGCCCGCACCGCCAACTGGGACTGGGCCTTCCTCGGAGCGCCGGTCTACCTCATCGCGCGGATGTCGAACGTCGTGCGCGAGACCGGTCGCGGCCTGCGCCCCTTCCTCACCTGGTCGGCGCTCACGATCGTGCTGATCGGCTCCGCCGTCGCGGTGCCCGGCATGGTCATGGCGCTCGCCCCGGGCGTCTTCTCCGCCGAGGCCGAGCACTCGATCACCGAGCTCGCCCGCATCTCGGCGAACAAGCAGGTCAAGGCGAACTGCCCCGAGGTGCCCCCGCTCCTCATCGGCGAGACGATGACGTGCATCATCACCACGTCCAACCAGGTCGCGAACGTCCAGGTCAGCCTCCAGCGCAAGAACGGCTGGATCGACTGGCGCGTCGACGACTGGGGCCTCAACTCGACCAACCGATGACGAGGAGATCCGCGTGACCGATCAGGCGACCCGCGTTGTCCCGGCCGGGTGGTACGAGGACCCCTCCGACACATCCCAGGTGCGCTGGTGGAACGGCATCGCCTGGACCGACCACACCCAGCCCAAGCCCGACCTGGCGCGTCCGGCTGAGCCCGCCGCCACGACGGGCAGCTCGGCGACCGGTCGTCCGAAGGTGCGGTCGACCTCGACCAACGAGAGCTGGATCGTCGCGTTCAGTCCCGCCATCCTCGCGGTCCTCGGGCTGGTCGCGTTCTGGGCGTCGCTCTACGTGCTGCCGGGTGTGCTGTTCCCCGCGCTCGCGCTGCTCCTCGTCTACGGCGTCTGCACGCTGTTCGCGATGCGCGACCGCGCGAAGCTCGTCCGGTGGGGCCACGACGCGCCCGCGACCCCGTGGACGCTGCTGACCGCGCCCGCGTACCTCGCGATCCGCGCGGTCCGGCTGAAGAGCTGGGGTCAGCTGGTCGCCTGGGGCCTGCTGATGGCGGGGCTCATCGTGGCCCCGCTCGCCGCGTGGTTCGGCGGTGCGATGCCGAGCATCCAGACCGCCGTGCGCATCCAGACCGAGATCCGCGCCGAGCTGGTCGACGCCGGCAAGGCCTCCTCCGTGGCGTGCCCGCCGATCGCCGACACGACCACGGTGGGTGCGTTCTACACCTGCGACGTGACGATGCCCGACGGCTCCGCACGCACGCTCGTCGTGAGCATCGACTCCGACGACGGCCGGTACAGCTACGCGTTCTCGAAGTGAGGCGGACACCCGGGGACTGACCCGAGCTGTCTACCCCATATCCAGGGGTCCCCATTGTGGGGCTCTCCCGATGCCACGGTGACTACCTAGAATTCCTGGCAGACGGCCGCCCGAGGCCGATACTCGACTCGACGGGGAGGGAACACGTGAGTCTCAGCGCCGCGACGCCTGTCGCCGCATGGTATCCGGACCCGACGGATGCCGAGTCGCTGCGGTGGTGGGATGGCCTGGGCTGGACCTCGCACACGCGCCCGCGTCCCGCGCAGGCGCCGCAGAGCCTGCCCACCCCCGATCCCGCCACGGCCTATGTGCCCGACGCGCCGCCGGTCGAGGCGCAGCCCGCCATGGACGCTCCGACACCGCCGCCCGCCGCTCCGGCGGTGCCGCCGGCCGCTGCAGCGCCCGCCGTCGCGGCGCCCGCC
>JASLGG010000060.1 GCA_030150265.1 Protaetiibacter sp.
GTCACGGCGACCGCGGAGAACGAGCGCGGCATCGGCGCGGCGAGCGCGCCCGTCTCGGTAACCTACTCCGCACCGGTGCCGAGCGTGGTGATCACGCAACCCGTCGCCGATGCCTTGATCGACACCGGTGATGCGGGACAGATCGGGGTGGCGGTGGAGGCGTCGATCGTGGACACGGTCGGACTTTCCAGCGTCGAGTTCAGCGTCGATGGACAGCCGGTCGGCACCCCTCTGGCGAACGCGCCCTATGCGTGGACCTGGAGCGCTGCGTCTGCTACGAGCGGAGAGGAAGCGCATGTGTTGCGCGTGAAGGCGACGAACCGGGCGGGGAAGACGGCCATTGGGGAGCGGACCGTGAAAGTCCGGCGCAATCCGCCACCGCCACCGCCACCGCAGACGGCCTACGTCGGCCGGATCCAATCCATCGATCCTCCGATGTCCTTCGGCGAGGAGCCGATCCTGATCAGCGGCAGTGCCGTCGACCACAACGAGGCGAAGGTGGCGAACGCGCTGCTGAAAATCGTCCTGCAGGTGGGCGGGTTCCAGCGCAGGATCACCACGTCGACCGATGCGGAGGGCAACTTCGTGTTCCGCTTCGTGCCCCAGGGATCGGATGCGGGGACCTACAAGGTGTCGGCGATCCATCCGGACCAGACGACGTTGCCCGACCAGGGACAGTTCACGATCAATCGGCTCACGTTGAGTCCGACTCGATATGCGTTGCAGGCGGTACGCACGGTTCCGGCGACGATCCGCATCATGGCGAAAGCCAGTGCCGGCAGTGGCGCCAACGGCGTGCGGTTCGTGAATCCGGATGTGCCCAGCGGGATCTCGGTGGCTCCCGCCGCACCCGTCAACGTGCCGCCGGGTGGACAGGGAGCCTTGGAGGTGACGTTCATCGCAGACGGCCAGACGGGCGAGAGCGGGACCGTGGTTCTCGTTGCGGAGGATGGCGAGGGCAAGAAGCGTGGCGAGGTCGTGGTCGACTACGTGTTGCACGTGCCCAGACCCTTGGTGATGCCGCAGCCCAAGTCCGTGCAGACCAGCGTCGGCAAGAACGCACAGGTGCTCGAGAGCGTGCAATTGGCCAACAAGGGCTATTCGGCAGCGACTGGCATCCAGGTGCAATTGCTCGCGAAGGATTGGGCGACCGGTACGACGTCGCCGCCCCCGACCTGGATCTCGCTGGAGAGGCCGACATTCAGCGAACTGGGTGTGGGAGAGATGCGTGCCCTCCACGTCGTCGCCAAGCCGCTGAGCGACGTGGCGGAAGGTGTCTATTCCTTCGTCCTGCAGGTTCAGGACGCCAATGGCGTCGGCGGCGATGTCCCGGTCACGGTGTCGGTGACACCGGATTGTTCGCAGGGCGCGGCCACGTGCCAGGGCGGTATCCGGCTGCACGTGAGCGACATCTATACGAAGACGTTCACCGAGGGAGGGGCCATGATCGAGGGCGTGCAAGGCGCATCGGTACGCCTGCAACGCGAGATCGACTACAAGGTGGTGGCGTCCAGTACGACCGATGCGAACGGCGAGGTCGAGATATCCGACCTGCCGATCGGACACTACCGCTATCTCGCGAGTGCGCCGAACCATGTCAGCGCCAGCGGCCGTGTGACCGTACGTCCGGGACAACGGACCAGCGAGGAGGTGTTCCTCGACTACGAACTGGTCACGTTCGAATGGAACGTGACCGAGACGACGATCGAGGACCGTTACGACGTCACGTTGACGGCCATCTTCCAGACGCAGGTACCGGCCCCGGTGGTGCTGATCGAGCCGACCTCGATCAACCTGCCGGACATGCAGGAGGGCGAGGACATCACTGGAGAGATCACGATCACCAACCGGGGCCTGATACGTGCGGACAACGTCGTATGGACGCCGGCCAAGACGGACGCCTACTACGAATACCAGTACATGGGCGCGCCGCCCGAGTCCCTCGGCCCCCGGGAAAGCGTGCGGATTCCGTATCGCGTCATCAAGAAGGCGGAGGCATTGCCGGGCATCGCGGGAGGGACTTCCTTCCGGACACTGGCAGGAGCCGGGGTGTTCCAGTCGGTGAAGGCCGGGGCATCCACGTCGTCCGGAGGCTGCCGCCGCTACGGCAATCCGATGCGCGTGAATTTCGGTTACCAGTGCGCGGCAGGAGTCGATCGAAATGGGGCGGCCGGAGCGGGTTTCAGCAAGGTCTACGGGCAATGCGGTGGGAATCAGGTACCGGGGAAGGACGGCATCTACGGACAGATCTGGTGGCTGGGTTGGGTGGGCGAGCAATCCAGTTCTGCGCAGGGCACGCCCATGTCGAGCGGCCCGGGTTGCGTACCGGTCTGTCCGGATTGCAACGGGGGAGGCCCGGGAGGCTGATGCACATGCACGAGGTGGAAAACGCAACGACGATCGGGAAAGGACAGGGGAATCGAGCGGGCATGAGCGGAATGAACGGAAAGGGACTGCGTGGGCGCCTTAGCGGCCCACTTCACCGGATCGTGGGTTGTCTCGTCGCCTGCTTGATGGCTGCCTCGTCGGCCCACGCGGAAGTGCGTCTTCCGAATGGCGAGTACCGAACGAGAGCGGTGGATCTGAAGGTGAAGGTGCTGGGTGGCTATGTGACGGTGAACCGGACGTGGCAGGCGGTGAACCTGAACAAGGGACAGTTCCGCTGGTACGTCAATCCGGCATGGGCGGATCTGGACCTCGAACTGGATGGAGGGGCGACGATCCGCTCGATCAGCCGGGCCGGCGCCAAGTTCGAAGCCCAGGGCACGGACGTGTTCGTGCTCAAGGAGAGTGAGCGCAGCTACTTCATTCGCGTGAGTCGTACGACACAGGGCGCGATCGAGGGCCTGCGCTGGAGCGACCGTCTCGGCAACACGATCGACTACGATGCGGCCGGCCGGATACGGAACTACGCCGATCGCAACGGTGTGGCGGTGCACTTCGAGCGCAATAGCGAAGGTCGCCTGGGGACAGTCCGCGATCACGCGAACCGCGTGATCCTGACGTTTGCCTATGTTGGCGACAAGATCGACTCGATCACGGACAACAGCAATCGCAGCGTGCACTACCAGTACAGCGGTGCGAACCTGACCCAGGTCACCGATGTACTGGGCAATGCGTGGAAATACGGCTACAGCGGCGGCGGGTTGCTGACCGCGGAAACCGATCCCGAAGGGCGCAAGACGACGATCGCCTACCAGGGCAACCGCGTGGTCACGGTGACCGACGCGCAGGGCTACATCACCCGTTACCTGTACGACTACAACCGCGGTACGCGGCAATACGACGTGACCGAGACGAGTCCGGAAGGGCGCAAGACCTACGGCCGCTACGATGCGAGCGGGAACCTGGTACAGCAGGAAATCGGTACGCGGCTGACGGCGCGGGTGATCAAGGACAGCGCGAACGTGGAGGTCGAGGTGGACGAGCGCGGCCTGCGCACGCGCACCGAATACGACGCCAACCGCAATCCGGTAAAGGTGACCTACCCCGACGGCTCGACGACCACGGCGACGTGGGACGTGCGCTACAGCCTGCCGCTGGAGCGGACGGACGAATTGGGGGTCAAAACGGCGTACGAGTACGATGCCAAGGGTAACCTGGTGAAGCTGACCGAAGCGGTCGGTCGGTCCGAGCAGCGCATCACGACGGCGACCTACGACGAACACGGCCAGCGCCTGACGCAGACGGTGAAGGACGCGGTGCCTGCCGAGGGTGCAACCCCGGCGGAGGACGCGACGACGACGTGGGCGTATGACGATTACGGCAACGTGCAGTCGATCACCGACGCCGAAGGTCACACGACGTCGTTCGAGGTCGACGTGCAGGGCAATGTGACGAAGCGCACGGATGCGCGCGGAAAGGTCTGGCGCACACCGACCAATGCCGCGGGCTGGATCACGAGCCGCAAGGACCCGCTGGGGAACGAAACGGTCTTCACGTACGACAAAGTCGGCAACCGCAAGACCGTCACCGATGCGGAGGGCCACACGACGACCACGGTCTACACGCGCAACAACGAGCCGGAAAGCGTGACCGATCCGCTGGGGGGCGTGACGACGACGCGCTACACGAAGGACGGGCAGCGCAAGGACGAGACGGACGCGAACGGTG
>JASLGG010000024.1 GCA_030150265.1 Protaetiibacter sp.
AAGTTCGCCCTGGTCGCGCAGATCCTGGAGGACCGGCTTGGGGCGTCCAAGATCGCGTCCTGGACCGATCCCAAGGGCGGGTACTTCGTCAGCCTCGACGTGTGGCCGGGCACCGCGCGCCGCACCGTCGCGCTGGCCAAGGACGCGGGCATCGCCGTCACGGAGGCCGGAGCGTCCTTCCCGTACCGAAAGGACCCGGAGGACAAGAACATTCGCATCGCTCCGTCGTTCCCGTCGACACCGGACCTGACCGAGGCGATCGACGGTCTCGCGACGTGTGCGCTGCTGGCGGCGACCGAGGTTCTGCTCGCGGATGACTAGGGCGCCGCGCGTCGCCCACCCTGGGTAGCCTGCATCCGTGGCTCTCTACCGGAAGTATCGACCCGCGTCCTTCGCCGAGGTGGTCGGCCAGGAGCACGTCACCGAGCCGCTGTCCACCGCGCTGGAGTCGGGCCGGATCAACCACGCCTATCTGTTCTCCGGGCCGCGCGGGTGCGGCAAGACGTCCTCCGCGCGCATCCTGGCCCGCTCGCTGAACTGCGAGAAGGGGCCGACGCCCACGCCGTGCGGGGTGTGCGACTCCTGTGTCGCACTGGCTCCGAACGGCCCGGGCAACGTCGACGTCGTCGAGCTCGACGCGGCCAGCCACGGTGGCGTCGACGACACGCGCGATCTGCGCGACCGCGCCTTTTACGCCCCCGCCCAGTCGCGCTACCGCATCTTCATCGTCGACGAGGCGCACATGGTCACGACCGCGGGCTTCAACGCGCTGCTGAAGATCGTCGAGGAGCCGCCGGAACACCTCATCTTCGTCTTCGCGACCACGGAGCCCGAGAAGGTCATCGGCACCATCCGCTCGCGCACCCACCACTACCCGTTCCGACTCGTGCCGCCCGCGACGATGCTCGAATACGTGCAGAAGCTGTGCGCCGAGGAGGGCATCGAGGTCGAGGGCGGCGTGCTGCCGCTCGTGGTGCGCGCGGGCGGAGGGTCCGTGCGCGACACCCTCTCCCTGCTCGACCAGCTCATCGCCGGCTCCGAGGGCACGACGATCGCCTACGAGCGCGCGGTCGCTCTGCTCGGCTACACGCACGGCGCGCTGCTCGACGAGATCGTCGACGCGCTCGCGGCGCGCGACGCGCAGGGCGTGTTCGCGGGCGTCGACCGCGTCATCCAGACCGGCCAGGATCCGCGCCGCTTCGTGGAGGACCTGCTCGAGCGCCTGCGCGACCTCATCGTCGTCGCGGCCACGCGTGACGATGCCGGCGCCGTGCTGCGCGGCGTGCCGGTCGACGAGATCGAGCGGATGCAGCACCAGGCCGCCGCCTACGGCCCCGTCGAGCTCTCCCGCGCCGCCGATCTCGTGAACGGCGCCCTCACCGAGATGACGGGCGCCACCTCGCCGCGACTGCACCTCGAGCTCATGGCCGCCCGCCTGCTCGTGCCCTCGGCCGACGACACCGAGCGCGGCGCCCTCGCCCGCGTCGAACGCCTCGAGCGGCGCATCGGCATCGAGGGGGCGGATGCGGGGGCCGCCCGGGCGGAGCGCCCGGCTGCGGCTGTCGAGCGCCCGGCACCGCCTGTGTCTGCCGCACCGCCTGTGTCTGCCGCACCGCATGTGTCTGCCGCACCGCATGTGTCTGCCGCCCCATCCGAGCCCGCCGCCGAGCGGCGCGTCGCCGCGAACGTCGACGAGAGCCCCGAGAGCCAGGCGTCCGTCCCGGCGGAGCCTCAGGCGCTCGAGGAGCGCCCGCCCGCCGCGGGCGCCGAGGAGGCCGCTTCGTCGGCCGACCCCGCGGCGCCGCCGCGCACGCCGGGTGGCGTCGTCACCCTCCAGCAGCTCCGCGACGCCTGGCCGGAGATCCTCGAGATCGTGCAGGGCATCAAGCGCGGCTCCTGGATGGTCGTCTACACCTCCACCCCGCGCGCCTACGACGGCGCGAACGAGGTGCTCACGCTCACCTTCCCGAGCGACAACGACGTGCAGGGCTTCCGCCAGGCGCAGGGCGCCGGCGAGAGCGTCAGCGAGCACCTGCGGCAGGCGATCCAGCGTGTGCTCGGGGTACGGGTCAAGTTCATCGCGCGCGTCGAGGGCGGGGCCGCGGCACCCGCGCCGTCCGCCGCATCCGATGCCGCGGCGGCCCCCGAGGCGAAGCCGGCCGCGGGCGGCTGGAACGTCACCCCCATCCCGAACTCCGCTCCGGCGGCGGCGGTCGACGACGCTCCGACCGGCGCGACTCCCGCCGCCGAGGCACCCGCCGCCGAGCCACCCGCCGACGAGGTGCCGCCGCCCGACGAGGCCGATGCCCCGCCGCCGGATGACGAGCCGGAGCCGGCGCCTGACATCGCGCCCGCCGCCGCGGCCGAGCGCGCCGTTCGACCGCGGGAGGATTCGCCGGCGGGAGCCTCGGCCGAGGCTCCACGATCCAATCCGAATCGTCCCGGAAGGTACGGCGAGGCGGTCGTGCGCGAGGTGCTCAAGGCGAGCTTCATCGAGGAGGAGCAGCTCAACCCGCGCGACCGTCCGGTGCGTCTCGTGGAGGAGCCGGCCCCCGTCGTGGCGGATGCGCCCGAGGCCGGGGCGTAGCGCGTGTACGAGGGCATCGTCCAGGACCTCATCGACGAGCTCGGCCGGCTGCCGGGCATCGGGCCGAAGTCGGCGCAGCGGATCGCGTTCCACATCCTGCAGACCGAGAGCTTCGACACCACCCGGCTCGCCGAGATCCTCACGGTCGTGCGCGAGAAGGTGCGGTTCTGCCAGGTGTGCGGCAACGTCTCCGAGCAGGAGACCTGCGCGATCTGCCGCGATCCGCGACGCAACTCGGCGATCATCTGCGTCGTCGAGGAGGCGAAGGACGTCGTCGCGATCGAGCGCACGCGCGAGTTCCGCGGCCTGTACCACGTGCTCGGCGGCGCGATCAGCCCCATCGACGGCATCGGGCCCGACGACCTGCGCATCCCGCAGCTGCTCAAGCGGCTCGCCTCGACCGAGGTCACCGAGGTCATCATCGCCACCGATCCCAACCTCGAGGGTGAGGCGACGGCGACCTACCTCACCCGCCTGCTCGTGCAGCCGGGCCTGCGGGTGACGCGCCTCGCATCCGGTCTGCCGGTGGGGGGCGACCTCGAGTACGCCGACGAGGTCACCCTCGGCCGGGCCTTCGAGGGCCGCCGCGTCGTCGACTGAGCGGAGGCGACCTCCGGCCCCGGAAGACGGTCAGGCGGCGCAGATCGGGCGCGTGCAGGGACCCTTCTCGATGAGCTGGAAGCTCACATTGGGGTAGTAGGTGAACCCCGTCACGTTGACCGCGCCGCTGCGACCGGCGAAGAGGATGGTGGCGTCCTGTTCGAGGTACACGTAGAACGTCGCGCTCGCGTTGCCCGCGGTGAGCAGCGACCGGCTCCCGGGCACCACCACCGGGAGTCCCATGGTCGCCGAGGAGCTGGCGTAGCCGTAGATCGTCAGCGGAACCGACGGCGGCAGGGTGGCCGAGTCGATGGAGTAATGGACGAGGTAGAGACCGCTCTGCTCCATCGAGAACGACAGGGGCCTGTCGGCCGCGGTGGACAGCCAGACGAGCCGATCGCCGTTGGAGACGATGGCGGGGCTGCCGGCCAGGGATTGGTGCAGCACCGCGAGCGTCGGGGTGAAGTCGCCGATCGCGATCCCCTCCGTCGGTGTGCTCCCGCCCCAGTAGAAGGCCTGAACCTGGCGCGACGCGTCTCGCCCGTTCGCGCCGTTCAGGCCGTCGACCCCGTTCATGCCGTTGGTGCCGTTGGTTCCGTTGGCCCCGTTGGCCCCGTCGGTTCCGTTGATGCCATCGGTTCCATCGGCCCCGTCGGTTCCCGGCGCACCGTCGGCACCCGGCGCCCCATCGCTGCCGGTGGCTCCTCGTATCCCCGCCGGTCCGCGGTCGCCTTCGGGACCCGTCGCGCCCGACTGGCCGTCGCGTCCGTCCGCACCGTCCTTCGGCGTCTGCTCCATCAGCTGCTGGAGTGTCGCTTTGAGGCCGTCGAGCTCCTCGGTCTGCGAGGCGAGCTGCTGGGTCTGGGCGGTCGTCGTGATGACGCTCGCGGTGCCGACGACGGCTCCGCCGGTCGCAAGCAGGCCGAGAGCCGACATGGCGGCGATGAGTCGAGCGGGCATGACGATCCTCCAGAACGTCGGCGGTGGGCAGCACACATCCTCGTCTCCCGCTCGGCTCGGCACCGCCCCTCTTTCGGGGGGTGCCACCGCTCCTGGCGCCCCATCCGGCGGTGAGCCCCACCCGCGCCACCCGCTGACGCGCCGTACGAGCATGCAGAGGGCGGGGAGGGCATGGAGGGCTCGGTAGGATGGCTCTTCGTCCCCCTTTTCCTGGAGTGCCAGCCGTGTCCCTCATCGTCCAGAAGTTCGGCGGTTCGAGCGTCGCCGATGCCGAGAGCATCAAACGGGTCGCGAAGCGCATCGTCGAGACCCGCAAGGCCGGCAACGAGGTCGTCGTCGCGGTGTCGGCCATGGGCGACACGACCGACGAGCTCATCGACCTCGCCCACCAGGTCTCGCCCATCCCCGACCCGCGCGAGATGGACATGCTGCTCACGACCGGCGAGCGCATCTCGATGGCGCTGCTCGCGATGGCGATCCGCGACATGGGCTTCGAGGCCCGCTCCTACACCGGCAGCCAGGCCGGCATGATCACGGATGCGCGCCACGGCGCCGCCCGCATCGTCGACGTCACCCCCGGCCGCGTCCGCGAGGCGCTCGACGAGGGCGCGATCGCGATCGTCGCCGGCTTCCAGGGCTTCAACCGCGACAGCCGCGACATCACCACGCTCGGACGCGGTGGATCCGACACCACGGCCGTCGCCCTCGCCGCCGCGCTCGGCGCCGAGGTCTGCGAGATCTACACCGACGTCGACGGCGTCTTCACCACCGACCCGCGCGTGGTTCCGAAGGCGCACAAGCTCGAGCGCGTGACGGGCGAGGAGATGCTCGAGCTGGCCGCCGCCGGCGCGAAGGTGCTGCACATCCGCGCGGTGGAGTACGCACGGCGCCACGGCGTGACGCTGCACGTGCGCTCGTCGTTCAACAACAACGAAGGCACCTGGGTCGTGAACCCGGTGGAGGGAGAGACCGTGGAAGAGCCCATCATCACGGGAGTCGCCGGCGACCTCAGCGAGGCGAAGATCACCGTCGTCGGGGTTCCGGATGTGCCGGGCAAGGCCGCCGAGATCTTCACCATCGTCGCGAAGACCGGCGCCAACATCGACATGATCGTGCAGAACGTGTCGGCGGCCGCCACCGGCCTCACCGACATCTCGTTCACCCTGCCGAAGGCGGAGGGCGAGAAGGTGCTCACCGTGCTGCGCGCCGAGCAGCCCGATGTGGGCTTCGCGTCGCTCCAGTACGACGACCAGATCGGCAAGCTCGCCGTGGTGGGCGCCGGCATGCGCACCAGCTCGGGGGTCTCGGCTCAGCTGTTCCGCGCGCTCTCGGATGCGGGCATCAACATCGAGATGATCTCCACCTCCGAGATCCGCATCTCGGTCGTGACCCGTGCCGACACCCTCGCGGAGGCGATGCGCGTCGTGCACACGGCCTTCGGCCTCGACGGCGACGCCGACGCCGTGGTCTACGCCGGCACCGGTCGCTGAGCGCGAGGGCCATTCTGGCCTTCGAGTGCCCGGTTCCCGGTGCCGTCTTGGCGCCGGTGGGCGCTGAGGACCTCGTCGGGCGGAGTTCCTATCACGCGGCGGGAGTAAGTTCTCCCGCCGCGTGTACCCTGCGCCGCCCACGCTCCACACTCCTCCCGCCGGAGCTGCGGTTGCTCCCGCCGACGGTAGCGACGGGTTCGTGTCCGGTGCTCCGGACCGGCGTCCGAGTGATCTGGATCGGCACCTGAGCGATCCGGCGGATTGTCGCGGCGGACTACCGCTGCGCCGGAGTCAGAGCCGCTGCCGCGGCTTGTCGTCGTTGCGACCGCGGATCCAGCGCTCGCGGGTGTGGTTGTTGGTGCCGACCTTGACGTCGCCGCCGGTCATGCCGCTCACCTGCACGTCGGTCTCGTGCTCGTAGTCGTGGCTCTTGTTGGTGTTGCGGTAGGCCTGCCAGACGGCCCAGTAGAACGCGGACGCCCCGACGGGGCCGAGGGCGAGGAGCCAGCCCGGCCAGTCGCTGCTGTCGGACAGCACGAGGGTCGCGACGGCGGTCGTGATCTCCAGCATCCGGTTCCTCTCAGCGGGTGACGATCCAGAGGGCGATGCCCTCCAGCGCGGTTCCGATGGTCATGGCCACGATCAGCAGCTTGGGGACGCTCACCGGGATGCTGCCCATCGTCTCGCCCGTGCGCGCGTTCACCGCGATGTAGTGCAGGAACTCGCTGCCGTCCGACTTCTTCTCGAAGTAGGAGTACAGCCACACGGGGAGCAGCACCGACACCCAGCGGGTGCCCTTGAGCTCGAGCGCCTCCGACTCCCAGCGCAGCCCGCGGTCGTAGTTCGTGGAGTCGGTGGCCTTCTGGCGGGCGATGCTGAGCATCTGCGCCCGCGCGACCGGCATGACGGCGTCGACGTTGAGGTCGCGCTTCTCGGAGGTGAAGTCGCCCATGTAGCTCGCGTCGTAGCGCACCGCGTTCTTGGTGTCGAACGGCAGGATCGTGTTGATCACGTTGTTGGTGTTGCGCTTGGTGTCCTGGTTGGCGCGCGCCGAGGAGGACTCGATCGTGAGGTCGTCGACCGTGAAGTCGAAGGTGCGCGTCACCTGGTAGACGTCGGCGTCGTAATAGGTGGTCTTGTTGTCGTCGCTGCCCTGCGTGTACTGCCGCGTCTTGATCTCGCCGTAGCCGGCGATGTCGGCGTGCGCGTTGCCGTCGACGAGCAGGTACGGCATGTACACGCCCACGACGTTCTCGGGCACGAACTCCTGCTTGAAGCGCTTGAGGGCGAAGGTGCGCCGGCGGGAGGCGAACTTGCGCACCTGCTCGACCGCCTGCTCGTGGGTGAGGTGGAACGGCAGGATGGCGTCGGGCACGGCGCCGTTCGGGATCTGCGTCTGCAGCGACAGGATCTGCCGGCACCAGTGGCAGCGCGCCTGCAGCCTGCTCTCGGTGTTGATGACGACCTCGGAGCCGCAGCCCTGGCACTTGACGGTGACGATCGTGGACGCGTCCTGATCGATGTCGGAGACGCCCGTCGTGAGCACCGTGCCGTGCAGCTGGTCGATGGGCGTGTCGAAGCCGACGCTCGCCATGAAGTTCGCGGGCACCCACTCGTAGCGGCAGAAGGCGCAGCGGAGCTGATCGGTGCCCGGCACGGGACCGATCTCGGCGGAGCCGCACCGCGGGCACTTGCTGAGGCCGTCGCCCTTGGCGTTCTCGGTGTCGACGGGCTGCGGGGGCGCCTCCGGCAGCGCAGCGCCGGCCTCCGGAGCAGCGGGGGCCGCGGATGCGGCTGCCTGCGGCTCCGGAGGGACCGGCGGCTGCGCGGGCGCGCCCGGGGTATCGCTCATCGACACGGCGGGCGGTGGGCTACGCGCCCAGGACCTTGGCCTTGAGCTCGTCGTAGTCGGCCTGCGTGATGAGGCCGGCGTCGAGCATCTGCTTCGCCTGGGTCAGCTTCGCGACCGGGTCGTCGGCCGCGGGGGCCGTCGCCGCGGGGGCCGCCGGCGCGACGGGCTGCTGCAGCCCGGCGAGGCCGCCGAGCGTGCCCGCCGCCATGCCCACGCCGAGGAGACCCGCGCCGCCGCCGTTGTCGCCCGCGGACTCGATGCCCTGCGCGACCGAGGCCTGCAGGTTCGAGTTGCCGCGTGCGCCGGAGAGAGCGTCCGCCCGCTTGACCTTCGAGAGCAGCTCGGTGGTGTCGGCGTCGTACTCGATCGCGACGATCGCGGTCGACACGATCTCGAGGCCGCGGTTCGCCTTCCAGGCGTAGCCCTCCTCGACCGCCTCGGCGAGGCTCTTGGCGAAGCCGAGCGAGTCGGCCTGGATCTGGGTGATGCGCGTGCGGCTCGGGTCGTTGGTGTACTTCGAGAACGCGGGGGAGAGCGCCGAGACCACCTCGTTGAACAGCTGCGTGGCCGCGTCGTTGTTGAGGTCGGTGAAGTCGAAGACGACGTTGCCCATGAAGTAGGTGGCGGGCACGAAGTTCTTGACGAACAGGATCGGGTCCACGATCTTCAGCGTGTAGGTGCCGCGGGTGAGGGCGCCGACCTGCGTGCCGAGCCACGCGTCATCCCAGTAGATCTCGGTCTGGGTGCCGAAGCGGTTGTTGGGCAGCTCCTTGAGGTTCACGTAGTACGCGGCCTGCTGCGATCCGGGGATGCCGCCGCGCTTGAAGCGCTCCCAGCTCTGCTGGATGAGCGGGCCGAGGACGCCGTTGCCGGCGAGGATCGACTGGCTGTTCACGTCGTCCGACTGCCAGATGTAGCCGCCGGCCTCGGCGACGAGACCCGTGATCTCGCCGTCCTGCATGGTGATGAGGCCGTATCCCTCGGGCACCACGATCTTGGAGCCGTTGGTGATGATGTTCTCCGACCCCTTGGTGTTGGAGCCGCGGCCCGCGTTCGTCTCCTTCTTGACCGCCGGGAAGATCGCCGCCGTGGGCTGAACGCTCGGAACGGTGTAGAAGTCGATCCACTGATCGGCGAACGTGCCGCCGAGCGCGCCGGTGAATGCCTTGATGAAGCCCACGTGTCACTCCTTCGGGTGTCTTGAGGTCAGAGTAGTGCCCGGAGGTGTCATCCGTCGTCCCTGTCCGGGAATCCCCGGGTCTCGCGCGGCGCGGCTGCCGTGCCGTCTACGCGCCGTCGCCGGTGAACTCCGGCTCGTCGGCCCGCCGACCGGAGGCCCCCCGCACGATCGCCCGGATGCGCTCCGCCGGGAACTTGGGCACCCGGTTCGCGTCGGTCAGGCCGTTGGTCTCCTGCATCGTGTCGGTGAGCTGGGTGTAGCACCAGCCCGCGAGGCCCGCGCTCCGCTGCACTGCGGCGAAAAGGGCGGCCAGGTGCCGCTCCAGGTCCTCGTTCGACGACACCACCCGGTAGCCCCACGACCCGGGCTCCTGCTGCCGCACGCTCACGCCGCCGAACTCGCTCAGGATCACGGCTCGCGCGGCGGTCTCGCGCGTCTCCTCCGGGGTGCCGACGAGCATCCGGCGCCCGTTCGGGGCGATGCCCGCGAGGCTGCGCCGGGCGTCCTCCTCGGTCGCGTAGGAGGCGAGCAGGCGTGCGGGGTCGTTCTCGTAGTCATGCACCGTGAACAGCTCGGAGAGCGTGTGCTCCCAGCCGTCGTTCGAGATCACGAGGCGCGTCCCGTCGAGCGTCTTCGCGAGGTGGTGGAGGGTGCGCGTGAGCTCGCGCTGCCGGGCGCTCACGGCGATGTGCTGCACGCCCCAGCTCTCGTTGACGGGCACCCACGCGACGATCGAGGGGTGGGAGGCGTCCCGTCGCACGACCTCCGTCCATTCGCGCACGAGCCGGGATGCGGCGGTGTCGGTGAACTCGTAGGTGCTCGGCATCTCCTCCCACACGAGCAGCCCCAGCCGGTCGGCCCAGTACAGGAAGCGCGGGTCCTCGATCTTCTGGTGCACGCGCACGGTCGTGAAGCCGAGCTCCTTGACGAGCTCCACCTCGGCGCGCAGGGCGTCCGCATCCGGCGCCGCGAGGTGGGAGGCGGGCCAGTAGCCCTGCGAGAGCACCCCCCGCACGACGTGGGGGTGCCCGTTGAGCAGGAACCTGCCGTCGGCCTCGCCGACGTCGCGGAAGCCGAGGTAGGAGGCGACGCGATCGGTCTCCCGCTCGGGGGCGGTCAGCTCGATCTCCGCGTCGACGAGGATCGGCCGCTCGGGCGACCACAGGTAGCCATCCTGCGCCTGCCCGTTGCGCAGGGCGTCGACGGCGACCCGCACGGTCGAGTCCGTGCGGGTGAGCAGGGCCGTGTGGTCGGCGAGCAGCTCGCCGTCGAGGGTGAGTCGGATGCGGGCCCGCGTGCCCGGCGCGGGGGGAGCCGCGAGCTCCAGTCCGACGGCGACCTCGGCATCCGCGGCGCTCGGCCGCCAGGAGAGGCGCTCGATGCGCTGGCGCGGCACGGACTCCAGCCAGACCGGCTGCCAGATGCCGCTCGTGCGGGCGTACCAGATGACGTGCGGCTCGAGCTCCCAGTCCTGCTTGCCGCGGGGCTGCGCGAGGTCGTGCGGGTCGTCCTCGGCGCGCACGACGAGCTCGAAGGGACCGTCGCCCGGCAGCTCGACCGAGAACGGCGTGTGGCCGCCCTCGTGGTGGGCGAGGTGCGCTCCGTCGACCCACACGTCGGCGCGGTAGTCGACGGCGCCGAAGTGCAGCACGAGCCGCCGGCCGGCGGCGTGCCCGGCGGCGGCGACCTCCTCGGCGGTCACCGCGCGGCGGTACCAGAGCACGCGGTGGTAGCCGGGGTCGTGCACGCCGGAGGCCTCCGACTCGGGCGGGAACGGCACGACGATGGTGCCGGCGATCGCCTCCGGGTCGCGCTCCCAGCCGAGGGATCGGCCCTCGTCGCCGTCGTCGAACGCGAACCCCCAGACGCCCGAGAGGTCGGCCCAGCGGGCGCGCACGAGCTGCGGGCGCGGGTAGCGGCCGTCCTGGGTGCTGGCGGTCGGCATGGCTTCAGTCATGCCGCGAGCATAGAGGCTAGCTCTAGCGCTGTAAAACAGCCGTGGTGTCGCGCTGGACGATCGCGTACGGCGCCAGCCGATGGCGGCCGGTGCCCTCGTAGCCCTTCATGCGGTCCTCGAGCAGGTCGAGCGCCGTCGTCGCGATCGCGGACTTGTCGGGCGAGATCGAGGAGAGCGCGGGCGTGCTGGAGTGCGCGAGCACCGTGTCGTCCCAGCCGAGCACGGAGACCTCGTCCGGGACCGAGCGGCCGGCGGACCGCAGGGCCCGCAGCGCCGCCATCGCGAAGGTGTCGTCGCGGCAGAGCACGGCGTCGAAGCGGAGGCCGGAGTCGATCGCTGCGGCGATGGCCGCCACGCCGTCCTCGATCGTGAAGCCCTCGCTCTGCAGCACGAGCTCGGGGTCGGGGCTGATCCCCGCGGCGATGAGGGCCTCCTGGTAGCCGAGGAGGCGCAGCTGGGTCGACTCGGTGATGTCGCCGCGGACGTTCGCGAGGAAGGCGATCCGGGACCGGTTCTCGGCGAGCAGCAGCTCGACCCCGTCGCGCGCGGCCCGCGTGTTGTCGATCATCACGTGGTCCGTGGTCAGTGGGCGCGCGGCCTCGCCGAGCAGGACGATGGGCGTGCCGGGCCGCAGGCGCGCGATCTCGAGCGTGCCCATGCGCACCGGGTGGAAGATCACCCCGTCGACGAGCCCCTCCTCGCGGTCGCGGATGACGGAGCGCTCGGCCTCGACGTCGTTGAGGGTCTGCTCGACGATGATCCGGTAGCCGCGGCGCTCGGCCTCCTCGCCGATGCAGCGCGCGATCTCGGCGTAGTACGGCTGGTCGACCACGGGGAGGGCGAGGGCGATCATGCTCGTCTTGCCGGTCGCGAGGCGCCGCGCGGTGAGGTTCGGCCGGTAGCCGAGCTCGTCGATCGCGGCCTGCACGCGCTCCCGCATCTGCGGCGAGACGAACTCGTAGTCGTGGACGACGTTCGAGACGGTCTTCATCGACACGCCCGCTCGATCGGCCACGTCCTTGAGGCGGACGCGCCCGGCCGATCTGCTCCCCGACGCCATGCGCACATCCTAGGGTCGGCGGCGCACGGGTGGACTTCCGTTGACATTTACAGCGCTATAGATTAGCGTCCACCGCAACCGAGCACCCCGTCCGGTCGACGACGACCGGCTCGCTCCGCACCGAAGCGACAGCCGGGATGCCCGCCACAGAGGAGACAGAGATGACCAAACGCAGCATCGCTGCCGCAGTCGCCATCGCCGCATCCGCCGCGCTCGTCATGAGCGGCTGCACCAGCGCACCGGCCGACTCCGGCAAGCAGACGATCACCTTCATGGGATGGGGATCGGACGAGGAGATCGCCACCTTCAAGACGATGATCTCCCAGTACGAGGACGCGTACCCCGACGTCTCGGTGGACTACCTCACCGTGCCGGCCGCGGACTTCGCCACCAAGCTCCAGACGATGATCGCCAGCAAGAAGACCCCCGACGTTTTCTACCTGCAGCCCGAGAAGGTGATGCCCTACGCGGATGCCGGCGTCATCTCCGACCTGAGCTCCTACGTCGACGACAACAAGCTCTTCGACCCCGCCAACGTCTGGGCGAAGGCGATCGACATGTACCGCTACGACGGCACGACGCCGGGCGTCGGCGCCGTGTACGGCCTGCCCAAGGACATCAGCGCCTTCGGCCTCGCCTACAACAAGGACATGTTCGACGCCGCGGGCATCACCGCCCCGACCGACGACGCCCCCTGGACCTGGGACGAGTACGTCGCCGCGGCCAAGAAGCTGACCAGCGGCGAGGGCGCCGACAAGGTCTACGGCTCGGGCCCGTACTCGCTCGAGTCGGCCGTCTGGTCGAACGGCGGCGACTGGCTCAACGCCGACCACACGAAGGTGACCGTGACCGACCCCGCGTTCGTCGAGGCGCTCCAGTGGGTCGCCGACCTCAACCTCGTCGAGGGCGTCGCCCCGAGCCCCGAGGAGCTGAGCTCGCAGGGCGACTACGACCGCTTCGTGAGCGGCAAGCTCGCGATGACCGGTGTCGGGACCTGGGCGCAGGGCAGCCTCTGGAACGACGCCAAGTTCACCTGGGACATCATGCCCTGGCCGGTGAGCCCGAAGACGGGCAAGGAGGCGATCTGGTACGGCGGCATCGGCTTCGCCGTCGCGAAGAGCAGCAAGCACCAGGAGGCCGCGTCGAACCTGGCCGCCTTCCTCGCCTTCAACAAGGACGCCCAGCAGACCAACATCGAGAAGGGCCAGGCGATCCCGAACCTCATCGACATGGCCAAGGACCAGTGGCTCACCTCGGGCAAGGCCCCGGCCAACAAGCAGGAGTTCATCCGCATCCTGGAGGACTACGGCCGGCGCGCGACGCAGACCTACACCTTCAACAGCGACTGGTTCGCGCTCTTCAACTCGAACGTGGCGAGCGTGCAGTCGGGGCAGCAGACGGCGGCCGCGTACACGGCATCCGTGCAGCAGGAGATGCAGGACCTCCTCGACAAGGGGATCGCCGAGCAGCAGAAGAAGTAGGCTCGCCGAACCCGGCGGGGTGCGCGGCCGATCCGCCGCGCACCCCGCCCCTGCAGGAGGTTGCCCTCGATGCCAACGACCGCCGTGCGCTCCTCCCGGCGCTTCAACCGCCGCGAGCGGGCGTGGGGACTCGCGTTCGTCACCCCCATCGCGCTCCAGGTGATCCTGTTCTCGCTGATCCCCGTCGGGATCGCGGTGTTCGCGGGGTTCACCGACTGGAACTCCATCCGCGACTCGCGGAGCTTCGTGGGGCTCGACAACTTCGTCGAGTTCCTCACCGACAAGTACTTCTGGATCGCGGCGGGCAACACGCTCTACATGCTCATCCCGATCCCGTTCTATCTGCTGTTCGGGATCCTGTTCGCGCTCGGCAGCCACCGCCGCACCCCCGGCAGCACCCTGTTCCGGGTGCTCTTCCTGCTTCCCTACGTGTCGTCGATCGTCGCGCTCGTGGTGCTGTGGAAGTGGATCTTCAACTACCAGTACGGGCTCGTGAACCAGGTGCTCGGCGCCATCGGCATCCAGGGTCCCGACTGGCTGGGCGACCCCGCGTGGATCAAGCCGACCATCGTGATCATGATCACCTGGAAGATGATCGGGATCACCTCGATCTACATGCTCGCGGCCCTCAAGAACATCCCCGACGTCTACTACGAGGCGGCCCGCCTCGACGGCGCGTCGCCCGTGCGGATGTTCTTCCAGATCACGCTGCCGCTGCTCACGCCGAGCATCTTCTTCCTCACGGTCGTGGGGATGATCGGATCGCTGCAGACCTTCGTCGAGGTGCAGCTGTTCACCTCGGACGGCGGGCGCGAGTACAGCGCCGCGACCATCACCTACTACATCTGGCAGAAGGCCTTCGGCTCGGGTCAGCTGGGACTCGCCTCGGCCGCCGCCTTCTTCTTCGCCCTCGTCGTGCTGGTGCTCACGCTCGTGCAGTTCCGCCTCTCGCGACGCTGGGTCTACGAGGGGGACTGAGATCGTGGCCCGGACCAACATCGCCGCCCGTCGCACGGGCACCGTCGTGGCGTTCACGCTCATGCTGCTCGGCGCGCTCACGATGGTGCTGCCGTTCCTCTGGATGGTGTCGACCTCGCTCAAGGAGTCGCGGCTCGTCTTCAGCTTCCCGCCGGAGTGGATCCCCGATCCGATCGACTGGGCGAATTACCTCGAGGTGTGGGACGTCGCGCCGCTCGCGACGGGACTGCTCAACAGCATCATCGTGACCGTGCTCGTCGTGACGGTCGGCACCTTCTCGTCGACGATGGCGGCGTTCGCCTTCGCGAAGCTCGACTTCCCGCACAAGCAGAGGATCTTCGTCGCCCTGCTCGCGACGATCATGATCCCGCTGGTCGTGCTGATCATCCCGCAGTTCCTGGTGTTCGTGCAGCTGGGCTGGATCGACACCCTGCTGCCGCTCATCGTGCCGGGCCTGCTCGGCAACGTCACGATGATCTTCTTCCTGCGCCAGTACATGCTCGGCCTCGCCTCCGAGCTGCTCGAGGCGGCCAAGCTCGACGGCGCCGGCTACCTGCGGATCTACTGGAGCATCTTCCTGCCGCTGTGCAAGCCGGCGATCGCGGCCAACGTGATCATCGTCTTCATGGCGACCTGGAACGACTACATCGGGCCGCTCATCTTCACCAACTCGCCCGAGAACTCCACGGTGCAACTCGTGATCGCCTCGATGAGCTCGTACTACAAGGACCAGACCGACTACCCGATGATCATGACCGCGTCGGTCATCGCGGTGCTGCCGGTCATCATCCTGTTCACCGTCATGCAGCGCTACTTCGTCGACTCCTTCGCCTTCAGCGGGATCAAGGGATGACCGTGCCCCTCTATCGCAACCCCATCGCCCGCGACGGCGACTTCGCCGACCCCTTCGTGCTGCGGCACGACGGCCGCTACTACCTGTACGGCACGAACCCGGATGTGCGGTGCTGGAGCTCCGACGACCTCGTCGCCTGGACCCTCGAGGGGCCCACGATCGCGCCCGACGAGTTCCCCGGGCTCGTGCCCTTCGCCCCCGAGGTGGTCTACGCCGACGGCGCGTTCTTCATGTACACCTCGCCCTCGGGTCACGGCCACCGGGTGCTGCGTGCGGATGCGCCGACCGGGCCGTTCCGCGCGGTGACCGGCAACGTGGAGCACGCGATCGACGGCAACGTGCTCATCGACGACGACGGCCGCTGGTACTTCTACTGGGCCGGCGACGAGGGCATCTGGGGCTGCGAGATGCCCTCGCCCACCGAGTTCGGCGAGCCCGTGCTCACGGGCGTGCACATGAACGGCTGGACGGAGGGCCCGTTCGTGACCCGCCGGGGCGACGGCTACGTCATGACGCTCACCGGCAACCACTACCTGAGCCGCGGCTACCGCATTGACGCCGCCCACAGCGACGATCCGCTGCGGGGCTGGCGGAGCGATCCGCAGAACCCGGTGCTCGTGAGCGCCGAGGGTCCCACCACGGGGCTCGGCCACTCGAGCAGCGTGCGCGGGCCCGACCTCGTGTCGACCTACCTCGTCTTCCACAACCTCAACCCCGACGCCTCGCGCGACCTCGACATCGACCGCCAGGTCGCGAACGGCCGCACGATCCAGGTGCTCGGGCCGTCGAGCTCCGCGCCGGTGCCCCCGGCGCCGGATGCGGTGTGGACGGGTGAGCTGTCGCCCGCCCTCGGGCCGGTCGTCACCGCGGAGCTCAACCTCACGGCGTCGGCGGACGCCGACGGCCACGGGCTCGTGCTCGAGCCGGCCGGCGGCGAACCCGTCGCGCTGCGAGCCGAGCAGGGGACGCGGACCGTCATCGCCTCGTCGGGCGGGGTGGAGCTCGCCCGTGCGGCGCTCCCCGCCGCCTTCGCCCCCGAGGCGCTGCACTGCTGGCGCCTCGTCGTCGCGGAGGGGCAGCTGCGGCTCGCCCTCGATGGCCGGCACCAGTTCGCCGTGCCGTTCGAGGCACCGGACGGGTTCCGCATCCGCGTGCCCGGCGCGGTGAGCGTCGGCCACTGCGCGGCGACGGCCGCGACCGAGGCGGATGCCGACCGCCGGGCGGTCGTGCCGGTCCCGGGCCGCTTCTGGGCGACCCTCTCGCCCGGGGCGACCGAGCTCGTGCGCGAGGCGCCCGACGCCGTCTACGACTCGGTCGCGCTCGCCCCCGGTGCGCGCCTCGACTACCGTCTGCACCTGCAGCGGGACCTCGCCCCGGTGGTGCACCTCACCGGCCTCTTCGCGGCCGGCGACGAGCTCGCGGTGAGCCTCGACGGGCAGAGCCGTGCGGTCCGCGTGCCCGAGGCGGCTCGCGTCGTGCGCGTCGCGCTGCCGGCGGCGACCGCCGCGGGCGGGGGAGCGGATGCCGTGCTCACCCTCGCCGTCGAGGCCCGTGCAGGGCGCCCCGTGCTGACCCTCGTGACCGTGACGGATGCCGCGGACGCGGGTGCCGCGCTGCGGCTCGGGCCGCTCACCGCATCCGGCTTCGAGAAGCGCACGGTCGACGCGGGCGCCTACGGCGACCTCGTCGTCGCGGCCGAGCTCTCGGTCGACGCGCGGCCCGGCGGCCACGGCGACCTGCTGCTGCGGGCGGCCGAGCTCTCGGAGGGCGGCGAGGGCGACGACACGCGACTCGGCATCCACTTCCTGCTCGGCTACTCCGTGCAGCTGCACCCCGACCGCGTCGTGCTCGCCCGGCACGGCTACGACGAGCGGGTGCTCGCCGAGCACGCGCTCGCGGACGCGGCGGGTCCCGGAACCCGGCACCGGCTGGTCGTGCGCGCCACCGGATCGCGCCTCGCCGTGGAGCTCGACGGCGCGACCGTGATCGACCACGACGACACCCTTCCCCACCTGATCGGCCGAGTCGGCATCCGCGCCGTCGACGCCGAGCTGAACGTGCACGAGCTGCACGTCGACCCGAACGACACCGTGCACCCCTGACGCGGGACGGCGACCGCCCGTCTCGACGATGAGAAAAGGAGCGCAAGTCATGAAGAATTCAGCAGCGGGGCGGCGACGTCCGCTCCGCAGCGTCGTCGCCCTCGCGGCGGCGTTCACGGTCGTGGCGGCTCTCGCCGCACCGACCGCCGCATCCGCCTCGCCCGGGTCGGTCGTCGCCGCGCCGACGTCGTCGTCCGGTGTCGAGAACAACGACTACCCGCGCATCATCCGCCTCGCCTCGAGCGCCGACCCCGCCCACCGCGGCGACCTGCTCGTGATGTACAGCGTCAACGACACCGGCGTGCGCACCCACTCGGTGATCAAGCGCAGCACCGACGGCGGGCAGAGCTGGTCGGTGCTCAGCACGCTCTACTCGCCGACACCGGGCTGGGGGATCTACTTCGGCTCGATGTACGAGCTGCCGCAGGCCACCGGCGGCCTCGCGGCCGGCACGATCATCGCCGCCGGCAACGCCTGGGACAACGTCAACTGGGGCTACCAGGAGGTGCAGACCTTCATCAGCACCGACTACGGGGCCACCTGGACCCAGCGCGGCAACTGCGTCACCAAGTCGGGCACGCCCAGCGCCGTGTCGACCGGGCTGTGGGAGCCCGAGATCACCGTCAACGCGGACGGCAAGCTCGCCTGCCACTTCTCCGACGAGCGGCTGCGCGCATCCGGGTACAGCCAGAAGCTCGTGATGGTGACCTCCTCCGACGGCGGCGCCACCTGGGGCAGCCCGGTGGATGTCGTGGCCATCGGCGACAGCAGCTCCCGCCCCGGCATGCCCATCGTCCGCAAGCTGCCGAACGGCAGCTACGCGCTCGGCTACGAGCTGTGCCGCGACTCGGTCGGCAACGCGGACCAGACCTGCCGGGTGTATCTGAAGATCTCGCCCGACGGCGCCTCGTGGGGCCTCCCGACGGATCTCGGCACCCTCGTGCAGACGGCCGATGGCCGGCAGCTGCTGCACACCCCGGCCCTCGCCTGGACGCCGGGCGGCGGTCCCAACGGCACCCTCGTGATGGCGGGCCAGCGGGTCGTGACCGGCTCCGACGGGCCCACGACGGTCGTGCGGCCCGAGACCGGGCGTGTGGTGTTCGTCAACACCAACCTCGGCGTCGGCGCCTGGGAGGCCGTGTCGGCACCCCTCACGATCGACCCGACCGGCGACTACAACAACGGCCCCGGCAAGCACTGCGCCAACTACAGCCCGAGCATCGTGCCCACGGCATCCGGCTCGGCGATCATGATGGTCACCCCGCGCTTCGTCTCGGGCTCCAACACGCGCTGCGACGTGCGCTTCGGCATCGGCCCGATCGGCACCCTGCCGCTCTACGCGCCGTTCGACTCCGGCAACGACATGGGCTGGTCGAGCTACGGGGGCAGCTGGGCGGTGAGCGGGGGCGTCTACTCGCAGAGCGGCGCCACGGCCGGCCCGAAGTCGCTCGTCGGCTCGACCGGCTGGACCGACGTGACGATCGACACCGACCTCCGGCTCGACACCACGGGCCAGGCGGGGGTGCTGCTGCGCACGCGGGCGCCCGCGGTGGGCGCCGACAGCCACGCCGGCTACTACGTCGGCGTCGAGACCAACGGAACGCTCTTCATCGGGCGCCAGAACAACAACTGGACGTCGCTCGCCCTGCAGACCGTCTCGGGCGGCGTGACGACCGGCACCTGGTACCACCTGAAGGCGTCGATCGTCGGCTGCACGATCACCGCGATCCTGAAGACCGACGCGGGCACGGCGACGACCACCGCGACGGCGACGGACAGCGGATGCCTCTCCTCCGGCCAGGCGGGACTGCGCACCCACCTGACCTCGGCGTCGTTCCGCAACGTGCAGGTGACCGCGGCCGGCAGCTCGACCGCGACCGCCTACAGCGACGCCTGGGCATCCGGCGCGACGACCGGCTGGACCTCCTACGGGGGCACCTGGTCGACCGTCGCGGCGAGCGGGTCCGAGCGGCAGACCGCGGGCGGCACCGATGGCCCGAAGCTGCTCTCGCCCTCCTCGGGCGACGCCTACACGGTGTCGAGCGACGTGAAGCTCACGAGCCTCACGGCGCCGAGCGGCAACGCGGGCGTGCTCGCGCGCACGAGCTCGCCGGGCGTCGGCCCCGACGCCTACACGGGCTACTTCGCGGGCGTCGACGGCTCGACGAGCCGGCTCTCGCTCGGCAAGGCGAACGGGAGCTGGACGCCGCTCGCCGACGACGTGGTGCCGGGAGGCGTGCAGCTGAACGCCTGGTACCACGTGACGCTCCGCGTGGTCGGATGCTCGATCACCGCGACCGCGCAGCGCACCACCTCCTGGGACCAGGTGCGCGTCGGCGTGACCGACGCGGGCTGCGCCACGACGGGCGCCGCGGGCGTGCGCACCATGGTCGCCGCCGCCGACTTCCGGGAGTTCGGCGTCAGCAAGGGGTGAGCCCTCCGGCGGGTGGGTCGGCTTCCCGGCCCACCCGCCGGACCCGCGCTCGCGGGCCGGTCACGGCATCCGCTCGCCGGTACGATGGCGGGGTGAGCAACCAGGGCATCCGTCTCGGCGTCGTCGGCGCCACCGGCCAGGTCGGCGCCGTCGTGCGCCGCCTCCTCGTGGAGCGCGACTTCCCGATCGCGGAGATCCGCTTCTTCGCCTCCGAGCGCAGCGCCGGAACGACGCTGCCCTTCCGGGGCGAGGATGTGGTGGTCGAGGACGCCGCCACGGCCGACCCGACCGGCCTCGACGTGGCGATCTTCTCCGCCGGCGCCACCATGTCGAAGGTGCAGGCGCCGCGCTTCGCCGCCGCCGGCGTGCTCGTGATCGACAACTCGAGCGCCTGGCGCATGGACCCCGAGGTGCCGCTCGTGGTGGCGGAGGTCAACCCGCACGCCATGGAAGAGGCCGTCAAGGGCATCGTCGCGAACCCCAACTGCACCACCATGGCCGCCATGCCGGTGCTCAAGGTGCTCGACGCCGAGGCCGGCCTCGAGCGGCTCGTCGTCTCGACCTACCAGGCGGTCTCGGGCGCCGGGCTCGCGGGCGGCGAGGAGCTGCTCGCGCAGGCCACCGCCGCGGTCGCCCAGGACGCCATCGGCCTCGTGCACGACGGCGGCGCCGTCGAGCTGCCCGCCCCCGTGAAGTTCCCGCGCAACATCGCCTTCAACGTCGTGCCGGTCGCCGGCTCGATCGTCGACGACGGCGAGGGCGAGACCGACGAGGAGAAGAAGCTCCGCAACGAGTCGCGCAAGATCCTCGGCCTTCCCGACCTGCTCGTCTCCGGCACCTGCGTCCGGGTTCCGGTGTTCACCGGCCACAGCCTCTCGATCAACGCCGAGTTCGCCCGCCCGCTGTCGGTGGCCCGCGCCACGGAGCTGCTCGCAGGGGCGCCGGGGGTGGAGCTCTCCGAGATCCCCACCCCGCTCCAGGCCGCGGGCCGCGACCCGTCGTACGTCGGTCGGCTCCGGCAGGACCCGGGCGTGCCCGACGGCCGTGGACTGGTGCTGTTCGTCAGCAACGACAACCTGCGCAAGGGCGCGGCGCTCAACACCGTACAGATCGCCGAGCTCGTCGCCGCACGCTGATCCGGCGTCAGCGTGGCCGCTCGCCCGGCTCGACGTACGTCGCCGTCAGCCACCAGGCGCACCCGAAGGTCGCCATCGACAGCAGTGGTACGACGACCACGATCCACCAGCGTCCGTCGTAGGGCAGCAGCGCGAGCAGGATCACCACGCAGACCAACCCGGTGCCGAGAGCACTCGCGCTGGCGTGCGC
>JASLGG010000061.1 GCA_030150265.1 Protaetiibacter sp.
CGTAAGGATGGCCCCGGAGCCCGGGCGCTCAATACCCTTCCCGGAAATCGATGCCATGCGCCGCCGGCAGCAGGCAAACCGGCGCATATCGTAAATATAGATGTCGAGATTTGAATTTCATGCTATCCCGGGACTTGCCCCTTCCGGGTTTTGAATTTCGAAATGTTGCATTTTGCATTCCATGCTCTACCACGAATGGTCCCCCACCCCGCAAAGCCTGGCTGCCATCTGGCATATCGACGAGGACGAAGCCTTTTTCAGCAAGATCGTCGGGCCCGCGCCGGAGCGTATCCGGCATCCGCGGAAGCGGCTTGAGCATCTCTGCGGCCGGTTCCTGCTGCATCACCTCCGGGACGATTTTCCCCTGCTGCATATCGCGGCGGATATGCACGACAAGCCCAGGCTTCCAGACGATCAGTACTTCTTCAGCATCTCGCATTCCTACCCTTACGTGGCCGTCGTCATTTCCGACTGGGATGAATGCGGCATCGATCTCCAGGTCTGGAAAGCCAATATCGCCGAGATCGCTTACATGTTCCTCTCCCCGAAGGAGCAGCCCCTCTTCCCGGACGACCGCATGCTGACGCTCGCCTGGAGCGCCAAGGAAGCCGTGTATAAATGGTATGGCCGCCGCGGGAACGATTTTATCCGCGATATGCCGATCCACGCGATCGGCGCCGAGATCCGCGAGGGCGCCATTCCCGAGCTCCCCGTTCACATGCATTGCTTCGGGAACGAGCTTACAGTCCGCTGCAGCCTGCACCGGGATTTCGCGCTGGCTTTATTAATTAAAGATCGGCCGGCCACAAACGAATAACATTTAGATGCAATGTGGATTATTTTTGCGTTAACAGCTGAAATTTTGCCTTTTCGCTGAAAAAATGCGCAACTTTGTGGGAGAATTTAGTTTTCTACCGCAAATTTCAGGGTTCAGACGTTAGTTTTTATACTTCTCACATAATATTCAGCATCTTGCCGGGCTTTCTTTAGGCTTGATGCAGAAGGCCATAAGAACGAACAGCCCCCGGTATTGCAGCACGCCAAGCTAACGAGTCCACCAGCCAACGAAATATAATTATGTCATCCCGCTTTCCCGCCCTGCAGGAGCTCAACGCCGAGGAGAAGAAGATCTCCCATTACAACGGCAAGAAGGTAACGACCTTCTTTGCCGGCAACGTATTCAACGCCCGCGCCATGCGCGAGTGGCTTTCCGACGAGGCTTACAAGAGCCTGATGAATTCCGTGAAGAACGCCGCCAAGCTCGACCGCCGCATGGCCGACCAGATCGCCTCCGGCATGAAGGCCTGGGCCGAGGAGAAGGGCGTGACGCACTTCACGCACTGGTTCCAGCCCCTGACCGGCACCACCGCCGAGAAGCACGATTCCTTCTTCACCATCAAGAGCGACGGAACTGCCATCGAGCTGTTCGACGGCGATGCGCTGATCCAGCAGGAGCCGGACGCGAGCTCCTTCCCCAACGGCGGCATCCGCGCCACCTTCGAGGCCCGCGGCTATACAGCCTGGGATCCGAGCTCACCGGCCTTCATCATGGAGACCGGCTTCGGCAAGACCCTGTGCATCCCGACCATCTTCATCGCCTATTCCGGCGAAAGCCTCGACCACAAGGCCCCGCTGCTGAAGAGCATCGCCGTCCTGAACAAGGCCGCCGTGGATGTATGCCAATACTTCGACAAGAACGTCACCAAGGTAACCGTCACGCTCGGCTGGGAGCAGGAATACTTCGTGGTTGACGAAGCCCTTGCCAATGCCCGCCCGGACCTGCTGATGTGCGGCCGGACCCTGCTCGGCCACTCTCCGGCCAAGGGCCAGCAGCTCGAAGACCACTATTTCGGGTCTATCCCCGAGCGCGTGTTCGAGTTCATGCAGGACTTCGAGCAGGAATCGTACAAGCTGGGCATTCCCCTGCGCACCCGTCACAACGAAGTAGCCCCGGGCCAGTTCGAATGCGCGCCGATCTTCGAAGAGGTGAACATCGCAGTAGACCACAATTCCCTGCTGATGGACATCATGGCCCGCGTGGCCAAGCGCCACAAGCTGAAGGTGCTGCTTCATGAAAAGCCTTTCGCAGGCGTGAACGGCTCCGGCAAGCACAACAACTGGAGCCTCGCTACCGACACCGGCGTGAACCTGCTTGCCCCGGGCAAGACCCCGCGCACCAACCTCATGTTCCTGACCTTCTTCGTGAACACGATCAAGGCCGTGCATGACCACGCCGATCTGCTCCGCGCCGCTATCGCCTCCGCCGGCAACGATCACCGCCTGGGAGCCAACGAAGCGCCCCCGGCGATCATCTCCGCGTACCTCGGCTCCTACCTCAGCAAGGTGCTGGACGAAGTGGAAGAGCGCGTGAAGGATAAATTCAACGAGCAGGACGAAGCCATCCTGAAGCTCGATATCCACAAGCAGATCCCCGAGCTGCTGATGGACAATACAGACCGCAACCGCACCTCTCCCTTCGCGTTCACCGGCAACAAGTTCGAGTTCCGCGCCGTAGGCTCCTCCGCCAACTGCGCCGCGCCGATGACCGTGCTGAACACCATCGTCGCGCAGACTCTGAAGGAATTCAAAGCCGAAGTAGACGGCCTGATCGAAAAAGGCGAGAAGAAGGAAATCG
>JASLGG010000003.1 GCA_030150265.1 Protaetiibacter sp.
CTGCTCGCGCGCGGTCGTCTTCTTGAACATGCGCAGCTTGCCCGACTCGGCCTGCTCGACGTAATAGGCGTAACGCTCGGAGAACGCCTTGCCATAGAGCTCGTTGAGGTCGGCGACCTCCAGCGGGTCGAACAGGTACCAGTCCTGGTCGTTCTGGACGCGCTTCATGAACTCGTCGCTGATCCACACCGCGGTGTTGGCGGTGCGGGTGCGGCGGTAGGGGTCGCCGGAGTTCTGGCGCAGGTCCAGGAACTCCGGGAAGTCCATGTGCCAGTTCTCCATGTAGAAGCACAGGGCGCCGAACTTCTTGCCGCCACGGCTGACCGCGCGCAGCACCGAGTCGATGGTGTGCATGAACGGGATCGGACCGGTCGAGGTCGTGTTGTTCGAGCGGATGGGCGAGCCCTGGGCGCGCAGCTTGGTGACCGAGAGGCCGATGCCGCCGGTGCCCTTGGTGAGCCACATGACGTCGCGCACCGACTTGGCGATGTGCTCGATGTCGTCGTGCATCTCCATGACGAAGCAGTTGGAGAGCTGCGGGAAGGCCGTGCCGGCGTTGACGAGCGTGGAGCCCGCGGCGAGGTACTCGAGCTTCGACATCTTGTCGTAGAACTCGATCGCGTGGGTGGTGGGGTCGGCCTCGTTGAGCGAGAGGCCCATCGCGATGCGCATCCAGAAGAACTGGGGCACCTCGAGCGGCTCGCCGTTGCGCGCCTTGATGCCGTAGCGGTTGTTGAGCGTGACGACGCCGATGTACTTGAGGAGCCCGTCGCGGGCCGGCTCGAGGGCGGCCGCGAGGCGGTCGAGGTCGAAGAGCGCGGGGAAGCGCGAGTCGAGCAGCGCCTCGTCGACGCCGCGCTCGATCACACGGCGGAAGTGCTGCGCGTGGAGGGACTTGAGCTCCTCGGCGGTCTCGTAGTCGCCGAGCACGCGCTTGTAGATGGTCTTGAGCAGGAGGCGCGCGGCGACGGTGTCGAACTGCGGGTCGTCCTTGACGTTCTGGAGGGCGACCTGGATGACGGCCTCGTCGAGCTGCTGGGTGGTGATGCCGTCGAAGAGGGTGAGCTCGAGCTCGGAGGCGATCTGGGTGACCCAGGTGATGTTCTCGTCGAGCCCCTGGCTCGCGTGCTCGATCGCCAGGTTGATCTTGTTGGCGTCGTACGGCTCGCGTTGTCCGTTGCGCTTCACGACGGTGATGGCCACGTGATTCCTTCCCTCCCGCGCCGTGCGGCGCGCCCGCATTTCCGTTGAAAACCCCTGATGAGAACGACCTCGACCGGCCGTCGCGGGGCCTCATCGCCCTCCTCCGGCCAGGAGGTTTCACCACTATATATCGGGCTGCTGGGAGCTAGCCAACCCTAGATGTTGTGGGCGTGTCATCCACAGATGTGCATAACTTCATCGCTGTTATGCACACTTTCCACACCCTCGCACGGGCCTCGGACGCTCGCGGCGATGTCGCCCCCCGGCACTACAGTGAGAGGGCTGTGAACGCGTACCTCGAGCTCTTGCGCACCCCGGGAGTGGCCCGGATCATCGTCGCGCAGTTGGCGGCGCGGTTCCCCGGCGGCATGATCTCGCTCGGCTTCCTCATCCACATCGAGCACATCTTCCACAGCTACGGCGCCGCGGGTCTCGTGCTCGGCGCGACCTCCGTCGGCCAGGCCATCTCGGGCCCCGTCACGAGCCGGTGGATGGGGCGCTGGGGCATGCGACCGGTGCTCATCCTCACGACGCTCGTGTGCGCCGGCGCGCTCTCCACCATCGCGCTCGCCTCCGCCGGCCTGCCGCTCTGGTTCTTCATGGCCGCGGGCTTCCTCGCGGGCCTCAGCTACCCTCCGGTGCAGCCCGCCGTGCGCACCATCTACCCCAAGATGGTCAACTCCCGGCAGCTCACCCCGCTGTTCTCGCTCGACGCCTCGGCGCAGGAGATCATCTGGATCGCGGGGCCGGTCGTGATCACCTTCGTCGCGACCCAGATCTCGAGCGTCATCGGCATCTTCCTCTCGGTGTTCTTCCTCGTGGCGGGTGGAGCGTGGTTCATCTCCTCCCCCGAGCTCGGCCGGGTGCGCATCCCTCGCAGCAAGCGCAAGCTCGGCGCGGTGCTCAGGCGCCCGCCCGTGCTGCTCTCCACCGTCGTCGGATTCCTGCTCGTGGGATCGTGCGCGGCCATCGAGGCGGGCGTCGTGGCCACCTTCGGCGAGGGCGGCGCCGACGCGGGCATCGTGCTCGGCATCTGGGCGGTCGCCTCGCTCGTCGGCGGCCTGGGCTTCGGGCACATGCCGATCGGCCCCTGGGCGCTCGCCCGCCGGATGGTCTTCGTCTTCGTCGGCGCGCTGCTCGCGCTGTTCGCCTTCGAGTTCTGGACCATCTCGGGCGCGCTCGTCATCTCCGGGCTCGGCATCGCGCCAGCGCTCGCCGTCATGTTCTCGATCGTCTCGGCGAGCGTGAAGTTCTCCGACACCGCCGAGGCCTACGGCTGGATCGGTACGGGGCAGCTCATCGGCGCGGCCCTCGGCTCGGCCGTCGCGGGATTCCTCATCGACGGCCTCGGCCCCGACGGCGGGTTCGCGGCCGCTGCGGGCATCGCGCTGCTCGGCCTGCTGGTGCCGGTGATGTTCCGCCGCGCTCATCCCGACCTCCGGGGACGCGATGCGAGCCCCATGCCCGACACCGAGTCCATCCCGGTGGAACCGAGCTGAGCCGCCCGAGCTGAGCCGTATTCCCAGCAAAGCCACAGCAGCGAATCTCTTGCGGCGGACGCTCGGGCTGCGATAAACCGAACTGTCGGCCTGCCCGAGGCCGCACCCCACTCCTCCCCGGGAGGGATCTGCCCATGTCGCTTTCCGGTCCCCGCACACCCGCCCTCTGAACGCAGCATTCCCGTGCTGCACGGCCGTGACGTCGTCCTCGAGCGCATCGAGGAGCTCGGCAGAGGCGCCCGCGACGAGGCGCTCCTGCTCATCGGCGATGTCGGCAGCGGGAAGACCTCGCTGCTCGCCGAGCAGGCGCACCGCGACCCGGCGCTCTATTCCCTGGTGCGGGTGAACCGCAGCGAGTCGAGCTGGCCGCTGTCGGGCGTCGCCTCGCTGCTGAGCGCCGTGGGCGACCCGCGCGTGGCGGGCTTCGCCGGGCGCTTCGAGCTGCGCACCGACGGACCCGGGCGCCACGCCGACGCCGCGGGCGAGCTGCTCGCGATGCTGCGCGGCCTGGCGTTGCGCCCCACCGTGCTGCTCGTCGACGACATCGACCGGATGGATCTCGCGAGCCGTCGCATCGTCGGCCACATGGCGGGCCACCTCGCGGGATCCGGACTCCGCATCGTCGCGACGGCCGCCGACCTCTCCTCCGACGAGCCCCTCGCGGGGCTGCCGCGCATCGAGCTCGGCCCGCTCGACGACGCGGCCCTCGCCGAGCTCGCCCCGGCCGGCATCGACCCCGGAACCCAGCGCATCCTCGCCGCACAGGCCTCGGGCAACCTCGGCGCCTTCTCGGAGCTCGTCGCCTCGCTGACCCCCGAGCAGCTCGACGGACGCGACGCCCTGCGGCTGCCGCCGATCCCGGGGCCCGCCGCGTGGGCTGCGCGCGAGCGCGCCAGCCGCAACCTCGGACGCACCCGGAGCGCCGTGCTCGACCGCCTCGCCACCGCACCCCTCCACGACCGCGCCTCGATCGCCGCCTGGGGGCCGGATGCGGACGACGCGCTGCAGGAGCTGGTCGACGTGGGGCTCGCCCGCGAGCACGGCCTCTTCGTGCTGCTGCCCAACCCGCTGTTGCGCGCCGCGCTCGCATCCGCGCTCCCCGCGCAGGCACGACGAGCGGTCCACGCCGAGCTCGCGACGGCCGCGGGACCGCTCGTGCGCCCGTGGCACGCCGCGTGCGCCGATCCCACCGCCGACCACCGTCTCGAGCTGCTCGACGCGGCAGACGAGCTCACCCGCCTCGGGCATCCGCTGGTCGCCGTCGAGTACGCCGACCGTGCCATCCGCTTCGACCGGGAGGGACTCGCCGGGGCGCTCGCCCGGCTCGCGGAACGGCTGCTGCTGAACGGCACGCTCGATCTCGCCGAGCGATACCTGCGGATCGCGGCGACCGATCCGCGGCCCGCTGCGGACGACGCGCTCCTCCTCGCGGTCATGCGCCTGCACGCCGACCGCCTGTCGGGACGGCGCACCGACCCGCCGCACCTCGAGGCCGAGATCATCGCCGGCGCCTCGGACGAGGCGCGCGAGCGCTGGATGGGCGCCGCCGAGGCGGTGCTGGCCGCGCGCGGCGAGTCACCGGCATCCGTCGCCTCATCGGATGCCGGCCCGGCGGCGGATCCGCTGCTGCTGGCCCTGCAGGCGCGCGGCGCCGCGCTCGCCCAGGACTACCCCCGCGCCCGCACCCTCGTGGCGCGCCTCGACGGCTCGCTCGTGCGGCCGAACCCCGCCTGGTCGGGCTGGCTCGCCTCTCTCGCCGTGGACTGCGAGGTGCGGGCGGGACGGATCGGCGCGGCGCTCGAACTCGCCCGCGACTGGCAGTCCCACGCGAGTGCCACGGCGCTCCCCCCGGGCGTCGCGCCGCTGCACACCTGGGCTCGGCTCGCGGCGAACGACCTCGACGCGGCAGTCGAGCTGCTTCTCACCTGGACCGACAACGCCGTCATGCGCGTCGGCCCGCTCGAGGCGGCGTCCGCGCTCGCGCTGCTCGGCGACCTCACGATGCTCCAGGGCGACCCCGAGCGCGCCGCCGATCACCTGCTGCTCGCGGGCGCCATCGCCGCGCCCCTCGACGACCCCGCGCTCACGCGACACCTGCCCGCTCTCGCGGAGAGTCTCATGGCGACCGGTCGCACCCTCGCGGCGCGGCAGGCGGCCGATCGCCTCGCGGATGCGGCACGCCGGCATCCGAGTCGCTGGACGGCCCTCGCCACGGATCATGCGCGCATCGCCGTGGCCGAGCCGGAGCTGCTGCCCGTGCTCGTCGCGCAGGCTCTCGAGCACCACGGCGCCGACGACGCCGGCTTCGATCTCGGTCGCCTGCTCGCCACCGCCGCACGGCGTCTCGCGATGCACGGCGCCATCGCCGAGTCGGCGGTCGCGGCCACCGAGGCGCGGATCGCGCTCACCGGAGCCGGCGCCCTGCCGTGGGCACGACGCGTGACGCCCGTGCCCGTCGCGAGCGCCCCCCTCGCGCTCGAGGCTCCGAGTCCCGGGCGCACCGCCTACCACGCGCTGAGCGCGGAGGAGCGGGCGGTCGTGGACCTCGTGGTGCAGGGGTACCACAACAAGGACATCGCGGCCCGGCTGTTCATCTCGGTGCGCACCGTGGAGCTCCGCCTCACCCACGTCTACCGCACGGTGGGGGCGCGGTCCCGCGCGCACCTCGTGGCGCTCATGTCGTGACGGAGCGGCGTGCGGGCGACGACCACCGCCCGTCGGTGCGGCGCACGAACGCGTCCACCATCGCTCCCAGGCACAGCAGCGCGTCCAGGATGCGGAGCAGGGGGAAGACGAGCCCCATCACGAGGTAGCCGGGTCGCCGGGCGAGCACCGCGGCGAGCACCGACAGCAGGTAGTCGGGCAGCGCGACGCCCGCCACGATCGCGAGCGGGGGGATCGCGGCGGCCAGCTCGGCGGACACGCCGCTCGGGTCGGCGCGGGTCGCCGCGAGCACGGTGGCGACGATGCTCGCCGCGGCGAGCGGCAACGCGAGCACCATGAAGACGCTGCTCGTCAGGAGCTCGCCGATCGAGAGGGCCAGCAGCGTCCAGAAGCGCCCGAGGTGAGGCCCGTGGCGACGCACCGTCTGCCAGAAGCCGAGGCTCCAGCGGCGCACCTGCTTGCGGTAGTCGTGCAGGTTGTCCGGGTCCTGGGTGTAGGCGACCGCGGCATCCGGGCGGAACGCGATCCGGCCGAGCCGCTTCGCGTGCACCTCGAAGGTCATGTTGTAGTCCTCGATCGCGAGCCCCGGTGCGTCGATCTCGATGTCGGCCAGCACGCGGGTGCGGTACATGCTCGCGAAGCCCGGCACGATCGCGACCGCGTTGAGGTGCCGGGCGGCCTGCCCGAACTTCTGCAGGTACTGCACGCTCAGGTAGAGCCTCTCCCGGTAGGCGACGAGCAGCCGGCCCATGAGCGTCGCGGGCGCGGGGTCGAGCAGGGTCGTCGCGCGACCCGCCACCGCCACGACCTCCGGGTCCGCGAAGGCCGGCAGGCCCGTGCGCAGGTAGTCGTCGCTCAGCTGGCTGTCGGCGTCGAGCAGCACGACCACCTCGAAGCGCGCGGCGAGCTCGAGCTCGTCGACGATGGCCCGGATGGCGCCCGCCTTGCCGCGGTTCGGCGAGAGCTCCAGCACGGTCGCCCCCGCCGCCCGGGCCACCACGGCGGTCGCGTCGTGCGAGCCGTCGGATGCCACGAACACGTTCGAGAGCGACACCTGTCGCGCGGCCGAGCGGATGGTGGCCGCGATCACGAGCTCCTCGTCGTGCGCCGCGATCACGACGGCCACCTCGTCGGACCTCGGCACGCGCCCGGCCAGGCGGGGCGCGCGCCCGGCGCTGCGCGCGGCAGCGAAGCGCGCGATCCCGGCGATCGTCCACAGCAGGGTGTTGACGCCGACCACCACGACGAAGGTCACCACGAATGCGGCCATGGCGCACCTCCGTTCGGGTCGTGCTGCGACGTTAGCAACGCGCGGGCGGCATCCGCCCCGGGGAAAACCGCACGGTCATGCGGAAAGCCGCACACCCTGCCGCGCACTCCCGCACACCTTCCGCATCGGCGTTGACCGGCCCCGCGCACGGGTCGACAGTTGCACCGACGCCGGCAGGCGCCGCCCCCACGCCCCTCTCCGGGACGACCCGACCCATCCCCACACTGCGCCGTCCCCGCGGCGCCTCCGGAGGTTCATCGTGACCACGCTCGAGACGCGCCCGCGCGTCAATCCCCGCCCCGCGCCCGCCCTGCCCACGGCGCTCCCCTACGCCCGCGACGACTTCGACGTCGCGATCGTCGGCCTCGGCTACGTCGGCCTGCCCACCGCCCTCGCCTACCACCACGCGGGGGCCCGCGTGCTCGGCGTCGAGATCTCGCCGGCGCGCATCGCCGCCATCCGGAGCGGAGAGGTCGATCTGCTGCCCTCCGACCGCGAGCGCCTCGGCGACGCCGCCGACGACCCCGGGCTCGAGCTGAGTTCCGACCCGGCGATGCTCGGCAGGGCGTCCGCCGTCATCGTGTGCGTGCCGACGCCGGTCGACCACCACCTCGTGCCCGACCTCGCGATCCTGCGCGCGGCGTGCGCCGACGTCGTGGCGAACGCGGTGCCGGGGCAGATCCTCATCCTCACCTCGACGAGCTACGTCGGATGCACCGAGGACCTGCTCGTGCGCCCCCTCGCCGAGCGGGGCCTCATCGCCGGGGAGTCGGTCTCGGTGGCCTTCAGCCCCGAGCGCATCGACCCCGGCAACGGCTCCATCGACCACGAGGCGGTGCCCCGCGTGGTGGGCGGTGCGACGCCGACGTGCGAGCTGCGCGCGGCCGCCGTCATCTCGCGCTACGCCTCCCGCGTGCACCGGGTGGACTCGCTCGCCGCCGCCGAGATGACGAAGCTGCTCGAGAACACCTTCCGCGCCGTGAACATCGCGCTCGCCAACGAGGTCGCCGACATCTGCCGCGAGCTCGACGTGCACGTGACCGACGTCATCGACGCCGCCGCCACCAAGCCGTACGGCTTCATGCCGTTCCTGCCCGGCCCCGGCGTCGGCGGTCACTGCATCCCGTGCGACCCGCACTACCTGCTGTGGCAGTTGCGCGAGCGCCGCATCGCGGCTCCCATGATCACGCAGGCGATGACCGAGATCGCCGCTCGCCCCGCGCGCGTCGTCGACCGCGCCGCCCAGGTGCTCTCGGATGCCGGCCGCGGCCTCGCGGGATCCCGCGTGCTCGTCGTGGGCGTCTCGTACAAGGCCGACGTGGCCGACCTGCGCGAGTCTCCGGCCCTCGAGATCATCGAGGGGCTCGAGCGGCGGGGCGCGATCGTCGGGTACCTCGACCCGCTGTGCCCGCAGGCGCGGCTCGCCGACGGGCGCATCGCCGAGACGGTGCGCGATCCGCTCGGCTTCGCACCCGACCTCGTGATCCTGCACACGCGTCACCACGAGCTCGACCTCTCCTGGATCGACGACCGCCACGTCGTGCTCGACGCGAGCTACCGCGAGCTGACGCTGCCGCGGCGCGTGGAGCTCTGAGGGCCGTGCGCAGCGTGGTCACGGGCGGCGCCGGCTTCCTCGGCAGCCACCTCGTCGAGCTGCTGCTCGACCTCGGCGACGACGTCGTCGTGCTCGACGACGAGAGCACCGGACGGCGCGCGAACCTCGCGGCGGTGGAGGCGCATCCGCGGCTCGCCTACCACGAGGGCTCCGTGCTCGACGAGGAGCTCGTGTCGGCGCTCGTCGCGGGCGCCGACCGGGTGTTCCACCTGGCGGCGGCCGTCGGTGTGCGGCGCATCGTCGAGCATCCGCTCGACGGGCTGCGCGTCAACGTGCGCGGCACCGAGAACGTGCTCGACGCCTGCGTGGCGCATCACGCCCGGCTGCTGCTGGTGTCGACGAGCGAGATCTACGGCAAGAACACCGCCGACGCGCTCTCGGAGAGCGCCGACCGCATCCTCGGGTCACCCCTCGTGGCGCGCTGGACCTACGCCGCGGCGAAGGGCATCGACGAGGCCTTCGCCGACGCCTACGCCCGCGAGCTCGGGCTCCAGGTCGCGATCGCGCGCCCCTTCAACACGGTCGGACCGCGCCAGACCGGGCGCTACGGGATGGTCGTGCCGGCGCTCGTCGCGCAGGCCCTCCGCGAGGAGCCGCTCACGGTGTTCGGCGACGGACACCAGACCCGGTGCTTCTCCTCGGTGCGGGATGTGGTCCCCGCGTTCGTGCGCCTGTCGGAGGAGCCGGCCGCCCTCGGGCGCGCCGTCAACCTCGGCGGCGGCACCGAGATCTCGATCCTCGAGCTCGCGGAGCGGATCGTCCGCCTCACCGGCAGCGGGAGCGAGATCGTGCTGGTCCCCTACGAGGAGGCCTACGGCGACGGCTACGAGGACATGCGCCGTCGCGTGCCCGACAACGGACTCGCGCGCGAGCTCATCGGCTTCGTGCCCCGGACCGGGATCGACGAGATCATCTGGAGCGTCGCCTCCACGCTCGGCGATCCGGGCGACACGCGGTCGGCGGAGTGGGGCGCCCACCGCGTGTTCGCCGATGACCCCGTCGGGCTGGTCTCGACATCCCCCCACATCCCACAACGAGGTGAACTCTCATGAACCGACGACGTGCCTACGGATTCGGCGGCCTGGCCGCCCTCCTCGCACTGCTCATCTCCCTAGCCGGCGGACACGGCGGCTGGGTGCCGACGGACACGCCCGTCTCCGCCCCCACCACGCCCGCCGCGACGGCGCCGTCGAGCCCGGCGCCGACGACGCCCGCCACCGGATCTCAGGGTGATCCCCCGAGCTCGTCAGCGCCGCCGGAGAGTGCGTCGCCGCCCAACACGACGCCGCCCAAGCACCATCACCCGGGCACGCCGCCCACCGATCCGGGGACCGGAACTGGCACCGGGACTGGCACTGGCACCGGAACCGGAACCGGCACCGGCACCGGGACCGGCACCGGGACTGGCACTGGCACCGGAACCGGAACCGGCACCGGAACTGGCACCGGAACGGGGACCGGAACGGGGACCGGAACGGGGACCGGAACCGGCACCGGCACTGGCACCGGCACTGGCACCGGCACTGGGACCGGCACTGGCACCGGCACCGGCACCGGGACGGGAACCGGCACCGGAACCCCGCCCGCGAAGACCGGCCCGCTCACCGTGGTCAGCCTCACCTTCGACGACGCGAACGCGGGTCAGATGCAGGCGGCATCCATCCTGGGCGCCCGTGGCCTTCCCGCCACCTTCTTCGTCAACTCGGGTGTGATCGGCACCGCCGGCAAGCTCACCCTCGACCAGCTGCACGCACTCGTGGCGGCGGGCAACGAGATCGGCGGCCACACCGTGACGCACGTCGACCTCACGAGCGTTCCGCTCGACGAGGCCCGGCGCCAGATCTGCGACGACCGGGTGCAGCTCGCCGGCTGGGGCTTCCCGACCCGCAGCTTCGCCTACCCGTTCGCCTCCGTGTCGAGCGCCGTCGAGCAGGTCGTGCTCGACTGCGGCTACGACAGCGGACGCGGCCTCGGCGACATCCGATCGCCGTTCGGCTGCGCCGGCTGCGCCTGGGCGGCGACGCTCCCGCCGGCGCACCCCGCGATCACGGATGCGCTCGACGAGTTCGACACCGGCTGGACGCTGCAGGCCATGGAGGACATGGTGCTGAAGGGCGAGAGCCACGGAGGCGGATGGCTGCAGTTCACCTTCCACGACGTGTGCACGAGCAGTTGCGACTCGCTCGCCATCCCCGCCGACATGCTCACCGCCTTCGCGAACTGGCTGCAGGATCGCGGAACGACCCACAACACGGTCGTGCGCACCGTCGGCGACGTCGTCGGCGGCCCGGTGAAGCCGCTCGTGCAGGGGCCCGCCGTGCCTCCCCCGACCGACGGGAACGGCGTGGTCAACCCCAGCCTCGAGACCATGCAGAACGGCTTCCCCGCCTGCTGGTACCGCGCACCCTGGGGAACCAACGACGCGACCTTCTCCCTCGTCTCGCCCGGTCACTCCGGCTCCGTCGCGAGCAAGGTGGTGATCACCTCCTACGTCTCGGGCGAGGGGAAGATCATCCCGACGCTCGACCTCGGCGCCTGTGCGCCGAGCGTCGCCACCGGGCACCAGTACCGGCTCTCCGGCTGGTACACCTCGACGGGCGTCACCCAGTTCGCGGTGTACCTGCGCACGACCGGGGGCGCCTGGGAGTACTGGACGTCGAGCCCCTGGTTCGCCGCGGCATCCGACTGGACGCTCGCGAGCTGGACGACGGCTCCGATCCCGGCCGGCTACACGGGCATCAGCTTCGGGCTCAACATCTTCAGCCCCGGCACGCTCGTGACCGACGACTACGGGATGTACGACGCCGCGACCCCGGTGGCGGCCGAGGCTCCGGCCCCGCCCGCGGACCCGACGGCCACGCCGCCGTCGACCCAGCTGGCGCCGGTCGACCCGCCCGCCGAGACCCCGGAGACGCCGGCCCCGGATTCGGGTGCCTCGGCCGGCGCTCCGGCCCCGAGCGCCGAGAGCACGCCGGCACCGCCGGCACCGGCGCCGGCGACGCCGCCCGCGACCGATCCGCCGGCAGCCGATCCGCCGGCGACGGACGCCCCGGCGGCCCCCGCAGCGGGTTCCTGACCGTGCGGGCCACGAGGATCGGGGCGGCGGCTCTCCTGTACACCGCCGCCCTGGTCCTCACGGGGTGTACCGCGGGGGCCCCGGATGGCGGACCACGCCCCTCGCCGTCCGGGCCCCCGAGCAGCTCGACTCCCTCCCCCGAGCCGAGCACATCGGCGTCGCCGCCCCCGGAGGTCGTCACTCCTCCGGCGGGCGGCGGCACCGCATCCGCCTATCCGTGGCACCGGAACATCCCCTCGACCACGTTCTGGGTGGGCGAGATCTTCGATCCGAGCGCCGAGGACGGCACCCAGGAGTACTCCACCTACGACTCGCGGTGGCTCGCGAGCTACGGCGGATGCGACGGGATCGTCGAGCTCGGCGACTGCCTCACCGAGCCGCGCACCGCCGCCGCCGACTACTTCCCCACCGTGATGACGCCGCGCGAGAACCCGTTCTACCTCGACGTGCCGTACGACGACGTCAACGATCCGACGGGCTTCGCGCGGCGCGACGAGGTGGTGCCGTGGGCCGGCCAGGAGCCGTACCGATCGCACCGCGGCGACCGCGGGTTCAGCTACCTCAAGAACCGCTGGGTGCAGCTCGTGAGCGGCGGGCGCACCTGCTACGGCCAGATCGAGGATGCGGGGCCGGGCCAGTACCACGACGCCGCCTACGTCTTCGGCGGGGGCGACGTCCGCCCCGCGAACACCCGCTACGGCGGCGCCGGCCTCGACGTCTCGCCCGCCCTGACGGGGTGCCTCGCCTTCCCCGAGCTCGACGGCGACACGGGTCGCGTCGACTGGCGCTTCGTCGACGCCTCCGAGGTGCCACCGGGCCCCTGGTCGCGCATCGTCACCACGAGCGGTGTCCGCTGAGCCCCTTTTGTCGCCGGCGACCTGGGAGGAGCCGGGCGCACGGCTACCAGCGGGGGTGAACCGCGGCGCGGAAGCGGCGGTCGTAGAGCTCGCGCACGGCGTCCGTGAAGGATGCGGGGAGCGGCGGCACCGATCCGGCTGCTGCGTTCGCCTGCGCCTGCGCGACGCTGCGCGCGCCCGGGATGACCGTCGAGACGCCCGGCAGCTGCGCCGCCCAGGCGAGCGCCGCCGTGGCGGGCGCGAGCCCCGCATCCGCCGCGAGCGCAGCGAACTCGCGCGCCGCCTCGACCCCCTCGTCGTAGTCGACGCCCGAGAAGGTCTCGCCCTGGTCGAAGGCCTCCCCTTGCCGGTTGTAGCTGCGGTGGTCGTCGGCGGCGAAGCTCGTCTCGTGCGTGTAGCGGCCCGACAGCAGGCCGCTCGCGAGCGGCACCCGCGCGACGATGCCGACCCCGGCATCCGCGGCCGCCGGCAGCACCGCGTCGAGCGGCTTCAACCGGAAGGCGTTGAGGATGATCTGCACCGTCGCGACGCCGGGCCGCGCGATCGCGGCGAGCGCCTCGTCCGTCGTCTCGACGCTCACGCCGTATGCCGCTATGACGCCGTCCGCGACGAGGGCGTCGAGCGCGTCGAACACCTCGTCGGAGGAGTACACCGCGGTCGGCGGGCAGTGCAGCTGCACGAGGTCGAGGGTGTCGACGCCGAGGTTGCGGCGGCTGCGGTCGGTCCAGGCGCGGAAGTTCTCGAGCACGTAGTTCTCAGGGAGCTGGTCCACACGCCGGCCCATCTTGGTGATGACCGTGACCCCGGCATCCGGCCGGTCGCGCCGCCACTCCCCGATGAGCGTCTCGCTGCGCCCGTCGCCGTAGACGTCGGCGGTGTCGTAGAGCGTGACGCCGGAGGCGAGGCTCGTGTCGAGCACGGCCCGCGCATCCGCCTCGCTCACCTGGCCCCAGTCGGCGCCGAGCTGCCAGGTGCCGAGTCCGATCGCGGAGACGTCGCGGCCGGTGCGGCCGAGGGTGCGATGCTGCATGGCTCGAGCCTAGGCGCCTCCGCCTCGCGGACCTCTTTCCTCAGTCGTCGTCGACCGCCGCAGCGACGGCCCGCGCCAGCCGCTTGCTGATGAGGTGGTCGCTCGCGCGCACTCGGGTGACGCTCACGCCGCGCAGCCGCTCCGCGATCCGGATGCCGCCAGGCGAGGCGAACTCGTCGAGCGTTCCGTAGACGATCTCGACCGGCACCCGCAGCGCCGCGAGGTCCGAGATCGTGGTCTGCGACTCGATGGTGTGCTCGAGCGACTTCACGAACGGCACCCAGGTGCGCTCGTTGATGTCCATCACGCGCGGGATCGACAGCAGCTCCCCGACGATCGCGCCGCCCTGCAGCGTGAACTCGCGGTTCTCGCGGATGTAGCGGTACGCCTTGAGGTAGAAGTCCTGCACCACGCGGTCCCGCTCCCCGGAGAGGGCGGAGGGGGTCACGTAGATCGGCGGGCTCACGAGCACGAGCCGGCGCACCCGCTTGGGCTGGCGCACGGCGTAGCGCGGCGCGATGAGCCCGCCCATCGAGTGCCCCACGAGCACGAACGGCTCGCGGAGGCGGAGCTTCCGGATGGTGCGGGCGATCGCGTCGACGTGCTCCTCGAGCGTGTACTCGGCCTTCTCGGGGATGGGCGAGCCGCCGAAGCCGAGCAGGTCGATGCAGATGCAGCGGTAGCGGTCCTTCAGCAGCGGCACGACGTGCGTCCAGGTGAGCGACGAGGAGGCGATGCCGTGGATGAGGACCACCACGGGGCCTGTGCCGACATCCTCGGCGACGTGCAGCAGCGGCGCACGCCGGAACGGATTCCACCCCATACCCCGAGGCTAGCGGGGCATGGGGTGGATGGGGAGTGCCGCTCACATGTCGTCGCGCAGGCGCTCCTTGTAGTCGTTCTTGGCGTGCACGGAGTCGCGCTCGGCCTCGGCGCGCTTGACGTCGGCGTCCGCCTTCATCTCGTCGACCTTGTCCTCGATGCGCTCCTTGGTGTCGTCGACCCACTCGCCGATCTTCTTGCCGGTGGCCTCGGCGGCGTCCTTCGCGTCGTCCATGAATCCCATGTCGTCCTCCTCGGGCGGTCCGCGCGACGGGCGCCGCGCGGTATCCCGATGTCACCTCAGGAACGCGGATGCCGCCACCCCGTTGACAGCGCGCTCCGAAGCGCATAGCACGTGACGCAATCGTGACCGGACGACGACCGAATCGTGATGAAAGTTGGGTGGTGCTCGCCTCGCACCCCTCATACGGTGAGCCCATGAGGCAGATCCCCCGCACCGCAGCCGTCGTCGCCGCCGCGTTCGCCGCGGCCCTCACCCTCACCGGATGCGCGGCAGCCGGCGGATACGACCGGGGCGGGGCGGCATCCGACCGCGCGCCGATGGTGGCCGAGGGGGAGCTCGGTTCGGCGGCCGACGGAGGGGAGGCCCCCGCGCCCGCCGACCAGGCGCTCGTCATCACGGGCTCCATCACGATCACCGCGGACGACCCGATCGCGGCGTCCGCGAAGGCCACCTCGATCGCGCTCGCCGCGGGCGGTCGGGTCGACGCGCGCAACGAGTACGCGCCGCGCGACGGCGACGCCGGCCGCGCGACGCTCACCCTGCGCATCCCGGCCGACCGCGTGGAGGACGTGCGCACGAAGCTCGGCGAGCTCGGCAGCGTCGACGAGACCACCTTCGACGCCGTCGACGTGGGCACCCAGCAGCGCGACCTGGAGGTGCGCATCACCACCCTGCGCGCCTCGATCGCCCGCTACACCGAGTGGCTCGCGACCGCCGAGAAGACCTCCGACCTCATCGAGCTCGAGTCGGCGATCTCGGAACGGCAGACCGAGCTCGAGCGGCTGGAGGCGCAGCGCCGCGAGCTCGCCGACCAGGTGGCGATGTCGACCATCACCCTCGAGCTGCGCTCCGAGGCGCTGGCCCCGCCGCCCGAGGGGCCGAAGAACTTCTGGGACGGCCTCGTGGTGGGCTGGACCGCCTTCGTGGGGTTCTGGGCCGGGGTGCTCGTCGCGGTCGGCGTGGGGCTGCCGTGGCTCGTGGCGCTGGCGCTCGTCGCGGTCGTCGTGATCGTGCTCGTGCGGCGCTCGAACCGGGCGGCACGCGTGGTCGCGCCGGCGAGCCCCTCCGACGAGCTCAGCGGACCCGGCGCATGAGCGCGAGCAGCGCCTCGCCGTACGCCTCGGTGGCGTCGTCGGCCTCGAACGTGCCGGACTCGCCCGCCAGCACTGTGGTCACCCGGTAGCGGGTCCCGCCGCCCGGCGACGGCATCCGCTCGAGGGCCTGGAACGCCCCGCCGAGCAGCTCGCGCAGCTGCTCCTCGCGCGGCAGCCACAGCGCGTCGTCGAGCGCCACGGAGTCGAGGGCCCACTCGGTGGTGCCGTTGAAGCCGAGCACGGCGCCCGTCGGGTAGTGATGCGCCTCGATCGTCATGTCGGAGACGGTGAAGACGTCGCCCTCGAACTCGCCGCCGGCGAGCTGGAAGGCGTCGCCCGAGACGGGCGCCCAGACGAGCCCCGCCTCCTGCAGCTCGCGCGCCAGCCGGGTGGAGATCATGCTGCCAGTCTGCGCCATCCGGCGCCGCGACGCCGCGCGGGACCTTCGGCCGGGAGCGGATGCCGCATCCGGCCCTAGGGTGAAGGCCATGGCGAGACGCACACCCGGGATCGAGCCGTGGCGTTCGAAGCTGCTCGTGATGTTCTCGGGCGAGCCCGACGGCCTCTCGGCGTGGGTGCGCGCGATCGACGAGGGTGACGACGCCGGCTACTTCGGCGAGGGCTCGGCCGCGTGGCACGTGCACGGCTCGATGGCGACGCTCGTGGCGGGCATCCGGGCGCTGCTCATGCAGGCGCTGCATCCGGGGGCGATGGCGGGCGTGCACGAGTGGTCGCGCTACCAGGAGGACCCGCTCGGGCGTCTCGCGGGCACGATCCGCTGGATCCTGTGCGTGACCTTCGGCTCCACCGAGCAGGCGCGGCGCGAGTCGGGGCGGGTGAACCGCTTCCACGACCGCGTGACGGGCGAGTACACGGATGCCGCGGGCCGGCCCGCGCGCTACTCGGCGCACGACCCCGAGCTGCTCGACTGGGTGCACCTAGCGTTCACCGACGCGTTCCTGGGAGCCGCGGAGGTGTGGGCGCCGCGCATCCCCGGCGGCTCGGACCGCTACGTCGCGGAGTGGGCGGTGGCGGGCGAGCTCGTAGGCGTGACGGACCCGCCCCGCTCGGCGACGGCGCTGCGCGAGCGGCTCGAGAGTCTGCGGGCCGCGGGGGTGCTGCGCCGGGACGCGCGCGTCGACGAGATCGTCGGCTTCATCCGGCGCCCGCCGCTCGACGCCACGATGCGACTGCCCTACGCGATCCTGTTCGGCGGGGCGGTGGCGTCGCTGCCGCCCGAGTTCCGCCGGATGCTGGGGCTGCGCCGGCCGTGGTGGCCCGCCATCACGGCGACGCGGGTGGCGCTGTGGGTGGTGGAGCGGGTGCTCGGCCAGAAGTCGACCTCCGAGGACGCGGCCCAGCGCCGCCTCGCGCGGCTGCGCGCGGCGGGGCGGCCGACGGATGCCGTGGCGTGGGCGGGCGCGAGCTGAGCTGAGCTGAGGCCTGCAACATGAGGTCACGGAGCGCAACCTCCTGACGCATTCGGCCGACGCGGCGCGCCCGGTGCCAGGATCGGCACGTCGCCGCGAGCGGGTCGCGGCGGGAAGGATGCGCATGAGCGAGCCGATCCGGATCGTCGGGGTGAGCGGCAGCCCCACCGACCCCTCCCGCACGACGGCGCTCGTGCGCCGCGTGACCGAGGCGTTCGCCGAGCGGCTGGGCGGCGAGGCGCAGGTCATCGAGCTCGCGACGGTGCTGCCCGCGCTGGCGACGGGTGGCGGCCCCGCCGGCCTCGGGCCGGAGGCCCGCGAGGCGCTCGACCTCGTGGAGGGGGCGGATGCGCTCGTCGTAGGCTCACCCGCCTACCGCGCCACCTACTCCGGCCTGTTCAAGCTGTTCTTCGACTACGTCGGCCAGTACGCCCTCGTCGACACCCCCGTGGTGCTCACCGCCACCGGCGGCTCCGACCGTCACGCCCTGCTCGTGGAGCACCAGATGCGGCCGCTCTTCGGCTTCTTCCAGGCGCTCACCCTGCCGCTCGGCATCTTCGCCAACGAGCGCGACTTCACCGACTACCGCGTCTCCTCCCCCGAGCTCGACGAGCGCATCGAGACGGCGCTCTCGCGCGCGCTGCCGCTCGTGCGCGGGCAGCTCGCGGCGAACGCGGGGGTGCGGGAGGCGGTGGGGGCATAGCTCGGCTATGCGCGCCCGGCGCGCCAGTACCCGACGAAGTCGATGCGACCCTTCGGCACGCCCCGCTCCTGCACGAGCCAGCGGCGCAGGCCGGTGGCGAGCGCCTGCTCGCCGACGAGGTAGGCGGAGAACGGGTCGGCGGGCAGCGACGCCTCCTCGCGCACCACCTCGAGGGCGTGCGCGCCCGGCTTCACGCCTCGCGGGCGCACGAGCCAGCGCACCTCCACCCCCTCGGGCGCCCCGTGCGGCTGGGCGTCAGCGGCATCCGGGATCTCGATGCAGGCGATGCCGCGGTGGTGGCGCGGCATCGAGCGCAGGATGCCGAGCACCGCCGGCAGGCCGGTCTCGTCGGCGACGAGCAAGTGGCGCTCGATGCCCTCACGCAGGCCGTAGCCGACGCCCTGGTCGATGATCGCGAGGCGATCGCCGGGGCTCGCGGCGCATGCCCAGGGCGCCGCAACGCCCTGGTCGCCGTGCACGACGAAGTCGATGTCGAGCTCGCGGGCGTCGCGACGCAGCCCGCGCACGGTGTAGTTGCGCATCACGGGGCGGGCGCCGGGCGGCATCCGCAGGAAGGAGAGGTAGCCGCGCATGTCGACGCGACGCGGCAGGCGTCCGAGCGCCTCGGCGTGCTCGGGGCGCGGCAGGAACATCCGGAACCACTGGTCGAAGCCGCGGTCGGGGAAGGCCGCGAGATCGCCGCCGGCCGCGGTCACCCGCACCAGGTGCGGCGTCACCTGCTCGCGACGCACCACCTCGAGCAGCGCGTGCGCGTCGTGCCGTCTGGCGTCGCGGAAGCTCACGACCCCTCCGATCGATTCAAGTTAGGTAAGACTAACCTAATCGCGCAGAGGCTACGCGGATGCGCCCTCCGGGCAGTAGAGGATCGTGCGCCCGTCGGCGAGCCCCTTCTCATGCCAGGACATGGGCGCACCGCACAGCGGGCATCCGCGCTCGCTCGGCGCGACGGGCTCCGGCTGGTCGTAGGGACCGAGCGGCGGCGGCCCGATATAGGGGAACAGGCGCCGGTTGAGCCGGTTGAAGAAGCCGTGCCCCGCGGCGAAGTCGTTCTCCGGGACGTGGTCCTTCTTTCGTGCCATAACCATTAGTGTACTAATCATTCGCGTAGCATGTGGTCATGGCCACAGGATCGCCCGACATGCTCGCGCTCGAGAACCAGGTCTGCTTCGCCCTCGCCGTGGCGTCGCGCAGCGTCAACGCCGTGTACCGCCCGCTGCTCGAACCGCTCGGCCTCACGCATCCGCAGTACCTCGTGATGCTCGCCCTCTGGGAGCGGAGCCCGCGCTCGGTGCGCGACCTCGGCGAGGAGCTGCGCCTCGACCCCGCCACCCTCTCGCCGCTCCTGAAGCGGCTCGAGGCGGTCGGCTACGTCTCCCGGCAGCGCAGCGCGGGCGACGAGCGCGTGCTCGAGATCGCCACGACCGCGCGGGGCGCGGCCCTGCGCGCGGAGGCGGAGAGCATCCCGCCGCACATCGTCGACCGGCTCGGGATGAGCCTCGGCGAGCTCGAGGCGCTGCGGGGCGCCCTGCACCGGGTGATCGACGCGGCACGGTAGTCACCCCGGCGCGTCCGCGGCATCCGGCCCGCTCCCACAGAGCCTTCCGGCGGCACATTACTCGGTCGTATTGCAATGATGTGTGACACACAGTATGGTGTGACACATGTACGACGACGAGGTGCTCGCCACCCACCTGCAGGAGCTGCGGCGCGGCACCATCGTGCTCGCCTGCCTGCTGCTGCTCGCACGGCCCGACTACGGGTACGCGCTCATCGAGGCGCTCGAGGCGCGGGGCTTCGCCACCGACGCCAACACCCTCTATCCCCTGCTGCGCCGGCTCGAGAAGCAGGGCCTCCTGGTGTCGGAATGGGACACCGCCGAGGCCCGGCCGCGGAAGTTCTACCGCACGAGCGACGACGGCGCGGCCCTCGCCGAGCGGCTCACCGCCGAGTGGCGCCAGCTCGACACCGCATTCGACACCCTGAAGGAACCGCGATGAACACCGCCACCCCCTCCCCGACCCTCACCGACCGCTACGTCGCCGCCGTGGTGCGCGGCGTGCCGCAGAAGCAGCGCGCCGACATCGAGCGCGAGCTGCGCACCGCACTCGCCGACGCGATCGACGACCGGATGGCCGCCGGCGCGGACGCGAAGAAGGCCGAGCACGACGCGGTGCTCGAGTTCGGCGATCCCATCGTGCTCGCCGCCGGCTACGCGGGAAGCCCGCTGCATCTCATCGGCCCCGTGCACTACGCCGACTGGAAGCGGCTGCTCACGATCCTCGAGTTCATCGTGGTGCCGATCGTCGTGGCGGTGCTCGCGATCGTCAGCGTCGTCAAGGGCGAGAGCTTCGGCGCGGCGATCGGCGGCGCGATCTGGACCGCGATCGTCGTCGGCACCCAGCTCGCCTTCTGGGTGACCGCGATGTTCGCGATGATCGAGCGGATGCCGAGCACGCGCGACAGGCGGCTGATGACGTGGACGCCCGACATGCTTCCCGACACCTCGTCGCAGCTCACGAGCCGTACCGAGTTCATCGTCGAGACGAGCTTCGGCGCCCTCGTCGCGACGGCCTTCCTTCTCTCGCCGTTCGTGAGTCCGTTCGCGGATGCGCAGGGCGCCCCGATCCCGTTCTTCGACCCCTGGCTGTGGCAGACCGGCCTCCTGGCCGTGCTCATGGCCGCGCTCGTGCTGCAGATCGGCGCCAACGCGATCAAACTGCGCGGACGCTGGACGCTCCCCCTCGCGGCCGGTGCGACCCTGGTCGACCTCGCGGGCGCGGCCGTGCTGATCGTGCTCGGCGCCACGAGCCACGTGCTCAACCCGGCTTTCGTCACGGCGGCCGGATGGGCCGAGGGCGTCATCCCCGTCGTCAACGTGTGCGTCATCGGCGTCGGCGTGCTCGCGGTGGCCACCTCGGCCTGGGAGAACTTCCGCTCCGTCCGCCGGGTCTGACCGGACCGCGCGGCGGCGCGGTGCGACCTCGTCTTCTCCTTCACATTCCACAACTCGGCGGCTTCTCCACTGATCGGCCGACACCCCTGCGGATGCCGCCCCGCCCTGGCTAGCGTGGGGCGCAGCCGGCAGAATGGAGGAGATGTTCATGTCGATCGAGGTGCTCACCACACTCGGCAGCTTCGCCGGGCTGCTGGTGGCGGTCGTCACCGGGTTCGGCTGGGTGATCCGCCGCAATGACGCGCAGCTGCAGCACGCGACGGGTCGGCTGGAGGGCCGGATCGACCGGTTGGAGAGTCGGCTCGACGAGCGCATCGATCGACTGGCCGACCAGGTCGATCGGCTGGCCGACCGGGTCGACGAACTCGGTCGCGAGGTCACCGAGGTGAAGATCGCGGTCGCCCGGCTCGAGGGGCCGCTGCCCCGGTTGATCGCGGCGCGCTGAGCCCGACGCGCTCAGCCCGCGGGCTGCATCAGCTCATCCGGCAGAAGCGGCGCGGGCACGGGGCACGAGGCGCTCGAGCTGCGTCACGTGGGTGGGCTCGAGCTCGGCGAGCGATGAGGCGCCCAGTAGCTTCATGGTGCGCACGAGCTCGCCCGTGAGGATCTCGATCGTGCGGTCGACACCCGCCCGGCCGCCCGCCATCAGCCCGTAGAGGTAGGCCCGGCCGATCATGGTGAACCGTGCACCGAGCGCCACCGACGCCACGATGTCGGCACCGTTCATGATGCCCGTGTCGACGCCGATCTCGACGTCCGCGCCCACCTCGCGCACGACATCCGGCAGCAGGTGGAACGGGATGGGCGCGCGGTCGAGCTGACGGCCGCCGTGGTTCGACAGCACGATGCCGTCGACGCCGCGCGTCGCGAGGGCCTTCGCGTCCTCGACGCTCTGCACCCCCTTGATCACGATCCTGCCCGGCCACATGCCCCGGATGACGTCGAGGTCGGCGAACGAGATGGTCGGGTCCATGGCCGCGTCGAGCAGCTCGCCCACCGTGCCCCCGGTGGTCGAGAGGGAGGCGAACTCGAGCTTCGGGGTCGTGAGGAAGTCGAACCACCACCACGGCCGCGGGATCGCGTTGACGATCGTGCCGAGCGTCAGCTGCGGCGGGATCGAGAAGCCGTTGCGCTTGTCCCGCAGCCGGGCGCCCGCGACGGGGGTGTCGACCGTGAAGTGCAGGGTGTCGAAGCCCGCCGCGGCGGCGCGCTCGACGAGGCCGTACGAGATCTCGCGGTCGCGCATCACGTACAGCTGGAACCAGTTGCGCCCGTCGGGGTTCGCGGCCTTCACATCCTCGATCGAGGTCGTGCCGAGCGTGGAGAGCGTGAACGGGATGCCGGCCGCGCCCGCCGCGCCCGCCCCCGCGATCTCGCCCTCGGTCTGCATGAGCCGCGTGAAGCCGGTCGGGGCGATCGCGAACGGGAACGCGCTCGGGCCGCCGAGGATCGTCGAGCTCGTGTCGACGTCGGCGGCGGGGCGCAGGATGCGGGGACTGAACTCGACGTCCTCGAACGCCTGACGGGCGCGCGCGAGCGAGAGCTCGCCCTCGGCCGCGCCATCCGTGTAGTCGAAGGCGGCCTTCGGGGTGCGGCGCTTCGCGATGTCGCGCAGGTCGGAGATCGTGAGCGCCTTCGCGAGGCGTCGGCGGCGCGCGTTGAGGTCCGGGGTCTTGAACCGCATGAGCTCGAAGACCTCGGCGGGGCGGGGGAACTGGCGCTTGACCATGGCGGTCACCTTCCGTGCGGGGCGCCCGCGGTGCGCGGATGCTGGGAGTCGTAGTGCGCGAGCAGCCGGTCGCGCGAGGAGAGCACGTGCTCGCGGGCGAGCCGGGCGGCGGCGCTCGGGTCGCCCGCGGCGATCGCGTCGAGGATGTCTCCGTGCTCGGCTGCCACCTCCCCCGTCGACCGCAGCCGGTGCGCGTCGACCTGCGCGATGCCGAGCTCGATCTCGCCCATGAGCAGCCCGTGCAGTCGCGGCAGGCGGGTCGACGGCGCGCCCTGCACGAGGGCCCGGTGGAAGGCGATGTCGGGAGCCGAGTAGGAGGCGTCGGCGGGCAGGGCGAGGAGCGCGTCGTGGGCGGCCCGCGCGGCATCCGGGACGACACCGGTGGCGGCGAGCAGCTCGACCGCGGCGGACTCGACGGCGGCGCGGGCGGCGTAGAGGTCGGCGAGGTCGGCGCGATCGAGGTGGTGCACGCGGGCCGCGTGGTGGGGCTCGCGGGTCAGCAGGCTGTCGGCGACGAGCCGGTCGATCGCGATCCGCGCGGTGGGGCGGGCGACGCCGAAGCGCGTGGAGACGAGCGCCTCGGTGACCGTGGTGCCCGGGGCGAGCTCGCCGCCGAGGATGGCGGCGCGCAGGGCGGCGACCACCGCATCCGGACGCACCGCCGCCGTGCCCTGCTCCACCGCCATGATTGTCAGACAATAGCAGATTGCCTGACAATCTCCCGAGCAGAGAGGAGGCGCGTCACTCCCAGCGAGAGGCGCGGTAGTCGGCGGTGATGCGGCGCACGGTGCCCGAACGCCCGCGCACCACGATCGACTCGGTGCGGATGACGGGGCCGCGCTTGCGCACGCCGGCGAGCAGCGCGCCGTCGGTCACCCCCGTCGCCACGAAGAAGGTGTTCTCGCCGCGCACCAGGTCGTCCGCCTCGTAGACGTGGTCGAAGAGCAGCCCGGCCGCGGCCCCGTGCTCGCGCTCCTGCTCGTCGCGCGGCGCGAGCCGCCCCTGGATGAGGCCCCCGAGCGCCTTCACCGCGCACGCCGTCGCGACGCCCTCGGGGCTGCCGCCGATGCCGACGCACATGTCGAGGTCGCCGTCGAGCGAGGCGGCCGCGATGCCGCCGCCCACGTCGCCGTCGAGCAGCAGCCGCACCCCGGCGCCCGCCGCGCGGATGTCGGCCACGAGCCCCTCGTGCCGCGGACGGTCGAGCACGCCCACCGCGAGGTCGGCCACCCGTTTGCCCGACGCCTTCGCGAGCGCCCGCAGGTTGTCGCTGATCGGACGTCGGATGTCGACCACGCCGACCCCCGCCGCCCCCGTCACGATCTTGTCCATGTAGAACACGCTCGAGGCCTCGAGCATCGTGCCGCGGTCGGATGCCGCGATCATCGAGATCGCGTTCGGCCGGCCCGCCGCGGTGAGCGAGGTGCCGTCGATCGGGTCGACCGCGATGTCGCACTCGGGGCCATCGCCCGTTCCGACGACCTCGCCGTTGAACAGCATCGGGGCGCGGTCCTTCTCCCCCTCGCCGATCACGACGGTGCCGCGGAACGCGACCGTGCCGAGGAATGCGCGCATGGCATCCACCGCCGCGCCGTCGGCGGCGTTCTTGTCACCGAGACCGACGAAGGCGGATGCGCGGATGGCCGCCGCCTCCGTCGCACGCACGAGCTCGAGCGCGAGGTTGCGGTCGGGCACCGCCGTGCCGAGCACGAAGCTCACGCGACGGCCCTCCGCGAGATGCCGGCGCTCGCCTCGAGTCGTTCCCGCAGCCCCGCGAGCTGGCGGGTGAGCGCCTCGGGCAGGTGCTCGCCGAACCCCGCCAGGAAGGCCTCGGTGTCGTCGGCCTCCGCGAGCAGCGCGCGCTCGTCGAGGCGGAACAGCTCCTGCCACTCCTCGTCGCCGACGCCCGCCGCACGGTGGTCGATCGTGCCGACCGCGGGCACCCGCCCGAGCGGGGTGTCGGATGCCGGGGCCTCCCCCGCGATCCGCTCCACGATCCACGCGAGCACGCGCCCGTTCTCGCCGAAGCCCGGCCACAGCCAGGAGCCGTCCGCCCCCTTGCGGAACCAGTTCACCTGGTACACCGCGGGCACTCCTCCCGTGCCGCGCAGCCGTGTGCCGACGTCGAGCCAGTGCTGCATGTAGTCGCCCATGTTGTAGCCGCAGAACGGCAGCATGGCGAAGGGGTCGCGGCGCAGCTCGCCCACCACGCCCTCGGCCGCCGCGGTGCGCTCGGAGGCGATCGTCGCGCCGAGGAACACCCCGTGCTCCCAGTCGCGCGCCTCCACCACGAGCGGCACGTTGCTCGCGCGGCGGCCGCCGAAGATGATCGCGTCGATCGGCACGCCGTTCGGGTCGTCCCAGTCGGCCGCGATCGAGGGGCACTGGGCCGCCGCGACCGTGAAGCGCGAGTTGGGATGCGCGGCCGGGCGACCGGCATCCGGGCTCCACGGCTCGCCGCGCCAGTCGACGAGGCCCTCGGGCGGCGTGTCGGTGAGCCCCTCCCACCAGACGTCGCCGTCGGGGCGCAGCGCGACGTTGGTGAAGATCGTGTTGCCCCAGAGCGTGTCGATCGCGGTGGGGTTGGTGGCGCGGCCGGTTCCGGGCGCGACGCCGAAGAAGCCCGCCTCGGGGTTGATGGCGCGCAGGCGCCCGTCGGATCCCGGGGCGAGCCAGGCGATGTCGTCGCCGAGCGTCTCGACCTGCCACCCCGGCAGCACCGAGCGCAGCATCGCGAAGTTGGTCTTGCCGCACGCCGAGGGGAAGGCGGCCGCGATGTGGAATCGGCGCCCGCGCGGGTCGGTCACCCGCAGCAGCAGCATGTGCTCGGCGAGCCAGCCCTCGTCGCGCGCCATGACGGAGGCGATGCGCAGCGCGAAGGACTTCTTGGCGAGGATCGCGTTGCCGCCGTACGCGGAGCCGAACGAGACGATCTCGCGGCTCTCGGGGAAGTGGGCGATGTACTTGACCGGGTTCGACGGCCACGGCACGTCGTCCTGCCCCGGCTCGAGCGGCGCGCCGACGGTGTGCAGCGCGGGGACCCAGCGCGCGCCCGCGCGGATGCGGTCCAGCACCGCGTCGCCCACGCGCGTCATGATCGACATCGACGCCACGACGTAGGCGGAGTCGGTGAGCTGCACGCCGTAGCGCGAGAGGGCGCCGCCGACCGGCCCCATCGAGAACGGCACGACGTACATCGTGCGGCCGCGCATCGAGCCGGCGAGCAGCCCGCCGAGCTCCGCGCGCATCTCGGCCGGATCGCGCCAGTGGTTGGTGGGACCGGCATCCTCCTCGCGCTCCGAGCACACGAAGGTGCGGGCCTCGACGCGCGCCACGTCATCCGGATCGCTGCGGGCGAGGAAGCTGTACGGCCGGTGCTCGGGGTTGAGGCGGATGAGGCGGCCCTCGTCGACCATCGTGTGCAGCAGCCCGTCGAGCTGGGCGCGCGAGCCGTCGATCCAGACGACGTCCGCGGGCTGCAGCAGCCGGGTGCTCTCGGCGATCCACTCGTCGAGCGAGCGGACGGGGGCGACGACGGTGGGCGACGCGGCCATGGTGTCCTCCTGAAGAATCGGCGTGCTTCCACTCTGCGCAGCGAAATGCGCCACCGATCCCGGATCGGGATGGAAATTTCGCATGAAATTGCCATATCGTGCATTCATGCCGGATCTCAGCACCCTCGGCCAGCGGATGCGCCACTTCCGCGCCGCCGCCGACCTCACCCTCGGCGAGCTAGGCGAGGCCGTCGGCGTCTCGCCGAGCCAGCTCTCGCTCATGGAGAACGGCAAGCGCGAGCCGCGGCTCTCGCTGCTCGCGGCGATCGCCGGCCACCTCGGCATCCCGGTCTCCGAGCTGCTCGACGACGCCCCGCCCTCGGAGCGCGCCGCCCTCGAGATCGAGCTCGAGCGCGCGCAGTCCGGCGCCCTCTACGCCGAGCTCGGCCTCCCGGCGTTGCGCCCCGGCCGTTCGATGCCCGACGAGGTGCTCGAGACGCTCGTCGGCCTGCATCGCGAGCTCGACCGCCGCTCACGCGAGAAGATCGCCACCCCCGAGGAGGCTCGGCGCGCCAACACCGAGCTGCGGGCCCGGATGCGCGAGCGCGACAACCACATCCCCGAGATCGAGGAGCTCGCCGAGGGGGTCATGCGCGACGTCGGCTACGAGCGCGGCGCCGTCACGCACCGGATGGTGGCGCTCATCGCCCAGCGCCTCGGCTTCGAGCTCGTGCACGTCGGCGACCTGCCGCACTCGGCGCGCTCGGTGACCGACCTCGAGAACGGGCGCATCTACCTGCCGCCGGCGTCGATCCCGGGCGGCCACGGCCTCCGCTCGATGGCGCTGCAGGCGATCGCGCACCGGCTGCTCGGCCACCACGCGCCCCAGGACTACGCCGAGTTCCTGCAGCAGCGGCTCGAGATCAACTACTTCGCGGCGGCCTGCCTCATGCCGCGCGCCCAGGCGGTGCGTCATCTGACGCAGGCGAAGGAGGATCGCGACATCGCGATCGAGGACTTCCGCGACGCCTTCGGGGTCACCCACGAGGCCGCGGCGCTGCGCTTCACCAATCTCGCGACGGCCCACCTCGGCATGCGCGTGCACTTCCTGCGGGTCGGCGACGACGGCGCGGTCGCGAAGGCCTACGAGAACGACGGCCTGCGGCTGCCGACGGATGTCACGGGCGGCGTCGAGGGGCAGATCGTGTGCCGCTACTGGTCGGCGCGCACGGCCTTCGCGCGCACCAACCGCACGACCGAGTTCTACCAGTACACCGACACCCCCGAGGGCACCTTCTTCGAGTCGACCCAGACCGGCACGAGCGCGACCGACGAGTTCTCGATCACGATCGGGGTGCCGTTCGCGGAGTCGAAGTGGTTCCGCGGCCGCGAGGCGACCCGACGCGAGCAGTCGCGCTGCCCGGACGCCGGATGCTGCCGCCGCCCGCCCTCCGAGCTCGCCGCGCGCTGGTCCGGCAAGGCCTGGACGAGCGCCAAGGTGCACGCGCACATCTTCTCGCCGCTGCCCTCCGGCACCTACCCGGGCGTCGACGACCGCGAGCTCTACGAGTTCCTCGAGGAGCACCGCGACCCCGCGTGAGCGACCTGCCCGCCGAGACCGCGGTTCAGCCCCGATAGACCTCGCGCCGATGGGCCACCTTCACCACGAGCACCAGGATCTGGTCGTCGTCGATGAGGGCGAGGATGCGATGGTCGCCTACGCGATACCGCCACATCTCGTCCCCCACGAGCTTCGTGCCCTTGCTGCGTGGGTTCTCCCGATCGATCCCGCCCTGGAGGAACCGCAGGATGCGCTCGCCGGCCGCCCGGTCGAGCTTGCGCAGCTCCTTCTCGGCGCTCGGGATGATGCTGACGCGATAGCTCACGCGACGCCGGGCTCGCCGAGGCGGATGTCGTTGACATCGATGGCCGCATCGTCGGACTGGCGGAACTCGTCGAGCGCATCCTTCGCGAGGTAGTAGTCCTCGTGCTGCTCGAGGAACTCCTCGATCGCCTCGGCGATATAGAAGGCCTTGGAGCGGCCCGTGCGTCGCGCGAGCTCATCGAGGCGACGATCGATATCCTCGTCGAGCCGCACGTTGTTCTGCTTGGTCGCCATCGTGACCTCCCGTGGGTCGCTATACGTGTATAGCACGGTCACGCCTCCCAGGGGTTCACGACCGCCACGCCGAGTCCCTCGAAGTCGCGGATGCCGCGGGTCGCGAGCGTCGCGTCGTGCACGAGGCAGACCGCGGCGATCTGGGCATCTGCCACGCCGATCGGTCGCCCCTGACGCAGCCGGCGCGGGACGACGAGCGCATAGGCGAGGGCGGCATCCGCGTCGAAGGGCAGCACCCCGCCGCGGAGACCGTCCTCGACGGCGAGGTCGAGCCTGTCCTGCAGGAGGTTGCGGCGGCTCCCCGCGGGGAGGAGGGCGAGGCCCGCGGCGAGCTCGCCGAGGACGGTCGCGGTCGTGCCGAGGCGGGCGGGCGGCACCCTCCGCAGCCAAGCGAGCACCCCGGCATCCGGTCGCGGACGCATCGCCTCGGAGATGACGTCCGCGTCGAGCACGATCATCGCGCGACGTCGTCCGGTGAGACGACCCAATCGCTGCGCGGGCGGTTCACGATCGCGTGCCACTGCTCCGCCAGCTCGGGGTCGACCTCGGAGAAGTGCTCGCGCACCACGTCGACCCAGTGCGGACCGTCGGCCTCGGTGGCGGCGACCGCCTGCTCGAGGATGAGGCGCACCTCGGCCTCCATCGAGCGGCCGCTGTCGGCGGCGCGTACGCGTAGACGCCGGTAGACGCCATCGTCGAGATTCCGGATCGTCACGGTCGCCACGGGCACCCCCTCGTCTGCGGTGGATGACTGCGATGCCAACGCTGCCTGGATCATGCGGTCAAGCTAGGGCGCGAGGGCCCGCAGCGTCCCGCGTGTTGGCGAACACGTGGAGCACTCCGTCGGGGCGGAGATGTGCAGGAGCGGACGACCGCCTACTCGGCCGCGCCCGCCGCATCCGCGCGCGACAGCATCCGCCGCGCCGCCGCGACCCCCCGCTGCCACAGCCCCGCGAGGCCCGAGGGGAACAGCCACAGCACGACCATGATGATCCCCGAGATCACGATGAAGCGCCACGGGCCGGTGTTCTTGAGCAGGTCGGAGACGATCGTGACCACCACCGCGGCCACGATCGGGCCGCGGGTGGAGCCGACGCCGCCGAGGAAGATGATCGTCAGCACGAGCGTCGCGTAGCCGAAGCCGAACAGCTCGGGCGCCACGACCCCCACGAAGGAGGCGTAGATCGCCCCGATCGCGCCGGCCAGCGCCGCGCTGATCACGAACGCCAGCAGCTGCTGGCGGAACGGCGGGATCCCGCGCGCGATCGCGTAGTTCTCACGGTCGCGCAGAGCCACGAGGCTGCGGCCGAAGGTCGAGCGGCGGATGAGGTCGAGCACGATCACGATCGCGAGGAACGCGATCGCGAACAGCACGTAGTAGCCGAGCCACGACGAGGACGCCAGGCGGACGTCGCCGATCGCGAGCCCGCGCAGGCCGACGAGCCCCGACGACCCGCCCGTGAGATCCCCCTGGCTGAGCACCACGTAGAAGCACAGCTGGGCGAACACGAAGGTGACGAGCGCGATGTAGATGCCGCGCAGCCGCACGACGGGGATGAACGCGATCGCGCCCGCGACCGCCCCGACCGCCGCCGCGACCGGGATGCCGAGCCACGGCGACCAGTCGGTCTTCGCCGACACGATGCCGCCCGCGTACGCCCCGATCGCGAAGAACGCGAGGTGGGCGAAGTTGGCGATGCCGGCGACGCCGAGCGTGAGGTTCCAGGTGAGCGCGAGGGCCGCGTACACGAGCACCGTGCAGGCCAGGAAGCGCCCCGCGGTGCCTGGCACGAGGATCGGCACCACGACGAGCACGGCGGCGATGAGCCCCCACGCGGGCAGCAGCCGGCCCTCGCGCGGCGAGGCAAACCGGAGGCGGAGGCCGGCGGGCAGACGCGTCATCGGGTCCTCCGGGAGACGAGCCCCTCGGGGCGCACGAGCATCACGAGGATCATCGCGGTGAACAGGATGATCGGCGTCCACGAGAGCCCGAAGAAGTAGGCGCTCACGGCCTCCAGCAGGCCGATCGTGTAGGCGCCGACGACCGCCCCGCTCACCTTGGCGAGCCCGCCGAAGATCACCACGACGAAGGCCTTCAGCAGCGGGTCGTTGCCGAGGGTGGGCGTGATGAAACTGATGCCGCCGAGCAGGATGCCGGCGAGCGCGGCGAGCAGCGACGCCGTCACGATCGCGACGCCGTAGACGACGGCGGGACGGATGCCGACGAGCCGCGCGTACTCGCGGTTCTGCTCGACCGCCCGCACCGCGAGCCCGATGCGGGTGAAGCGCAACACGAGCAGCAGGCCGCCGATGAGCACCGGCGCCGCGACGATCGCGACCGCCTGGTTGGCGCCGATCACGACCGGGCCGAGCGTCACGTTGCCCGTGAAGATCGTCGGCAGCTGCTTGATCTGCGCGCCCCAGCCGAGCTGCGCCGCGTTGGTCGCGATGGTCGAGGCCGCGAGCGTCGTGACCATCACGATGAGCGCGCCCTGGTGCCGCGCGATGAACGGCCGCACGAACGCCGCCCCGAAGACGAGCGCGATGATCGCCGTCGCGAGCACGGTCGCGAGGATCGCGACCGGCAGCGGCCACCCCCAGGCGACCGCGCCGGTCCAGGTGAGGTAGGCGCCGAGGGTCATGAAGGCGCCGTGGGCGAAGTTGAAGATGCCGAGCGTCGACCAGGTGAGCGAGAGCCCGGATGCGATGAGCGCGTAGAGCGAGCCCAGCACGAGGCCGCTGACCAGCACGGCGAGCAGCGCGTCAAGCATCGTTTCCTCCGAACATGAGGTGGACGACCTCCTCGGCGGCCGTCTCGCTGCGCGAGGAGCCGGAGAGCACGACGCGGCCCGACTCGACGCCGAGCCAGCGGTCGGTGAGGCCGAGCACGAACGAGAGGTCGCCGTCGATGAGCAGGAGCGAGGTGCCCTCCTCGCGGATGCCGGCGATGCCGCGGGAGAGCTCGCCCTTGATGCTCGGCGCGAGGCCGAGGGTCGGCTCGTCGAGCACGAGCAGGCGGGGCACGCTCATGAGCCCGACGCCGATCGCGAGCATCTGGCGCTCGCCCCCGGAGAGGGTGCGGGCGAGCTGGGTGCGGCGCTCGGCGAGGCGCGGGAACAGCGCGTAGACGCGCTCGAGATTGGTCCGGCGCCCGGCCCGCGCGTGCCGCGCGTAGGCGCCGAGCTCCAGGTTCTCGGCGACCGTGCAGTCGGGGAAGGCCGTGCCGCCCTGCGGCACCTGGATGAGGCCGGCGTCGACGATCGCGGCCGAGGAGGCGCGCGTGATGTCGCGCCCGGCGAAGCGCGCGCTGCCGGAGCGCAGGCGCAGCAGGCCGGAGAGGTGGGAGAGCAGGGTGGTCTTGCCGTGGCCGTTGGGGCCGACGAGGCCCACCGACTCGCCCTCGTCGAGGCTGAGGCTGAGACCGTGCAGCACGATCGTCTCGCCGCAGCCGCCGACGGCGTCCTCGACCTCGAGCAGGGCGCTCATGCCGCGGTCCCGATGTAGGCGTCGATCACGCGCTGCTCGGCGAGCACCGCATCCGGCCGGCCCTCGGCGAGCACGCGGCCGGCCGCCATGATCACGAGGCGGTCGGCCACGTGGCGCAGCAGCGGCAGCACGTGCTCGACCACGAGGATCGCGACGCCCCGCTCGCGGAGGCCCAGCATGATCTGCTCGAGCTCGCGCTGCTCCGGCTCGATGAGGCCGCTCGCCGGCTCGTCGAGGCACAGCAGGAGCGGGTCCATCGCGAGGGCCGACGCGATCATGAGCTTCTTCTTGTCGATGGGCGGCAGGTGCTGCGACTCGACGGCCCCCGGGTCATCGAGGCCGACGGCCTCGAGGCACTCGCCCACGATCCCACGCAGGCTCCGCCCGGCGAGTGCGCCGCGGCGCCCGTAGGCGGCGGCGAGGCGCACGTTGTCGTACGGGCTCAGGGTGTCGAACACCGACTCCGCCTGGAAGGTGCGCACGAGTCCGGCCCGGCAGATCGCGCGGGCGGAGGCGCGGCGGAGCGAGCGGCCCTCGAGGCGTACCTCCCCGGCATCCGGGGCGAACGGCACCTTGGTGAGCAGGTTGATGAGGGTCGACTTGCCCGCCCCGTTCGGTCCCGCGACGCCGAGGATCTCGCCGCGGCCGACCACGAGGTCGAGTCCGTCGACCGCGGCGAGACGTCCGAACGACTTGCGCAGCCCCGCGACCTCGAGGAGCGCCTCGGTCACAGCCCGTGCCCCGCCTCGGATGCGGCGAGCGCCACGAGCGCGCGGTCCGCGGCCCCCGGCAGCTCGTCCTTCCACACCGACCCGGCGTGCATCGTGAAGCGCAGCGTCTCGCGGCGCAGCCCCTCCATGTCGGCCATCAGGTCGGCATCCAGCACGAGCAGGTCGGCGCGCTTGCCGCGCTCGATCGAGCCGGTCTCGTCGGCGATGCGCAGGGTGCGCGCGCCGTTCAGCGTGCCGGCCTTGATCGCCTCGAGCGGAGCCATGCCCACGCGGGCCATCGAGCGGATCTCCTCGTGGGTCGAGTGGCCGAAGGGCACCTCGACGCTCGAGAAGGAGTCGCTGCCCACCGCGATCGTGACGCCCGCGGCGACCGAGGCGAGGAAGTTCTGGGTGACGCGGTACTTCTCCTTCTCGACCATGGTCGCGCCGGGGTAGTCGGCGAGGCCCTCCCGCGGGGGCGGGTCGTAGGAGTCGAACCACGGCCCGATGAAGAGCTGCAGCGTCGGCACGTGGAAGATGCCGCGCTCCACCATGAGCGCGCGGCACTCGTCGTCGAGCTCCTCGCCGTGCTCGATCGACCAGACGCCCGCACGGATCGCGTCCTTGGCTGCGGCGAGGCTCTCGGCGTGGGCGAGCACGGGCATCCCGACGAGGGCGGCCTCGCGCACGATCATCTCGAGCTCCTCGAGCGTGTAGTGCTGGTCGGTCTCGAGCTCCTTCTCCCACATGCCGCCGCCGGTCGCCCAGACCTTCACGGCATCCGAGCCCTGGCGGTTCAGGGTGCGCACGGCCTTGCGCAGCTCCTCGGGGCCGTCGGCGACCATGCCCCAGGGGTGGCTCTGCTGCACCATCTCGACGGGCAGGTGGAAGGCGTCGCCGTGCCCGCCGGTGCGCGAGAGGCCGGGCCCGCAGGCCACCATGTGCGGTCCGTCGATCACGCCCTGGCGGATCGCCCACTTGAGGCGGGTGCCGTTGCGGGAGATGTCGCGGATCGAGGTGACGCCGTGCATCATGAGCTCGCGCAGCTGCACCGTGGAGAGGATCGCCTGCTGGCGGTCGTCCTCGAGCACCCAGTTGCCGAAGTCGGCCGTGTGGGTGCCGCCGAGGTGCGTGTGGCAGTCGACGAGGCCCGGCATGAGGGTGCGCCCCTCGAGGTCGACGACATGACCCTCGGCACCGCCGGAGGCCCGACCGGGCGCGATCTCGGCGATGCGCCCGTCGGCGACCGTGACCCGCGCATCCGCGACGGGGTCGGCGCCCGTGCCGTCGACGAGGGTCGCGCCGACGAAGGTGACCGGCGCGGTCGTGCCGGCGCTCACTTGGTGTACCACGGCGGCGCCACGAAGGAGCCGGTCGCGTACTGCTCGGGCAGCAGCAGCACGCGCTGGCCGTCCTGGATCTGCAGGAACTGCATCGGGATCTTGTCGTCGCCGAACTTCGCGAGGTGCGTCTTCGGGTCGAACTCGAGGGTGCCGGCCGAGGTCTGGGTGCTCGAGGCGCCGATCCACTTGCCGATCTCGAGCTTCTTGTTCGGGTCGCCCACGGCCTTGAGCGCCGACGCGTAGAGCATCATCTCCTCGTAGAGCATCACCGCCTGGTTGTTGACCTGCTGCTCGCCGGTGGCGGCGCGCAGCTTGTCGAGCACCGCGGCGGCGGGGGCGTAGTCGGGCGACTGGATGGGGTCGCCGAGCACGTTGTAGAGGATGCCGTTGGCGTCGTCCTTGGTGAGCTCCAGGAACTCGGGGATGCTGGGGCCGTACTGCAGGAACACGATGCTGTTCGTCGGGTTGGCCACGAACTGCGCCATGAAGGTGGCCTCGTTGGCCGGCAGGTAGTCGGTGTTGATGATGAGGTCGGGGTTCGCCGAGCGCACCTTGGAGAGGATCGCGCCCCAGTCGTTGACGGTGCCGTAGGGAACGGTCTCCTCGCCCTTGACGGTCCAGCCGCGCTCCTTGAGGGTCGCGATGAGTCCCTCGCTGATGCCCTGGCTGAAGGGGTTGTCCGAGGTGATCACGAAGGCGCTCTTGTCGCGCAGGGAGATGTCGCCGGACGCGTCCCAGTCCTCGATGACGCGGGGCAGCTCGGTGCCGTAGGGCGCGTAGGAGGGCACGAACGACCACACGGTGGGGTAGGCCTCCGGGTCCTTCGAGATGATCGCCTCGGTCTGGTCGGCGTTGGCGCCCACGATGTAGGGCATCTCCGCCTGGGCGAAGCTGTCGATCTCGAAGTTGTTGCCGCTCGCGTAGGAGGTGAGCACGGCCTTGACCTTGTCGTCGGAGACGAGGGTCTGCACTCCGGCCGCCACCGCATCCGACTGCAGGTTCTGGGTGTCGATCGCCTGCATCGTGAAGGTGTAGCCCGCGACGCCGCCGGCCTTGTTGAGCTCGTCGATCGCGGCCTGCAGGCCGACCCGCATGCCCTCGCCGTCGGCGGCGGAGTCGCCGGTGAGCGGCGCGAGCAGCCCGATCGCGATCTCGGTGCCCCCCGACGGCGAGTCGCCGCCGTCGGCGGTGCACCCGGCGGTGAGGAGTACGACGGACAGCAGCGCTGCCGCCCCCGTGAGCTTCCTGTTCATGGTCTTCACTCCCGATGACGGGGACGCGCTCCGATGCGCATCCCGGCTGTGATGAAAATCCCGACGGCATCGCCTCGATGCCGTCAAATTGATTCCCAAAGTGGATCACAAACTGCGAAATAACGCAATCTTGGGGGCCTGAGTGTTATTCTCCATTCACCCGCCCCTCGGCGGGAGAAGTCGGCAGGAAGGGCACGACGTGAACCACGACTCCGACACCCGCGGCTTCCACGGCCTCGCGACCGGCACCCTCGACGAGCTCGACCAGCGGATCATCGAGTGCCTGCAGGATGACGGGCGCGTCTCGATCTCCGAGATCGCCCGCACCATCGGCCTCTCGCACGCAGGCACGAGCCAGCGGATGCAGCGGCTCTTCTCGGCGCGCATCGTCTCGGTCGGCGCCGTCACCAACCCGACGACCCACGGGTACCAGCGGCGGGCGGCGCTGCTCATCCGCACGGGTGCGCAGCCGCGTCGGGTCGCCGACGAGATCTCCGAGATCCCGGAGGCCTACTACGTGCTGCTCGTCACGGGGCGCCTCGACCTGCTCGTCGAGTTCATCGCGCGCGACGACGCCCACTTCGAGGAGATCGTCGGCCGCATCCGGGCCATCGACGGCGTCGTCGAGGTCGAGGCGGTGCCCGCGCTCGACCTCGTCAAGTGGGAGTACCGGCCCGAGTTCCCGCCGCGCTGAGCGCCCGGCTCACGATCAGCCCGCGCGCAGGAGACCCGCGACCGAGACGTCCTCGTCGATGCGCGGCCAATGCACGCCCTCGCCGTCTCCGATGAGCCTCCAGTCGGCGCGTGCCTGAGCATCCGCCGCCTGAAGCCGCGGGAACCAGTCGAGGGGAACCGCGACCTCACGCCCGTCACGCAACAGGACGTGGAGCATCCGGTCATCGACCCGCACGTCGACCGCGGCCGCATCACCAACCGAAGTGCTCATGCCACGCCCTCTCGATGTCGAGCTCCGAACGCCGAACGATATGCGCAGGGACCGAGATCTCGTGCGCCCCGAAACGCCCCGCGTGCGCCAAGCGTACCGGCGCGATCCAGAACTTGGCCGTGACTCCCCCCAGCATCCGAACCGCAGCGGGGTGCGAGACGCTGCCGGGCGCTATTCCGGAAAAACCACGCGCGCGCCGCGGTGGTGGAGGAGCGGGCGCGCGATCAGCCGCGGAACAGGCGCGCCATCCAGGGCCAGACGAGAGCGCCCGCGCCGACCGTGACGGCGACCGAGCCGATCACCGTCAGGGCGAGACCCAGGGCGGCGGTCGCGAGCACCTGGCCCACGGTCTGGCTCGTGCCGAAGATGAGGCCGGCGAGCGCGCCGATCGTCGCGGAGAGGATCGTGGCGACGATCAGACCGACGGCGGCGCCGAAGCCGGTGACCATGAGCGGCCGCGCCACCCCGTGGGAGCGCAGCACGAAGATGCTCACGAGCACGCCGCCGATCAGGAAGGCCGCGCCGACGATCGCGAACACGAGCGTGAACCCCGACAGCGCGCCGGGGTCGACGGCGCCGAGCGTGCTGTTGGCGTCCTCCGCGGCCTTGCCGCCGTTCGCCGCGTTGGCGATCACGACGACGATCGTGCGGATGACGGTGCTGAGGTACCAGACGCCGAGCGGCACCGCGAGCCCGATGATGCCGGCCGTCATGAGCGGGAGCGAGATCGCCCCGGCGACCCGCGAGCCGCGCCGCGCCCGGCGCTGGGCGGCCGCCGTCTCCTCCGCGGTCGCCTCGGCGGCGTCCGGCGCATCGGATGCCGCGACGGCGGAGCCGGACGCACCCGACTCGGGCGCCTCCGCGGCCGGCGGGGCGGCGGATGCGGTGGTGGCAGCGTCGGATGCGGGGGTCGCGGTGGTGTCGCTCACGGGATCATCATGCCGCGGAACGGCCGCATCCGATACGGGTCGGCCCGGGCAGCTCCCAGGAGACTCCCAAGGACGCCGGTGATCATGGGGGGTCGCCGCACGCACCCCCGCGGCGCCGGTATCGCCTATGAGTCATCAGCCCCTGGTACATCCCGCGCTCCGCGAGAGGTTCGACGCCTCTCGTGCCGGTCGGCGAACCCAGGTGGCGCTCCTCGGCGGCGCCCTCGTCGCCTCGGTGGCGCTGACGACCTCGATCGCGCTCGCGCCGCCGAGCCCCGAGAGCCACGCGATCGCCCTCGCCGCCTACGCGAGTCAGAACGCGCAGCAGCTCACCGTGCCCTCCACGGGGATCGAGGAGCACCTCGAGGCGAGCGGTGCCGTGCTGCGCGACAGCTACGAGGCGACCCAGGGCATCGAGAGCCTCGTGGCATCCGGCACGAACTACGACTGGGCCAAGATGGTGCTGCTCTTCGGCGGCTTCCCGATGACGGATGACAACGTCACGGTCATCACGCGCTGGATGCGGCAGGAGAACTACACCGACTCCTGGTGGCTGCGGAACAACCCGCTCAACAACGGATGGGGCGCCAGCTACGGCCCTGGCGGCACCGGCAGCAACGTCAACCTCGTGGAGGCCGCGCGCAACGCCGCGAACGCGCTCAACACGATCCCCGGCTACGCGGGGATGCGCGCGGCCTTCCAGGCGGGCACCGACTCGGCGACCGTCGAGGCCGCGATCTGGGCCTCGCCCTGGGCGTCGGGCCACTACGCGAACGGCGCCCACTGGCACTACAGCCCCGTGCCGGTCGTGACCGCCCCCGCCTCCGCCTGGCGCTGAGCGCTCAGCCGAGCGCCTTCTCGACGGCGCCGAGGTTGTCCGACATCCACCCGAGGTAGTGGGTCCCCTCGGGCAGCAATTCGCTGAACGACACGACGGGCGTGCCCGCGGCCTGCGCGGCGGCGAGCACCTGCTCCGTCTGCGGGCCCACCGTCTGCTCGTTGTAGGCGAGGAGGGCGACCGAGCCGTCGCTCACGAGGCCCACGACGTGCTGCAGCACGAGCACCGGGGCATCCGTTCCCTCCTCGACCGCCTCGCTGAACTCGGCGGGCGTCGCGTTCTCGAGGCCGGCGGCCTCCAGCAGGTAGAGCGGCACCGGCTCGGTGACGGCGACGGCGGCGCCCGCGTGCGCGGCGGCGATCGCGGATGCGCGCTGCGTCAGCGCGTCGAGCCCGGATGCGAAGTCCCGCGCGTTCGCGGAGAAGGTGCCGGCCGCGGCCGGGTCGAGCGCGCCCAGCCGCGAGGCGAGCTCGGTCGCGAGGGCCTTCATCGCGTCGAAGCTGTACCAGACGTGCTCGTTGAAGGAGCCGTGGTCGTGGTCGGCTGCGTCGCCGTGGTCGTGATCCGCGGGCTCGAGACCCGAGAGCTCGACCGCGTCGAGCACGACGGCCTTCGCGCCGTGCGACTCGAGGAGCGCGGTCATGAAGTCGTCGTAGCCCCCGCCGTTGACGATCACGAGGTCGGCGTCGGCGAGCGCGAGGGCGTCGCGCGGCGTCGCCTCGTACTCGTGAGGGTCCTGCGCGGCATCGTGGATGATCGAGGTCACCTCGGCGGCGTCGCCGGCGATGGTGCTCGCGATGTCGCCGTAGACGTTCGTGGAGGCGACGATCCGGATGGCGCCCGTGCCGCCGCCTCCGGGCGGCTCGGGCGCGGAGCAGCCGGTCAGCAGGGCCGCCCCGACGGCGAGGAGCGAGACGGACAGGATGGCGCGGGCGCGGAAGGTCATGCGGCGACGCTATCCCTTATTGATAATGATTGTCAAAACGGATAGAGCGGGCCGTCGCGGCGGACACCCGACTCCGATCGCTTACCCTGAGCCCGTGGAGACCCGAGCCGCACGCTCGCGCCCGGCCCAGGGCGCGGTCCTCGCCGTCGCCGTGCTGGCGGCGCTCCTCGGCATCCGGGTCGCGACCGGCTCGCTTCCCGTCGAGACGCTGCCGAGCGCGGCCCGGGACCTCATCACCCTGTCGGTGAGCGTGCTGATCGAGTCGCTGCCGTTCGTGTTCCTCGGCGTGCTGCTCTCGGTGCTCGTGCAGGTCTGGGTGCCGACCTCGGTGTTCGACCGGCTGCTCCCACGCACCCCCGTGCTGCGTCGCGCGGTCATGTCGCTGCTCGGAGTGCTGCTCCCCGTGTGCGAGTGCGGCAACGTGCCCCTCGCCCGCGGCCTCCTCGTCCGGGGGCTCACGGTGCCCGAGACCATGACCTTCCTGCTGGCGGCGCCGCTCCTCAACCCCGTCACCGTCATCACGACCTTCCAGGCCTTCGGCTGGGACGACGGCATCCTCGTCGGCCGCATCGCGGGCGGCTTCGTCATCGCCAACCTGGTCGGCTGGCTCTTCAGCCGGCATCCGAGCCCGACCGCGCTGCTCACCCCGCGCTTCGAGGCGAGCTGCCGTGCCCATCGCGACCACCCGTCCCGCGACGGGCGGGTGCGACGCAGCGCGCTCGGCTTCGCCGAGGAGGCGACCGCGATGCTGCCGGCCCTCGTGATCGGGTGCCTCCTGGCGGGCGCCATCCAGGTGGGCGTGCCGCGCGAGGTGCTCGTCGCGCTCGGCGCGAACCCCGTCTGGTCGGTGCTCGCCCTCATGGCGCTCGCCTTCGTGATCGCGATCTGCTCGAACGTCGACGCGTTCTTCATCCTCTCCTTCGGGCCGACCTTCATGCCCGGGGGCATCGTCGCCTTCCTCGTGTTCGGCGCGATGGTCGACGTGAAGATGCTCGCGCTCATGCGCACGACCTTCACGACGGCGACCCTCGCGCGCATGACGGCGATCGTCGCCCTGGCCTGCCTCGTGCTCGGATTCGGGGTGAACCTCCTTGCGTGACCGGTTCCTCTCCCACGGCCGCGGGCTGCTGCTCGTGCTCGTCGGCGTCGCGGCCACGGTGTGGCTCGCGCTCTCGGGACGGCTCGGGCTCTACATCCATCCCCGGTACTTCGAGTTCACGGTCGTCATGGCGGTGCTCGCCGGCGTCGCGGCGATCGCCGCCGCCGCGTTCCTGCCGCAGGCCGGGCACGACGACGACCACGAGCACGCGCATCCCTCGGGCCGGCGTGCCGGCTGGCTCACGGCCGGGTCGATCGCTCTCATCGTGGCGACCACGGCGGTGCTGCTCGTCGTGCCGCCGTCCACGCTCACGAGCGGCACGGTCGCCCAGCGCGACATCAACGCGAGCGCCGCGGATGCGGTCGATGCGCCCGCCCTCGTGGCGGGCGACGGGAGCGCCTTCACCGTGAAGGACTGGGCGGGCCTGCTGCGGCAGGGCGCCGACGAGCACTACCTCTCCGGGGCGCGACCGGATGTCGTGGGCTTCGTCACCCCCGATCCCGACGACCCCGAGAACGTCTTCTACGTGGCCCGCTTCGTCGTCACCTGCTGCGCGGTCGACGCCCAGCCGGTCGGCGTGCCCGTCTACCTGCCCGGGTGGCAGCAGGCGCATCCGGTCGACAGCTGGGTGCGCGTGTCGGGTCGCTTCGCGCCCAACCCCTCGGCGACGAGCATGCAGGAGATCGTGCTCGACGCGGCGAGCGTCGAGGCGGTCGAGCAGCCGGCGGATCCCTATGTCTACTGAGGTCGCGGCGGCGCGGGCGGCCCTCCGCGAGCGCGCCGGCCTGCGGCGGTTCCGGCGCAGCTGGACGGCGCTCGTGCTGAGCCTGGCTGTCGCGGCTGCCGCGCTCGGAACGGCGAGCGCGCTGCAGGGACCGCGCGTGTCGTCGGCGAGCCTCAACGCGGCGGCCGCCGTCGAGCGAGCAGGGCAGCGGCTCGTGATCCGGGCCGATCAGCCGCTGACCGCGGTGGATGCCGCCGATGTCGAGGTCTCGCCGGAGGCAGCCGTCGAGGTCTCGACCGACGGCGCGCAGCTGACCCTGCGGTTCACGGGGCTGCTGCGCTACGCGACCGAGTACCGGGTGTCGGTCGCGGTACACGGTGCCGCGACGGGCATCGCGGGCCGGCTCGAGCACAGCTTCGCGACCCCCGACATCGACGTCGACACCCTCGTGCGCCACGGCGAGGGGACGGACGCCCCGGATCGCGTCGTGCGTCAGCCGCTCGCAGGCTCCGGCGCCGGCACGACGCTGCTCGAGGCGCCGAGGATCCAGGAGTACGCACGCGCCGGATCGCTCGTGGCCGCGGTGGTGCTCGACGCGGAGGGGCATCCCGGCATCGAGCTCGCCTCCACGGACGACGGGCTCACGACGACCGTGTCCACGCCTCCGGCGCGCACCATCCGACGCCTCGGCGCGAACGCGAGCGGCGACCTGCTCGGGTTCATCGTCGACGGCGAGGGGGCGGGCGCCACGAGCACCCTCTACCTCCTCGACCTCACCGACGGCTCCTGGGTGCCGCGGGCGGTCGACGGCCCGGACGGCAGCCCGCTCGCCGCGATGGACTGGCTCATGGTGCCCGGTACCGGATCGCTCGTCGTGCAGGCGCAGGACGAGCAGCTCTATCTCGTCGACGCGCTCCACCCCGAGACCGCTCCGGCACCGCTCGGGCGCCACACCGAGCTGCGCGGCTTCCTGCCGGGCACGCTCCGGCTCGTGGTCGCCGATCCCGACCGCGGCGCGATCGTCGACCTCGCCCAGGGCACCACGACGACCCTCACGCTGCCGGTCGCCGAGCCCGAGCGCGGCCTCTATCCGGACGCCGTCACGCTCACCTCCGACGCCTCCTACGCGGCGCTCTACGTCGACCCCATGGGCGCCTCGGATGCAGGCGTGCGCTCGGTGCTCTACGCCGTCAACGCCGCGGGCACCCGGGAGCTGTTCCGCCCGCCCAACGCCACGAGCCGGATCGGAGCCGTCTGCCTCTCCCCCAACGGCCAGTACCTCGCGGTGGAGCTCGTGCCGGGCGGGTCGACCGCGGACGGCTATCCGATCCGCATCGGCTGGCGCGACACCACCACCTTCTTCGTCGACGCGCACACCGGCGCCGTGCGGCGGAGCGTGGCGGGGATGCTCGCCGACTGGTGCCGCTGACCGGCGCGCTCAGTAGCCGAATTCGCTCCGTACCCAGGACAGCAGCGACGAGCTCTCGCGATCGCAGGTGTCGGCATCCGGGATGGGCACTCCCAGGAAGTCGAAGCTCACCGCGGCGGTCGTGGGCGCCGAGGTCTCGTGGCCCGGCGTGCTGTCCACCTGGAGAGAGGTCGCGAAGGCGGGCACGACCTCGTGCGTGCCCTGCACCTCCGCGGGGAGCGCGAAGGAGCCGATGCCGGTGAAGGTGAGGTAGTCGCCGCGACGGGCGTCGACGTCGACATCGGACGCGCTCTGGAACGCGACCGCGACGTAGGTGCCGTCGACGCCGAGGGCGGAGCCCGACGGGTTGCCGTCGTAGCCGCAGAAGAAGCCCATCACCTCGTGGCCGTCGGCGGAGCCGGTGACGAAGAAGTCGTCGTTGTCGACGTCGTCGGCGAGCCACGGGAGGTTCTGGTAGCGCGCCTTCCAGCCCGCGATCGTGGTGGGTGTCTCGGGAGGGAAGGGATCACCGCCGCCCGTTCCTCCGTTGTCGCCCCGGCCGCCGCCGTCGACCGCGAGACCGGTCGTGGTGGGCGTCGGAGCCGGGCCGAGACCGCATCCCGCCAGCAGGACGGATGCCGCCGCCGCGAGGACGATTCCGGCGGATCGAGTTCGCATGCCGCACACGGTATCCGCCGCCGCGCGTCACGTCACCGGTTCCGGACCCCGGAAACGAGAACTAGGGATGTCGAGCGCGAGCCGCTCACTCGGTGATGCCGCAGTAGCCGTAGACCCGCTGTCCCGCCGCGACGTAGTCCGGATCGGTGAGCACGATGCCCATCCGCCCCGTGCCCACGGTGGTGCCGTCCTCGAGGGCGGCTGCGGTGCGGTAGGTCTCGACCATGAGGTCGACATCGGGCTGAAGCCGCGCGGGCGCGAGCGGGCGCAGCTCGGTGAGCGTGTCGGCGCGCCTGATGAGCACCGGGGCCAGATCGCCGTAGATCTCCATCTGCTCCCCGGTCCAGCGATGCAGCTCCCGCAGCCCGTCGCAGAAGGCGTTGGAGTGGGGATCCTCCGACTCGTGCGGCGGGGTCGGCGGGGGCGTCGGATCCTCGTCGGGGGCGTCGTGGTAGATCACGCGGATGAGCGCCTGGCCGGAGAGAGAGAACACGCCCGAGGCGAACCCCTCGATCTCGGCCCGGATCTGGGCCGCGATCGGATCGATCACGGTGGCGATGATGCCGCGCACGGTGTCGCCGATCCTGTCCCGGATGGGCGCGGGGATCAGCCCCACGATCGCGTCCTTGAGGCCGTTGGTGACACGCTGCTCGGCGCGCCGCAGGAAGTCGGTCACCGCCTTCTGCTCGATCTCGACCGTCACGATGGGGCCGCCCTCGGCGACGGGACCCTTCGCCTGCTCCTCCGACTCGCGCCCGGTGACGAAGTCGAGGGAGGCGCGGTGGTCGCCCGCGACCACGCCGTCGAGAGCCGCCGGCACCACGAGCCCCGGCCGGACCGGGGAGTCGTGGATCTGCCAGTGCGCCTTCGCGCCGGGCTGCAGCAGCTCCGGCATCTTCTCGCCGGCGGCGGCGACGCAGTCCATGAGGAACGGCGGCCAGTCCTTGCTCAACTCGTGCGCCCGCGCGACGAACCGACCCGCGATGTCGGGCTCGGTGCCGACGGCGACCCGGTAGATCTGGTTCGGGTCGGGCTCGACGACGAGCTGCTGCCCCTTGAGGTAGCTGATGATCACGCTCGCCGCGCCGAGCCCGGCGGCGACGGTCTTGAGGATCTCGAAGACGGGGCGGGTCAGGGTGTCGACGACCGCCTGCACGACGCCTCGCGCGAACTCCACGGCGACGTTCCACACCGAGGTGAACACGCCGATCACGGCGTCGAAGAACCCGCTGCCCGTCGAGACGTCGAGCCGCAGCGCGTCGAAGACGCCCTTGATGGTCGCGGCGAGGAAGCTCGACGCGGTCGAGCACGGGGCGTCCGCGAGGTCCGCCGAAGCGCCGGCCCGGTGCGCGGATGCCGGCGCCACGGCGAGCGCGCCCGCGGCATCCGGCGCCGGGCCGTCGGCCGCATCCGCCGGCACCGTGTCGCGGATCAGCCGGCCGAGGTCGCTCGCGAAGAGCGCGAGCACCGCGGCGGGGAACACGGCGTCCGGGATGGAGACGGCGGCCCAGTCGCGCTCGCCCACCGCGGCACGCGCGACCTCGGCCGCCGTGCCCTCGCCCACGGCCACCCACGCCGCCACGAGGTAGCTGGTGGGCGGCGCGCCCTCGGCCATGGGGGCGAGCACATCGACGTCGCGCCCCGCGACGCCTCCGCCGAGCGACACCTCCTCGATCATCCGCTCGGCCTGGATGCGCCCGAGCGTCACGCCCGCGTCGGCGACGACGGCGCTCTCGTCGGCGACGACGGCGATCCCGGCGCGCTGCAGATCGGCGACGCTGATCGTCGGATGCGGCGCAGCCGCGGGGTCCGCACCGCACGCGGCGAGCGCGAGCGTGGTTACCATGGCGACCATGGCGAGCAGAGGACGGGAGAGCTGCATCGGCGCGAACCTCATCGAACGACGGACCCAGGTAATAGATCCGGAGTCTATTGATTCGATGCCCGAGCGTCCAGCCCGATGACCGCTCCGAGACGACCGCGCCGCACGAGCTCGCTCCGGCGCGGGGAGGCGGCGCCCGCCATCCTCGCCGCCGCGGCGCGGCTGTTCGCCGAGCGCGGCTACGCCGCGACCTCGATCGAGGACATCGCCCGGGCGGCCGACGTCGCGCGGCCGACGATCTTCGCGGCCGTCGGCACGAAGCCGGTGATCTTCCGCGCCGTGCTCGAGGCGACGGTCGCGGGCGGCGGGCCGCTCGCGCCGAGCGAGCCCGGGGGGCCTCCGCCGTGGCTCGCCGAGATGCTCGCCATCGACGACCCCGCCGAGCTGCTGCGCGCCTACGCGGGCCAGACCCGCCGCATCGGGGAGTGGATCTCGGCGCTGTACTGGGCCGCCGAGGTCGCCGCGGAGCAGGATGACGCGGTGCGCGAGCTGTGGGCCGTCGTCGAGGGCGACCGGCTCGCGACGGGTCCGGCCGTCATCGGCGCGCTCACCCGGATGACGCCGTTGCGCGCCGGATACGACGCGGACTCCGCTGCCGTCGTGCTGACGTCGATCGTGTCGCCCGCGAGCTGGCGCGCGCTCGTGCGGGATCAGGGCTGGTCGCCCGATCGCTTCGAGCGGTGGGCCGGCGACACGATGTGCCGCCTCCTCCTGGCCGACGACGCGTAGCCGCGCCCGGGCTCAGCGCCCGCCGGGCGGGCCGATGAGCAGCAGCACCGCGAAGAGCACGGCGACAGCGAGCAGGATGAGCAGGCCGAGCACCCAGGGCCGGCGCAGGAACCAGCGCAGCAGGCCGTCGTACCAGCGGCGGTCGGCGGCATCCGGCTCGCCCGTGCGCCACTCCCCCGCGAGCCGGCCGGTGCGGGCGAGCCAGAGCTCCGCGGGGATCGTGGCGTAGGGCACGATCGCGCTCACGAGCGCCACCACGATGGGCAGGGGGCGCCAGCGGTTGTTGAGCGCGATGAGCACGGCCGTGGCGCCGTAGGAGAGGAAGACGAAGCCGTGGATGGCGCCGCCGATCGTCACCGCGATGGCGAGGTCGGTGGTGGCGCGCAGCACGAGGCCGGCGATGAGCAGGGTCCAGGAGATCGCCTCGGCGATCGCGAGGGCGCGGAACAGGGTCTGAGGGGTGCGGAACACACCTTCAGCCTAACTGAAGGATGTCACCCTCGCTGAGGGTCACCTGGGAGCGAGTCCTCGTGCGGCTCCCCCAGCGCCGCGCTCAGCGCCGGCGCAGCGGCCGCGAGCTCGGCGTCGAGCAGCGCCAGCATCCCCTCCGCATCCGCCAGGGCGCGAGCCCCCGCATCCGTCACCCGCAGCACCGAGGCGGCCCCGGCGTGCGCCGTCGCGTCGGCCACGAAGCCCGCGTCGACGAGCGCCCGCACCGCCGTGTGCGCCGACTGCACGGTGATCTGCGAGCGCCGCGCGAGCTCCGAGAACGAGATGCCGGGCGTGCCCCGGATGTGGGCGAGCAGCGCATACCGGCGCGTCGTCAGCCCGATCCCGCGCAGCTCGGCGTCGAGTCGCGCATCCCATGCCGCCGAGATCGTGAGCAGCGTGATCACCGGGCTGAGCCCGGGGCGCTCCGCCCCTCGCCCGCTCGCCGCCTCCACACCGGCAGCCTAGCCTCCGACCACCGGCCCCTAGGCGATGCGATCGCCCCTCGCCGCGGGGCGGTCGAACAGCAGGAGATCGGGCAGCGACGTCGCGAAGTAGTCGACCTCGTCGGCGTCGAGCGACGCCGCGACCGGCGGCGTCGCGCTCACGACGGCCGACGCACGCGCATCCGCGGCCTCCTCGGCACGGCCGAGCCGATCGAGCAGCCCCGCGAGGCGCTCGTGCAGCGCCGTGGTGTCCGTCAGCGGATGCCGCACCTCGCCGATCCCCTCCGGGAGCTCGATCGCGCGGCGCGCATAGCCGGCGGCCGACTCGAGGTCGCCGCGCGCCTCCGCCTCGGTGGAGAGCCGCCCGAGCACCTCCTCCCACGCCCGGATCGTCTGCCCCTCGCCGCCCTCCCAGGGCGCGAACCGACGGGATTCCAGGATCGCCAGCGCCTCCAGCCCCCGCCCCTCCTCGCCCAGCAGCCGGCAGTAGGCCACGGTGAGGTCGTCGCGACGCAGCACCTCCGCGCGCTCGGGATCGAGGAGCGCGAGGCGCTCTCTCGGCCCCGCGCCGAGCCGAGCCAGCAGCTGATCGCGCTCGTAGAGCAGCCGCGCCGTCGGGTCGAGGGCGAGCGCCCGGTCGTAGAGCTCGCAAGCACGGTCGCCGTCGCCGTCGAGGTTGACCACCGCGATCGCGGCGTTGCGCGTCGTCACGGCGTCCTCCAGGCCGCGGTCGAGCGCATCCGTCCACAGTCCGAGCGCCTCGCGCTCCCGGTGCGCGTCGAACAGCAGCATGCCCAGCAGCGCCGCGGCCCGGGTGTCGGCGGGATCGGCGGCCAGGGCCGCCCGGAGCGCGTCGTGGTCGTCCAGACCCGCGGGGAAGCAGCGGGTGGCGTCGACCGTCCGCGCCGTGCGGCGGGCCTCGCGCGCCTCCTCCGCGTGGCCGAGCACGTCGAGCAGGGCGGCGCGGTGGTAGCCGGCCATCGGGCGCACCTCGCCCGCCGCGGTCGGGACGGCATCCCCCGCCTCCGCGAGCATCCGCAGCGCCTCCTCGGCGGCGCCCGCCGCGCGCAGCTCGAGCGCGACGTCGAGCATCGTGCGGCCGTCGGTCGAGGTCGGGCGCCCCGCGAGATGCCGTGCGACCTGATCGAGCGGGTCGCGCGCCAGCCAGCCGGCGAGGGCCTCGTCGGCCTCCGCCACACGCGCGAGCGCCCGCAGGGCCACGACCCGCACGGTCTCGGCGCGCGAGTCCCCCGGGGTCGCGCCGAGCGCGAGCAGGCTGCGCCGGAGAGCCTCCCCCCAGGCTCCCGATCGGGCGTCGAGCCGGGCGAGCTCGAGCTGGGCCGCGCCCGCCCAGCGTCCGTCCCAGGCCGCCTTCGCGAGCGCGTCGCGGGCCGCATCCGTCTCGCCGGCCCGCACGAGCGCGAGCCCCAGCAGGTACGAGGCCTCGCCGTCTCGCGGGTTGCCGTTGCGCAGCGTGAGCCGCCGCAGCGCCTCCCGGGCATGCACGACCGCCTCGGCGTAGTCGGCCCGGTGGTAGCGGTCGCGGGCGAGGGCCACGCGCGTGCGGGAGTCGCCGGCGTCGCGCCGCAGCGCCTCCTGCCAGTACGGCTCGGGCGAGCGGCTCGGGTGCCGGTACTGCGCGAGGTGCACGCCCGTGAGGTAGAGCTCCTCGACGGTCGCGACGTCCTCGGGCGCCGGGGGCGCGGACGCCGTCCAGGGTTCGGCGCCCCGCGACGCGGGGCGGGGGCGCCAGCGGATGAGCTCGGCGTCGTCCTGCACACGGACCGACACCTCCACCTCCGTGGGCTCCGCCCCGCGCGCGGGGACGTTGAGGAGAAGCGGCTCACCGGGGGCAAGGTCGACCGTCTTCCGAAGCACCGCACGACCCGCGACCGCGATCTCGACGGTCGCGGCGGGATGACGCGCCGTGACGCACAGGCCCAGCCGGGCCTCGCCGTCGACCACGTCGAGGCGCACCGCCGCCTCGGTGTTCGCCTGGTGCGCGGGACCCATCCGCTGGATCGGGAACCAGGTCTGCGAGAACGACTTCGTCTCGCCCGGCTCGAGCCAGGCGAAGTCGGGCTGGTTGTCGGTGTACACGCCCGCCATGAGCTCGACGTAGGGACCGTCGTCGTCGGTGAGCGCGCGGTTCCAGGCGTCGCCGAACGGCGAGTCCCCCCAGGTCCACAGCTTCTTGCCGGGGGCCACGTGACGATCGGCAACGTGCACGAAGCCCGCCTGCACCCGGTGGTCGTAGCCGCCGAAGAAGTCGTCGACGGTGTCGGTGACCATGTAGGAGGTCGGCACCGGGATGTTGCGGGAGAAGTCGATCCGGTCCCCGCCGTCCGAGGCCCGGGCGGGATAGTCCACGCCGTAGTACGGGCGGTCGGCGGCCGGGAACGCGGTGATCGCACGGCGGGCGTGGTCGGCGACGTAGCGCACGTCCGTGGGGAAGAACGCCTGGTAGTCGTCGTGCACGGCCGCGGCCACATTGGCCCACCAGAGGAACGTCTGGGTCTCGCTCGTGCGGTTGTGCAGCCGCACGACGAGCTCGACGGCCGCCCGATCCGGGTGCAGCCGCACCCCGTGCATGCCCTTCATGCGCGCGAACGGGTCGTGGTCCGAGCACCACACGGTGACCGAGCCGTCCTCGCCCTCCTCGATCTCCACATCGACCGGCAGGTAGGTGGCGGGCCGGTGGTGCTGTGGCCAGTTGAACTCGACGCCGCCCGAGATCCACGGACCGCCGAGCCCCACGAGCGCGGGCTTGATCACGTTGTTGCGATAGAAGAAGTCGTGGTCGGCGACCTTGTCGTAGCCGAAGTGGATGCGCCCGCCGAGCTCCGGCAGCACCATGAGCCGCAGCCAGCGGTTCTCGAGGTGCACCGCCTGCCAGCGCCGAGGCGTCGCCTCACCCTCGACACTGTCCACGAACGGCATCGGATACACCCGCCCGCTCGAGCCCTGGTAGACGCGGCGGTCGAGGAACATCGGGTAGCGATCAGGCTCGCCCGCCGCGTAGGTGCGGATCGTCACGGGCTCGCTCCACGCGATCGCGCCTCCGTCGGCGAGGCGCTCGGCGAGCGGCGCGGGGGCGGAGGGCAGGGCGATTCGGCGGTGATCCACGTCTCGATCCCATCGCACGCCGCCGCCCGCGGGAATGGCCGAAGAACCGAAGCACCTGGACGATTCGACGATGCTGGTGCAGGATGTCGGCATGCCGATCCAGGAGGGGTTCAAGAACCAGCGCCTCGTCGTGGTTCCGCGCCCCGCGGTGCGCGAGGCGCTCGACAGGCCCGTCACCCGGCGCCTCGCGGTGACCGACGTCGGCTACTACCCGGAGGCGCGAGACCACCAGATGTACCGCCCTCGCGGCGCGACCGAGACCATCGTCATCGTCTGCGCCTCCGGCACCGGCTGGGTGCGGGTGGGCAGCGAGCTGCATCGCGTGAGCGCTCGCAACGCCCTCGTGATCCCGCGCGGCGTGCCCCACGCCTACGGCGCGGGCGAGGGGCACCCCTGGACGATCTGGTGGTGCCACCTGAGCGGAACGGATGTCGCCGAGCTCGTCGAGTACATGGGCGTCTCGGAGTCCCGCCCGCTCGTCCCGGTGCGGGGCATCGAGCGCGCGGTGGCGCTCCTCGACGAGATCCTGTCGGGCCTCGAGCGCGACCAGTCGCCCGCCCGCCTCGTCGCGGCCGCGGGCGCCGCGTGGAAGCTGCTGACCCAGATCAGCGTCGACCGGGTGATCCCGGCGCCCGGCGATCCGCTGCAGCGCGCCATGGCCTACCTCGCCGAGCGGCTCGACGGATCGGTGCGGGTGCCGGAGCTCGCCCGCCTCGTCGGGGTGTCGCCCTCGCACCTGACGACGCTGTTCCGCGCGGCGACCGGCGGCGGCGTGCTCGCCCATCACACGGCCCTGCGGATGGCCCGGGCGCGGCAGCTGCTCGACGGCAGCGACGCGACCGTGGCGGAGATCGCGGCGGAGGTCGGATACGACGACCCGTTCTACTTCTCACGTCACTTCCGCAGGCACCACGGCATGAGCCCGAGCGACTACCGCTCGCGCGACGCGGGCTGACGCATCCGGATCCCCCAGCTCCAGAGCGCCCTCTCGCCGGGAGCGAGGAGGCGCAGCCCGTCGCCCGTGCGGAGGGCGTTGGGCGGCGCGCTCATCGGCTCGATCGCCACGGCCCGGCGTGGACCGTCGGCGGTGTCGAGCACGGGTGCCAGGTACCACTGCGTCCACCGCAGCTCGGGGCACGCGTGCACCTCGACCACGATGCCGTCGGGGGCGGCGAGCACGTGCACGGGGCCGCCCGGCGCATCGGCCCGGCGCTCGTAGACCGCGTGCCCCGGCACCTCGCGCACGGGGCGCCGGCGACGCGCCTCGCGCGCCGTCCCCCGGAGGTCGTCGCGCCCCCGCGGGATATGCCGGTCGTCGAGCGGCCACTCGTAGTCGGCGTCGAGCACGACCTCGAGCGCGTCGACGGGCCACTCGCCGATGCGCGGGTAGGGATGCACCCCCACCGCGACGGGCGCGGCGTCCCGTCCGGCGTTCTCCAGCTCGATCGTCGCCTCCACGCCGTCGGGGGCGAGGGCGTAGCCCACCCGTACCGCGAGCGCGAACGGGTACCCCGCCGACGGCGCGATCGCGGCGGCAAGCACGACGCGATCCGGATGCGCCTCGGCGACCGCGAAGTCGGTGCCGGTCAGCAGCCCGTGGATGGCGTGGCCGAGCTCGGGCTCGTTCGCCACCAGATGCAGCACGCGCCCCCCGTGGTGCCAGGTGGCGTCCTCGACGCGGTTGGGCCACGGCGCGAGCACCGCCCCGCTCATGCCGGGCGGCGCCTCACGATGCGCCGTCGGCTCCACGAGGGCGATCCCGTCGACGACGAGGGAGCGCAGCGAGGCCGCGCGCTCCGCGACCATCGCGGTCACGCGGCCGGAGGGCGCGGCGAGCTCGATCATGTCGACCCCGCCCGCGGCTCAGACCGCGTGCACGGCGAGCAGCACCGAGCGGTCCACGTCGAGCGACGGCGCCTCCAGCCCGAGCTCCGCGAGCGCCCGTCCGGTCGCGCGCAGCGGCGCGGTCATCCACGGCGGGCGCTGCCCGGCGGGGACGGCGTCGCCCACCACGAGCTCCGTCACCTCGTAGCTCCGCTCGGGATCGAGCCCCACGAGGTGCAGGCGCTCCGGGGGCCAGGCGAGCGGCCGGTCGAGCACCGCGAACTGGTAGAGCGCGGAGGCGCCATCAGCCGCCACCACGCCCTCGAGGCGCACCTCGGGCTGGGTGTCGGCGTGCACGAGCGTGCCGGCGTGCAGCAGCTCCCGGCGCTCGCGATGCGCGGCGACCCACGCGCGAGTGCGGGCGAAGGTGGCCTCGTCGACGGCCGTGAGGTCGAGCTCGACCCCGAGATGACCCCAGAGCGCGGTGGCGGCGCGGAAGTCGAGCGGCGCGACGCGATGGGTCGTGTGGGACTCCTCGGCGCCGATGTGGGTGCCCTGCAGCTCGGGCGGCAGCAGCAGGCCCGTCCAGCGCTGGATGTCGACGCGGTCGTGCGGGTCGTTGCAGTCGCTCGGCCACACGCGGTCGCTGCGCTCGAGCACGCCGAGGTCGATGCGCCCTCCGCCGCTCGCGCACGACTCGATCTCGAGCCCCGGGAACCGCTCGCGCAGCTCGTCCATGAGGCGGTACGCCTGGAGCGTCTGCCGGCGGACGCCCGGACGCCCGTCGGCGCTGTGCCCGGCATCCGTCAGATAGCGGTTGTGATCCCACTTGAGATAGTCGATCCCGAGTCGCTCGACGAGCGCCGCGATCCGGTCGCGCACGAGCGCGTAGGCCTCCTCGTGGCCGAGGTCGAGCACGTGCTGGTACCGGGAGGGCATGCCCGGACCGTGCCCTCCGTCGAACACCCACTCGGGGTGAGCGCGGGCGAGCGCGGAGTCGAGGTTGACCATCTCCGGTTCCACCCACAGGCCGAACTGCATGCCGAGCGCCTTCACGCGCGCGGCCAGCGGTTCGAGCCCGGCGGGCCACACCTCCGGGTCGACGACCCAGTCGCCGAGCGAGCTCGTGTCATCGCGCCGGCCCAGGAACCAGCCGTCGTCGACGACGAAGCGCTCGGCGCCGAGCTCGGCGCTGCGCTCCGCGAGCGCGAGCAACGGCTCCAGCGCGTGATCGAAGTAGACGGCCTCCCAGGTGTTCACGAGCACGGGGCGCGGCGCGCGCGGATGCGTGGGACGCGCCCGCAGGTGGCGGTGGAACCGCCCCGCCAGCTCGTCGAGCCCGTCGCCCCAGGAGCCGTACAGCCACGGCGTCGTGCACTCCTCTCCCGGCGCGAGCACGAGCTCGTCGGGCAGCAGCAGCTCCCCTGCCCTCAGCGAACGGGTGCCCGCGGGCATCCGCTCGGCGGCGAGCACCTGGTTGCCGCTCCACCCGAGGTGCACTCCCCACACGCGGCCGTGCCGCCATCCGAACCCCGGCTCCCCGACCGCGAGCACGAGCGGACCGTCGAGCCCCGGCTTGCCCCCGCGGCTCGCGCGGACCCACTCCCCGATCGGCAGCGGATGCCGCTGCGGCACGCGCTCGCGCGCCCAGCGCCCGCTGGGGTCGAGGATCTCGGATGCGGCATCCGGGAGCGGCAGCGCGGGCTCCAGCACGTCGACGCGGTAGGGGCCTTCCCCCGTGTTGCGGAGCGTCGCGCGCAGGCGCACGACGCCCTCCGCGGTGAGCTCCAGCTCCGTCGCGATCGCCAGCCCCGACGCCGCGTCGGCCGCGTCCGTGCGCAGACGGGCGACCGGCTCGTCGTCCGAGAGCTCGCTGCGGGCGTCCGCGAAGAGCGGCGCGAAGGCGCGGCCGCCGCGCGAGCCCGCGATCCCCGGGCGTCCGAGCCACCCCTCGGCGAGCTGCGGCACCACGGGGACGGGCTGCGGATAGGTGACGGCGCTGTCGCCGATCGTCGGCCGCCGCGCATCCGCGAGGGCGCGCAGCGCATCCGGCTCCTGCGCTCCCAGATCGGCCCCCCAGTGCAGGATGCGCGGCAGGCGGCCGTCGCGCAGGTCCACGAGCAGGCTCGTGCCCGCACGCCGGAGGTGGACGATGTCGGGGGCGCCGGGGATCGGCATGGTCATCCTTTCAATCCGCTCGACGCGATGCCCGCGAAGAACTGCCGCTGCAGCACGAGGAACACCAGCACGAGCGGCGCCGTGCAGATGAGCGCGCCGGCCATGAGCGCAGGGTAGTCGGTGCCGAACTGCCCCTGCATCGCGGCGAGGCCGACCGTGAGGGGACGGTTGCCGCCGGTCGGCGTCACGATGAGCGGCCAGAGCAGGTCGTTCCAGGAGTAGAGCGAGGTGAGCACCGCGAGCGCCGCCACCATGGGCCGCGCCATCGGCAGCATCACGCTCCAGAAGATCCGCAGCGTGCCGGCCCCGTCGAGCCGGGCGGCCTCCTCGAACTCCTTCGGCATCGTGAGGAACGCCTGCCGCATGAGGAAGGTGCCGAACGCCGAGAAGATGCCCGGGATCGCGAGCGCGGGCAGGGTGCTCAGCAGCCCGAGGCCCTTCATGATCTCGAACTGGCCGAGCAGGAACAGCTGGCTCGGCACCATGAGCATGAGCAGGTAGACGAGGAACAGCACGTTGCGTCCCGGGAATCGCAGCCGCGCGAAGGCGTAGCCCGCGAGCGCCGCCACGAGCACCTGCCCGACCACCCGCATCACGAGCGAGACGGCCGACACCGCGAACTGCTGCAGGAACGGCACGGATGCGAAGAAGGTCTCGTAGGCCCGCAGCGTCGGATCGGCGGGCAGCAGCGTCGGCGGCAGCGACGAAACCTCGTGGTTGGTCTTGAACGACGTCAGGATCTCCCACACGAACGGCATGACCATGAACGCGGCGGCGATCACGAGCACGAGGTGCACGACCCACTCGCCGTGCCGCTCGGGCGAGCCCCGGCGGCGGCGCGGGGCCGCGACGGACTCAGTCATAGACGACCCACTTCTTCTGGAGACGGAACTGGATGGCGGTGGCGATCATGATCACCACGAGCAGCACGATCGCGATGGTCGCGGCATAGCCCTGCTTGAACTGCACGAAGGCGGCCTCGTAGAAGAGGTAGACGATCGTCTTGGACCCGTCGATCGCGGTGTTGTTGACGCTGCCGAGCATGATGAACACGAGATCGAACATCTGCAGAGCAGAGATGACCGTGAGCACGGTGACGAAGAAGATCGTGGGTGACAGGAGCGGCAGGGTGATCGAGCGGAACTGCCGGATGCGGCCGGCGCCGTCGAGGGCCGAGGCCTCGTAGAGGTCCCGGGGGATCGACTGCAGGCCGGCACCCAGGATGATGAGGTTGATGCCGAGCCCCATCCACACGCCCACGACCGCGAAGGCGTAGATCGTGAACCGCGCGTCCGCCACCCAGTACTGACCGGGGATGCCGACGAGCGAGAGCATCCAGTTGACGAGGCCGAAGTCGCCGTTGAGCAGGAATCGCCACACCATGCCGACCGCCACGGGGAGCGTCACGACCGGCAGGAAGAACAGCACCCGGTAGACGGAGCGCCCGCGCGAGACCTGCTCGATGAGGGCCGCCAGCACGACCGCGATCGGGATGCCGAGCAGCACGAGTCCCGTGTAGAGCATCGAGTTGCCGAACGCCCGCCAGAACATCTCGTCGGTGAGCAGCTTCGCGTAGTTGTCGACGCCCGTGTAGGTGCCCGGCCCGAAGGTCGGGATCTTCATGAAGCTCTTGAGGAACGTCGAGAGGAACGGCCACAGGTACAGGGCCACGAGGCCGATCGTGGCGGGCGCGATCATCACGAGCGCCCACCAGTCGGTGCGCCCGAGGGCCCCGGGGCGACGGGTCCGCCGCCGCCCCGGGGTGGTGAGGGATGCGGTCATCAGCCCTCGGCCAGCACCTTGTCGATGGCGTCCGCGTACTTCTTCGCGGCATCCGCGACCGACTCCTCGCCGTTCCACGCCGGCGTCAGGTACTCGGTCTGCATGCCCTGCCACTCGGCCGCGTTGCCCTGCACGGGCAGCGGCACCGAGTAGGCGATCGCGTCGATGAACACGTGCAGATCCGTGAACTCGGGCATCGCGTCCATCCAGGTCTGCGCGGTGCCCGCGTAGGCCGGGAGCACGGCGCCGTTCTCGGCCTGGATCTTGGCCGCCTTCTCGCCGCTCGCGAAGATCAGGAACTTCTTCACGGCCTCCGGATGCTTCGTGCCGGCGAATCCGACGTTCTCGATGCCGCTCGACACGGTGGCACGGCCCGCGGGGCCGACCGGGAGGGGCGCGACGCCGACGTTCGGGCGCAGCTCGTCGATCTGGTACATCTTGAGCGCCCAGTAGGCGCCCGACATGTACATCGCGACCTTGCCCTGCTCGAACATCGTCTCCGCCTCGGTGTCGGAGAGCTGCTGCAGCGTGGGCGAGGAGCCGTCGGCCATGAGGTCGGTCCAGAACTGGATGCCCTTCACCGCCTCGGGCGAGCCGATCTCGGCCTTCGTGCCGTCGTCGGAGATCACCTTGCCGCCGGCCTGGTAGATGGTGTTGTAGTACCCGCCCTGGTAGTCGATCGGGGCCGCGACGCCCCAGACCCCGTCGCGCGTGAGCGCCTTGGCCGCGGCGCGGAAGTCCTCCCAGGTCCAGTCGTCGGCGGGGTAGGCGACCCCGGCGGCGTCGAAGAGCGCCTTGTTGTACCAGACGCCGTTGGTGTCGAAGTCCTTCGGCAGCCCGTAGATCTTGCCGTCGCCCTGGTCGTACAGGTCGAGCACCGCCTTCGGGTACTTGCTGAGGTCGACGTTCTCCGACGTGATCGCGTCGCTGATGTCGAGCAGCTGGCCGCCCGCCGCGTAGGGGCGGATCTGCTGCGCGAGCATCCAGAACGCGTCGGGGGCGGTCCCGCCCTGCGCGCCGGTCTGGAGGGTCGACCAGTACTGCGGCCACGGCTGCTCCTGGAGCTCCACCTTGATGTCGGGGTTCTCCTTCATGAAGGCGTCGACGATGGCCTGCATGGCGGGCGTCTGGGTGCCGGCCCACACGGCGTAGGTGATCGTGACGGGACCGCTGTCCCCGCCGCCGTCCCCGCCGCTCGCGCAACCCGCGAGCAGGGCGGCGCCGGCGAGCGCTGCGGTCACCGTCGTCCATCTCTTGTGCATGGGATTCCTTTCATGTGCCCCGGTCACCGCTGATCGGGGGCGGGTGTTGTGTGCAGGTCTGCGGGGCCGACATGGAGCCGGCCATGGGCCCAGTCGACGTGGGCGGGCTCGCCCGGGTCGCCACCCGGCGGCCGGGTGCGCAGCTCGAGGGTGACCACGCCGGTCACGTCGACGTCGAGCGGGACGCCGGGCTCGCCGGAGGCGAGCTCGGCGGATGCCAGCACCCGCCCGTCGCCGAGCACCTCGGCCACCGCGCGCGCGGCATCCGTCTCCTCGTCGATGCCGACCTCGATGCGCAGCCGCTCGGCGTGCGCGTCGAGGGCGAGCTCGAGCGATGAGGGCGTCGAGACCCCGAAACCGTCCGCGTAGGAGACTCCCGCGATCCGCATCGGCACGCCGTCGGCCGGGTTGCCTCCCCCGTTGCTCATGTCGCGCTCGACCGGCCCGCTCTCGTTGCGGAACGCCAGCATCGGGAGGCTCGAGAGCACGTGCTCGCCGGCGACGAGCGGCGCCACCAGGCGGGCGTGGGCGACGAGCGGCACGCCGTCGGGACCGGGCTCCTCGATCGTGACGACGCCCAGCGCGCCGGGGAGCGGCCGCGCCTCCGGCGACTGCGGCGCCCGGATGCTCCACCGCCCCTCGCCGAGCGCGGTCGCGGCCCAGCCGGGCGGCGTGCGCACCGACGCGTGCGGCGACGTCACGAGCATCGCCGTTCCGGCAGCGTCGAGCGATCCGCGCGGCGGCTCGACGAGGGGTGCCGCGCGGGTCTCGCGAGGCCGCGCCCGGAAGAGCTCGGTCCCGAGCGGAGCGAGCACCGCGAGGAAGCCGCCGTCGGCCGCGATCGCGACCTCGAGCGCGTCATCGACCTCGCCGTGGGTCGCCGCCAGCCCGCCGCCGGCGGCATCCGTCACGACCCACGCGGCCCAGCGCCCGCCCCGGAGGCCGGCGAGCGGCACCCGCAGGGTACGGGCGGGACCCGCCGCGATCCCGCCGAGGAACCACCGGTCGCCCGAGCGCCGGGCGAGCACCGCCTCCGTGTCGGGGGTGCCGGCGAGCAGCACCGTCTCCTCCCAGCGCGCGGGGAGCTCCGCGAGCGCACGCGCCGCCTCGGGGCGCGCGGCGTAGACGTCGACGTCGTCGGCGAAGTGGGTGATCCCGCACTCGAAGGCCACCGCGAGCCCGAGCTCGTGCCCGTCGCTCGTGGTGCGCCCCGGCGCCGTGAAGGCCACCGGGGTGTAGTCCATCGCCCCCACGACGTTGCGCGTGAACGGCTGGATCACGTTGTGCGCCGCCGTGAGCGGGGTGTCGTTGTAGAACACGTAGTACTCGGATCCGCGGATCGCCTCGTAGCCGACCACCTGCGGCCAGGTGCGCACCCAGCCGCGCGGGATCACCGATCCGTGCCAGTTCACCATGAGGCCGAGGCGCGCCGTCTCCCTCAGCACGGCGTCGTACCAGCGGTAGCGGTCCTTGGACTCCGACTCCATGAAGTCGACCTTGATGCCGGCGACACCCCACGAGCGCCAGAGCGCCAGCCGCCCGAGCTTCTCGGGCCCGTCGAGGTCATGCCACACCGTCCACAGGTGCACCTGGATGCCGCGCCGGCTCGCGTAGGCCACGATCTCGGGCACCCACGTCTCCTCCCAGCCGCAGTCGATCAGCAGGTGCTCCCAGCCGAGCTCGGCCGCGCGATCCACGAAGTGCATCTGCCGTTCGAGCTGGGCGCCGGAGAAGAAGTCCGACCACCACGACCAGGCTGCGCGCCCGGGGCGCACGGCGACGGGCGACGCGGATGCGACGGGCGCGGGAGCGAGCTCGTCGACGAAGCGGCTCGCCACGATCCGCGCGAGGTCGCCGAGCTGCAGCACGCGCCACGGCGTGAGCGGACCGCGCGCCACCTCGATCCGCTCGTCGGCGAGCGCGAGGCCGAGCACGCCATCCGCCTCGACGCGCGCGTGCGCACCGCTGAAGCGGCCGTCGATGCCCGACTCGGTCAGCAGCAGATGGGGTGCCTCTGCGCCCCCGAGGCGCACGAGGAACGGGAACCCGTAGTCGCCGGCGGCGAGCTCGGCGACGTCGACGCCGTGACGGGGCGTCTCGTACCAGGTCTGATAGTCGAGCACCCAGGCGCGCCCCACCGCGGGAAGGCGCAGCCGCGTGCGGTCCGCGTGCACCCACGAGACGCCCCACAGCGCGGAGGCGCTGTAGCGGAACGCGAGACCGTCGTCCGAGACCCGCAGCTCGAGCTGCCACTCGAGGCCGGAGGGATGCCGCATCGCGAGCTCGAGCGCGAGGTGGCGGTAATCGAGCTCCCCGCTCGACTTGCCCGAGGCGGCGAACCAGCTCTCCTCGACGGACGTCACGCGGACACCGGCGATCGCGGAGAGCGCGAGCTCCGCCTCCCCGAGCGCCAGACCGAGCTGCACGGTCGGCAGCTCGACGTCGTCGAGGCGCGCCTCGATCCGCAGCTCGCCGTCGGCGATCACCTCGCCCGAGATCGGACCGTGCGCGAACGCGGCACGCTCGCTCGCTCCGTCGCCGGGAAGGGGCTCGACCACATCGTCTCCGTGTCTCGTCAGGGCACCGGGGGTGCGCCGTCTCTCGAAGCTACCCGTCGATCCGCGATGCCGGACATGACGGTTCCAGCACACCCCCTGGACGATCCGCCTGCCCGATCGACGAGACACCGCCCGTGTTCCGGGGCGAGCAGCCCTCATGGCGGGACGATCGACCTCGCGACGCCGAACTCTCCCGTCGCGCCTGAGGCGGGCTCCAGCAGCAGCGGATCGTCCATCCGGATCGGCGGAACCCACCTTCTGCGCGGCGCGCGGCGACGCCTATCGTCGAGGCACCCGGGAGCGACACCTGGGCTCCCGCGTGAACGCACAAGGGAGTGACATGAAAGCCAGCCAGCACCACCGACGCCGGCGCACGATCGCGCTGGCGGGGGCCGCGGCCCTCGCCCTCGGCCTGTCCCTGCTGACCGCGAGCCCCGCGGCAGCGCTCGTGACCCACACCATCACCTCGCCCAACGGCCTCGTGCAGCTCATCGTCACCGATCAGGCGAGCGGCGCGCTCACCTACCGGGTCACCGCGAACGGCACCACGATCCTCGACGACTCCCCGCTCGGCATCGCGTCGAGCGCGGTGGACTTCACCTCGGGCCTCAGCTACACGGGCGAGACGCGGCAGATCATCACCGAGACCTACAGCCTCCCCGGGGGGACCGACGCGAGCTATCTCAACGACGGCCGCGAGATGACGCTCAGCTACGCCAAGTCCGGGGCGACGGTGCAGCTCATCGCCCGCGCCTACAACGACGGGGTCGCGTTCCGGTACCGCATCCCGGGCAGCGGCACCGTGAGCATCACGAACGAGACCACCGGCTTCCGCCTCCCCACCGGAACCGGGGGCTGGGCGGCTCCGTGGAACGGCAACTACGAGCAGGACTACATCTACCGCAATGCGGCCGGACTGAACTCCGGCACGAACCTCACGATGCCGCTCCTCGCCTCCATCAACAACAACGCCTACTTCGCGCTCATCAGCGAGGCGAACGTGTACAACGCGAACGCGAGCTACGCGCCGTCGATGCTCAAGGGCGACGGCCTGGGCACGGGGCTGCTCAAGCTCGCCCGGACGCCCGACCAGGCGTTCCCGATGTCGTCGCCCTATCCGTTCCAGACCCCGTGGCGGGTCGTCATCGTGGCCGGCAACCTCGACGTGCTCTACAACTCCGACCTCGTGCAGAACCTCAACCCGCCCGCCGCGAGCACCCCCAGCTGGGTGAAGCCGGGGCGCGCGGCCTGGTCGTGGTACACGGACGAGGACAGCGCATCCGACCTCGACAAGCAGAAGCAGCTCGTCGACTTCGCGGCCTCGATGGGCTTCGAGTACATCACGGTCGACTGCTGCTACAACCGCTCCGTCGACCTTCCCGCCATCTCGGCCTACGCGGCGCAGAAGGGCGTCAAGGTGTTCGCGTGGGTGACCGCCTCGCCGTTCGCGACACCCGCGGATGCCGACGCCCTCATGGCGGAGCACGCGAGCTACGGCGTGGCGGGCCTCAAGGTCGACTTCTTCCTCAACGACTCGCAGGCCGTGCAGCAGTGGTATCAGTCCATCGGCGACGCCGCGGGCGCGCATCATCTGATGCTCGACCTCCACGGCAGCACCAAGCCGGGCGGCGAGAACCGCACCTGGCCGTGGGTGCTGACCTCCGAGGCGGTAGCCGGCACCGAGCACTACAAGTACCCGCCGCCCACCTCGGCCCGCGCGGATGTGACCTATCCGTTCACTCGCGGCCCGCTCGGCAGCATGGACTACACGCCGGCGATGCTCTCGCAGAACAACGCGGTGCTGACCCAGTCGCACGTGCTGGCGCAGGCCATCGTGTTCAGCTCGGGGATGATCAACTACGCCGACTCGGCGGCCGCCTACGAGCAGTGGCCGGGACGCCACCTCATGCGGGCGATCCCCACCACCTGGGACGAGTCGAAGGTCGTCGAGGGCTTCCCGGGTGATCACATCACGCTCGCCCGGCGCTCCGGCAGCGACTGGTTCATCGGCGCGATGACCTCGCCCGCGCGCACGGCATCCGTGCCGCTGACGTTCCTCGGCTCGGGCAGCTACACCGCCACGATCTTCGCCGACGACGCCTACGGACGGCTCGGGGTCTCCACCCAGACGGTCACGAGCGCGACCACGCTGTCGCTGCCGATGATCGCCACGGGCGGCGTGTCGGTGCACATCTCGAAGACGCCGCTGCCGCAGATCGGCTCGGGCGACACCCGCTACGAGGCGGAGGCGGCGGCGAACACCCTGTCGGGCGCCGCGGCCGCTCAGGCCTGTCGCGGCTGCTCGATCGGCTGGAAGGTCGGCAACGTGGGCTCCGGCGGGGCGGTGCAGTTCAACAACGTCACCGCGACGACGACGGGCACGCACCGCATGACCTTCACCTACACCTCGGCCGACCCGCGCTCGGTGCGCATCACCGTCAACGGCACGGTCCTCGGCACCGAGAGCCTGCCGGACTCGGGGGGCTGGGAGTACGTGGGCAAGTGGTCGGTCGACGTGCCGCTCGTGGCGGGCTCCAACACGATCCGCTTCGACAACCCGAGCGCCTACGCGCCCGACATCGACGCCCTCACGATCGCGCGCAGCACCGAGGCGGAGGCCTCCGGCAACACGCTCGCCGGAGGGGCCTCGACGGCGAGCTGCGCGGGATGCTCGGGCGGCTCGTACGTGCAGAACCTGCACGGTGCCCGCTCCCTGACGGTGAACGGCCTCACCGCGGCGTCGACCGGCAACCACACGGTGCGCGTCGACTATGCGAGCGCGACCGACCAGACGATCCAGTACTCCGTCAACGGCGGCCCGGCGATCACGCTCACCTTGCCGGCGACCGGATCCGGGACCGCCGTCGCGACCCGCACGATCGGGGTGGGTCTCGCATCCGGGACCAACACGATCGCGTTCACGGGGGCCTCGGCCGCCGCGGTCGGGATCGATCGCGTCACCGTGGTGCGCTGATCGGAGGTGCGGGGTCGCCCGGTGCGCCGGGCGGCTCCGCATCGCCGCCGTCAGCGCCGCCGCAGCTCCACGACCGGGATCATTCGGCTCGTGCGCTGCTCGTACTGACCGAATGCGGGGCTGCGCTCGAGGAACCGCGCCCACGCGGCATCCCGCTCGGCACCCTCGAGCGCGACCGCGTGCACGGCCACCTCGCCCTCGTCGGGCGTCTCGATCACGACATCCGGATGGGCGAGCAGGTTGCCGAACCACGCCGGGTTCTCGGGCGCGCCGCCCTTCGACGCCGCGATGAGCCAGCCCGCATCGCTCGGGATCGCCATGACCGGCGAGACGCGCTCGATGCCCGTGCGCACGCCGCGGTGGTGCACGAGCACGAGGCTGCGGCCGAAGCCGGCCGCCTCGACGGTGCCGCCGTTGGCGCGGAACTCGGCGATGATGCGCTCGTTGAAGTCGGACACGGATGGCTCCTCTGCGGGTGACGGGCACGCGACGCGGCCCCCTCCGAGCGTAGGCGGATGAGGCGGTCGCGCGCCGGATCTCACCGCTCGCGCGGTCGGGTCACGCCCGGCGTCGCACCAGTCGGCGTGCGATCAGGGCGCCGACTCCCGCGAGCAGCGCGACCGCACCGCCGAGCAGCCAGGGCTGCGCGTCCGCGCCCGTGGAGGCGAGCCCGCCGGCGGGGCGCGGAGCGGGTGCCGCCGCGACGGTCAGCGCCCGCGAGGCGAGCACGGTGCCCGGGGCGGAGACCGCGGCGATCGTCAGGGTGTGGGCGCCCGCCGGCGTGCTCGCCGGGATGGTGCCGGTCAGGGCGAGCGTGCCGTCGGGTCGCGAGGCGGCGCGTCCGAGCTCGACCGGGTCGGAGTGCAGCGTCACCACGTACTCGGCGCCCGGCGTGAGCCCGCTCGCCGTCACCGTGATCCGGTTCCCCGCCGTCACCGACGAGGTGGGCGAGCTCAGCACGACCTCGGGATCGGTCGGCATTCCGCCCCCGTCGAGATCGACGGGGAGCGTGCCCGCCCACAGCGAGTGGCCGAAGCGGTTGCCGTCGTCGGCCCACAGCACCTGGCGCATCCCGTCGACCGCGGTCGAGGCGGGAGCCACGGCGAAGCCCTCGAGGTTGTAGTTGGGCAGGCCGGTGGGGCGGGCGAAGGTGCGCTCCACCGCGAAGCGGCCATCCGATCCGATGCCGAGCAGGGTGGTCGCGTTGCCGCAGGTGTTGTCGCAGTGCGCCCAGATGCCGCCGAGGTCGGCGTCGAAGGAGGCGTCCATGATCCCCACGAGCCCGCTCGCGACATCCGCGAGGCGCACGTAGCTGTGGTCGGCGTTCAGCACGTACGCGCGCAGGTGGCCCGTCTTCTCGACCGCCCCGAAGAACAGGCCGCCCGCGACCTTGCCGGGGTAGTCGGCCGGGTCGTACAGGGCGCCGGCGTCGGTGCGGAAGCCCGCCGAGGTCAGGAACGAGTCGGGAACGTAGGCGACGCCCTCGAAGCCGAGGTTCGCATCCGCCGCATCGCTCGGCGCGAAGCCGAGGTCGGCGGTCAGCACCCACTGGTCGGTGGCCGAGAGCGTGGTGGCCGGAGTCGTCGGATCGAAGCGCAGGATCGAGTCGAGCGGCACGTTCGAGGCCGCGTTGTCGCGCTCGGTGGTGATGTAGAGCGCGCCGTCGGGACCGACCGCGATGCCCTCGGAGTCGGGCAGGCCCGTGCCGCCCGGGAAGCGGATGTCCTTGCCGTCCGCCCAGCCGTTCGCGGTGTCCTTCACCCAGCTGCCGCCGGAATCGACGAGCCGCCAGACGTGGCTCTTGTTCTTCACGGCGTAGAGCACGTTCGGGTCGTTCGGGTCGAACGCGAGGCCGCTGAGGTCCTGGCCCGACTCGGTGGTCACCCACGCGCACAGCGCGTCGATCGTGACGGGCGTGGCGCTGCCGGGCCAGGCCACCGCGCCCGCGGGCACGGTGCCCGGAGCGGTGCCCGAGTCCTCCGTCTGGCACGGAGCCTCCGGGCCGGAGCCGCCGGTCAGCGGGGGCACGCCGGTCGCGCAGGCGGCGTCGTTGGAGGCGCCGAAGCTCGCCGTGGTCACCTCGAGCCAGGTCTCCTCGCCGTCGAGGCAGCGCGCGAGCGACCGGTAGGCGTGGTCGGCGTTGACGGTCTCGTCGTACCCGGCCTGCCCGGCGGTCCACTCGATCTGGTCGACCAGCGTTCCGTCCGGGGTGTAGATCTTCACGGCGTCGCCGCCGCTGCCGAGCCCCTTGGTCGACTGGAATACACCGAAGCCGCCCGCCGGGATCGCGGTGGCGAGCACGCCGCCCACGTAGAGGGCGCCCGTGAAGTCGGTCGCGGAGGAGGCCGCGCCGCTGTCGGTCTGCTTCCAGCCGGTCACGTCGACCGTGTGGCTGCCCGTGTTGTAGAGCTCGACCGCGTCGCGGATGCCGGGCACCGGGGCGAAGCCGATGCCGTCGTTGTCGGAGGTGACCTCGTTGATCACGATGTCGGCCCAGTTCGGGTCGACCGTCGGGGTGGTGCCGCCACCGCCGCCGGTCGAGGTGCGCACGAACGCGGGCGTGTGGATGCCGAAGGCCGAGGCGCCCGGCGAGCCGACCGCGCCGGTGGCGCTCGTCCAGCTGGCCTCGTGGTCGCCGGCGGTCGAGACGGTCCACCCGGCGGTGCCGGACCTCGCGCCGAGGTGGGCGGCATCCACCCACGCGGAGAGACCCTTGCCCGAGAGGAAGCCGGAGGCGTACGTCACCGAGTCGGCCTCGGAGCCGCTCGCGTCGTAGAGGCGGATCGTCTTCGGGCCCTTGTTGAGGGTGACCGCGCCGTCGTTCACGACCGGGACCGAGGCGGCGAGACCCCACTCGGCCCGGAACTCCGCGGCGGTCACGTCGGTGATGATGGCCGAGGCGCCGGGCGCCAGGATGCCGAACGCCGTCAGCGAGATCGCGCCCGGCGCTGTCGCGGCCGTGTCGTACGACCATCCGGTCATGTCGACCGGGGTGCGGCCCACGTTGGTGACCTCGATGTACTCGCCGTCGCCGCTCGTGCCGGCGATGAGCCCGCCGTAGGAGAACTCGGTGATCGCGACCCGCGGTGCCGCCGTCGACAGCGCGGCGAGCGAGGAGATCCCGGGCGAGCCGATGGCGCCCGCGGCGCTCTTCCAGCTGCCCTCCTGGTCGCCGAGCGTCGCGAAGCTCCAGCCCGTCGTTCCCGACCCGGCGCCCACGTGAGCCGGGTCGACCCACGCCGCCTGGCCCTTGCCGCCCGCGAGGAAGCCCGAGGCGTAGCTCACCGAGTCGACGGTGCCCCCGCTCGCGTCGAAGACGTACATCGTCTTCGGGCCCTTGTTCAGGGTCGTGCCGCTGTCGTCGACGACCTTGACCGCCGAGGTGAGCCCCCACTCGGCGCGGAACTCGGCGGGCGTCACATCCGTCACGATCGCCGACTCCCCCGGCGCCAGGGTGCCGAGCCCCGAGAGCGACACGGTGCCGGGCGCGGCGGCGGTGCCGTACGACCATCCGCTCAGGTCGACCGGCGCCGCGCCGAGGTTGGTGATCTCGACGTACTCGCCGTCACCGCCCACGCTCGAGCCGGCGATGAGCCCGCCGTAGGCGAACTCGGTGATCGCGATGCCCGAGGCGGGACTGGCCGACGCGGCGGTCGGCAGGGCCACCAGGCCGGTGAGGGCGAGGGCGGCGACGGATGCGGCGGCGGCGAGGCGGCGGGTGGCGGAGAGGAGCACGATGCCACGGTGCCGTCGCCGGTCGAACGCATCGTGAACCGGCGGCATCCGTGCGGCGAACGCTGCGGGCGTCCGCCCTGTCCGCGAGCCGGCAACCGGCGTAGCGTCGGGGGCACGATGCGCGCCCGCCTCCTGGACCTCTTCTTCCTGCTGGGGATCCTCGTCAAAGGAGTCGACGGCCTGATCGAGGTCGTCGGCGGCATCGTGCTGCTGTGGCTCTCCCCTCAGCAGCTCGCGGATGCGGTCCACCGCCTCACCGGGAAGGAGCTCGCCGAGGACCCGCACGACCTGATCGCGAATCTCCTCGTGCACGGCGTGGCGCAGCTCGACGCCGGCACCACCTGGCTCATCGCCGTGTACCTGCTCGTGCACGGGGTGGTCAAGCTCGCCATCATCGCGGCGCTCCTGCTGGGCTCGCTCAAGGTGTACCCGTGGGCGATCCTCGCGCTGCTCGGCTTCCTGGTCTTTCAGGTGTACGAGCTCGTCGCGCATCCGGGCGTGGGGATCGCCCTGCTCGTCGTGCTCGACGCGCTGATCGTGTGGCTCACCTGGCGCGAGTGGCGGCGCGGGCACACCCTGCGCGAGGCCTTCGCCCGCACCTGGCGGTGGATCACGCGCCGACGCGCGACCTGAGCCGGGCGCCCCCGCCACGGGACGAAGGCAGACGCCTTACGACCCAACGCGCGGTGGTAGCACGTCCATGTTCTCCGGACACGCGCCAGTTCTTGACGTCGCGCGCCTGCTATCCCTGCCGCGCGGCGCTTACCGCTACAGCGTTTGACAGCGCACCTTCGTGCAGCGACGACGGTGTGAAGCGTGCGGCACGGCGAGCGAAGCGGTGCGGGAACCCTCGCTGCGGCTGGCCGCGGGAAGGCTTGCGGGCGATCGAGCGGTAGTACCCGACCTTCGCGATCTCCACGAGGACGAGATAGACGGCGATCATGGCGACCAGGGCGAGGAAGAACGGGGTCGGCAGCGGCACGAAGCCCAGCACACCCGCGACGGGTGTGTAGGGGAGGATCGCGCCGACGGCGACCGCGGCCAGTGCGGCGATCGTGAGCGCGGCCGACGCGCGGCTGCGCAGGAACGGCACGCGCGTGGTGCGGATGGCGAAGATGATGAGCGTCTGCGTGGCGATCGACTCGATGAACCACCCCGAGCGGAACTCGGGCGGCGCCGCCTGGAAGACGAGGAGCATGAGGCCGAAGGTCGCGAAGTCGAAAAGCGAGCTGATCGGCCCGAAGATGAGCATGAACCGACGGATCGCCGCGATGTTCCAATGCGCCGGAGCGCGCAGCTGCTCGGGGTCGACGCGGTCGGTCGGGATCGCCAGCTGGCTCGCGTCGTACAGGAGGTTGTTGAGGAGGATCTGGCTGGGGAGCATCGGCAAGAACGCCAGCACCACGGAGGCGATGGATGCGCTGAACATGTTTCCGAAGTTGCTCGAGGTGCCCATGAGGACGTACTTGATGGTGTTCGCGAAGATGCGCCTGCCCTCGACCACGCCGTCGGCGAGAACCCCGAGATCCTTGTCGAGGAGGATGACATCGGCCGCGTCCTTCGCGACGTCGACCGCCGAGTCGACCGAGATGCCGATGTCCGCATGATGGAGGGCCAGGGCGTCGTTCACCCCGTCGCCGAGGAACGCGACCGCCCGTCCCTTCTGCCGCAGCGTCTTGACGATGCGCGCTTTCTGCTCCGGTGAGACCCGGGCGAAGATCGACGCCCCGCGCACGGCGGCTTCGTAGGCTGCCGCGTCCATCGCGTCCAGCTGCTCCCCGGTCACCGTGCCGGTCAGCGTCATGCCCAGCCCGGCACAGACCTGCTCCGCGACGGCGGCGCTGTCGCCGGTGGCGATCTTCACGTCGATCTCGAGCGATGCGAGGCGCTGCAGCGACTCGGCCGCATCGGACTTCGGCGGATCGGTGAACTGCAGGAAGCCGAGCAGGCGCATGTCTCGCTGATCGGCGGGATCGATGTGCGTCGAGCCGGGCCGAGGCCGGATCGCAACGGCGATCACGCGAGCACCGGCACCGTAGAGATCCTGCAGCGTGGCCGTCGCCGCCGCCGGGACGTCGGCGCAACAGGCGAGGACCGACTCGGGGGCGCCTTTGAGGACGAGAACCGGATCGGCGCCGTCCGCGGCGATCAGTGCCGCCGTGGTCCGTCGTTCGTGATCGAACGGCACCAGGTCGACGCGGCGGTAACGCTCCGGAGGGAGGATCGCCGCGGCCTGGGCTCGACACAGCGCGGCGTCGAGGGCGTTGAGCCCGACAGTCGATCCGGGGGGTGAGGCCGGATCCCGTTCCACCGCGAGCAGGCCGTTGTGCACGACGTCCTCCGCGTCGATGCCCGGCGCGGGAACCGCGGCGACGAACGAGATCCGCCCGGCCGTCAAGGTTCCCGTCTTGTCGGTCACCAGCAGGTCGAGGTCGCCGAGATCCTCGATGCAGACCAGCCGCTTCACCAGGACGCGTCTCCGGGCGAGACTGCGCGCGCCCGCCACGAGGCTCGTGCTCACGACCGCCGGAAGCAACTGGGGCGTGATCCCGACCGCGATCGCGAGAGCGAACAGCAGCGAGTCGATGAGGGGACGCTGGAGGATGAGGTTGCCGACGAGGATGACGGCCATCAGAACCCCGGCGACGACCAGGAGGAAGGTCGAGAACCGGGCCAAGCCGCGCTGGAACTCGGTCTGCGGAGCGGACTCGCCGAGACCCGCCGCGATCCTCCCGAACTCGGCGCGCGATCCGGTGGCCACGACCACGCCGACTCCGCTCCCCGTCTGGACCACGGTCCCCATCAGCGCGCAGCAGTCCAGATCGCCGAGGCCCGCGCTCGCGGAGACGGCGACGGTGGACTTCGCGGCGGGCTCCGCCTCGCCCGTCACGATGCTCTCGTCGCAGGAGAGATCGAGCGCGTCGACGAGCCGCAGGTCCGCGGGCACGACGGTGCCCACGGTGAGGACGACGGTGTCCCCGGGAACGATCGTGGTGACATCCACCTGCACGTGCTCGCCGCCGCGGATCACGACGACCGAGTGCCGCAAGCGGTCGCGCAGGGCGTCGGCCGCGCGTGCGGCCCGATACTCGTTGACGAAGCCGAGCCCCACGCTCACGATGAGGATCACGGCGATGATGACCGCATCCGTCCCTTCTCCGACGAAGGCGGACACCCCCGCCGTCGCGAACAGCAGCACGAGGATCGGGCTCTTGAACTGAGCGAGGAGCACACGCCCCGGGCCGGCGCGCCGACGACGCACCGCGTTCGGGCCCCACGCGGCGAGCCGCTGCCGCGCCTCCGCGTCCGACAGGCCGTCGGATGACGTCGCCAGGTCGGAGAGGACCGCGTCGAGCTCGCGCGCTGCCGCGGCCTGCACGGCCGGGCGATCGAGTGCGGCACGCGCGTCGGCCGCCCGCCCCCGCGGGAGGTCCGGGGGCGGCATCGTCTCGGTCGACGACTCCCGGCGCTCGTCACGACCCATGGGTCCCCTCCGATCGGCTGCTGCTGGGTCATCCTCCTCCTCGGCGCGTGCCGATCGCTGGGTCGAAGGTCCCGGCTCGGTCGACGGCGAGGGCCAGGAGACCGCCACGTATCGGGGGGCAGAGGCGGGGAGGTCCATGACGTCCGCCACCGAGGGGAGAGTCACACGACGCCGGTCGTGGAACGAGATACCGGTGGACCCAGGGGGATTCGAACCCCCGACCTTCTCATTGCGAACGAGACGCGCTACCAACTGCGCCATGGGCCCGGAACTGCCTAGCCACGATATCACCTCGCGGGTGGGCCCTCTGACCGCCCGCGGCATCCGGCGCAGGCCCTGGCCCCGCGTACCCCGTTCGGGGGACATGCTCCACTAGGGTGATCCCGACGACCACGCACCGAGCAGACGCCGACAGGAGATCCCGATGCGCCGAGCCGCCCGCGTCCTCGCCCCGCTCCTCGCCGTGGGGCTGCTCACCGGATGCGTCCCCTCCGGTCCGCCGACGGCCGCGCAGATCAACGCCGAGTTCGGGCAGACGATCGAGCCCGTCTGGCAGACGAAGGTCGCCGGCATCTTCGGCGAGCCGGCTGTGGGCGACGGCGTCGTCGCGGTCTACGCGGTCGACGAGACGAAGGCCATGCGCATCGAGGTCCACGCGCTCGACGACGGGAGGCTGCTGTGGTCGCACGCCGCGTCGCCCGCCGGATCGCCCACCACCCCGCTGTTCGGCGGGCAGAACAGCGCTATCCGCCTCTATCCGGCGCCGACGGTTCAGCCGATGCTCCTGACCCGCGTCGCCGACACCGGAACGGATGCCGCACCCGCCGCGACGCAGCAGCTCGTCGTGTTCTTCGAGCGCGTCGGCGAGCGCCGCCTCGACGCCCGCGAGCTGCTCCACGTGGTCGACGCGGTCAGCGGCGAGGAGCTCGAGGTCGCGCTCGACGTCGCCGAGGACGACTACTTCGCGAGCGTGGACGCCCGCGAAGACGGCGCCCTCACCTTCCAGCTGGCGGGCCCGGGCCGCAGCTGCGGCGACGGCCCGCGGCTGTGCTTCCCGGACTCCGAGGGCCGCACGGCCGTGCTCGACCTCGGCCGCCTCGAGGTCACGCTGACGGGACAGGAGCTGTCCGACCCCTGGGACATGCACCGCACCTGGGGCCCCGACCTCGTGCAGGTGCACGACGACGAGCTCGACGCCCACCTCGCCCGCGTCGTCGACGGCGAGACGCTCTGGCAGCGCCGCGTCGACGACGCCTTCGCCGACCGGCTGCCGCCCGAGGAGGTCGACTTCGTGCAGGCGGGCGACGTGATCCTCGCCCAGGGCTACCTCCCCATCCGCGAGAACCACGGCGGCGACGAGGTGGTGCTCGAGTTCGACTACGCCGCCTCGCGCGGCATCACGGCGCTCGACCGCTCGACCGGCGAGACCCGCTGGACGCTCGACGGCGGCGACTCGCTGTGCTTCTCCGTGACGGGCCTGCCGCGCGATCCGGATGCGACGATCGTGCCCGTCTGCCTCGCCGAGGCCGGCTCCTACCGCTTCGGCTACGAGAGCAACACGACGCTCGAGTGGGAGGACCCGGAGGTGTCGATCGTCGGCGTCGACGTGTCCGACGGCTCGATCGCCTGGGAGGTGCCGCACGCGGGCGATCTGGCACTCACCCTGATCGCGCGGTACGCCGACATGCTCTACGACGGCCGGGGCGCCTACGTGCCGGTCGCCCTCGACGACGACGCGGCGCTGCTGCTCGACCTGCGCGACGGATCCACGCTCGAGAGCCCCGAGGGCGCCTCGTTCGTGTGCCGCGCCGAGCGTCCGGATGTCGAGCTGGAGTTCCGCACGGTCACCGGCGACGAGCTGCTCGGCACCGGTCACCCCGGCGGCTGGTACCAGCTGGCGTGCGACGCGACGGGCCCGCGCGCCGACTGGAGCCGCGGCGCGGTGCGGGTCGCCGGCTACCCGAGCGGCGACACCCGCGTGCTCGTCACCGAGAAGGGGCTCGCCGCGTTCCGGCTATGAGCGGGATCAGCCCACCGAGCGACGGCGGCGCAGGGCCTCGTCGAGGTCGGGCACCGCGGTCTCCCGCGGGTCGACGATGCCCATCGAGGCGAAGCGGCTGGGAGCCGGCGCCTCCTCGCGCGCGCGGAACGGCACGACCTCCGGCTCCGCGTGGGCGGCGGCGAGGGCGCGCTCCGACTCCGCGACGGCGGCGCGCATGAGCTCCTCGGCGCTCACCGGCGGCACCACCGGCACGCGCGGCGCGGCACCCTGCTCGAGGTAGAGCGGGCGCGGCACCGGCACCGGCGTCCACGCGCGGCTGGGCGCGGCGACGGGCTCGGCGTCCTGCAGCCGGGTCTCCGCACGCCGCGCGCTCAGCGCGGATGCGGTTCCTGCCCGGAGCGCCCGGGCGCGCGACGCGATGCGGCGCTGCACGGCGACCGACGCGAAGGCGGCAGCCGCGCATCCGAGGAGCACGAGCCACGAGCCCGGCACGGCGCCCGTCGCCGCCACGAGCCACAGCTGCACGGCCGCGACCGCGAGCGCGGCGAGCAGCAGAACGCCGGCGACCCGGCGCCCCCGGCGCAGCCCCGCGAGAGCGGATGATGCCGTCGTGCGCGACGGAGCAGTACGGGTGGCCGCGGCACGGGTCGCGCGGGCGAGGTCGGTCGCGCGGGCCTCCGCCGCACGCGCGCGCAGCGACGCCGCGTGCAGCTCGGCGCGGGCGACCGCGTCGGCCCGGCGGCGCTCCTGCGCGAGCATCCGCTCGCGGTGCGCGGCCTCGCGGGCGTTCGCCTCGATCCGCACCTCCTCTGGCGCCTCCGATGACTCCGCCATCACGCGGATGGCGCGCTGGAGGCGCGTGGCGTTGCGCTCGGTCGCGAGGAACTCGCGGCGGCGCATCCAGCTCGGCAGCAGGTACAGGAACCACAGCACGGCCGCGAAGGCGACCATGATCGCCGTGCCCGCACCCGAGAAGTCCATTCGGCAAGGCTACGAGCGGTGCGGAGGCGCGCCGCGGAGGGCGCGCCGGGCGGCACCCGACCGGCCGAGGGGTCAGTAGCGCAGCGGACGCGCGGCCGCCTGCAGGTCCGCCTCCGGGATGCGGGCCGCGCTCTCCAGCGCGCGCCCCTCCTTCCAGCGCCGCAGCACGCCCTCGCGCACCTCCTCCACGACGAGCGCGAAGCAGAAGTGGTCGCGCCAGTCGCCGTTGATGTGGATGTAGCGGCGCCGCAGGCCCTCGTAGCGGAAGCCGAGCTTCTGCACCACGCGCAGGCTCGGCGCGTTCTCCGGGCGGATGCAGATCTCCATGCGGTGCAGCCCGACCCCGAAGAAGCAGTGGTCGGTCGCGAGAGCGACCGCGGTCGGCGTGATGGCGCGGCCCGCGAAGCGCTCCGCCACCCAGTAGCCGATGGTGGCCGACGAGAGCGATCCGTAGGTGATCGACGAGACGTTGAGCTGCCCCGCGAACTCCCCCTCCCACTCGACCGCGAACGGCAGGCCCGCACCCGAGCGCGCGTGCGCCTGCAGCGAGCGGATCGACGCCTTCACGTCGAACCCGGCCGGGCCGTAGGGGTTGGTGGCCTCCCACTGCCGCAGCCACCCGCGGTTGCGCATGAGCTCCGCCTCGAGCGTGCGCGCGTCGCGGATGCGGATGGGGCGGATCGCGACGGCTCCGTCGCTCAGGGTCGGTGTGGCCATGCCGGCATCAGGATACCGGCATACGTGCGACGAATTCCTTGAGCCATGAAAGGAACCCGGGGCCGAGGTCGTCCCGGTCACTTGCGAGTTGCACGATCGCCTTGAGGTAATCCAGCCTGTCGCCGGTGTCATAGCGTCGACCTCGGAACACCACGCCATGCACCCCGCCGACCTTCGTTGGATCCGAGGCAAGCACTTCGAGGGCGTCGGTGAGCTGGATTTCGCCACCCTTACCCGGAGGAGTGCGCTCGAGGACGGCGAAGATCTCGGGACGCAGCACATAACGTCCGATCACGGCATAGTTCGAGGGCGCATCACCGGGTGACGGCTTCTCGACGAGACCGGTGATCTTGACGACGTCGTCTTCGTCGGTCGGCTCGACTGTCGCGATGCCGTACAAGTGAGTCTGCGACGGATCGACCTCGAGCAGCGCGACCACAGTCGTCCCCAACTGCTCCTGCACCTCGAGCATCCGTGGAAGAAGCGGATCACGCGCATCGATGATGTCGTCGCCGAGCAACACCGCGAATGGCTCGTGACCGACGTGCATCCGTGCCCGAAGAACCGCGTGGCCGAGCCCCTTTGGGTCCCCCTGCCGCACATAGTGCACGTCAGCGAGCCCCGTCGAGTAGTTGACCTTCTCGAGCTTCTCCTCATCACCCTTGCTGACGAGCACGGCTTCGAGCTCTCCCGCACGATCGAAGTGGTTCTCGAGAGCGGTCTTGTTGCGTCCGGTCACCATGAGCACGTCATCGAGGCCGGCCTCGACCGCCTCTTCCACGACGTACTGGATCGCAGGCTTGTCCACAACAGGAAGCATCTCCTTGGGCATCGCCTTAGTGGCCGGCAGAAAGCGTGTACCAAGCCCGGCGACAGGAATGACCGCCTTGGTGATCTTCGGAGGCATGCCGGCCACGCTACCAGCGGGGCCTTGGTGCCGCCCGGCCTACAATCGGTGACGTGCCCGATGAGCCGGAGAACAGGAAGCGCGCGCTCCGCGCTCAGCTCCGCGAGCGACGACGCATCCGCACGGCATCCGAGCGGGACCGCGACTCCGCCGCGATCACCCGCAACCTCGTGCAGCTCGCCGCCGACCTCGACGTGCGCTCCATGGCCGCCTACCTCTCGACGCCCGACGAGCCCGGCACGCGCGACTTCCTGCGCTGGGCCGACGACCACGGCATCCGGATCCTGCTGCCGGTCTCCCGCGCGGACGGCCTGCTCGACTGGGCGCCCTACGACGGCGAGGACGAGGAGCAGGACATCCTCGGCATGCCCACCCCGACGAGCGAGCTGCTCGGGCCGATCGCCATCAACGGCGTCGACCTCATCCTCGTCCCGGCCGCGAGCGTCGGCCGCGACGGCACCCGGATGGGGTGGGGGCGCGGCTACTTCGACAAGACCCTCGGCTCGATGGAGGCCTGCCCGCCCGTCTACGCCGTGATCTTCGACGACGAGCTCGTCGACGCGGTGCCGACCGAGCGGCACGACATGCCGGTGAACGGCGTGGTCACCCCGGGCGGCATCATCCCGCTCCCCACCGACGAAAGGGACACCCCATGAAGGGCTTCCGCGACTTCATCCTGCGCGGCAACGTGATCGACCTGGCGGTCGCCGTCGTGATCGGCGCCGCGTTCACCGCGATCGTCAACTCGATCGTGAACGCCGTGATCAACCCGGCGATCGGCGCCCTCTTCAAGGCGGACTCGCTCGACACCGCGCTCCCGGTGACGATCCCCACGACCGCGGGCGGCGAGGCGACGATGTACTTCGGCGCCATCATCGGCGCGGCCATCAACTTCATCATCATCGCGGCCGTCGTCTACTTCGTGCTCGTGCTGCCCGTGAACAAGCTGCGCGAGCGCCAGGCGGCCAAGAAGGGCATCGCCGAGGAGGACGCCGGTCCCACCGAGACGCAGCTGCTCGCCGAGATCCGCGACCTGCTCGCCGAGCGCAAGTAGCCGTCTCGGTCCGTCCGGGGTTCACGCGCCCCAGATGGCGAACCACGTGCCGTAGACGCCGGCGACGCACATGACGATCGCGGCGATCCACCCCATCGTCTGGGCGAGCCTGCCGTTGCGGTAGCAGCCCATGATGCCGCGGTCGCGCGAGATCACCATCATGATCACGAGGAACGGTCCCGCCGCGATGCCGTTGACGATGGCCGACAGCACGAGCACCTGGATGGGGTTCTGGCTGACGACGGCGAGGACCGTGCCGGCCACCATGCCGGCCCCCAGCAGGATGTAGAACACGGGCGCCCGACGCGGCAACTTGTCGATGCCCCACTCCTTGTCGAGCAGCGCCGACATGCCCGCCGCCCCGGCCGCGGCGAGAACCGGCACCGCGAGCACCCCGGAGCCGATGAACCCGAGGGCGAAGAGAGCCTCCGCGTAGGTGCCCGCGATCGGCTGGAGCGCCTTCGCCGCCTCCGCCGCACTCGAGACCTCCGTGTGGTGCGCGCCGAGGGTGGCCGCGGTCGCCGCGATGATCGCGAACATGATGAGCACCGAGAAGGTCATGCCGGTGAACACGTCGATGCGCCCCGTGAGCAGCCGACGCTCGGCCCCTTTCGGGGAGCGGTCGGCCAGAGCCGGGGAGTCGTCGCCGCCGAGATCCTCGGCGCGCAGCTCCTCGACGCGCTGCGCCGTCTGCCAGAAGAACATGTACGGGCTGATCGTGGTGCCGAGCACCGCCACGACGAGCCCCCAGTAGGCGGGCGTCCACTGCATCCGTCCGCCGATCAGGCCGAGCGCCACGTCCCCCCAGTCGACGTGGGTCGCGAACAGCACCCCGACGTACACGAGGAGCACCAGGCAGAGCCATTTGAAGATGCGGCCGATCCATTCGAAGGATCCGGCGACGACCGCGACCGTGATCGCGACGCCCGCGATCGCGGCCCAGAGCGGAGCCGGGCCGGCGTGCAGCAGCTGCATGCCCTGCCCGATGGCCATGAGGTCGGCCCCGAGGTTCAGCACGTTGGCCACGATGAGCGCCGCGACCAGGGTGCCGACGATCGCGAGCGCCGCGCCGGAGAAACGCCGGCGGATGAGCCTCCCGAAGCTGTCGCCGGTGGCGAGCGCCATCCGGTCGCAGATCTCCTGCGAGGCCATCATGAGGGGCAGTGCCACCGGCACCGTCCACAACATGGAGTTGGTGTACGTGGCGCCCGCCTGCGCGTAGGTCGCGATGCCGGACGGGTCGTCGTCCGCGGCGCCGGTGACCAGTCCCGGTCCGAGCAGCTTGAAGAACGCGACGACCGGGTTGCGCCGGGCCGTCGTCTGCTCGAGGGCGGCCGCCTCGCCCGAACCCTGCGCACTGCCTGTCGTCATCGCGATCTCCCCGGGCTCACCCGCGCCCACCAGGGGACGCTAGCCCGCAGCCCGTCTCCCCGAGAGGTGGTTGCACAACCCGCACGCCTGCGGTATCAGGGAAGCGACCGCGCTCGTGCCGCATTCCGGCGCAGCGCCGCGGACCACCACGACACCCACCTGCAATGCGCAGTCGTTTTCGGGCGCGACCGCGCTCGTGCCCGAAAACGGCGCAGCGCCGCGGACCGCCACAACACTCACCTGTAGTGCGCAGTCGGAATGCGGCGCGACCGCGCTCGTGCCGCATTCCGGCGCAGCGCCGCGGATTACCGCGGCGCAAAAACTAATAGTGCGGCGGCTTCTCCCGCCGCATCCGCTCGTCGTTCTCCGTGCGGGAGTGGCGCGGCGGCTCGGGGGCCGGATGCGGGTCGCTGCCGGGCGGGGGCGGGGTCGTGGCACGGCGGCGGCGCCGCGAGCGCTGCTCCGGCGGCGGCTCGTCAGCCCGCGGTGTGTCCGGCAACGACCGGGATCTCCTCGGTGACGGGACCGGCCGCGAGCCCGACCATCCGCGCGATGCGGTCGGCGACGGCATCCGGGTCGGTGAACAGCTCGAAGGCGTGCACGCGCGCGTAGTGCCAGCCGAGGCGGCGCAGCACCTCGGGGCGCAGGCGCAGCGCCTCGCGGAGGCTGCGGCCCGTGAACACGGAGTCGGTGTCGACGACGACGCACATGCCGCCGTTCGCGGCGACGAGCCCGAGCTTGCCCCGGTGCCCGAGGGCGACGCGCAGGCCGCGCGACTCGAGCCGGCGCGAGAGGTCGACGAGCATCGGGTCGGAGTCGTCGGGCAGCGGCGGCTCGGCGCGACGCGTGACGATCTCGCCGAGCAGCTCGGCGAGGGCGACGGCGCCGTGCTTCATGCGGGTCTCGTCGAGGTCGGACGGCTCCACGCAGGTGACGATCACGAGCGAGCGGCGGGCGCGCGTCATGGCGACCGCGAGCAGCCGCTCGCCGCCGGGTCGCCCGAGCGCCCCGAAGTCGGAGAGCACGCGGCCGTGAGGGGTGCGCCCGTAGCCGAGCGAGAACACGACGCGGTCGCGGCTCTGCGCGACGGCCCGCTCGAGCGGCAGCACCGCGAACGGCTCGGCGCGCTCGCCGAGCACGAACTCGCTGAGCTGCGGATGCGCCGCCATCTTCGCGAGCACCGCGTCCATGACGCGCACGGCGTGCTTCTCGGACGCCGAGACGACCATGAGCGACTCCTGCGGGCGCGTGCTCGCGTGCTCGACCACGAGCTCCACGACGCGCGCGACCTCGGCGTCGACCGACTCGACGGCGCCCGTGTCGGGGTCGGGGAGGCCGGTGCCGTTCTCGATGTAGTCGAGCGAGAGGCTGCCGTGCCCGAGGAACGAGCCCGCCCAGGGCAGGGCGTCGATCCGTCCGCCGTAGAAGCGGCGGTTGACGAGCTCGGCGAGGTCCTCGCCGCCCGCGCGGTAGCTGCGGGTGAGCGGCAGCACCGGCAGCACGGAGGCGAGCTGCGCAAAGGCGGAGCGGCCGTGCAGGTCGTCGGATGCCGGGTCGGCGGGCTCGGCGGATGCCGCCGCGGGCTCCTCGGCGGAGTCCGGCCCCGTGTCCGGCTCGCCGGTCGAGCCGTCGGCGTCGGCGTCCTCGAGCTCCGCCACGACGCGCACGGGCATCGTCGCGTACGGCGAAGGATAGGCGACCGCGACCGGCCCCTCCTCGCCGTCGTCGAGCCCGATCCGGAACGGCGCCGGAGTCTGGGTGACAGGGTCGCCGAAGGCGATCACCTGCCGGGCGCGGCGGATGGCGCCCACGTTCTCGGCGATCGTCGTGGCTCCGGCGTCGACGAGCACCACGACGTCGACCGCCATGGTGTCGCTGACCCGGTCGACCTCGTACGGCGAGGCGAGCCACACGGGCGCCACGGTGCGCGAGAGGTGCGGAGCGAGGCGCTGCAGCGACTCGGCGTCGAGCTCGTCGGCGACGATGAGCTGCTTGAGCGCCGCCGCCTCGTCGGGCCAGTCGACGATGCCGATGCGCCAGTTCTCGGCGAGCTGCCAGGCCAGCAGGCCCGCGCTCCCCTGCGTGTGCGCCTCGTCGACGAGCCGGAAGTCGGCCTCGAGACGCTGCAGCACATCCGTCTTGGCGCCGAGCAGGGCGCGGTCGCTCGCGAGCAGCTCGTCGAGCGCCGAGCGCCACCAGGCGAGCTCGAGCTCGGCGGCGACCCGCTCCTCGGGCACGTGCCGCGCCGCGAGGTCGGTGATGAGGGCGTCGAGGTCGAGCTCGCGAAGCTGCTGCACGAGCGCGCTGCGCTCCTGCAGGTTGTGCAGCACGTCGGAGTCGGCGGCGAGCTGCTCGAGCAGCTCGGCGAGCTGGTGCAGCGGCAGGCTCGCGAGCTGCGTCTCGCGCGTCGTGCGCCCGAGCGGGCCGTCGAGCTCGGCCAGGTCTGCCGACACCTGCTGCCAGGCCACCTGCACATCCGAGATGCCGGTCGGCACCTCGGGCGTGACGCCGGCTGCCACGTAGCGCTGCCAGAGGATGCGCTGCTGCTGGATCGCGGTGAGCGCCTCGTGCAGGTCGCCCACGTGCATGCCGGGGCGCACGTACTCCTTGGCGAGCTTCTTGAGCCGGCGGCGGTTGGCGCCCGACATCTCGGGGGTGTCGCGACGCGAGGCGGTCGCGACGATGAGCTCGGAGAGCGAGCGGTCGAACACCGCGGGCTCGAACCTGTCGAGCGTGTCGCGCAGGTCGGTCAGCAGCCGCAGGTAGATGCCGAGCTCACCGATCGTGGTGAAGGGCCGCATCCGCGTCGACCCGATGACCTCGTTGGCCTTGATGAGCAACCGGGGCAGTGTGTCGGCGTGCAGGCGGCGGGCGAGCGCGTGCGCGCGCACGGCGTCGTCGCCCGAGGCGAACTGCGCGCCGTACCAGGGCGAGTCGCCGGGCCCGTAGCGGAACTCGCCGAGCCGGGCGGCCTCCACCATGGTGGCGGCGGCGCGGGCGCGGTCGGCGGCGAGCGCGCGCACGGCGTGCGGCGAGAGCCGCACGGTCGTGGTGGGCGCGTGCGGCAGCAGCGCGAGCCGGGAGAGCTCGGCGACGCACTCGAACACCGACACCCCGAGGCCGCCGTCGACGCGCGCGAGCGCCTCGCGGTAGTCGACGAGCACGCTGCGCAGCCGCACGAGCGCCTCGTCGACCTCGGCGAGCTGCGGCTGGGCGGCCTTCTCGGCGCGCGCGATGCCGCGCACCACGTCACGCCGCAGGGTCGACGGCGACACCGCCATCCCCGCGAGGCCGACGTCTCCGAGGCGCTGCGCGATCCCGCGCAGGCTCGCGCGGCGGGGGCTCACGACGAGCACGCGCTTGTTCTGCCCGACCAGCATGCCGAGCGCGTTGACGATCGTCTGCGTGGCGCCGGTGCCCGGCATGGTGCGCACCACGAGGGAGTTGCCCGCGGCGATCTGCGCGACGATGTGCTCCTGCTCCGCGTCCGCGTCGAGCAGCAGCACGTCGGTCGAGGGCTCGCGCCGGTCGGGGTCGGCGGCCTCGACGGGCTGGTAGCTCTCCTCGAGCGCCCACTTGGCGGTGGCATCCCCGGCGACGGCGTCGAGCACCGGGTGCTCGAGGCCCTTCGCGTCGGCGAGCAGCGCATCCGCGATCTCGGCGAAGGAGGAGACGACGAGGCGCGGCTGCACGACGATCTCGCCCAGGTGGCCGGTGAGGCGGCGCAGCTGGTCGATGACCGCGTTGGGCTTGAAGGTGCCGTCGTCGTCCGACAGCGCCACGAAGGAGGCGGCGTCGAGCGAGATGCCGTACTGCGCCTCGAGCACCCGGGCGAGCGCCGGGTTGAGCTGGGCGGCGCCGCGCAGGCGCAGCTCGAAGTCGCGTCCGTGGCGGCGGATGGCGAGCGGCCGCAGCAGAAGCGGGGAGCAGTAGTCGACGTGCTCGTGGCGCCACCGCACGACGCCGATGCCGAGGTGCACCGCGTCGATGCCGCGGGTCGTGGCGAGCTCGAGGCCCTTCGCGGTGATGCGCTCGGCGGCGGTGCGGGCGCGCCGCAGGGCGAGATCGTCGCGGATGAGCTGCGACAGCAGCGTGCTCTTGCCCGTGATGAAGCGGGCCAGGCCGCCCGGGTGGGTCGTGGAGAGCTCGATGCGGGTCGTGGGGGTGTCGACGAAGTGCAGGAGCGACGAGGCACCGCCGAGCTCGGCGAGCTCGGCGCGCCAGGCATCGCGGGCGGGGTCGGCGACGGTGCGCGCCGGCGGGGTCGGGGCCGGCGCGAGCCGGGGCGCCGACGCCTCGGGTGCGAAGCGGCTCACCGGGATCTCCCCGGTCTCGTCATCGCGTCGATTGGCAGGCCACACACGGCCACGATAGGTGCCTCACCCCCCGGAGACCGGGAGCGAAACGCGCCGGATGCCGAGGCATCCGGTCAGGCGGCGAGCTCGAGGGTCATGAACACGCTGTGCGGATCGAGCGCGTAGTCGCCGAAAGGACCGGTCTCGACGAAGCCGGCACGCACATAGAGGCCGCGCGCCGGGGCGAAGAACTCCTGCGACCCGGTCTCGAGGCTCAGCCGCCCGTAGCCGCGTCCGCGCGCCTCGGCGAGCACGTGCTCGAGCAGCATCCGCCCGAACCCGCGCCCCCGCGCGGCACCCGAGGTGCGCATCGACTTGAGCTCGCCGTGATCGGGCGCGAGCTCCTTGAGCGCGACGCAGCCGAGCACCTCGTCGCCCGCCGCGAGCACCCAGAAGCTCACGGAGGGATGCCGCAGCCCCGAGACGTCGAGCGCGTGGACACTCTCGGGCGGCGAGGTGGCGTGCATGTCGGCGAGGTGCTCCTCGAGGAGCCGCAGCACGCGCGGGTCGGCGAGGTCGCCGGGTGCGATCACGGGAGTTCTCATCGGCCCCATCCTGCCGGCCATCTCCAGTCGGCGATCTCCGGCGGGTCCTCGCCGTGCTCCCGGGTGTAGGCGCGGGCGCGCAGCCGGGTGTCCACGAGCTCCTGCCGCAGCCCCGCATAGCGCTCCGCGAGACCGGGCACGCGATCGATCACGTCGATCGCGAGGTGGAAGCGGTCGAGGTCGTTGAGCATCACCATGTCGAACGGCGTCGTGGTGGTGCCGCGCTCGAGGTAGCCGCGCACGTGCAGGTTGTCGTGGTTGCGACGGCGGTAGGCGAGCCGGTGCACGAGCCAGGGGTAGCCGTGGAAGGCGAACACGACGGGCCGGGACGTCGTGAAGAGGGCGTCGAACTCGGCATCCGGCATGCCGTGCGGATGCTGCTCCGCGGTCTGCAGGCGCATGAGGTCGACGACGTTCACGACGCGCATCCGCAGCTCCGGGATGCGCTCGCGCAGCAGCGCGGCGGCGGCGAGCGTCTCGAGCGTGGGCACGTCGCCCGCGCAGGCGAGCACGACATCCGGCTCCTCCCCCGCCGCCTCGGTGCCCGCCCAGGGCAGGATGCCGAGGCCGCGGGTGCAGTGCGCGATCGCCTCGTCCATCGTGAGCCACTGCGGCTGCGGCTGCTTGCCCGCCACGACCACGTTGACGTAGTCCACCGAGCGCAGGCAGTGGTCGGCGGTCGAGAGCAGGGTGTTGGCGTCGAACGGCAGGTAGACGCGCACGACGTCCGCGCTCTTGTTGACGACGACGTCGAGGAAGCCGGGGTCCTGGTGGGTGAAGCCGTTGTGGTCCTGCCGCCAGACGTGGCTCGACAGCAGGTAGGTGAGGCTCGAGATGGAGCGGCGCCACGGGATGTGCCGGCAGGCCTCGAGCCACTTGGCGTGCTGGTTGAACATCGAGTCGACGATGTGCACGAACGCCTCGTAGCTGTTGAGCAGCCCGTGCCGCCCGGTCAGCAGGTAGCCCTCGAGCCAGCCCTCGCACTGGTGCTCGCTCAGCATCTCCATGACACGCCCGCGCGGCGCGAGGTCGACGTCGAGCGGGTCGTACTCGCCGAGCCACTGCTTCGCCGTCGCCTCGTACACGGCGGGCGCGAGCCGGTTGGAGGCGGTCTCGTCGGGTCCGAAGATGCGGAAGGTGTCGGGGTTCTCGCGGATCACGTCGGCGAGCCAGCGGCCCAGGATCGCGGTGGCCTGCGCATCCGTCGCCCCCGGCTCGGGCACGACGATGCCGTAGCCGCGGAAGTCGGGCAGCCGCAGCGGGGTGCGCAGCAGGCCGCCGTTCGCGACCGGGTTGGCGCTCATCCGGCGGTCGCCCGCGGGGGCCATCGCGCGCGCCTCGGGCACGACCGCGCCGTGCTCGTCGAACAGCTCCTCGGGGCGGTAGGAGCGCATCCAGTGCTCGAGCACGGCGAGGTGCTCCTCGGTGTCGCGCGCGCTCGCGAGTGGCACCTGGTGGGCGCGGAAGGTGCCCTCGACCGGCACACCGTCGATCTCGGCCGGGCAGGTCCACCCCTTGGGCGTGCGCAGGATGATCATGGGCCAGCGGGGCCGGCGCTCGTCGCCCGCCCGGGCGCGCTCCTTGATCTCGCGGATGCGGTCGAGCACCTCGTCGAGCACCGGCGCGAAACGCTCGTGCATCGCGCACGGGTCCTCCCGGTCGAAGCCGCCCGCCACGAGGAACGGCTCGTAGCCGTAGCCGCGGAACAGTTCGAGCAGCTCGTGCTCGGGGATGCGGGCGAGCACGGCGGGATTGGCGATCTTGTAGCCGTTGAGGTGCAGGATCGGCAGCACGACGCCGTCGGTGGCCGGGTTGAGGAACTTGTTGGAGTGCCAGCTCGTGGCGAGCGGGCCCGTCTCCGCCTCGCCGTCGCCGACCACGCACGCGACCACCAGGTCCGGGTTGTCGAACGCGGCGCCGAAGGCGTGGCTGAGGGAGTAGCCGAGCTCGCCGCCCTCGTGGATCGAGCCGGGGGTGTCGGGGGCCGCGTGGCTCGGGATGCCGCCGGGGAAGGAGAAGCGGCGGAACATCCGGCGCACGCCCTGCTCGCTGAAGTCGACCTCCGGGTACACCTCGGTGTAGCTGCCGTCGAGGTAGGAGTTGGCGACCATGCCCGGCCCGCCGTGGCCCGGGCCCGTGACGTAGATCATGTCGAGGTCGCGTTCCCGGATGGCGCGGTTGAGGTGCGCATAGAGGAAGTTGAGGCCCGGCGTGGTTCCCCAGTGCCCGAGCAGGCGCGGCTTGACGTGCTCGCGGCGCAGCGGCTCGCGCAGCAGCGGGTTCGCGAGCAGGTAGATCTGCCCCACGCTGAGGTAGTTGGCGGCGCGCCACCACGCGTCGATCCGGTCGATCGTTGCGGCGTCGGCGGTCATGACGACGCCTCCCGCTCCTCCAGGTATCCGCGCAGCACGACCGCCTGGTTGTGCTCGGCGTCGTGGGCGCTGTAGAGCAGCGTCACGCGGTCGTGGGCCCGGACGGCGTCGAGCGCCTCCGCCACGAACGGCCGCTCGTCGAGCTCCCCGCGGTAGCGGGCCGCGAACTCGTCGAAGCGGGCGGGGTCGTGGTGCCAGTCGACCCGCAGCTCGTCGGACGGCGACAGCTCCTTCCACCAGGCGTCGAGCAGGGCGCGTTCCTTCGACACCCCGCGTGGCCAGAGCCTGTCGACGAGCGCGCGGTAGCCGTCCGCGGCATCCGGCTCGTCGTAGATGCGCTTGATCACGAGTTCGCCCATGGTCCGATGCTCCGCCCGTATCCGGGCGAGGTCAATGCCCGGATGCGGCGGGCGGCCTCAGAGCTTCTCGAGCAGCGCCGCGACCTTGGCGAGCCGCTCGCGCGCGAGCGCGGCCGCCTCCTCCGACGCCGCGCTCTTCACGGCGCTCGCCAGGATGTCGTAGATCACGAGCTCGGCCCAGCGCGGGGCGTCCTCGTCGGACTGCGCCCGGATCTGGTGCTCCATCGTGAAGGTCACGTGCCCCGTCGCCGGCTCGTACTGCACGAGCAGTCCCCGCCACGTCTCGTCGTCGGGGAAGCACAGCGCCTTGAGCCCGGGAAGCACCTCGAACTCGGCGCAGAACTCCAGCCCGTCGGGGTTCGGCGGCAGCGTGCCCACCTTCGGGTTCATCTCGGGGAGGCTCCAGGCGAGGGTCTCGACGAGGTCCCGCGCCCGCTTCTTCTCCGCCCGTGTCGCCATGCGACAAAGCTACCGGGACGGCGACACCCCATGGAACGCCGCGCGACGCGCCGACGCACAGCACGCATCCAGCGTCGGGCGGACGACAATCGACCCGTGAGCCCGACATCCGATCGCATCGCCCGCCCGCCGCACCCGGCCTGGCCTCAGCCGCCCGCGCGGCTGCCGATCGCCGCGGTGGTGAGCGCGGCCGGACTCGTGGCGGTGCTCGTGTGGGGCCTGCTCGTGCGCGACGACACCTCGGCGCTCGGCTTCCTGGTGTGGTTCAACGGGCTGCGCAACCCGCTGCTCGACGGCCTCGCGGCCGTCGTCGCGGTGGGCCTCTCCCCCGCGGCGGCCGTCGCGATCGGCGTGCTGTTCGCGCTGCTCGTCGCCTGGCGCACCCGCAGCATCCTCGTCGGGCTCGGCGCCGGGTTCGCGGTGGCGGCCGGATGGCTGAGCAGCGGCGCGATCAAGGTGATCGTCGACCGTCCGCGCCCCGACTGGGCGGCGCTGACCAACCACATCGGCGTCGCGGAGACGGATGCCAGCTTCCCGAGCGGGCACGTCGCGTTCGCCGCCTCGCTCGCCGTCGTGGCGACGCTGCTCGTGTGGCGCACGCGGCACCGCTGGTGGGTCATGGCGGCCGGGCTCGTGCTCACCGCGCTCGCGGCGGTCGGGCGCCTCTACGCGGGCGTGCACGACCCGAGCGACGTGATCGCGGCGGCGCTGTGCGGCCTGTTCGGCGGCGTGCTCGCCTATGCGGTGGCGGGGTGGCTGCTGGGGCGCATCCGCGCCGCGAGGTGATCGCCGGCCCTGCGGCTATGCGCGGCGATAGCGCGCGACGAGCGGGCAGACGAACGGATCCCGCGCGGCGAGACCGACACGGTGCATGTGGCGCACGACCGCGGCGTGGGCTGCGGCGAGGCTCGTCTCCGTGTAGGGCACGTCGTGCCGGCGGCTGTGCTCGCGGACCATCTCGCGCGCACGGGCGAGATAGGGGCGGGCCATGCTCGGGAAGAGGTGGTGCTCGACCTGGTAGTTGAGCCCGCCCAGCAGCGCGCTCGCCCAGAACCCGCCGCTGATGTTGCGCGAGGTGCGCACCTGCCGCGCGAAGAAGTCGAGGCGCACCTCGCGGGCGATGATCGGCATCCCCGTGTGGTTGACGGCGAACGAGGTGCCCATGTACAGGCCGAACACGGCGAACTGCACGCCGAGGAAGGCGAACGCCATCCCCAGCGGCAGCATCCAGAACACGGCCCCGAACAGGACGGCGAACCGCAGGGCGAGCAGGCTCAGCTCGAGCCAGCGCCCGTCGACCTTGCGCCGCTCGACGAGCGAGCGCACCGAGAGCACGTGCAGGTTGAGGCCCTCGAGCAACAGCAGAGGGTAGAAGAGCCAACCCTGACGCCGCGTCACCATCGCCAGCAGCCCCCGCTGACTCGCGGCCGACTCCTCCGTGAAGGCGACCACGTCGACGCGGATGTCGGGGTCCTTGTCGACGCGGTTCGGGTTGGCGTGGTGACGGGTGTGCTTGGTCATCCACCACTGGTAGCTCATGCCCACGCCCAGCACGCCGACCCATCGCCCGAGGCGATCGTTCGCCCGACCCGAGGCGAGCACCTGGCGATGCGAGGCCTCATGGGCGAGGAACGCCGCCTGCGTGAAGATCAGGCCGAGCGCGGCGGCGATCAGCAGCTGGAACCAGCTCGCGCCGAGCAGCACGAACCCGGCGACGGCGCCGCCGAGCGCCAGCACCAGCCCCGCGCCGAGCAGCAGGTAGAACCATCGCGCGCGGCGCAGCAGACCCGCTTCGCGAACGGATGCGGAGAGCGCCGTGAAGGTGCTGGTCGGATCGAGCGCATCGCCCGAGCGAGAGCGGGTGGTGAGGATGCGGGGCGACGGCGATGTCGCGGGTATGGAGGACAAACGATCATCCGATCGATCGGGCCGAGGCCGGGCGGCAGCCAAAGGCAGGTGCCGATCGCTGGCTGCAGCCTAACCCGGGGGCGGTGCCCCACACTGGGAGTCGGCACGGAACGGCCGAGCAGCTCGCTCCGGGTCGACGCTTCGACAGGTGCCCCTGGAGGGACTCGAACCCCCAACCCTTTCCTTAGGACGGAACTGCTCTTCCATTGAGCTACAGAGGCTGACCGCACGAGTCTATCGAGCGGGCACGTCGCCTCCGCCGCCTCGCTCGCCGTGGTGCTCACGCCGCTCGTGTGGCGCACGTGTCCGGCCAGACACCACGAGTCGGGCCTTGGTGGATCCGCAATCCCCAAAGCCGGTCCGTTGGCGGCAGGGAATCGCGGTGAGAACTGCTTGTGTTTAGACAAACCTGAGAGTACTTTTCCCATCGAGCGTCACTCAAATTGCTCTATCTGCGCGCCCGATCCATCGAAGCGAAGGGATATCAATTGTCGAAACATCAATTCGCAGCTGCGCTCATCGGCGGGCTACTTGCTATCGTCGCGACGCAGCCCGCCGTTGCTGCAGCTCCCGCGCCAGAGGGATGGCTCCCAACCATCACAGACTCCGCGGCGCTGAGTACGCCCGTGATCGCCTCAGGAGCGGCCATCACTTCGGACGGAAGCACGTTCCCGAGTGGCTCAGCGGTAGAGCTCGTGGCTTACCCGAGCGAGGAGGTGATGAGGACGCTGACGGAGGGCGACAGCATCCAAGTGTCACCGGTCGCAAAGGGGTTCACGGACAGCGAAGGAAAGTTCTCTCTCCGCTTCGCGGAGTCCATGGACCTCGCCCGGTATGCGTCGAAGCTCGGCATCGTCAACTTCGAGATTCGCGCGGTGACCGGCGCCTATTACGCCGCTTACTCATTCAGCGGCGACATAAGCGCTCTCGAGCAGAAGGGAGCGGTGCAGCGTGCCGATCTGACCGATCTGAGGCTTGTCTCCCTCCCTCCAAGTGACGCAGTCGTCAACCTCGAGGCATCGCAAGCAGGACCGGTCAACAAGACGCAGATCTGCGGCGAGACATTGGTCACGAACTACGGCACTCGCGCTGTGGCGGTCGGACGCACTTTCACCGCTGGAGCTGGTCGCACGGGCTCTCTGACCTACACGAGCGGATCGTCTTCCGACCTCGGGGTGGGCCTGTCGAGCTCGGGCGCCTACGGCTCCTATGCGGCATCGGGCACCATCTCGATGTCTTCCACGAGCACGGTCACCTTCGCGGGCGGCACCGGCGGACGCGAGTACCAGACCTACTACGTGTACGGCAAGTACGCTCAATGGTGCTACCCCGTCGGGAGCTCATACGATCCAAGCGCTATCTACGCATATAAAGTTCACGCAACTAGCTACGCTGGAGGGTCGGCGATCGGTTGAACCTCGGCGCCGTCTGCAACATACTGCGTTGGGCTGGCCAACGGATCCACGTTTACGAAGAACACCACGAACGCGACTACTTTGTCGGGAGGTGCTCGGCTCGGCGGCGACATCGGGATCGATCTTTCGGCGAGAACCGGCTACACCACGAGTACCCAGGTTTCCTTCTCGAATACCTCCGGATCTAGCAAAAACCTATGCGGCATCGGCGGCTATCCGGCGTCGACCCCTGGTTTTATTGCGCTGAATTGAGGCGAATCATTGTGTTGGCGCTCGTCGCCTTGGCGAGCACCACCCTCTTGTCCGGATGCACCGGCCCTCGCACGGATGGCCCAATCAGCTTCACCGCCGAAGCCAGCCGGGTCTGCGGTCCACTCCCCGCGTTCTCGGACGCAGCGCTTGGCATCAACCTGCCCGACCACCTTCCCGCCGGAATCGTGATCAAGTCGGTAGAACCGACGGGTGTCGCCGGAGTCGATATTGGCGACATCTACTTGATGCCAGCGGCCGATCCCGCTCGCTTGTTGTTGGACGTGTTTCCTCCGATGGAGGAAACGCCAAACTCATGGAAACACGCGGTCCCCGCGATAGGGGCCGTTCTCCCCACAGACACTTCATACGACCTGGTGATCGAGGTCAAAGCCAACGGAGCGGGTGGAGGCTTCGACAGCACAAGAATCCGTTACTCGCTCGGCGGCGAAGATTTCGAAACCACCTCTTACTTGGGAGTGACCCTGTCACCCATCTCCTGCATCTAGCGCGACCAGAACCTCGCTAGCGCGTAGGTACACGCCCGGATCATCTGGCCCACAGCCCAGCCCTGAGATTGTTATCGCCTGTAGCCGCCCGTTCTGAGCGACAAGCGGACCCCCGCTGTCACCTTCACAGGTGTTTCGCTTACCGGCCGGAACTCCACAGATAGCTCCAACGCTGTCTGCTCCGGGGGCGCCCTCGCAATTCGGCAGCGATATGACAGAAAGCGCCTTGCCCTCCGCGCTACAAGGCGGCACTCCTCCGACAGAATCCTTACCCCAACCCCATGCTATCGAGATTGAGCTGACCTCAGGCATGGTGTCCTGGATCTTCGCGGGCACACGATCCGTTGCGCGTTGCAGGGTGAGCAGTGCGGCATCGAACGAGTCGCTCGACACGATGGACTTCACTGCCACCCGATCGCCGCCAACTCTCGCTGTGCTGCATAGGTTGTTCGCGCCTGCGATAACATCCATCGACTTCGCGTCACGGCCTTTCACACAATGAGCAGCGGTAAGAACCTGCATTCGGTTTACAAGAACTCCTGCGCAAAACTGCGAGGCCGATACGTTGGTTACCGGCGCAGTGGCGTTGACGAGAGCCACCAGGTAACCGGGCGCCTCATCAACCTCGCCCGGGACCGTCTGCGCGCAGCCCATGAGCACAACAAGCGACGATGCCACCCCGGCACACAACAAGCTGCGACGGCATCGTCGGGAAAAGTCAACCGCGATCGTCATCGAGGCATCAATTGGCCGAGCGACGCGTCTCAGCAATGTGTTCCCTCCCACCCCAGGCAACCGCAATCAGCTCGCTACGAATGGGAACGCCGTGAACCGCTGACCGCACGAGTCTATCGAGCGGGCGGAGGAGCGGAGGTCGGGGCTCAGCGCGGCGGCGGCGAGAGGTAGATCACCGAGCTCGCCGGGATGATGCGCTGGTTGTACACGTCGGCACCCCAGTTGTACTCCTCGATGAAGACGGAGCCGTCGGGGAGCACGGCGTTGACGTAGGCGACGTGGTTGCCGCCCGGGAACCAGGCGACCCATCCGGGCGCGGGGGTCGTGCTGGTGGGCCAGCCGTGCTTCTCCCACTGGCTCTTCCAGGAGTGGGCGCTGCCACCGCCGGGGGTCAGGTCCGACCAGTCGTACTTGAACGGGGCGCGCGTGCTGCCGGCGTCGCGGTTGAGGCGCCACGCCACGAAGTCGGTGCACTGACGCACGAAGTAGCGCAGCGGCGAGAGGCCGCCGCCCTCGCTCATGCCGAGCTCGGTGGCCCACGGGTAGTCGTCGCCCATCGCCATCGCGCCGGAGGCGAGGTAGTCGCTGATGCGCTTCTGGCGCAGCGCGTCGCGGTACAGGCGCTTGAGGTCGGCGGCGCTCGTGGAGTCGTAGCCGTCGCGCGCCTCGATCGAGGCGCTGGCGAGCTCCGCCGAGGACGCGTCGAGCGCGAACGCCTGGCTGTCGAGCTTCGCCGCGGGGTCGATGGCGCCGCCCGAGTAGTCGGCCGAGGCGTAGGCGGGCAGCGTGAGGCTCAGGAACACGCCCGGCACGAGCAGGAGCGCGCCGACGGTGCTGAGGCGCTTGCGCACGGCGGTGCCGCGACGGGGGCGGCTCGTGTCGCGCGCGCGGGCGGCGGATGCGCGGGCGGCGGATGCGCGGGGGCCGCCGGCGGGCGGCGCGCTGTCGAAGGTTCCGAACGGCGCCGCGACCCGGGGGGCCGCGCCGAACGACGCAGCGCTCGGGGGCGCCTGGACGGACGGGGTCCCGATCGGGAAGGCGGCGATGCCGGCCGCGCTCTGAGCGCTGCGCGCCTCGGCCTCGCGTGCGGCACGACGGCTCCCGGGCTGGGCGGGAGCGGCCTGCGCGGCGGGGGCCGCATCCGCGATCGGCTGCGCGGTGCGCAGCGATCGACGCGATGGATACTCGCTATTTTCCCGGACGGACCCTGCGCTCTCGGAGCGGGCCTCCTGCGTCAGCGGGGCGGCTTCCGAGGTCTTCGCGACGGGTTCTGTGAACCCGAGTGCCGCGAGGGTCTCGTAGTCAGTCACGTCGATGATGGTCTTCCGGGTAGAAAACGACCCGATCGACGTTACGCGACATCGATCGGAATGTCACGTCTCGATAACAACACGTTTTCCGGGGCAGACCGGTCGGTTGCCCAGCCTTTTCACAGCTTGACGCGCGCTCCCGCCACGGAATCCGTCGTCACGCGGCCGGGGCGAGGAACTCGCGCCACTCCGGCTGCGCCCGCTCGGCACCGCGCACCAGCCACGCCGTGCCGTGCGGCGGACGCGGCGCGAACCGCAGCGTCCACCCCATCTCGTGCGGCGTGCGGTCGCCCTTCACGTTGTTGCAGCGCAGGCAGCAGGCCACCAGGTTCTCCCAGCTGTCGGCCCCGCCGCGGGAGCGCGGCATGACGTGGTCGATCGTGGCGGCGAACCCGCCGCAGTAGGCGCAGCGCTGGGAGTCCCGTCGCAGCACCCCGCGCCGCGACACCGGCACCGCCTGCCCGCTCGGCACGCGCACGTAGCGGCTCAGCAGGATCACCGACGGCCGATCCCAGTTCCCGGATGACGCGCTCCGCACCGGGTGCGCGTCGTCGCACGCGATCACCACGGCCTTCCCCGACAGCACGAGCACGAGGGCTCTCTTGAACGACACGACGGCGAGCGGCTCGTATCCGGCATTCAGCACCAGTGTGCGCAACGGGTCTCCTCTCGAGGGAGCCTGCATGGCGCGCAGGCTCTCGACACCCTCGGAGGCGTCGCGGATCCGGGCGAGAAACAGAGAAGGCGCCGTCGCGAACGACAGCGCCTCATCCCACCCCGACGTGACAGTGCACGTCGGGCCGACTGCTGAGCTGCATGCGGGACAGCGCGCGTGCGTCCATGGTGCGGATGCTGTGCGCCGTTCGCATGATGCCCTCCCCGATCCGAAGACCTCCGAGGCCTCCAGGCTAGCCCCGCGAGGTGAACGGACGGGGAACGCGGCAGACGTGTCGCGTTCCCCGGAGCGCTCAGATCCCGTAGCGGACGAACCAGGCGTTCGGGTCCCAGATGTTGTGCACCTCGACGGAGCGGCCCGGCTTCGGCGCGTGCACCATCGTGTTGCCGCCCATGTAGATGGCCGAGTGCCCGCCGCCGTCCATGACGACGACGTCGCCGGGACGCGCGTCCTCGCGGGAGATGATGTGGCCGCCGCCGGCGCCACGGCCCTGCGCGCTCGAGGAGTGCGGCAGCGCCACGCCGAACTGGGCGTAGACGAACATCACCAGGCCGGAGCAGTCGAACCCGGCGGGCGTCGCCCCGCCGTAGACGTAGGGCACGCCCTGGTACTGGAGCGCCACCTGGACGACCTGGTTGAGGTCGAAGGAGGGGTACGGCGGGTTCGCGAGGAACTGGCGCACGGTCGGGCCGGAGTACGAGGCGAGCGCCGCGCGCTGGGCGGCACGGCGCAGCTCCGCGGCCGAGGTGAAGTCGTAGCCGTCGCGCGTCGCCGCGGCGAGCTGCACGTCGGCGACCGCGACGCTCTGGGCGTTCTCGGTGCGGAGCAGCTCGAGGGCGGCGGCACGATCGGCGCCGTCGTCGGCGCTGGTCGTGTTCGCGTAGGCGGGGAGGGCGACGGTGGCGAAGATGCCGGGAACGATGACGGCGATGATCGCGAGGCTCCGGATCGGGCGACGCGACGGGTTACCTGGAAGCAAGAGGGATCTCCCGCGTCTCGGCCGCTCGAGGCGACGGCCCCATCCCTTCCGTATATCACGTCGCCCGGCAGAGGATGGGTGCACGAGACGCCCTGCCTGGCGGTCTCCGACCTTCTGTCGTGGTCGAGAGAACTCGGCGAGTTTATGCAGAGGCCGGTGCGGATGTCACATCCAGACGCGCGGTCCGCCCGGACTCGGAGGAGATTGCCAGCGAGCGGGGTCGGCCGCGTCAGGCCTCGACGTAGACGTGCGCCGCGACCTCGCTGGGCAGCTCGAGCCCGTCGCCGAAGCCGTCGACCTGCACGAGCACGTACGAGCCGGCCGCCGAGAGCGTGGCGGTCGCGCCGGGCACGACCCCCGCATCCCGCAGCTGGGCGAGCAGCTCGGGCTCGAACTGCACGGGCTCGCCGAGGCGCCGGATGACGCCGCTCGACTCGCCGTCGACGGCCGCGGTACGCGTCACGATGCTCTCCACCCCGTCGAGGAATCGGCCGGCCGGCTCGCCACCGAGCTCGTCGAGACCCGGGATGGGGTTGCCATACGGCGACTCGGTCGGGTGGTCGAGCAGCTCGAGCAGGCGGCGCTCCACCTGCTCGCTCATCACGTGCTCCCAGCGACATGCCTCGTCGTGCACGTATGCCCAGTCGAGTCCGATGACGTCGGCGAGCAGGCGCTCGGCGAGGCGGTGCTTGCGCATGACGTGCATGGCGCGGCGGCGCCCCTCGGCCGTGAGCGCGAGGTGCCGGTCGCCCTCGACGACCACGAGGCCGTCGCGCTCCATGCGCCCGATGGTCTGCGACACGGTGGGGCCGGAGTGGCCGAGGCGCTCGGAGATGCGCGCACGCAGCGGCACGATCCCCTCCTCCTCCAGGTCGAGGATGGTCCGAAGGTACATCTCGGTCGTGTCGACGAGATCGGTCATCGTGGCCTCCCAGCGCGTCGGGTCCAGCCTACCTGCGGGCACCGGCGCCCCGCCGCGGGCTCGGCGCCACGCGACGGGCGCGCATGCGCGGCTCAATAGAATCGTGCACGTGCCGGACATCGTGATCCCCCAGAACCTGCTCCCCGCCGACGGACGCTTCGGATGCGGGCCCTCCAAGGTGCGGCCGGAGCAGCTGGCCCACCTGCAGGCGAACGCCGCGCTGCTCGGCACCTCGCACCGGCAGAAGCCGATCAAGCAGCTCGTCGGCCGCGTGCGCCAGGGGATCGCCGAGCTCTTCCGGCTGCCGGAGGGCTACGAGGTGGTGCTCGGCGACGGCGGCTCGACCGCGTTCTGGGATGCCGCGGCCTTCTCGCTCATCGAGCGCCGCAGCGAGAACCTGAGCTCGGGCGAGTTCGGCGCCAAGTTCGCGCAGGCGGCGGCGGCCCCCCACCTGGAGGCGCCGCACGTCATCACGGCTCCCGCCGGCTCGCGCGCCGAGGTCGAGGTGCGGGAGGGCATCGACGTCTACGCCTGGGCGCACAACGAGACCTCGACGGGCGTCATGGCGCCCGTGACGCGCGTGCACGGCGACGCCGGCGCGCTCACCGTGATCGACGCGACGAGCGCCGCCGGCGGCGTCGACCTCGACGTCGCCGAGAGCGACGTCTACTACTTCGCGCCGCAGAAGAACTTCGCCGCCGACGGCGGTCTGTGGTTCGCCCTCATGAGCCCGGCCGCCACCGAGCGGATCGAGCGGATCGCGGCATCCGGTCGCTTCATCCCCGAGTTCCTGAGCCTCAAGAACGCCGTCGACAACTCGCGCCTCGACCAGACGCTCAACACCCCGGCGATCGCGACGCTGCTGCTCATGGAGGCGCAGCTCGACTGGATGAACGCGAACGGCGGCCTCGCCTTCGCCGACGCGCGCACCCGCGAGTCCTCGGATCACCTCTACGCGTGGGCGGAGGAGCGCGCCTTCGCCACGCCGTTCGTGACCGACCCCGCGCATCGCTCGCAGGTCGTCGTGACGATCGACTTCGACGAGTCGGTGGATGCGGCGACCGTCGCCTCGGTGCTGCGCGCCAACGGCATCGTCGACACCGAGCCGTACCGCAAGCTCGGCCGCAACCAGCTGCGCGTCGCGACGTTCGCCGCGGTCGACCCGGATGACGTGCGCGCCCTCACCGCGTCGATCGACCACGTGATCGCCGCGCTCTGACGGTCTCGATACGCCGCCTCCGGCGGCTACTCGACCGGCGGGATCGCTAGGCTCTCGGCATGCGGTTCTGGCTGAGGGAGGACGAGCGCCGTCCGGATCCGGAGCCGGTGCCCACGGATGACCGTGCCGCCGTGCTCGCGGGTCTCGTGCTGTGGGTGCTCGCGCTCGGCGGCCTGCTGCTCTTCGTCGGCCCGCTCGTCGAGGCGGGGCGTGTCTGGTGGCTGTGGACCTGCCTCGTCGGCATCGGGCTCGGGCTCGCCGCGCTCGTCTACGTGCACCACCGGCGCAGGAGCCACGACTGAGGCGCCATCAGCGGCGCATCGCGGCGGTGCGGGAGGCACTCAGTGCTCGCAGCGATCCCCGGCATCCGCTGCCGGATCGACGGGCCTGAAGACTCGAGCTAAGCCCTCGGCTCGTCGTCGGACTCGAAGTCGATGCCGTCGTCGGGGTCGTCGCCGAAGTCGTCGTCATCGTGCTCGTCGGCGACGTCCTCGTCGTCGAGGTCGTCACGATCCTCGTCTTCGTCGTCGAGACCCTCGTCGTCCTCGTCGTCCACGTCCTCGAGATCGTCGTCCGACTCCTCGTCATCCGACTCGTCGTCGTCGAGAGCGGCCTCGGCATCCGCCGCCGCCTGCGCCGCCCGGTACTCCTCGAGGCGCTCCGACCACGGCACCCAGTCGGGCGCGAGCAGCGCGCCCTCCCCGGGCAGCAGCTCGGCCTCGAGCACCGAGGGGCCCTCGCCGGGCAGCTCCGCCACGCTCACGGTCCAGCGCCAGCCCGGGTAGCCGGGCATCGTCGCCGCGAAGGCGAGCGTCGTGACGCCGTCGCCCTCGGGCTGCTGGCCGATCAGCTCGCCGACCGTGGCATCCGGGGTGATCTCGCGCAGCGCGTCCCGCGCGATCCGGGCGCGCTCGTCGTCGGTCACGGCAGGATCATGCCTCCAGGTCGTCGGCGACCTTGCGCAGCACCGCCGCGATCTTGGCGCCGTGCGCACGGTCGGGATAGCGACCGCGGCGCAGCCCTGCGCCGATGCCGTCGAGGAGCTTCACGAGGTCCTCGACGACGATCGCCATGTCGTCGGCCGAGCGGCGGTTGAGCTTGCTGAGGCTCGGCGGGGTGTCGAGCACCCGCACCGAGAGGGCCTGAGCCCCCTTGCGGCCGTCGGCGATGCCGAACTCGAGGCGCGTGCCGGCGCGCACGACCGCGCCCGCGGGCAGCGCCGAGGCGTGCAGGAAGACCTCCTGGCCGTCATCCGCGGTGACGAAGCCGAAGCCCTTCTCCTCGTCGTAGAACTTCACCTTGCCGGTGGGCATGCCGGACCTCTCTCGCTCATCGAACAGTGCAGGGACACGGGGCATAGGGTTGTCTCGTGTCCGAGAACGCGTCCGTCCCGTTCAATCGTATCGAACGCGTCCTCGCGACCGTCATCGGCGCCCTCCTCGTCCTGTCGATCCTCGCGATCGCGCTGACCATGATCGGCGCGGGCACCGGGGCCGCCACCGGAGGGGGCGTCTGGCCCGCGCTCCTGCTCATCGGCTACACGGGACTGCCGCTCGCCTTCCTGCTCGTCGTCGTCTTCCTCGTCGTGAGCACCGCTCGGCGTCGCCGGCTCGGCCGGGGGCGGTGAGCGGGAGCACCTCGCCCCTCGCGCTCGCGGCGTGGCTGCGGGCGCGGTCCGACGACGCCCTCGTCGCGCTGCTGCGCGCGCGCCCCATCCGGGAGACCGGCGTGCACGATGTGTTCGACCTCGCCGACGCACTGCTCGAGGACGGCACCATCCAGGAGGCGCTCGCCCGGCTCCCCCGGAGCGCGCTCGCGGTGCTCGCCGCCTTCGCGGTGCTCGGACCGGATGCGGACGCCACGGCGATCGCGCGCCGGGCGGGGCTCACGGCATCCGGGCTCGACGCCCTCGCCGCACGGCTCACCGGCCTCGCCCTGCTCGGCGAGACCGAGAGCGGGGCGGCCGCCTTCGACGCGGTCACCACGACCCTCCGCGGCTGGCCGGCGCGCGGGCTCCCCTCCCCCGAGGAGCTGCTCGACGCCCCGGCCCCCGCCGCCCTCGAGGCCGTGGGCGACGACGACCGCGGCCTCGCCGACCGCGCCGCGGGCGAGCGCGCCTTCGGCTCCGTGACCTCGGTCGGCGAGCTGCTCGACTCCCTGACCCGCGAGCCCGCTCGCCTGCTGCAGCGCGGCGGCATCGCCCTGCCCGACTGGCGCCGGCTGCGGGCCGCGACGGGCGCCGCGGACGACGAGCTCGAGACCCTGCTCGCCCTCGCGGCGGATGCCGGCCTGGCGGTCGCGGTGGACGGCGCCTGGCGCACGACCCCCGACGGCGAGGCCTGGCGCGAGCTCCCCCGCGTCGCACGCTGGACGACGCTCGCCGCCGGCTGGCTGTCGCACGTGCCCGAGCAGCTGCGGGAGCTGCTGCGCGAGCGCGCCGGCGCGCGCTGGGGCGACGGCCTGCTCGCCTACCTCGCCTGGCTCTATCCGGCGGGCGGCGACTGGCTCGCCGACCGCACGCGCGAGGTGATCCGCGCGGCGGAGCTCCTCGGCATCGTCGGCTCCGCGGTCCCCTCGACGCCCGGCGCCGCTCTGCTCGCCCACGGCACGGATGCGGCGGCGGCCGAGGTGGACCGCCTCTTCCCGCCCGACGTGCGGCAGGTCTACATCCAGCACGACCTCTCGGTGATCGCACCGGGCCCGCTCGCCGCCGACGTGGACCGGCGGCTGCGCACGGTCGCCGACGTCGAGTCCGCGGGGCTCGCCTCGAGCTACCGGATCACGGCGGCGTCCATCACCCGCGCGCTCACCACCGGCGCCACCGCCCGGGAGCTGGAGGAGCTGCTCGCCGAGATCTCGCTCACCGGCATCCCGCAGCCGCTCGAGTACCTGCTGTCCGAGACGGCCGGACGCTTCGGCAGCCTGCGGGTCGGGGCGCTCGACGACCCCGCGGAGCCGAACGCGCACTCCTACCTGCGGGCGGAGGACCCGGCGCTCGTCGGGCAGCTCGTGGTCGACCAGTCGCTCGCCTCGCTCGCCCTGCGCCGCGCCGGCGAGCACCGCGCGGTGAGCCGCTTCGACGCCGAGACCCTCTACTGGGCGCTCGTCGACAACCGCTACCCCGCGGTGCTGGAGGATGCCGCGGGCGTGATCCGCGCGGTGCGCCGCACCCCCGCGCATCCGGTGCCGCAGGATGCCGGGCCCGACCCGGTGGAGCGGCTGGTGGTGCGCATCCGGGAGGCGTCGGAGAACCAGCCCGCCGAGAGCGGTGCCGCCTGGAACGCGCGCCAGCTCGAGCTCGCGATCAAGGGCCGACTCGAGGTGACGGTGGTGGTGCGGATGCCGGACGGCTCCGAGACGCCCTACGTGCTCGAGCCCGCCGCCCTCGCGGGCGGCCGCCTCCGCGCCCGCGACCGCCGCGCCGACATCGAGCGCACCCTCCCCCTCTCGCACATCGTGGCCGTCGGACCGCCCACGGGCTGATCGCAGGACTAGGGTGCCTGCATGGCAGGCTTCCTCGGCTGGCTCGCGCAGTCCGGCGTGGTGCAGGGGGTCATCATCGGCGCCACGCTCGCGTTCCTCAGCACGGTGCTCCTGCTGAACGCCGTGGCACGTCGCGTGACCACGACCTGCGGCGGCTGGCGCAGCATCCGGGTGGCCGGGCGCCCGGAGAACGGGCTCCTGCTGCGGGCGGCGACCGCGAAGGCGCTCCCCCTCGTGAACGTCGTCGAGGAGGCCGCCTACTGGACGGCCACGGTCGACGGATCGGGGCGACGGCTCGACGGCCGGAACGACTACGTGCTGCGCTTCCCCGCCGGGCAGCTGCCGCCGAACGACGCGTTCTGGTCGCTCACCGTGACCGACGCGATCGGCTACATGACGGGTGACCCGGCGGCGCGCGCGAGCGTCGGCGACCGCACCGACCTCGTGGCGAACGCCGACGGATCGATCGACATCCTGCTGCGCCGCGCGGCTCCCGAGGGACGCGAGCGGAACTGGCTGCCGGTGCCCGCCGGACGGTTCGCCCTCATGCTCCGCGCCTACCTGCCCGGCCCCGCCGTGCTCGACGGCAGCTACCGCGTGCCGCCCGTCATGAGGGAGACGGGCGCGTGAACCGGCTCATCCTGAAGTACGGCGTGCCGATCACCGTCGTCATCCTCGCGATCTTCGCGTGGGTCATCGCGCAGCGGCTCTCGCGCGGGTGGGAGCAGCTCGTGCCGCTCGCGGTGACGGCCGTCGTCGTGTGGGCGATCGGCGTGCCGGTGCTCGTCTGGCTCTGGCCGCGCTTCATCGTGAGCGGGATGCGGCGCGCGATCGTGCGGCACGGATTCGGCGACGGCCCCATCCCGGTCAACACGCTCCACGCCGTGCCGGCCGCCTCCTCCGCGATGGCGTCGCGCGGCAGCCTCATGGCGACCGGCACCGACGACGTCCTCTACCTCGGCGGCTGGCTCGAGCTGCGGGACGGCCCGCTCGTGCTGCACGTGCCCGAGATGTCCGGCCGCTACTACGCCATCCAGTTCACCGACCCCGCGAGCAGCGCCGACGTGGCCTACGTCGGCACGCGCACGACCGGCGGCGGCGCCGGCGAGTTCCTGCTGACGGGGCCCGGATGGTCGGGCGCGGTTCCGGACGGCATGGTGCAGATCCGGATGCCGCACCGCTCGGCGCTCGTGATCGGCCGCGTGTTCGCCGCCGACGCCGCCGATCGCCACACCGCCTATGAGCTCGCCCGCCAGATGCGGCTCACGCCCGTCCGGTAGCCGTCCCGGCACGACCGGCACCCGCGCGGGTAGGGTTGATCGGTTATGAACGGACCGCTGATCGTGCAGAGCGACCGCACCGTGCTGCTCGAGGTGGCGCACCCGGAGGCGGAGGAGGCGCGGCACGAGCTCGCCATCTTCGCCGAGCTCGAGCGCGCTCCCGAGCACGTGCACACCTACCGCATCACGCGCCTCGGCCTGTGGAACGCCCGCGCCGCGGGCCACACCGCCGAGCAGATGCTCGCGACGCTCGAGCGCTACGCCAAGTTCCCGGTGCCGCAGACGGTGCAGATCGACGTCGAGGAGACGGTCGGCCGCTACGGCCGGCTCGTCATCGCGCGCGACGAGGAGGCGGAGGGCGAGCTCGTCATCCGCGCCACGGATGCCGCGGTGCTCGCCGAGATCACCCGCAACTCGAAGGTGGCGCCGTTCCTCGGCATCCGCCGCTCCTCCACCGAGTGGACGCTGCAGCCCTGGGCGCGCGGCCAGGTGAAGCAGGAGCTGCTCAAGATCGGCTGGCCGGCCGAGGACCAGGCCGGCTACACCCCCGGCACCCCGCACGACATCGAGCTCGTCGAGGACGGCTGGAGCCTGCGCGCCTACCAGCGGCAGGCGGTCGACAACTTCTTCGCGGGCGGCTCGGGCGTCGTCGTGCTGCCGTGCGGCGCCGGCAAGACGCTCGTGGGCGCGGGCGCGATGGCCGCCGCCGACACCAACACGCTCATCCTCGTGACCAACACCGTGTCGGCACGCCAGTGGCGGGCCGAGCTGCTCAAGCGCACGAGCCTCACCGAGGAGGAGATCGGCGAGTACTCCGGCCAGACCAAGGAGATCAAGCCGGTCACGATCGCGACCTACCAGATCCTCACCGCGAAGCGGAAGGGCGAGTACGCGCACCTGGCACTGCTCGACGCGCTCGACTGGGGCCTCATCGTCTACGACGAGGTGCACCTGCTGCCCGCGCCCGTGTTCAAGCTCACCGCCGAGCTGCAGGCCCGCCGCCGGCTCGGCCTCACCGCGACGCTCGTGCGCGAGGACGGCCGCGAGTCCGATGTCTTCAGCCTCATCGGCCCCAAGCGCTTCGACGCCCCGTGGAAGGAGATCGAGGCGCAGGGCTTCATCTCCCCCGCATCCTGCTTCGAGGTGCGGATCGACCTGCCGGAGTCGGAGCGGCTGGAGTACGCCGCGAGCGCCGACGACGAGCGCTACCGGCTCGCCGCCACCGCCCCCGCGAAGCTCCGCGTGGTGAAGGACCTCGTGGCGAAGCACGCGGGCGAGCGCATCCTCGTGATCGGGCAGTACCTCGACCAGATCGACGAGCTCGCCGAGACGCTCGGCGCCCCGCAGCTCACCGGCGCCACGCCGGTGCCCGAGCGGGAGCGGCTGTTCCAGGAGTTCCGCGACGGCACCACCCCCGTGCTCGTCGTGTCGAAGGTCGCCAACTTCTCGGTCGATCTGCCCGAGGCGACCGTCGCCATCCAGGTCTCCGGATCGTTCGGCTCGCGTCAGGAGGAGGCCCAGCGCCTCGGACGGCTGCTGCGCCCCAAGGAGTCGGGCCTGCCGGCGAACTTCTACACGCTCGTGGCCCGCGATACCGTCGACCAGGACTTCGCCCAGAACCGGCAGCGCTTCCTGGCCGAGCAGGGGTACGCCTACACGATCCTCGATGCGCACGACCTCGCGGCGTGACGACGGGCTGATCTCGACACGCGCCGTCGGCGCTACTCGATCAGCGGCGCTGCCCGGGTGTCGAGGCCGGCCCCCTCGATCGGGTCGGGTTCGCGCCCCGGCACGGTCGCGAGGAACTCCTCGAGATAGGCGACGGTGAGCCGCCTGGCCTCCGCGATGAAGAACGGATCGCCCTGCGGGTCGGTGAGGAACGCACGCGAGACGAGGGCGTCGGCGATCTCGAGCATGACCTCCACGTGCTCGTACAGCTCGGGGCGCTCCCAGACGTCGAACCGCGGCCGGAAGTAGCCGAGCGACTCGATCGCGAGCAGGTGCTTGTTCGTGTCGGTGGCGCTGAACAGGTGGCTGTCGATGCCGTCGCCGAGCCGCACCCAGCGGAACCCCGGCTCGCTGCGCAGCTTCTCGGCGTAGGCGTCGACGATCTGGCGCATCGCGTCCTGCCACAGGATCTCGGGGTCGGCGATGATCTCGCGCACGACGGCGAGGTATCGCTCGAGGTTGCGCGCGGCGAGCGCGCGCAGGATCGCCGGGGTGTCGGCGAAGTAGCGGTAGATGGCGGCGTGCGACATGCCTGCCCGGCGGGCGATGAGGGTGGGGGTGAGCTGCACCGATCCGGCCTCGTCGATGAGGGCGGCGGCGGTGTCGAGGATCAGGTCGAGGCGCTGCGCGCTGCGCTGCTGGAGCGGAAGGCGCCGCAGTTCTCCGGGATCGTCCATGGCATCGCCATTATGCTACAGTCCGTAACGTTACAATCTGTAACGTCCGAGGAGAGACCGTGACCACCGTCGGCACCCGCACCCCCGACCGCCTCCGCCGGCTCCGCACGCCCGCGATCGCCGCGACCGCCGCCGCAGCCCTGCTCACACCGCTGCTGGCCGCAGCTCCCGCGAATGCCGTCATGTACGGCGTGACGACACCCGCCGATCTCGTGGCGGCATTCGACGACCCGACCGTCGACACCGTGCGACTCGAAAACGACGTCGACGTCACGGCCACCGCCCCCGTCGCCTCGACGGGCCACACGCTCACACTCGACCTGAACGGCCACACGCTCCAGGCCGGCAACCTCACCGTGACGCCGGGGACGACGCTCACGATCGTCGACAGCGGCGCAGGCGGTGCGATCCGGGCCGACGCGACCCTCGGCCCCTTCGGCCATGCGGGCATCACCACCAGCGACGCGACCCTCGACCTCCGGGCCGGCTCCGTCGTCGCGACCGGGGAGGGCGGCGCCGCCGGCATCGGCGGCGACCAAGGCCACGACGGCGGCACGTTCCGGATGTCGGGCGGCACCGTCACCGCGAACGGCGGCTACTACGCGGCCGGGATCGGCGGCGGCATCAACGGCCGCGCCGGCTCGATCACGATCAGCGGCGGCACCGTCACGGCGAACGGCGGCGCGGACAGCCCCGGGATCGGCAACGGCAGCGAATACGCCGGCGACGGCACCGCGGTCGTCGACATCGAGGGCGGGACGGTCGCCGCCCACGGTGGCCAGTATCCCTACGGCGCCCCGGGCGTCGGCGGCGGCGGCCACTCCGCGGGCGTCGCGCTCACGGTCGGCGCTGCGGCGACACTCACCGTCTCCGACGCCCAGGGCCGCCGAGGGTTCGGCGGCGACAAGCCGTACTACCGGCAGTGGGGCAGCTACGTGATCGCCGGCACCCTCGTGCTCGGCAACAACGTCGCCATCCCCGACAACGAGTGCATCACGGTGCTCGCCGGCGGGGTCGTGCGCGGCCCCGGCTCCTTCCAGAAGGACCCGACGCCCTACGGCGGGTTCCCCGCCTACATCAACAACGACGGGGCGCTGCTGGTCGGCGTCGACTCCAAGCTCAAGGTGTTCGGCAACAACTTCACGGTGAACTTCGTCGCCAACCGCAGCGGCGCCACCGCGCCCTCGCCGTCGTCCCTGCACGTCTACGCCGCGAGCCTGGCGGACGCGGGGCGCAGCATGCCGACGTTCCCGACCGCGACCGGCGCCGTCGCCTGGGGGTGGAACACGGCCGCGGACGGCCAGGGAACCCCCTTCACGGCCTCGACCGTGCTCACCCAGAGCCTCACCGTCTACGCCGACTGGCGCTTCCTCCGCTCCGCCCGGATCGACGTCGACGACGACACGGTCACCGCCGGCGAGACGATCGATCTGCAGGTCGTCGGCCACGAGGCCGTCGCCGACGTCGACTCCGACCAGACCGCGAGCGCGACCTTCGCCAGCGATGTCGCGAGCGACGTCGTCACCGGCTCCCGCGTCCGGATGACCGCGGCCGGCATCCACACGATCACCGCCACGATCGCCGGCTTCGGCACCGTCACCCGGCAGATCGAGGTGCTCGCCGGGCCCCTCGACCACCTCACCGCGCAGCTGTACGAGCAGGACGGCACGGGCCGGGGGGCCGCGGTCGGAACCGGCACCACGGCAACCGTCACCGCGGGGACGCCGCTCATGCTCGTCGCCACCGGCTGGGACGCCTACGGCAACCCGATCTCCGAGCTCCCCGCCACCGTGACCTCGACCGGCTCCGAGACGGTCACGGGCCAGACGTTCACCCCGACCAGCGCCACCTCGCGCACGGTCACCGCGACCGCGAGCGGGCACTCGACCTCGATCACCCTCACGGTGGCATCCGGAGCCGCCCTCCGCGCCGAGGTCACCGCACCCTCCCCGATCACCGCGGGCGGCACCTCCACCATCACGGTGATCGGCTTCGACGCCTACGACAACGAGACGGACGTCAGCTCGCAGGCATCCCTCACCTCGAACGTCGCGAGCGACGTCATAGCCGGCAACGCCATCACGGCGACCGTAGCCGGACCCCGGACGATCGGGGTGACGCTGCCGGGCCTCGCACCCGTGCAGTCCTCGCTCCAGGTGAACGCCGGACCGCTCTCCTCGCTCACCGTCGACGCGCCCGCCGCATCCGTCGGCGCCGGCACCGCGCTCGGCTTCACCGCCCACGGCTGGGACGCCTACGGCAACCCGACCGGCGACGCCACCGGGCAGGTGACCTTCACCACCGACGCGCTCGGCGCCTCCGTCACCGGCCACACCATCCGGTTCTTCCAGGCGGGGAATGCGACGGTGACGGCGACCCTCGACAACGACCCCGCCGTGACCGCCTCGACCACCGTCGAGGTGACGCCCGGGGCGCTCGCCTCGCTCACCGTGACGCCCGCCGACGCGTCCCTGACCGCCGGCCAGAGCACGACCTTCGCGGTGCACGGCGCCGACGCCTGGGGCAACCCCGTCGTCATCACCGACGCCATCACCCTCGCGAGCGACGACGCGACGGATGTCGTGACCGGCGACGCGATCGCGTTCACCGCCGCCGGCGACCACCGCGTGACCGCCACGCTCGACGATGCGGACGCGACCTCCGCCTCGACCGTCGTGAGCGTCGCGGCGGCCCAGGCGTCGTCGATCACCCTTCAGGCCACGACGACGAGCGTGCGCCAGGGCGGCTGCCTCAGCTTCGCGGTGAGCGGAACCGACGCGTTCGGCAACCCGATCGAGCACGTCCAGGGGGCCTCGCTGTCGAGCGACCAGCCCACCGACCTCGTCGACGGCCTCACCGTCTGCTTCCCCCACGCGAGCCCGCATCGCATCACCGCGCATCTCGGAACGACGACGAGCCCGGTCCTGCTCGTCGAGGTGGTCCCCGCCCTCGCACTGACCGGCGAGGTGCTCCCGCCGACGCTCGCCCTCGCGGCGCTGCTCGCGCTGCTGGCCGGCCTGGCCCTCGTGGTGCGCCGCCGGATGCGCGCCTGAGCGCGTAGCGCGGGGTCGGTTCGGGGGTTCACCCGATGGCCCCGTCCGGCGACGGCCCCGTAGGGTCGAACGCATGAGGTCCACTCGATGATCCAAGCGACAGCACTGACCAAGCGCTACGGCGCCAAGACCGCGGTGGATGACGCCACCTTCACCGTCCGACCCGGCCTCGTGACCGGCTTCCTCGGCCCGAACGGCGCCGGCAAGTCGACCACGATGCGCATGATCGTGGGCCTCGACCGGCCGACGAGCGGCGAGGTGACCGTCAACGGCGCGCCGTACGCCGAGCACCGCGCACCGCTGCACGAGGTGGGCATCCTCCTCGACGCCAAGGCCGTGCACCCGGGCCGCTCGGCACGCGGGCACCTGCGCGCGCTCGCCGCGACCCACGGCATCCCGAACCGCCGCGTGGACGAGGTGATCGGCATGACGGGTCTCGACGCGGTCGCCGGCAAGCGCGTGCGCGGCTTCTCGCTCGGCATGGGCCAGCGTCTCGGCATCGCCGCCGCGCTGCTCGGCGACCCGGCCACCCTCATCCTCGACGAGCCCGTCAACGGCCTCGACCCCGAGGGCGTCGTGTGGGTGCGACGGCTCGCCCGGCACCTCGCCGCCGAGGGCCGCACCGTCTTCCTCTCCTCGCACCTGATGAGCGAGATGGCGCAGACGGCCGACCACATCATCGTGCTCGGGCGCGGCCGCGTCATCGCGGACGCCCCGGTCGCCGAGATCGTCGCCGGCGCCTCCGGTCGCGGCGCCGTGCGTGTCCGGACACCCGACGCCGGGCGCCTCGGAGCCGCCCTCGCGGCCGAGGGCGGCGAGGCGACCCCGGATGCCGCGACACCGTCCGCGCTGCTCGTCACGGGCATCCCCGCCGAGCGGATCGGCGAGCTCGCCGCGCGCGACGGCGTCGTGCTGCACGAGCTCACGACCCTCGGCGGCTCGCTCGAGGAGGCCTACCTCGCCCTCACCCAGGACGAGGTCGAGTACCACGCAGGAGGTGCGGCATGACCGCGACGACGATCGACGCCGCCCGTCCGGCGACACGGCTCACCGCGACCGGCATCATCCGCTCGGAGTGGGTGAAGCTCTTCACCCTCCGCTCCACGTGGTGGTGCCTCTCCATCGTCGCGGCGCTCACCGCGGGACTCCCCGCGCTCATCTCGCTCGCGCTCGCCGCGAGCGGCAGCGCGGGCGCCCCGAGCGCCGACGCCGCGTTCTTCATGTGGATGACGACCCTCACGATCCCGCTCGGCTTCAGCGTGCTCGCCGTGCCCGTGCTCGGCTGCCTCGTCATCACCGGCGAGTACGGCACCGGCATGATCCGCTCCACCATGGCGGCGGTGCCGCGACGGGTGCCCGCGCTGCTCGCGAAGGCGCTCGTGATCGGCGTCGCGGTGTTCCTCGTGGACTTCGTGGCTCTCGCGATCGGCGCAGCGGCGAGCGGCGCGATCCTCTCCGCCGGGGGCGCCGCGATCGACGCGAGCGACCCGCGCCTGTGGCTGACACTGCTCGCGGCGGCCGGCTACCCGACGCTCCTCGGGGTGTTCTCGGTGGGCGTCGGTGCGCTCATCCGCAACTCGGCGGGTGCCATCGCATCCGTGTTCGGCCTCCTGCTCGTGGCGCCCACCGTGCTGCAGCTGGCCGGCGCGCTCCTCAACGCGAACTGGATCCACGACGTCAACGCCTTCCTCCCCAGCAGCCTCGGCAGCACGATGTACTCGCCGCAGCTGCCGCAGATGGACGGCGGGTTCACGATGACGCTCGGCACCGTCGCGCTCGAGCCCTGGCAGGCCGCGCTCGCGCTCGCCGTGTGGGCGGCCGCCGCCCTCGCCGCCGCCGCGGTGGTGGTGCGCCGGCGCGACGTGTAGCGCGCGGGACGGCTCCTGAGACAGGCCCCGGTGGCGGCATCCAGCCCGCCGCCGGGGCCCTCGACGTATGGTGGACCGGATGGACTCCTCGGCACGCCCCTCCCGCAACGAGCGCCGCAAGGCGGCGACGCGCACCGCGATCATGACCGCGGCCGAGCGGCTGCTCACCGACAACGGCTACGCCGAGACGACCATGGAGGACATCTCGCGCGAGGCCGACGTCGCCGTGCGCACCATCTACCTGCACTTCGACTCGAAGCCCGCGATCCTGCTCGCCCACTTCGACGGCTGGCTCGACGCCTTCGTCGACGCGCTGTGCGAGCGCCCGGTCGACGAGCCCGTCGACGACGCCATCGCGGCGGCCCTGCGCCGGATCGTCACGAACGGATGGAGCAACCGCACCTTCGGCGAGATGGTGCGGCAGCATCCGACCGTGGAGTTCATCGGCGACGGATCGCCCGAGATCGCCGGGCACATCATGCACGCCTGGGTGCGCGCGCAGGAGCGCCTCGCTGCCGATTTCGCGGAACGTGGCGGCCACGCCCCCGACTCGGTGCTGCCCTGGAGCCGCGCGGCCGCCGTGTTCGCGACGTGGACCGCGACGATCCTCTACGTCCGTGCCGGCTACGCGCGCGGCGGGCTCCCCGCGGGCGAGAGCGGCAACAGCGTGGGCGAGCGGATCGCGCGCGAGCTCCTGCACCCGTCAACGCCCCGCTGATCGAGTAGCCCGCGAAGCGGGCGTATCGAGATCACCCTCCCCGGCGGTACCGCAACAGCAGCGTCGAGCCCGAGCGCAGCACGTGCGCCAGCGCGAGGCCGCGCGGCTCGGGCAGCTGGCCGGCGGCGATGCGGCGCGCATCCCCCGCCTCGAGCCGAGGGGAGACCGTGAGGCACAGCTCATCGACGGCATCCGCCGCGAGCAGGGCGCCGAACAGGTGCGGGCCGCCCTCGCAGAGGATGCTGCTCAGCCCGAGCTCCCGCAGCGCGGCGACCGCGGCCACGGCGTCGATGCGCGGGCCCCGCCCGGCCTCCACGACATCCGCCACCTCGGTGAACGCCGACACGTCGTGACCCTCGGTGGTCACGACGACGGGGCGCACGGGCGCCTCGGTGAAGATGCGCGACGCCGGGTCGAGGTCGAGTCGCCCGGTGACGATCGCGAACACCGGATGGGGCGGAAGGCCGTTCGCCGCGCGCCACGCCGCCGAGGCGTCCGAGACCCGCATCGGGCCGTAGCCCTCGGCGCGCACCGTGCCGGCGCCGACCAGCACGGCATCCGCTGCGCGGCGCAGCAGCTCGAAGTAGCGCCGGTCGGCTGCGTCGCCGAGGCCCCCCGAGAGGCCGTCGTGGGTCGCCGCGCCGTCGACAGAGGAGACGAAGTTGACCCGCAGCACCGGATCGGCGCCGCGCAGCTCGGCGACGAGCGCGTCGTCCGAGACGTCGGCGGCCGAATCGGGCCACATCCGGTCGATCGTCACATGTTGTGCTTCAGCCACGCCGGCTCCCGCCATCCGAGGATCGCCTCCGTCATCCGCACCGCCGCGACCGTCGCGCGCACGTCGTGCACGCGCACGATGCGGGCGCCGTTCAGGATCGACACGACCGCGGCCGCGAGCGATCCCTCGAGCCGCTCGTACTGCGGGCGGTCGATGCTCTCCCCGATGAAGTCCTTGTTGGAGAGCGCCACGAGCACGGGCGGCCCGAGAGCGGCCACCTCGGCGAGCCGGCGGGTGAGCTCGAGCGAGTGCAGGGTGTTCTTGTTGAGGTCGTGACCGGGATCGACGATCAGGTGCTCGAACGGCACGTCGGCCGCGAGCGCCGTGCCGATGCGGTCGCGCAGGTGGGCGACGACCGTCTCGACGACATCGTCGTACTGCGGCGAGGGGTGCGCGGTGCGCGGCGGCGTGAGCGAATGCGTGAGCACGAGGTGGCCGCCGCCCTCGGCGACGGCCGCCGCCATGTCGGGGTCCCAGAGGCCCGAGGTGTCGTTGACGACGTCGGCCCCCGCCGCGAGGGATGCCGCGGCGACCCGGGCGTTGAAGGTGTCGACCGAGATCACCACGTCGCTCACCGCGCGGATAGCGGCGACGAGGGGCACGATCCGGTCGAGCTCCTCGGCGAGCTCGACCACCGGTCCGCGGCCGAACGGCACCCCGCCCACGTCGACCCAGTCGGCGCCGTCGGCCACCGCCGCGAGCGACGCCTCGACCGCGCGCTCGAGCGCGAAGGTGGCACCCTTGTCGTGGAAGGAGTCGGGGGTGCGGTTGACGATCGCCATGACGGCGACCTGCCGGTCGAAGTCGAACTCGCGGGCGCCGATGCGGCGCACGCCGGAGGCGGACGGGGACGACGAGCTCACGCGCACGATGCTAGCTGGCACGCATCGTGCGAGCCGGTCGCTTCGGGCGCCCCGGATCGACCAGACGGCACGATCACAGCTCCTCGAGCGCGATCTCGGGGTCGGCGAGCCGGGTGCGGTCGACGGCGCGGCCATCGAAGCCGGCGCGCACGAGGCGCTCCACCTGATCCGCGACGTCCCACACGTTGACGTTCATGCCCGCGACCACACGATCCTGGCGCACCCAGAACGCGATGAACTCGCGGCCCGCACGATCGCCGCGGATGACGATCTCGCCCTCGGCGGCCAGCTGCGGGAAGCCCGTGTACTCCATTCCGAGATCGAACTGGTCGGTGTAGAAGTACGGGATCGCGTCGTACGGCGTCTCGTCGCCCAGCATCGAGCGCGCCGCCGCAGGCCCCGTCTTCTCGGCGTTCGCCCAGTGCTCGCTGCGGATGCGGGGCGGAAGCCCGGCGGCCTCCAGCAGCGGGTGCACGGCGGCGGCGATGTCGCCGGCCGCCCAGATCGAGGCGTCGGAGCTGCGCAGGCGCGCGTCCACGTGCACGCCGTCGCCCGTCTCGAGCCCGGCGGATGCGGCGAGCGCGATCGCCGGGGACGCCCCGACCGCCGCGACCACGACATCCGCGGGAACCACCTCGCCGCCGTCGAGCAGCACGCCGCTAACGGCTCCGCCCTCGCCGACCACCTCGCGCACCGTCGTGCCGGGGCGCAGCACGACGCCGTTCTCCTCGTGCAGCCGGGCGAAGTCGGCGCCGAGCTCCACGCCCAGCTGTGACGCGAGCGGCACCTCGCCGCGCAGCAGCACCGTCACCTCGTTGCCGAGGGTGCGTGCGGTGGCGGCGACCTCCATCCCGATCCAGCCGGATCCGATGAGCACGACCCGCCGGCCGCCGCCCGCGAGCGCGGCGTGCAGCGCATCCGCCTGGTCGACGGTGCGCAGCAGGTGCAGGCCGGCCAGCTCGCCGCCGGGCACGGGGAGCGGGTTCGGCGTCGAGCCGGTCGCGAGCAGCAGCCGGTCGTAGCCGACGGCATCGCCACCCGCGAGACCCACGAGCCGGGCGTCGCGATCGAGCGAGACGGCGGTGGAGCCCGGAACGAAGCGGATGTCGTGCTCGGCGTACCAGCCGAGCGGATGCACCTCGAAGGAGCCGCGCTCGTCGTCGCCCGCGAGGTAGCCCTTCGAGAGCGGCGGACGGATGTAGGGCGGATGCGCCTCCGCCCCGATGAGCTCGATGCTCCCGTCGAAGCCGCGCTCCCGCAGCTCGGCGGCGGCACCCGCGCCGGCCAGGCCGGCTCCGACGATGACGATCCGCTCAGCGTCCATGGCCCGATGCTAGGCCTGCCGGGATGCGGCGCGCTGGGCGATGTGGCGGCGCGGGTGCCGTAGCTGACAATATGTCGGTCATGGATGAGGAGGGCTCGACCGCGCCGGAACCGCGCGACGACGCCTCGGCTGCCTCGACCTCCGTGCCGCGCGCGTCGTGGCGCGCCCGCCCCGCGCTGGTCGCCGCCGCCATGATCGGGGCGCTCGCCGTGAGCGGCGGCGCGGTGTACGGGGTGGGCGCCTACCAGGCGCATCGGGCCGAGGCCGCCGCCGCGGATGCGGCGCAGGCCGCCGCGGAACGCGCGGCCGCCGAGCTCGCCGATGCGCGGACCGCACTCGCCGATGCCGCCCGCGAGGGTGCCGAGCTGCTGAACCGGCTCGCGGTCTTCGGAGCGGCGCTCGATCCCGCGTTCATCCCGCAGGCCGACATCGACCCCTATGCGACGGCTGTCGACGAGCTCGCCGGCGCCGTGGCGCGCGAGCGCGGACCGGATGCTGCACGCGACCGGCTCGCGGTCGTGCGCGCCCGCACCGCGGATCTCCGTGTCTACGTCGACCGGCTGACCGCAGCGGGCCACCAGCTCGGGGTGAGCCTCGACACGAACGCCGCGGCGCTGCTCGAGCAGTGGAGCCGTGCCGAGGATGCCACACGGACGGCCGCCGCGGATGCCGTCGCCGCCCTGCACGCTGCGCTCGAGAACGGTGCCGTCGTGCCGACGGATGAGGTTCTCGCCGTGCAGCACGCGCTCGGCGCCGCCCGCGACTCCCACGCGGCGGTCGTCGCTGCCGAGGAGGCCGCGGCCGCGCAGGGCGGGACCGGAGGCGGCACGGGCGGAGGCGGCGGCCGACGTCCTGGAGGAAGCACCGGCGGCGGAGGTAGCGGCGGTGGGAGCACCGGTGGAGGTGGGAGCACCGGCGGCGGGAATACAGGCGGTGGCGGGTCCACCGGCCCGACGTGGATCATCCACAAGGGTGCCGGGTACAACGGGTCGCGTTCCCAGTGCCTCTCTGACGGCGGCAACGTTGTCGCGTTCCACAGTGGCCCTGCGCATGAGGTCTATGTGCCGAACAACTGGCTCAACTGGCAGGGCGGAGGGGTCAGCGCCGATGGCTACCTCGCGGAAGTCCGGGGCGAGTACTGCGCCGCACCGTAGGCGCGAAGAGGACGGGTGCCCGGCGATCATGCCGGGCACCCGCCCTTCTCTTTCCTCTCCTGCTATTCGGTGATGTCGTGCCCGTTGTGGCGGCGGGTGTGGATGCCTGCGCCGATGAGGCCGCCTCCGCCGAGGACGACCAGGACGGCGGCGAGGGCGATGCCGCCGCCCTCGAAGCCGGTTCTGGCCAGGTCGGTCGCGGTGAAGGATTCCCCGGCCGCGCCGCGTTCGTCACGGGCGATCGTGTGCCCGTCGGTGCGGGTCATGGTCTCGACCGCGTAGTAGCGGCCGGCCCGATCGACCGTCCAGGAGGCGGACCTCACACGGAGGCAGTCCGGGTCGGTGAAGGTGCCCTCCGTCACGGGCACGTCCTTGTCGGTGAACACGAGCACATCGTCCTCGGAGGGCGTGTCGCCGAGCTGGCGGTAGATGTCGAACCGGAGCAGGTCACCGGGCCGGGTGGTGCCGCACACGATGCCGGTGTCGAACACGCGGTCGCCGACGGAGGCCGTCTGGGTCGAGATCTCCGTCGTCACCGCGACGCGGGTCACGGTGGCGGTCTCCGTCGCCTCGCCGCATACGCCGGTCGAGACGATCACCTGCGCGGTCCCGTTCATGGTCCAGGTGGTCTCCACGAAGCCGTAGATGCCATCCTCGGTGATCGGGATTCCGTTCGTGGTCACCGTGTCGTCGCCGGTCACGGTGATCGTGTCGGTCGTGCCCAACAGGGTGGCCGCGTCGCACACCGGGTCACCGTCCGTCACGATGTTGCCGGCCTCGTCGTACCTCCAAGGGAACCGATAGAGATCGGCCCGCACCTGGTAGCTCGCGCCGTGCGTGCCGGTCACCTCGATCGAGTCGGACAGCTCGGTCGGGATGAGGACGCCGGAGTTCTGGATCTGCGTCGCCACGACCGGGTTGGTGACCGTGGAGAACTCACCGGGCTCGCCACACGCGCCCGTCTGGATCACGACGCCGCTGCCGTCGCGCAGCGTCTCGATCCACCCGTAGACACCGGGCTCGTAGACCCGCACCTCCGGCGAGTCCACGTCGCCCGCCGCCGTCACGGCGACCGGACCCACCGACGCCACGAGGTTGCCGACCTCGCACACCGGCGAAGCGGGGATCGTCGTGCCGTCGCCGAGCTTGTAGAGGTCGAAGCTCACCGTCTCCCCCGGCAGCACCGGGTCACCGATGTGGGCCGTGTCGTGGAGCACCCCACCGGCGCCGGCTTCCGCGACCGCCGTCGTGGTCACGTCCGGGATCACGATCGAGGTCTCCGCCGCGATCGCGAAGTCGTCATGCCAGGCATACTCCGGGAGCCCGCTGTCTGCCGAGCCCGGAATGCGACCCTTGGTTCCAGCTGACTGGTCGGCGTAGTCGATCGACCACACCCAGTAGTAGTACCCCGGCTGGGTGATCGCCTGATCCAGAGTCGCGAGGATCGGCGCCGAGTGCGGGTTCCCGCTCGTCGCCGTCGCAGTACCCGCCACCGGCGCATCGACCGGGACATCGGTTGCCTGCGTCTGCGGGGCCGCGAATGGGCCGTAGAGGATCGCACTCGCCACCACCGGGTACTCCACGCCTGTAAGCGCGTTCTGGAGCCACACATCGTTCGCCGGGTCAACGACCGAGAAGGTCACCGTGTCCGAAGGAACATCGCCCGGCTGATAGTAGGGCGCAGCCACCTGGGAGGTGAGCATCGGCTCGAACCACGCGGGCTCCCGATCGGGGTCGATGTCTCGGTTCGAGACGGTGGAGGGCTGCTGCGGTGAGCCAGCGGCCGCCATCACCTGACCCGCGCCACGGAACACCCGCAGGTTCGAGGGCCAGGCCGTGCCGGCCGCGGGTCCGCGCACCGTGTAATCGACCGCGACCTCGCCCGGCTGTGGGATCGTCACCGCGAAGGTGCCGCCGGCGGTGATCGTGCGCGTCGCGAGACCGGTGTCGGTGAACTTTCCGTTGGTCAGGGTGAGGTCGATCGAGTTCGTGTTCGCTCCGAATGCCAGGGTGAGGTCGACCGACTCTCCTGCGTGCTTGGTCCAGCCGACGGTCGGCAGGCTCGGGGTCGCGGGGGTGCCGGCGGTCCGGGCCAGCGCTGCGGCGTAGATGCTGTCGAAGGCGCTCATGATCGCCGCACGCGCTCCAGCAGGGGCGCGGAAGGAGAGCCAGTCGGCCGCGTTCCGGACGGTCGAGTAGCTGCCCGTCGAGCCGCCCTTGAGGCGCACCGCCTCCTGGATGCAGGTTCGGCCGTTCGAGCTGGACAGCGCCCACGACACCAGCTCGACCGCAGCCGCGGTGGCGTTGTCGCTCGTGTCGCCCCAGGTGCTCAGCACGAAGTTCAGCCGCGCCGTGGCGGTCGCGTCGTAGGTGCAGGTCATGCCGCCGCTCGTGCTCGAGATGGGTGCCGACTCGAGGGACCACCCACTGGCCGGCTTCGAGATGGAGTCCGGCCCGCCCGGATCGATGCAGACCACCCGGTGCCCGTTATCGTCCCAGAGCCCGAGGTAGCCGCTCGCACCGCCGTAACCTGCCGAGAGGGTCAGCGCGGATGCGGGCGACACCGCGCCACCCACCACGAGCACGAGCGCCACGGCCGCGAGCGCCGCGACCCGCCCGCTCCATCCGCGCACTCGGGGCCGGCCGAGACGGGCACGACGGACGGATGCGCGCGGGGCGCGCCGGGCAGCACAATGGGAGGTGTCAGCACTCGTCACGAGGACTGGCTCCTTTCGGTTTCGCAAGGCCGGGAAGGATCTCGCGGTGGGGGAGGCTGCAACCTCCCCCACCGCTTTCGGTCGGGCACGCCATCGTCGGGATGGGCCTCGGCAGCCCGGCGTGCATCCGGAGTGTATGGCGGATGCCGCGAGCCGCGCCGCGGGTATCCACAGGCCTCCGCGTCAACACAGCCCGACGCCGGGTTCAGCTAGCATTCAGGAAACATGCAGGCTACAATGGCCCCATGAGCGACGGACCCAAGATCCTCATCGTCGACGACGAACCCAACATCCGCGACCTGCTCACCACGAGCCTCCGCTTCGCCGGCTTCGCCGTGCGCGCGGTCGGCAACGGCGCCCAGGCCATCTCCGCGGTGCTCGACGAGGAGCCCGACCTCATCATCCTCGACGTCATGCTGCCCGACATGAACGGCTTCGGCGTCACCAAGCGGCTGCGCGCATCCGGCTACACGGCGCCCATCCTGTTCCTCACCGCGAAGGACGACACCGAGGACAAGATCACCGGCCTCACCGTCGGCGGCGACGACTACGTGACCAAACCGTTCAGCCTCGACGAGATCGTCGCGCGCATCAAAGCCATCCTGCGCCGCACCATGCAGGCCGACGATGACGCGATCATCCGCGCAGGCGAGCTCACCATGGATCAGGACACGCACGAGGTCTTCGTCGCCGACACGGCGATCGAGTTGTCCCCCACCGAGTTCAAGCTGCTGCGCTACCTGATGCTCAATCCCAATCGCGTTCTCTCCAAGGCCCAGATCCTCGATCACGTGTGGGAGTACGACTTCAACGGGGATGCCGGCATTGTCGAGAGCTATATCTCCTACCTCCGCCGCAAGGTCGACGCGCACTCCAGCGAACCGCTCATCCAGACCAAGCGCGGTTTCGGCTACATGCTGAAGGCCGCGAAGGCGTAGCGTCCGCGCGCGTCACAGCTTGACCACATAGGCTCGCATCCC
>JASLGG010000004.1 GCA_030150265.1 Protaetiibacter sp.
CGGCGTTCCGGCGCTTCGCCGACGTGCGGGAGGCCCTCGCGGCGCGAGCGGAACGGGACATTCGGATCGAGCAGGCGGGGCTCCGGGTCATCCGCTGGCGCTGGGCAACCGGGCGGCGGGTCGAGCTGATGCGGGAGTTCCTGCTTCGCGAGGGGGTGCCGCTCGACCCGGGGAGGCGGCTCGCGGAGATCGGGCTGGGGCCGGGGCCGGCGCCCGCACCGGTGCCGGCGCGGGAGGAGGCGAAGGCCCTCTGACGCGGAAAACGGGACCGGTGTCACCGGTCCCGTTCCGAACGGCGCCTCGCGCCGCCGTTCTCGTGGTTCCAAGACCGCCTAAGCGGTGTCCGAACTCTTCGTCCGTGCTCCGGTCAGCGGCTTGGTCTGGTTTGCGAGGTCCATGCTCACCATAGGCAGTCTCCCTTCGTCGACGGACCCGTTCGGTTGAAACGGTGTCCCAATTCTGCGCCCGACCCGGTGAGAGGTAAACCCCTGGTGAAGAACCTTCGAAAACCGGGCGACCGGGACAGTCCGGTGGGAACGACCACCGACCCCGGAAACGCCGAAGAGGGCCGGGCCCGAAGGCCCGACCCTCTCACAAGGAAGTCGCGGGGACTTACTTGTTGATCTTGGTCACCGTGCCGGCGCCAACGGTGCGGCCACCCTCACGGATGGCGAAGCCGAGGCCCTCCTCCATGGCGATCGGCTGGATCAGCTCGACCGACATGTCGGTGGTGTCGCCGGGCATGACCATCTCGGTGCCCTCGGGCAGCGAGATGACGCCGGTGACGTCGGTGGTACGGAAGTAGAACTGCGGGCGGTAGTTCGTGTAGAAGGGGTTGTGACGGCCACCCTCATCCTTGGACAGAATGTAGGCGGTGCCCTCGAAGTTGGTGTGAGGGGTCACAGAACCCGGCTTCGCGACGACCTGGCCGCGCTCCACGTCCTCGCGCTTGGTGCCGCGGAGGAGCAGACCACAGTTCTCGCCGGCCCATGCCTCGTCGAGCTGCTTGTGGAACATCTCGATACCGGTGACCGTGGTCTTCTGCGTCGGGCGGATGCCGACGATCTCGACCTCGGAGTTGATGGCGAGGGTGCCGCGCTCGGCGCGGCCGGTGACGACCGTGCCACGACCGGTGATGGTGAAGACGTCCTCGATGGGCATGAGGAACGGCTTGTCCTTGTCACGCACCGGGTCGGGGATGCTCTCGTCGACGGCGTCCATGAGGTCGAGGATGGACTGGGTCCACTTCTCGTCGCCCTCGAGGGCCTTGAGGCCGGAGACGCGCACGACCGGGGCATTGTCGCCGTCGAAGTCCTGCGAGGAGAGGAGCTCGCGCACCTCGAGCTCGACGAGCTCGAGGATCTCCTCGTCGTCGACCATGTCGGACTTGTTCAGCGCGACGAGCAGGTAGGGCACGCCGACCTGCTTGGCGAGCAGCACGTGCTCGCGCGTCTGCGCCATCGGGCCGTCGGTCGCCGCGACCACGAGGATCGCGCCGTCCATCTGAGCGGCACCGGTGATCATGTTCTTGATGTAGTCGGCGTGACCGGGGGCGTCGACGTGCGCGTAGTGGCGCTTCGGGGTCTCGTACTCGACGTGCGAGATGTTGATCGTGATGCCGCGCTGGCGCTCCTCGGGAGCGGAGTCGATCGACGCGAAGTCGCGCTGAACGTTGGTGGCCGACGGGTACTTGTCGGCGAGGACCTTCGAGATCGCAGCGGTGAGCGTGGTCTTGCCGTGGTCGACGTGACCGATCGTTCCGATGTTGACGTGCGGCTTGGTCCGCTCGAACTTGGCCTTAGCCACTGGTGTCCTCCTCAGGACTCGGTTGCAGGCATCCGGATGGCTTTCCGGATGCTCTGACGATGGGTTGTTTTTACTTTAGTGGGTGGTCTCGCTGGGCGCCTTCGACGCTGCTCGACCGGCGGGTGGAGACCACCCTGGGCGATTACTCGCCCTTGCTCTTCTGGACGATCTCGTCGGCGACAGCCTTCGGGACCTCCGCGTAGCTGTCGAACGACATCGAGTAGACCGCGCGACCCGAGGTCTTCGAGCGCAGGTCGCCGACGTAGCCGAACATCTCGGACAGCGGCACGAGGGCGCGCACGACCTTGACGCCGGTCGCATCCTCCATGGCCTGGATCTGGCCGCGCCGCGAGTTGAGGTCGCCGATGACGTCGCCCATGTACTCCTCGGGCGTGCGCACCTCGACCGCCATGAGCGGCTCGAGCAGAACGGGGCTCGCCTTGCGCGCGGCCTCCTTGTAGGCCATCGAGCCGGCGATCTTGAACGCCATCTCCGAGGAGTCGACGTCGTGGGCCGCGCCGTCGACGAGCGTCGCCTTGACGCCCACCGTCGGGTAGCCGGCGAGCACGCCGACCTGCATCGCGTCCTTGATGCCCGCGTCGACCGAGGGGATGTACTCGCGCGGCACGCGACCGCCGGTGACGGCGTTCACGAACTCGTACGAGACGTCCGCGGTGACCTCGAGCGGCTCGATGGTGATCTGGACCTTCGCGAACTGGCCGGAGCCACCGGTCTGCTTCTTGTGCGTGTAGTCGTACTTCTCGACCGTCTTGCGGATGGTCTCGCGGTACGCCACCTGCGGCTTGCCGACGTTCGCCTCGACGTTGAACTCGCGCTTCATGCGGTCCACGAGGATGTCGAGGTGCAGCTCGCCCATGCCCTTGATGACCGTCTGGCCGGTCTCGACGTTCTGCTCGGTGCGGAACGTCGGGTCCTCCTCGGCGAGCTTCTGGATCGCCGTGCCGAGCTTCTCCTGGTCGGCCTTGGTCTTGGGCTCGATCGCGACCTCGATGACGGGCTCCGGGAAGGTCATCGACTCGAGGATGATCGGGTGGGCCGCGTCGCTCAGGGTGTCACCGGTGGTGGTGTCCTTGAGGCCGATGACGGCGTAGATGTGGCCCGCGGTGACCGAGGCCACCGGGATCTCCTTGTTGGCGTGCATCTGGAAGATCTTCCCGATGCGCTCCTTCTTGCCCTTGGTCGAGTTGACCACCTGGGCGCCCGACTCGAGCGCGCCCGAGTAGACGCGGATGTAGGTGAGGCGGCCGAAGAAGGGGTGCACCGCGATCTTCGAGACGAGCGCCGAGAACGGCTCCTTCGCATCCGCGTGACGCTCGAGGATGATCTCGGGGTCCTTGACGTCGTGGCCTTGGACCGCCGGCACGTCGAGCGGGCTCGGGAGGTAGTCGACGACCGCGTCGAGCATCGGCTGCACGCCGCGGTTCTTGAAGGCCGAGCCGCAGAGCACGGGGTAGACCTCGGAGGCGATGGTGAGCTTGCGGATGGCGCCCTTGATCTCGGCGACCGTGAGCTCCTCGCCGCCGAAGAACTTCTCGAGCAGCGCGTCGTCGGTCTCGGCGACGGTCTCGAGCAGCACCTGGCGGTACTCCTCGGCCTTCTCCTTGAGCTCGGCCGGGATCTCCTGCACCTCGTACTTGGCGCCCATGGTGACGTCGCCCTTGGCGTCGCCCTCCCAGACGAGCGCGCGCATCTCGACGAGGTCGACGACGCCGACAAAGTCGGACTCGGCGCCGATCGGGAGCTGCACGACGAGCGGCTTGGCCCCGAGGCGGTTGATGATCGTGTCGACCGTGAAGTAGAAGTCGGCGCCGAGCTTGTCCATCTTGTTGACGAAGCAGATGCGCGGCACGTTGTACTTGTCGGCCTGACGCCACACGGTCTCGGACTGGGGCTCCACGCCCTCCTTGCCGTCGAACACGGCGACCGCGCCGTCGAGGATGCGGAGCGAGCGCTCCACCTCGACCGTGAAGTCCACGTGACCGGGGGTGTCGATGATGTTGATCTGGTTCTTGTTCCAGAAGCAGGTGACCGCGGCGGAGGTGATGGTGATGCCGCGCTCCTTCTCCTGCTCCATCCAGTCGGTCGTCGAGGCGCCGTCGTGGGTCTCGCCGAGCTTGTGGTTCACGCCCGTGTAGAAGAGGATGCGCTCGGTCGTCGTCGTCTTGCCGGCATCGATGTGCGCCATGATGCCGATGTTGCGGACCTTCGTGAGGTCGGTGAGCACGTCTTGTGCCACGGGGGTTCCTTACTTTTCGGGAAGCGGTTCGGGCGGCCCGGATGCCGCGGCGGGGAGCCTACGGCATCCGGGCGACCCGGAGGTTTACCAGCGGTAGTGGGCGAAGGCCTTGTTCGACTCGGCCATCTTGTGGGTGTCCTCGCGGCGCTTGACCGCGGCACCGAGGCCGTTCGAGGCGTCGAGGATCTCGTTCTGCAGACGCTCGGTCATCGTCTTCTCGCGACGCGACTTCGAGTAGCTCACGAGCCAGCGCAGCGCGAGGGTGTTCGCGCGGTGCGGCTTGACCTCGACCGGCACCTGGTAGGTCGAGCCGCCGACGCGGCGGCTCTTGACCTCGAGGGTGGGGCGGACGTTGTCGAGGGCCTTCTTGAGCACGACGACCGCGTCCTGGCCGGACTTGGTGGCGACGCCGTCGAGCGCGCCGTAGACGATGCGCTGGGCGAGGTCCTTCTTGCCGTCGAGCAGGATCTTGTTGACGAGCTGGCTGACGATCTGGGCGCCGTAGACCGGGTCGGCGACGACGGGGCGCTTCGGGGCGGGTCCCTTACGAGGCATGGTGCTTAACCCTTCTTCGCGCCGTAGCGGCTACGGGCCTGCTTGCGGTTCTTGACGGCCTGCGTGTCGAGGGCGCCGCGGACGATCTTGTAGCGCACGCCGGGGAGGTCCTTCACACGACCGCCGCGGACGAGCACCATCGAGTGCTCCTGCAGGTTGTGGCCCTCGCCGGGGATGTAGGCGGTGACCTCGGTGCCGTTGGAGAGCTTCACACGGGCGACCTTGCGGAGGGCCGAGTTCGGCTTCTTCGGGGTGGTGGTGTACACACGGGTGCACACGCCGCGCTGCTGCGGGTTGGCCTTCAGGGCCGGTGCCTTGGTCTTGGTGACCTTCGGCGTGCGGCCCTTGCGGACCAGCTGCTGAATGGTGGGCAAAAGTGCTCCTTGCTCACGCTGCACGGTGACAGCTTGATGGTGGATCCATCGGGATCCGTCACCTTCCGGGGAACCCCGGGAGGATTGCAGACGGACATGCCGTGGGGGTCAGCCGCGACGGGTGCCGGGGCCTGGCCCTTGTGCGCCGCTCCGACTCGCCGCCCCGCTTGCGGCAGCCGCCGAGGGCGGCTGGACAGGCGGGAGGGCGTGCGCGAATGCACACACGAGGTCAAGTGTAGCCGCGGGCGTCATCCGCCGCAATAATCCGGCGCGCCCTTCGATCCGGCGGATGCGCGCAGCGAAGCCGGCGACCGCGACGGGAGGGGCGCGGTCGCCGGCGGTCTCTGCTACCTCCGTGCGGCGGGGGTGGGGGTATCGCTCGAGGTGGGGGTGTCGGACGGGTCGGGCGACGCGGTGTCGCTCGGGTCGGGCGACGGTGTGTCGCCGGGCTGGTTCACACCCGATCCCCCGCCGAGCACGGCGTTGAGCGCAACCAGCCGCGGGTCGTCGATCACGAAGATGTAGCCGGTGATCTGAGTGGTCAGAGAGGAACCGAGCGCGATATTCGCGCTCGTGATGAGCTGAAGGCGCCCATCGCTTTGAAGGAGATGGAGGAACGTGGCGATCTGCTCGACGTCGCCGCCGGCCGAGATCGTGACCTGCACCAACCGCAGCGTGGTCTGGAAATTGCTGTCGAGCTTGACCGTACCCGCGGCGCCATCCGCCGGCTTGTAATCCTCCCCGCTATTGGCAGCCGCGGCCGCGAGCGTGACGGTGGCCTCGTTCGCGGCGACCGCGACCCAATCGAAATATCCTTCGAGGTCCAACGTCGCGGGCACACTGTCTTTGAGCTCCCCATATTCCAAGATGAGCTCATCTTTTTTTCCATCAAGCGCCTTCATCTGCGCGAGTGTTGCCTCGTATTGCTGATTCTGCGCCTCAACATCGCGCCGCTGCGTGTCGGCCTGATCAGCCTGAGCGAAAAGCGGCGACGCCCCCGCCAGCCAGCCGAGCGCGATCACCACCACGCCGACGACCCCGCCGAGAAGAAGCCAGATGCGCCCTCCGTTCATGATCAGCCCTCGCTCTCGTTGCCGGCCGGCTTGGTGGTGTCGGGAGACGGCGTAGCCGTTCCATCGCCCACCGAAAAACGCTTCGAGGTCGCCTCGACGCCCAGCAGCAGCACGAGCGACGAGCTGACGACACCATCGGTGCCCACTCCGACGTTGCCGATGGTTGCTGCGAGGAACCCGTCAAGCTTCGAAAGCCCTCGGGAGTAGTTGGTCGCGTCCTGGATGGTGGCGGTGGACAGCTTCAATGTGAGCGACGCGACGACCAGCGGGCTGCCTGTGCTCGGATCGCTGGATGCAGAGCTCGTGCCTCCGATGGTGGCCTCCGCCTCCCACGGCGCCACCGATATCGCCGCGACGGAGGCCAACGCTCCACCCTCCGGAAGGCGCGCTACGAGGTCCCGCAACAACGGCCCCCAGTCGATCTCGAGCTCCGTCGCCGCCTGCTGCAATTCCTTCGCCTGCGCGACGAGACGATCGAGCGCGACCGCGTCTTGGTACTTGGCCTGCTCGGCAAGCAGTTCTGCGGTGCGGTTGTTCGCGTCGAGCAACGCCTGCTGCGCCTGCCCGGCACGCAATGATCCGGCAGCGACAAGTCCGACTGCGACGATGAGCCCAAGCACCACGAACAGGACACCTGTGCGGATACGCGACCGGCTCGCCGCCCGGTCGCGTACTGCGGGCGGGAGCAGCTGAACCCGCGGATCGCCGCTGAGGTCGATCTTCACCGGCTTGCCGGCCACGCCCTTCTTCGGCGCATCCGTCGTGACGCTCATTCGTGGCTCCCCAGGGCCAGGCCGAACGCCGTCGTGTAGGCGTTGAGCTGTTCGTGCGAGTAGTTGGGAGCGCCCTTCTGCTGAGGCAGCTTCTGGGAGCTCAGAGGGTCGACGACCCCCACGGGCAGCCGCGTCACGTCGGCGAGCGCATTCGCCACCCCACCGAGGAGCGCGCCGCGACCCGTGAGCAGCACCCGCTCGATCGGCTCCTGCGGCCTGGCGCTCGCGTAGTAGCTCAGAGTGTTGCGGATGTTGCC
>JASLGG010000056.1 GCA_030150265.1 Protaetiibacter sp.
ATTTATGTCCGGGGATAAACAAATTATTCACATGGATCAGGACGCCTTTTTTGTCTCCGTCGAAGTCAGAAAAGATCCTTCGCTGATTGGGAAGCCTGTAATCATTGGCGGCGCCTCAGATCGTGGGGTGGTGGCTTCATGCAGCTATGAAGCTAGAAAATTTGGCGTACACTCTGCAATGTCGTCCCGAATGGCAAAACAACTTTGCCCCCATGCGGTATTTATCAGGGGAAATATGGACGAATATTCCAAAGCCTCCCATGAGATCACGGACATTTTAAAAGAGCGGGTCCCGCTCATTGAAAAAGCCAGTATTGACGAGCATTATATCGACATGACCGGTATGGACAAATTTCATGGCACCCAGAAATATGCGCATGAACTCCGGGCGCTGGTCATCAAAGAGACCGGGCTCCCGATCTCTTTTGGATTATCGGTCAACAAAACCGTTTCCAAGATGGCCACCAATGAATGTAAGCCCAATGGCGAACTGAATGTGAAAGCCCCCGAAGTCCAGCCCTTTCTCAATCCGTTATCCATCCGCAAAATACCTGGACTGGGAGAAAAGACTTTCATCAAGCTCAGCGACATGGGCATCAAAAGAATACATACCCTTTCGCAGATCCATCCAGACCAGATGTATTTCCTGCTCGGTAAATCAGGTCTGTCGCTTCTTCAAAAAGCCAAGGGCATAGACCTTAGCCCGGTCATTCCTTACAGTGAGCAAAAATCCATTGGAACCCAGTGTACCTTCCATGCCGATTCCATTGATATTGAAATGATGAATAATTTGCTTACGGCCCAGGTAATGGATGTTGCTTTCCAGCTGCGCGAGAAAAAAAAGCTTTGTTCCTGTGTCACAGTCACCATCCGCTACGCCAATTTTGAAACCGAGACCAAACAAATGGCCATTGGCTATACCTCATTGGACAGCGTACTGATCACCACAGCGAAAGACCTGTTCAAAAAAATGTATAACCGGAGGATGCTGCTCCGCCTGATTGGCGTAAGACTGAGCAATCTGGTCTCTGGTTTCGAACAGATCGATTTATACAGCGAATCCCAGGAGCAGTACAGTCTGGTGCAGGCACTGGATAAAATCCGCAGACGTTTCGGTCAGGATGCAGTGACCAGGGCCTCAGCGATGGACATCAAATTGTAAGCGATGTATCTGAACGTCCATTCCCAATACAGCCTTCGGTACGGCACCATGTCCATTCAGACACTGGTAGAAGAAGCACATGTTCGTGGGATCACCCAAATGGCGCTGACCGACATCAACAACTCTACCGGGGTAATGGAATTCATGCGCGAGTGCAGGAAACATAAGATCAAACCTATTGGCGGCCTCGAATTTCGAAGAGATAAGAAATTGCTCTACGTCGGCATTGCACGCAATAAGGAGGGCATGAAAGAACTCAATGAGTTCCTGAGCGAACACAACCTGTCTCAAAAGGAGCTGCCCGATGAGCCCAATTTGTTTAAAGATGCCTACATCATCTACCCTTTTGGGCATAAACGTCCGTTGAGGGAAAGTGAATACATCGGAATACGCTTTGACGAACTGCATCAGCTCCACAACCGGAAGCCCGAACAACCGGAAAAATTAGTCGTCCTTCAACCGGTCTTCGTTGCCGGTAAAATTGGCTATCGGCTCCACGAATATTTAAGGGGAATCGACCTCAATACCCTGATCACCATGGTAGAGAAGGAAGACAAGTGCAAAGAGACCGACTTGTTTATGGACCTCGGTGAACTGGAAAATAAATATGCCAGGTATGCCTTTATCCTGGAAAATACCCGCAGGCTCATGGATAGTTGCCAAATGGACTACCCTGAAGGCAAGATCAAGCTGAACCGCAAAACCTTTACCGGGAATAAAAAGGACGATAAGCTGCTGCTGGAAAAGCTGGCCATGGAAGGAATGTTATACAGGTATGGCAACAAGAACAAGGAAGCACTGAGACGGTTAAAAAAAGAACTGAAGGTCATCATTGACCTTGAATTCTGTGCTTACTTTCTGATCACCAATGACATCATCCAATATTCCATGCGCAGAGGCTACTACCATGTAGGCCGGGGCTCCGGTGCCAACAGCATCGTAGCATATTGCCTCCGCATCACCGATGTAGACCCTATTGAACTGGATCTGTACTTCGAACGTTTCCTGAATGCAGAACGCACCAGCCCTCCGGATTTCGACATCGATTACAGCTGGGATGAACGCGAAGACGTGCAGGACTATATTTTCAAACGATACGGCCGGGAGCATACAGCGCTGCTGGGCGCGATGTCAACATTTAAAGACCGCTCCATTATCCGTGAGATTGGCAAGGTAATGGGGCTTCCCAAATCGGAAATTGACGGCTTTACCGACCCCAGTCGAATGACCGTAAACCGTGACAACGAAACATTTAAAAAGATCATGGCCATTTACGAGCTGATGAGCCAAATGCCGAACCAAAGAAGCATCCATGCTGGAGGCGTACTTATCTCGGAAGAACCAATTACCTATTACACGGCCCTTGACTTGCCACCTAAAGGCATGCCCACTGTCCAGTGGGATATGTATGAGGCAGAAGAAATTGGTTATGACAAATACGACATTCTCTCCCAGCGTGGTATTGGCCACATTAAGGAAGCGGTAAAACTAGTGCAACAGAACCAGCAAAAAATAATCGACATCCACCAGGTACGTAAGTTTATGAAAGATGAGCATGTGAATGAGCGCCTGAAAACCGGCAATACCATTGGATGCTTTTACGTCGAGTCCCCGGCCATGCGGCAACTATTATCCAAGTTGAAGTGCGACAATTACCTTACCCTGGTCGCAGCAAGCTCGATCATACGTCCCGGCGTAGCCCAGTCAGGCATGATGAAAACCTATATCCAGAACTTTCATCGTCCCGATGCCGTCCAATACCTGCATCCGGTCATGGAAGAACAGCTAAAGGAAACCTTTGGCGTCATGGTTTACCAGGAAGACGTCATCAAGATCTGTATCCATTACGGAGGTATGGATGGAACCGATGCAGACATCCTGCGCCGGGGAATGAGTGGCAAGTATCGCTCAAGAGTAGAATTTGACCGGCTCGTCGAAAAGTTCCATGAAGGCGCCAAGACTTTGGGCAGACCGGAGCCGGTCACCAAAGAAGTCTGGCGGCAGGTATCCAGTTTCGCCGGGTATAGCTTCTCCAAGGCACATTCGGCCAGTTTCGCTGTGGAGAGTTACCAGAGCCTATTTCTAAAAACCTACTACCCGCTTGAATTCATGGTCGGGGTCTTAAATAATTACGGCGGTTTTTATACCCGTTGGCTTTATGTGCATGAGCTCAGGAAAGCCGGGGCAAATGTCCATCTGCCTTGTGTAAACCATAGTAATAGCGTGGTTTCTCTTTATGGAACAGATGCCTGGCTGGGATTTATCGGCATTCAGGGATTGGAAAGCAAGTTTATTGAAGGCATTCCCGAGGAACGTAGGCAGAATGGTCATTATACCGATCTGGAAGATTTTGTTAAACGAACAGAGATCAGTCTGGAGCAGGTAGTGGTCCTGATCAGGGTGGGCGCCTTCCGCTTTACCAGGAAAAGTAAAAAAGCCCTGCTCTGGGATGCCCATACCCTGCTGGGGCAGAAGGCAAAACCCAGCAATCATGCGGAGCTATTCCAGGTTCAGGCCAGACACTATACCTTGCCCGATCTGGTCAACACCAAATTGGAAGATGCCTATCATGAACTGGAACTGCTTGGCTACCCTTTAACGCTATCTATGTTTGATTTGCTGAAGACCAGCTTCCGGGGGCAGATCCAGGCCAAAGATCTGACCGCTTATACCGGTCAAACCATTAAAATGGTAGGCCAATACGTTTGTGAAAAGACAGTACGTACCAGAAACAACAAAAAAATGTGGTTCGGCACCTTTCTGGACAACGACGGCAGCTTCTTCGATACTACGCATTTTCCAAAGGATACACCGTCCTATCCTTTCAGGGGTACAGGCTGTTATTTGATATTGGGCAAAGTTGTGGAAGACTTTGGTTTTCCAAGCATTGAAGTCCAAAAATTCGCTAAGCTGGAAATTGCAGAAAATCCAGTAATGGCCTAATAGCTCCGCAGTTCGATGCCCCTTTCTGGGACGAAGTCAAATCCGGTCCGACCATTCCATGCGATAGTTCACAATAACCACCTCCCCAATCAGGTTCTTATTTTCATTGATCATAACAAAACCTTTCCTTTCAAAGAATGCCCTGGCAGTCTTGCTCACATCAGCAGTGATTTTTGCACCATTGTTTATGAAAGCCTGCTTCAGCAGCGCATCAAATAGCAAATTGGCAATACCTCGCCGCTGAAAATCCTTCGAAACATATAAAACATCAAGGTAATTTTCATTTGTCAAGCTACCAAATCCGGCGATCTGCCCCTCCAGTTCAGCAACCAGAAAGTATTGCGATGCAATCCTTCTTTC
>JASLGG010000012.1 GCA_030150265.1 Protaetiibacter sp.
ACGCCCGCAACTACTCATCCGACGAAGCCCGAGCAACCGACTACCCCGCCTGGCTGCATCACTACAATCACCACCGACCCCACACCGGAATCAACGGCACAACACCCGCCTCCCGCGTCCACAACCTCACGGGGAACTACAACTAGCGCTCAGCCGGCCCACGCCTCGGTCACGTGGCTGCGCATCCAGGGCAGCGGATCGACGAAGGTGTCGCCCACGATGATGCTGAGGTGCAGGTGCGCGCCCGAGCTCTCGCCCGTGTTGCCGACGCGGCCGATCACGTCGCCGCGCTTCACGACGGTGCCGACGGGCACCGCGGAGCCGGTGATCATGTGCGCGTACCCGCTGTAGACGGTGTGGCCGTCCACCTGGTGGGCGATCACGACGTAGGTGCCCCAGCCCGACATCGGACGCGAGACGACGACACCGTCGGCGATCGCGTGCACCGGGGTGCCGTAGCCGGGGGTGAAGTCGACGCCGGAGTGCTCGGTGGAGCAGCCCGGGCACGGGGCGGCGCGATGGCCGAAGTAGCTGGTGATCGGCGAGCCGGGGTCGATGGGCCACTGGATGGGCGTGAAGTAGCTGATCGCGAAGTCGTCGCGCACCTCGACCAGGGGCGCGGTGACGTCGGATGCGGCGAGCGTCGCGGGTGTGAGCGAGAGCGTCTGCCCCTCGACGGGCTGCTGCTCGGCCTTCGCGATGGTGGTGGCCGACGCAGGCAGGTCGTGCACCACGACGAGCATCATGCTGAGCAGCACGGTGCCGATCGCGAGCCGCCGCCGGCTCATCTTGAGGAAGCCGGCGAGGAGGGGGTGGTGGTGCGGACGGGGGGCGGAGGCGCCGGCGAACGCCGGACGAGGGTGTGAGGGCACGGGGTCGGGTCTTTCGGGGGTTCTGTCCCGCGGAGCGGGAGAGCGCAGCTGCGCGCCGTCGGATCGGTCGGGCCGGGTATCGGGCGGTACGGGGCGGCGGATTGGTCACGCCGGGCCGCCCGGGCCACAGCCAACGGTGCCCCGGCTTCCTGGCAGAACCCTGGCATCCGCCTCCGGATCCCGTGGGAACGCTCCCGGCCGACGTGGCGCGTGGCGAATTCTCGGCAGGTTCACCGCTGCATCTCTTGCCGCCCGCAGAGTGGCGGGCGTGTAATGGGAGTGTCCCCCGAACGAGGGCGTGATCGAGAAAGGGACGGTGGGATTCATGCATCTGACGATCGAGTCGCCGACATCGATCTCCGAGCTGGACGTCGAGCGGGTGCTCGACGACGTGCACCGGGTGCGTTGCGGCAACCGGGTGCTCGGCTACGTGCTCGAAGCCGGTGTGGTCTTCGTGACCCTGCGCGGCGACATCTTCAATACCTCCGTCGAGGTCGGCCAGTCGTACGACCTCGACACCGCGGTGCGCATCCTCGCCGACGCCGCCTGAGGCACGACGCGCGCATCGGCGCGAGCCCCGCGCGGTAGCGTGTGCCCGTGGCAGCGACGCACCCCGCTCTCGCGAACCGGGATACGACCCTGGATCTGGCGCGCGTCGCCTGCGTGCTGCTCGTGGTCGCGATCCACCTGCTGTTCGTGGGGGTGGGGCCCGACGGGCGCGGCGGCATCGCGGTCAGCCGTCCGCTCGAGGAGCAGCCGTGGTTCGCCGCGGCCACCTGGGCCGGGCAGATCATGCCGTTGTTCTTCGTGGTGGGGGGATTCGCGACGGCGACGTCGCTGCGCAGCCACCGCCGGCGCATCCCGGATCGTCGCGCGGCCGACCGCGCGTTCGTGCAGGGGCGGATGCTGCGCCTCGTGCGACCCGCGGCGCCCCTGTTCGTGCTCCTGGTGCTCGCCCTGTTCGGCGCGATGCTGCTGGGAGCGCCGTCCGAGCTCGTGCGCGCGGTCGCGGTCGGCGTCGGCAGCCCGCTGTGGTTCCTCTGCGCCTACCTGATCTGCCAGTCGCTCGCGCCGGCGCTTCTCGACGCGCACGAGCGCGCGCCGCGGCGCACCCCGCTCCTGCTGCTGCTCGGCGTGGCCGTCGTCGACACGCTGCAGTTCTCCCTGCCCGGCGTTCCCGTCGACGCGGCGGGGATGAGCGTGCTCGGCTACCTCAACCTCCTCCTGGTCTGGCCGCTCGTGCAGCTGCTGGGCTTCTGGTACGCCGACGGATGGTTCGCGCGTCGCCGCACCTGGCAGCTCGCCGCGATCGCGGTGGCGGGCTGGGCGGCGCTCGTGCCGATGACGCTCTGGGGGTCGTACTCGGACGACATGCTCACGAACCTCAACCCGCCGACCCTGCCGCTCGTGGCGCTCGGCCTCGGGCAGGCGGCTCTCCTGCGGCTGCTGCACCGGCCGCTCGCGGCTCTCATGCGCACGCGCCTCGCGCAGGCGATCGTGTTCGCCTTCGGAACGCGCCTCATGACGGTCTACCTCTGGCACCTCCCGGTCATCGTGGCGGTCGCCGGGATCGGTCTGCTGCTGCCCGGGACGCCCGCACCCGGCGACGGCGCCTGGTGGGCGCTCCGACCGCTCGTCGCCGCCGTCGTGCTGGCCGCGGTGCTCGGGCTCTCGGTGCCGCTCGCCCGCTTCGAGCGGCCGCGCGCGATCGGGGCTGCGGCATCCGGGTGGCGACTGCTCGTCGCAGCCCTCGCCACGATCCTGCCGACGGCGGCCATCACGATCCTCGGGCTCGACGCGTGGCTCGCGCTCGCCGGTGCGGCCGGCTTCGGGCTCGCGCTGCTCGTGCTCCGCCCGGCTCAGGCCCCGGCGCCGCCTGCGTCGCCGTCGCCGTCGCTCGCCACCGCGCCGGAGGCGGCGGCCGGGGCGGGCGGCTCGTAGTCGTCGTCCCACGGCAGGAAGGCGCTCGCGAGCGCCGAGCCGACGACGTCGCCGGCCACCGTGCCGAGCATGGTGCTCGCGAGCACCGAGCCGGCGGCGGGCGCTCCGGGCGTGATGCCCGCCGTGCTGCCCGAGAGGGATCGCTCGATGGTCCCCGGGTGCCGCTGCTCCGCTCGGACCGCCGCACGGGCCAGGGTCGCGGGCTCGCTCGAGAGCGGCCGCTCGCCGGTGCCCGCGCCACGGCTCAGCTCCTCGTAGACGAGTGCGCGCTGACCCTCGGTGAGCCGGGCGAACGCCTCGGCGTGCACGAGCTCGATGGTCTCGGGCGGGGCCGTGCGCAGCAGGGAGCGGTAGCGCTCGAGGACGCGCGCATCCGTCGTGCGCACCGGGTCGGCGATCGCGTCCGCCGACGGCTCGTCGCCGCCGAACAGGCGATCGAGACCGAGTCGTCCGAGCAGCGCCATGTCCACCTCCCGCTCGCCACGCTAGGAAGAGGTCCTGGGCAGCGGCTGGGATGACGCTGCCAGAGGGCTACACGGCAGGCGCGAGGATGCCGCACGTGACGAGCTCCCGCACCTCCGCCAGCACCACGCGGCGGAGCGCCGCCGCATCCGCATCCAGCAGCTGTGCGACGGCATCCGCGATGACGCCGAGCGCGAGCTCGCCGTCGCAGGCGCCCACGACGGCCGCGAGCGAGGGATCGACCCGGATGTCGCGGCGCAGTCCGCCGCCCTGCCGCAGCAGGATGGCGGAGGGGTCGGCCGCACCCGGCCAGTGGCTGCGCTCCTCCGTCACGTCGCCCGCGACCCGCAGCGCGATCCCCGCGAGGGCGTCGTCGTCGAGCGCGGCCACGACGTCGCGCGCGGCGAGCGCATCGGCGAGGTGCGCCCCGATGCCCGCGAGACCGTCGAGCGCGGCGCTCGCGCGCTCGGTGCGCACGAACGGCGGTGCGGCATCCGCGTCGCCGGGGCGGCGCAGCACGAGATAGCCGACCCCCACCTCGGCGACGCCGCGGCGCTCGAAGTCGTCGAGCCAGGCCGCGCACAGCCGCTCGAACTCGGGGGTGCCGGTGCGGGTGCCGCCGTCGCGGATCCAGGTCTCGGCGTAGCGCGGCGGGTCGAGGCGCTCGCGCTCGATCGCCCACACCTCGAGTCCCGCGACGCGCGCCCACGCGGCGGCGCGCTCGAGCCCGTCCTCGCCGGTGCGGTACTCCCAGTTGCCGAGCAGCTGGGCGGTGCCGCCGGGCACGAGGTGGGCGGCCGCGCCCGCGACCACGGAGGCGACGAGCGCGTCGCCCTCGAGGCCGCCGTCGCGGTACTCGTACTCGGGCACCTCGGGCGTGCGCGGGGTGATGACGAACGGCGGGTTCGACACGATGCGGTCGAAGCGCTCGCCCGCCACCGGCTCGTAGAGGCTCCCCAGCCGGAACTCGATGCCCGCGACCGCGTTGAGCTCGGCGTTCAACCGGGCGAAGCCGAGCGCGCGCTCCGAGATGTCGGTCGCGACGACGCGCTCCGCGAAGCGCCGCGCGTGCAGGGCCTGGATGCCGCATCCGGTTCCCAGGTCGAGCACGCTGCCGACCGGCTCGGGGAACTGCAGCGAGGCGAGGGTCGTCGAGGCGCCGCCGACGCCGAGCACGTGGTCGACGCGCAGCTCGCGACCGGTCGCGAGCTCACCGAGGTCGGATGCGATCCACCACTCCCCCGCGCCGTGCAGGTCGACGAAGGAGTACGGCCGCAGGTCGACGAGCGGGCGGACGAGTTCGTCCTCCTCCGCGATGAGCCCGAGCTGCACGGCGCCCGCGACGCCGAGCGCGGGCAGGGCGGTCGCCACCGCATCCGCGGGCACCGGCTCGCCGAGCACGAAGAGCCGCGCGAGCACGGCCGCGGGGTCGGCGGAGCCGTCGAGGGCCCGCGAGGCCGGCACGCGGTCGCCGCGCCGCAGCGCCCCCTCGGCTGCCTGCCCCCACAGCGCGTCGAGGCGGTCGACGCCGTAGCGGGCGGCGGTGAGATCGGCGCGCAGGGCGGGGATGAGCGGCATGGGCTCCATTCTCGCGGCTACCCGGGACTCGGCACGTCGAGCGGATGCGCGAGCTCGTCGCGCGGCATGCGGGCGAGGAGCAGCGCGAGCGCCGCGACGGCGAGCGGCGCGAGGCCCGCCACGAGGAAGACCGGCGCCGCGCCGACCGCCGCGCCGAGCACGCCCGCGAGCGCGGTCGACACCGGCATGAGCGCGAGCGACACGAAGGAGTCGAGGCTCGACACCCGCCCCAGCATCGCCGTCGGCACCCGCCGCTGCAGGAGGGTGCCCCAGATGACGCTGCCGATCGAGAACGCGATCCCCACGACGACCGCCGCGACCACCATGATCCACAGCTCGGTCGCGACCGCCACGAGCACGAGGGGCAGGCATCCAGCGCCCCACACGAGCACCATCGCGGTGAGGTACCGGCGCGGGAGCCGCAGCGAGCCCATCGTGAGCGCGGCGGCCGCGCCGCCCGCGCCGAAGCCCAGCAGCACGAGCGCGTAGCCCGCCGCGTCGACCCCGGTGCGCGTCGTCACCGCGAACGGCAGCAGCACCTGCACCGGCCCCAGCACGAGCAGCACGAGCGAGCTCGCGAAGAGCAGGCTCGCGAGCAGCCACGGGGTGCGCACGAGGTAGCGGATGCCGTGGTGCACGTCGGCCAGCAGCGGCCGCCGCTCCGCCTCCGCGCGCCGGGGCACGACCCGGCCGAGCCCGGCGAGGCAGCAGATCGCGAGCAGCTGGGTGACGGCGATGAGCCCGAAGGCGGCGGCGGGCGAGAACGCCGCGACGAGCACCGCGGCCACGGCGGGACCGCCGGCCTGCAGCACCGCGGGGCGCAGCATCCCCTCGAAGCCGTTCGCCGCGAGCAGCTGCTCGGCGGGCAGGATCGAGGGCAGCATCGCCGAGTAGGCGGGCATGAAGAAGCCGTCGGCGACACCCAGCACGAAGCCCGCGACCGCGAGCTGCCAGACCTCGAGCGCGCCCGCGGCGGCGAGCAGCGCGACGGTCGCGACGAGCGCGCCCTTCACGATCTCGACGGTGAGCAGGATGCGGCGCTGCGGCACGCGGTCGGCGACCGCCCCGCCGAACAGCACCGCGAGCAGCAGGCCGACGGCGTTGACGGTCGCCACGACGGCCACCCCGCCCGGTCCGCCGCCCATCCCCTTGATCTGGAAGACGACCGCGATGAGCCAGACCCCGGCGCCGAACAGCGACAGCGTCAGCGCCGTCGCCAGCAGCCGGTAGCGACGCGTGCGGAACGGGCGCAGGCCGCGAGGGAGCCGGCCGGGCGCGACCGCGGCATCCGCGGGCTCGGGCTCGGCGTCGCTCACGCATCCGATGATGCCGTGCGCCGTCGGCCCGGCGCGACCGCCCGGGCGGATGTGTACGCTGTCCACACGGCATCCGCACCCGCCTCCGAGGAGTCGTCCGTCCATGAGCATCCCGCGCACCGGCTACCGTCACGGCGACCTCCGCCGCTCGCTGCTCGCCGCGGCCCTCGAGCTCGCCCGCGACGGCGGACCGGATGCCGTGGTGCTGCGGGAGGCCACCCGGCGCGCCGGGGTGTCGCCGAACGCCGCCTACCGGCACTTCGCCGACCGCGCGGCGCTCGTGGAGGCGGTCAGCGACGCCGCCCAGGGCGCCGCCGCCGCTGCGATGGAGGCGGAGCTCGCCGCCGTGCCCGCGGCGCGCGACGCCGAGGGCGCCCGGGAGCGGCTGCGCGCGGTGGGGCTCGGCTACCTGCGCTTCGCGCGCGACGAGCCGGGGCTGTTCCGCACGGCGTTCGGGGTGCCCGGCGATCTCGGCCGTGCCTTCGCCGAGGAGAAGGCGGGACCGGGCGGCGCGAGCCCGTTCGCGCTGCTCTCCGGGGTGCTCGACGAGCTCGTGGCCTTCGGGGCGCTTCCCGCCGAGCGACGACCCGGCGCGGAGCTGCTCGCCTGGTCGGCCGTGCACGGCCTCGCGATGCTCGTGCTCGAGGGGCCGCTGCACGGTCTCGATGCGGAGACCCGGCGCATGGCCGGGCGCCGGGTCGTCGAGATGGCGGTCGCCGGGCTCTGAGCCTCCCGCGCATCCGGGTTAGCCTGTCGGGACATGGATGCGCTGACCGCCGAGGAGATCCGCGACTCGTTCGTGAACGCGGGGTCGATCGACCGCGAGCGGATCCCGCTGCCGGGCCTGCACGAGGTGCTCTGGGATGACCGCGAGTTCCTGGGCTGGCGCGACGGCTCGACCGCGCACCGCGGCTATCTCGTGTACTGGCGCGACGGCCGCCCGATCGGCGTCGTGCTGCGCGCCGCCGAGAGCCGGCTGTCCGGAGGAAGCGCGATGTGCTCGCTGTGCCAGATCGCACAGCCCGCGGGGCAGGTGCGGCTGTTCTCGGCGCTGCGCGCGGGCGAGGCCGGAGACGCGGGCGACTCGGTGGGCACCTACATCTGCGCCGATCTCGGCTGCCCCACCCTCATCCGGATCGCACCGCACGGCAGCCCGTGGGATCCGAATCCGGATGCCGTGGTCGCCGAACGCGGAGCGGGTCTCGTGCGCCGCCTCGACGCCTTCGTCTCGAGAGTGCTCGCGCCGCGCGAGTGAGCCACCATATACACAACTCTTGTGCATAGAAACTGTGCATGCAAGACTCGTGCCGTGAACATCCCGGACGACGACCACACCGGCATCGAGCTCGACGACCAGGCCGTGCGCGTGCTCGCGCATCCGCTGCGCTCGCGGCTGCTCTCCCGGCTTCGGCTCGAGGGACCGGCGACCGCCACCGAGCTCGCGGCCGCGCTCGAGACCAACACGGGCGCCACGAGCTACCACCTGCGCGCGCTCGAGTCGGTGGGCCTCGTCGCCGACACGGGCGAGGGCGAGGGGCGTCGTCGCCTGTGGCGGGCCGCCAGCAGCTACCACTCCTGGTCGAACTCCTCCTTCGCGGGAGACGACGACGCGCGCACCGCGCTCGACTGGCTACAGCGCCACTACATCCGGCTGCTCTCCGACCGTGCCGAGCGCTGGCTCGACGCGGCCGACGGCTGGCCCGACGAGTGGGTCGACGCGCTCGGCATGAGCGACGCGCTCGTGACGGTGACCCCCGGGCAGCTCGGCGCGTTCACCCGGGAGCTCGACGAGCTCGTCGCGCGCTACCGCACGGCCGGCGAGGGCGACCCCGACGCGCGCCGGGTGCACCTCACCCTGCACGCCTCCCCCGTCGACCTCGCCCCTCCCGGCGTCGCGGCCGAGGACGCCTGATGCCGCTCGACGCACGGCGCGCCGAACGACGGCTCGTGCTCCTGACGACCACGCGCTGGCTGCCGGTCGGGCTCACCTTCGGCCTCACCGTGCTGCTCCCCCTCGAGCGCGGCGTCTCGCTCGGCGAGGTCGGCGGCCTCCTCGCGATCGCGGGGTTCGTCTCCCTCGCGCTCGAGCTGCCCACAGGCGGCCTCGCGGACACCATCGGCCGACGGCCGCTGCTGCTCGTCTCGGGGGCGCTCGCGCTCGCGTCCGCCACCGTCTTCGTGCTCGCCGACTCGCTGCCGATGTTCGCCGTCGCCCTCGTGCTGCAGGGGGTGTTCCGCGCGCTCGACTCCGGGCCGCTCGAGTCCTGGTACGTCGACACCGCGCACGCCGACGACCCGGCCGCACCCGTCGACCGCGCGCTCAGCCGCGCATCCGCGGCGCTCGGCAGCGGCATCGCGATCGGCGCGCTCGTGAGCGGCGGGCTCGTCGCCTGGCATCCGCTCGCCGGTCAGAGCGCGCTCGTGCTGCCCTACCTGGCGGCGCTCGCCGTGCAGCTCCTGCACCTCGTGCTGGTCGCGGCGCTCGTGCGGGAGCCGCGCGCGGGTCGGATGCTGCGCGACGGCGGGGAGCATCCGGTCGCGGCCCTGCTCGGCGGCTTCCGCCTGCTGCGCACCTCCCCGGTGCTGCGCGCCCTCGTCGGCGTGGAGTTGTTCTGGGCGGTCGCGATGATCGCCTTCGAGACGCTCACCCCCGTGGGGCTCGCCGACCTCCTCGGCGGCGAGGACGCCGCCGCGACCGTGTTCGGCCCCGCATCCGCCGCCGCCTGGGCGCTGTTCGCGGTCGGCTCGTGGCTCGCCGGGGTCGCGAGCCGCCGGATCGGGGTGGTCGCGACCGCGATCCTCGCCCGGCTGCTCAACGCCGCCTTCGTGGTCGTGATGGGGCTCGCGGCCGGAGTCGTCGGCCTCGTCGTCGGGTACTGGCTCGCGTATCTGACCCACGGCTCGGCGGGGCCGATGCACAACACCCTCCTGCACCGGCAGAGCGGACCCCGCACCCGCACGATGGTGCTCTCGATCAACTCGATGGTGGCGAGCGGCGCCGCCGCCCTCGCCCTGCTGGCGCTGCCGGCTCTCGCGGAGCACACGACGCCCGGCGTCGGGATGATCGCGGCGGGCGCCTTCAGCGCGGCCGGCGCGCTGCTCTACCTGCCGGCGCTGCGGCAGGAGCGCGCGAGCGGCCGGGAGGTCTAGGGATTCAGTCGAACTTCTCGAGCAGGTGGAACGGGATCGCGAAGGAGATCGAGACGCCGAGGATGCCGCCGAAGAACAGGGCGCCACCGAGCCCGTCCACCCCGAACGAGTAGCCCATGAGCACGAGCGAGCCGAGGAAGATGAGGAGCGAGACCAGGAAGACGGCGACCTTCATGCGGCCACCTTACCGTCGCCACGGGCCCGGGTCGGCATCCGCGCACGAGAAACGCGACGGCTAGACGCGCCCCAGCACGAGCACGAGGCCGCCGGCGCCGATGACCACCGTCGCGAGGGTCACGAGCGCCAGGGTGCCGCCGCCCGCCGGGAGCGGCGCCTCGCCCGCGTCGGCTGCCGGGAAGCCGCGCACGACCATCCGGTAGCGATGGTGCGCGCTCGCGAGCGCGACCGCCGCCAGCAGCACGCCCGCGCCTCCGAGCATCGCCGCGACCGGTCCCAGGTCGACCGCGAGGTAGCGGGTGGCGACCGCCGCGATCGCCACGAGCGCGAGCGCCGTGCGTCGCCAGGCGAGCAGGGTGCGCTCGGGCTGCAGCCCCGGATCGTACGGAGGCGGCAGCGGGCTCACAGCACGAGTCCGATGCCCACCAGCACGACCGCGACGACCACACCCGTTACGAGCACGACGCCGAGCCCGGGACCCGGCAGCGGCAGCCCGCGGCGGAGCGCCCGCTCGGTGGCGGCCCAGCCCCACCATGCGCGCACCGCGGCGACGAGCCCGAGCACGATGAACACGAGCGCGGCGGCGAGCCGCCATGCCGGATGCCCGACCTCGAGCACCTGGATCGCCACTCCCGCCGCCACGAGGGCGAGCGCCGTGCGGACCCACGCGAGGAAGGTGCGCTCGTTCGCGAGGCTGAACCGCGGGTCGGGCTCCCGCCCCTCGCGGTACACGGAACGCGGGAATCTGGCCATGCGGCGAGGATATCGGCGGTCAGGATGCGGCCGCCGCCTCGCACTCCGCGATCCGCCGCGTGAGCAGGCGGCGTTCCGCCTCGCCCGGCGCGAGCATCCGCGCCCTCTCGAACCAGCCGGCCGCCTCCGCGTGCCTACCCGCCCGGCGGAGCAGATCGGCGCGCGTGGCGGGCAGCAGGAACGAGGAGGCGAGCGCGGGCGGCTCGCCGAGGGCGTCGAGCGCCGCGAGGCCAGCATCCGGTCCGTCGGCCATGCCGATCGCGACGGCGCGGTTCAGCTCCACGACGGGCGTCGACGGCAACAGCCCGTACAGCTCCCGGATGGCCGCCCAGTCGGTCGCGGCGGCGCTCGGCGCGCGATCGTGCTCCGCGGCGATCGCCGCCTGCACCGCATACGGCCCCGAGGCGGGGACCTCGGCGAGCAGCGCCAGCCCCTCCGAGATCGCGACGGCATCCCACCGCGAACGATCCTGCTCCTCGAGCGGCACGAGGTCGCCTGTGCCGTCGATGCGGGCGGCGCGGCGGGCGTGCTGGAGCAGCAGGAGCGCGAGCAGGCCGCGCGCCTCTGGGTCGTCGGTGAGCCGTGCGACGAGGCGCGCGAGCCGGATGGCCTCCTCGGCGAGCTCGTCGCGCACGAGGCGCCCGTCGTCGGGCGCGTAGCCCTCGGTGAACACGAGATAGATCACCGCGAGCACCCCCGCGGTGCGATCCTCGACGAGCGACGGCGGCGGCACCCGATACGGGATGCCCGCCTCGGCGATCTTGCGCTTGGTGCGCAGCAGGCGCTGCGACATCGTCGCCTCGCTCACCAGGAAGAGCCGCGCGATCTCGCGCGTCGTGAGTCCCGACACCGCGCGCAGGGTGAGCGCGACGCGCCCCTCCAGCGGCAGCGCGGGATGCGCGCAGGTGTAGACGAGGCGCAGCGCGTCGTCGTGCCACTCGGCGCCGACGTCGTCGAGCGCCCGGTCGGCGGCGGGCGCCGTGCCGTCGTCGCCCGCCGCGAGCAGCCGGAGCTTCGCGGCCTCCACACCGGAGCGGCGCACGACGTCGATCGCCCGGCGGCGCGCGGCGACCGTGAGCCACGCCCCCGGCGCCCGCGGCACCCCCTCGGCGCCCCAGCGCTCGAGCGCCCGCGCGAACGCGTCCTGGGTGCAGTCCTCGGCCAGGCTCCAGTCGCCGGTGAACCGCACGAGGGCGCCGAAGACCTGCGCCCACTCGTCGCGGTGGGCCGCGGCGACGGCGGCACGCACCTCCGCCGGCGCCGCGGCCCCCGCATCCGTCACTCGAACGGCCAGACCGGACGGATCTCGATGCGCCCGAAACGCGCCATCGGATGCCGGGCCGCGATCGCGATCGCCTCGTCGAGGTTCTCGCAGTCGAGGATGTCGTAGCCCGCGATCCACTCGCGGCTCTCGGTGAACGGCCCGTCGGTGACGATCGTCTCGCCGCCGCGCACCCGCACGAGGGTGGCGTCCTCCACGGGTCGCAGCCGGTCGCCGTGCGTCCGGCCGCCGCGCTCGTCGGCGAGGCGCACCCAGTCCTCGATGTCGTCGCCCGCCGGGTCGTACGGCTCGGCGTCGGGGTCGGTCGCGATGAACAGCATGTACTGCACGGCTCAGCCCTCCATCGGCCAGATCGGACGGATCTCGATGCGCCCGGTGCGCGCGCCCGGATGCCGGGATGCGAGGTCCACGACGTCGTCGAAGCTGTCGCTCTCGAAGATGTCGTAGCCCGTGATGATCTCGCGCGTCTCGGCGAACGGCCCCGCGGTCGCGAGGGCCTCCTCGACGCGGTGGCCGACGATCGTCGCGTCCGCGGGCGGACGCAGGCGGTTGCCGCGCACGCGGATGCCGCGCCCGTTCGCCTCCGTCACCCACGCGCCGATGTCGGCGGGCGGCACCTCGTAGTCGGGTGTCGCGGGATCCTGGTGGATCAGCAGCAGATACTCCATCGGTCCTCCTTGTCGGAACGGTACGTCAAGACGACGAACCGCGGGAGGCCGATCCGACACGACCGCCGAGAAAGCCGGCGAGGCGTCGGGACTCGGCGCGCAGCGCGGACGATCCGCCGCGGCTCAGGCAGTGCGCAGCTCGACCGAGACGGGCGTCGGGTTCGCGAACAGGTCGAGCACCGGGCAGTGCGCGTCGACCGCCGCGCGCAGCTCCTGGTAGCGCTCCTCCGACTCGGGCCCGGTGATGCGGATGTCCAGGCGCACCGCGCCGAAGCCGGGTCGCACCGACTCGTCGATGCCGAAGAGGCGGCGCGCGTCGAGGTCGCCCTCCGCGGTGATCGCGATGTCGTCGACACGGATGCCGAGCGCCTGCGCGTAGAGGCGGTAGACGACGATCTGGCACGAGATCAGGGCGCCGAGCGCGTACTCCACCGGGCTCGCCGCGACGTCGTCGCCTGCGAGCGCAGCGGGCTCGTCGATCACGAACTCGTGACGTCCGGCGGTGATGCGGGAGGCCACCGAGCCCTCGCCGGTTCCGCGGACCCGGTAGGTGAGCTGTGCGGACGAGGCGTCGGCGGCGATCCGCTCGCCCCACGCGGCACCGGCCGCGTCGAGACGGTCGGCGCGCTCGGCGGGGGTCGCCGAGGGGATGTCGGTGCGGGTCACGGGGGCGTCGATGAGCGTCATGGGGGCGACGCTAGCGAGCCGTCGGCGCGGCCGCGGAGGCGCCCGACTCACTCTGTCACGCGACGTCATCGGGGGTCACGGAGGGAGCCCCTGCGACAATGGGAAGATGAGCGGATCGCCAGCGTCCCCCGGCCTCCTCCCTCGGATCCTGCACAGCTGGGTGTGGGCCGTCCCGGTGCTCGGCATCGTGGCGCTCGTGCTCAGCTGGGGTCGCGACCTCGACGTCTGGCTCTACCTGCTGGTGGGCGCGGTGCTCGTCGGGGTCGTGCTCGCCGCGGTGCACCACGCGGAGGTCGTGGCCGCCAAGGTGGGCGAGCCCTACGGATCGCTCGTGCTCGCCGTCGCGGTGACCGTCATCGAGGTGGCGCTCATCATCACGCTCATGCTCGGCAAGGGCTCGACCGACACCGCGACCCTCGCGCGCGACACCGCGTTCGCGGCCGTCATGATCACCCTCAACGGCATCGTCGGCCTCTCGATCCTCGTCGGGTCGATCAAGCACGACACCCCGCGCTTCAACCCGGAGGGCGCAGGCGGGGCGCTCGCTGTCGTCGTGACCCTCACGACGCTCACGATCGTGCTGCCGACCTTCACCGTGTCGGAGCCGGGCGCGCGGTTCTCGCCCGCGCAGCTCGCCTTCGCCGCCGTCGCCGCGATCCTGCTCTACGGCGCCTTCGTGATGCTGCAGACGCGGCGCCACCGCGACTTCTTCCTCCCCGTCGAGAAGGACGGCCGCATCATCGACGAGGACCAGCACTCCGCACCCCCGACCCTCCGTGCGACCCTCGTGAGCCTCGGTCTGCTGCTCGTCGCGCTCGTGGCCGTCGTGGGGCTCGCGAAGGCCGTGTCGCCCGGGATCGAGGATGTGGTGCACGCGGCGGGCATCCCGCAGTCGTTCGTGGGTGTGATCGTCGCGCTCGTCGTGCTGCTGCCCGAGGGGCTCGCCGCCACCAAGGCCGCGGCGCGCAACCGGCTGCAGACCTCGCTCAACCTCGGCATCGGCTCCGCGATGGCGTCGATCGGCCTCACGATCCCCGCGATCGCCATCGCCTCGATCTGGCTGCCGACCCCGCTCGTGCTCGGCCTCGGTCCCGTGCAGATCGTCGAGTTCCTCCTGACCGTCGCCGTCGCCACGCTCACGGTCGTGCCGGGGCGGGCGACGCGCCTGCAGGGCGTCGTGCACCTCGTGCTGTTCGCGGCGTTCCTGTTCCTCGCGACGACGCCGTAGCATCCGCCTGCTCGTCGGCCTCGAGCGCCTCCCGAATCACGGAGGCCCGTGGGGCACCGGCCCGCGAGCGCCCGCGGTAGGGTCGAGACGAGCCGAGGGAGGACCGGATGGCCGAGCTCACGGACGCCGATCGCGTCGCCGTCTACATCGACTTCGACAACATCGTCATCTCGCGCTACGACCAGCTGCACGGCGACGGTGCCTGGCGCAAGGACAAGGCGCGGGATGCGCGCGCCGCGGTCGCCGAGAAGCTGCAGTCCGCGCGCGTCGACGTGGGCGCGATCCTCGACTACGCCTCCTCGTTCGGCACCGTCGCGGTGACCCGCGCCTACGCCGACTGGTCGGTGCCGGCGAACGCCGCCTACAAGGGCCAGCTCGTCGACCGCGCGATCGACCTCACCCAGATGTTCCCGGTGTCGGGCACCAAGAACGGCGCCGACATCCGGCTCTCGGTCGACGTGCTCGAGGACCTCTTCCGGCTGCCCGACATCACGCACGTCGTGATCGTGGCGGGCGACTCCGACTACATCGCCCTCGCCCAGCGCTGCAAGCGGCTCGGCCGCGTGGTCGTCGGCATCGGCGTCGCGGGCGGCACGAGCCGCGCGCTCATCTCGGCGTGCGACGAGTTCGAGTACTACGACGAGGTCGCCCGCGAGGAGGAGCAGGCCGCCGCGCAGGCGGACACGACGCGCACCACGGCATCCGCGGATGACGCCCTCGCGCCCGCGACGGACGCCCCCGAGGAGCCGGGCCAGCCGATCGGCGGCCCGGGCGCCTCGAAGCTGCTCATCAAGGCGCTCGGCCTCGTGGGCAAGGACGAGGACGGCTGGAGCCCGGCCGGCGCCGTGAAGACGCAGATGAAGCGCCTCAACCCGCAGTTCGCCGAGAAGACGCTCGGCTTCGACAGCTTCACCGAGTTCGTGAAGTCGCGCTCCGGTCAGGTGGAGCTGCGCGAAGACGGCCAGCAGCGGTTCCTGCGACTGCGAGCGCCGAAGAGGAAGTAGCCCCGTGGCGGCTCGAACCCTCGCCGAGGAGGCACGCGAGCTGTACCGCCTGCCGCCCGCACGGTTCGTGGCGGCGCGGAACGCCCGGCATGCCGAGCTGCGGGACGCCGATCGGGAGCTCGCCGACGGGATCGCGGGCCTCCGCCGCGCGACACCGGCGGCCTGGCTCGTCTCGCTGCTCGTGGAGGAGCGACCGCAGCGGCTCGACGAGCTCGTGGGGATCGGCGAGAAGCTGCGCGCGGCGCTCGAGGCCGGGGACCGCGATGCGCTCACCCGCCTCACCGAGCGGCGGCGCGACGCGCTGCGGACGGCATCCGACGACGCGGCGTCGCTCGCCCGTGCCCACGACGTCCAGGCGAGCCGTGCGGTGCTCGACGAGGTGGCGGCGACGCTCCAGGCCGTCATGGGCGACGAGGCAGCGGCCGCGGCGGTGCGATCGGGACTGCTCGTGCGCCCGCTCGAGTCGTCGGGCTTCGACCCCGTCGACCTCCGCGGGGCTCTCGCGGTCGCCGACGGGCTCCCCGCATCCGCGCTCCGTCCCCGCCTGCGCTCGGTGAAGGATCCGGATGCCGAGCTCGACCGTGCACGGCGGGAGGCCGCCGAGGCGCTCGACGAGGCGCGCACCCGGCTCGCGGAGGTCGAGGACGCCCACGCTCGGCGGGACGCCGACGATCGTGAGCTCGCCGCGCGGCACGATCGGCTCGCCGAGAAGGTGCGCCGCCTCGGCGCGGAGCTCGAGCGCGCGCAGCGGGAGCTCGCCGACGCCGCCTCCGAGCTGCGCCGATCGAGGCCCGAACGCGCGCGGCTCGACCGTGAGCTGACCCGCGCGCGCGACGCGGTGGCGAACGCCGAGGAGCGCCGCGACCGCTTCGCCTGAGACGGCGGCACACCCGAGACCCCGGGCATCCGCGTCGAGCAGTAGCATCGGCGGCATCCGATCCGTCGAAGGAGACCGCTCGTGACCGTTCCGGACATCAACTACATCGCCGTCGTGCTCGCCACGCTCTCGAGCATGGTGGTGGGCGCCGTCTGGTACACGCCGAAGGTGTTCGGCACCTACTGGATGAAGAAGTCGGGCATCGACCCGAAGGATGGCGGCCCCATGCTGCGGCCGATGATCGTGACCGTGGTCGTGAGCTTCGTGACCGCGTGGGTGCTCGCGGGCGCCGCGTTCATCTCGTTCCACTTCTACGGCGGAAGCTTCTTCTGGAACGCGGTGCTCACCGCCGTCATCCTGTGGGCGGGCTTCACGGCCGCCCGGTTCATCACGCACGACCAGTTCGACCGCCGGGCTCCGGGCCTCACGATCCTGAACTGCGCGCACGAGCTCGTGACCCTCGTGGTGATGGCGATCATCATCGGCGTCTGGCCTGCCTGATGAGCGCGCCCCTGATCTACTTCAGCACCGTCTCGCTCGACGACTACCGGGAGGACGCCGCAGGCCGATTCGACTGGAGCACCCCCGACGAGGAGGTGCACTCCTTCATCAACGAGCTGTTCCGTCCGACCCGGCTGCACCTCTACGGGCGCCGCAACTACGAGACGATGCTCTACTGGGAGGACGTCGACCCCTCGGAGCTGTCGGATGCGTCGCGCGGCTGGGGGGAGCTCTGGCGGGGCGTCGACAAGGTCATCTACTCCACGACGCTGACCGAGCTCGCGATGCGGCGCAGCCGGCTGCGCTCCCGCTTCGACGTGGCCGAAGTCGAGCGCTGGAAGGCGGAGTCGGATGCGCCGATCGGCATCGGCGGCGGCGTGCTCGCCTCCGAGGCGGCGCGCGCCGGGCTGCTCGACGAGGTGCACCTGATCGTCGCGCCCGTGCTGCTGGGCGGCGGCACGCCGTACCTGGCCCACGGCATCCGGCTCGACCTGGAGCTGCTCGACGAGCGCCGGTTCGGGAACGGCTCCGTCTATCTGCGCTACGCCGTGCGCCGCTGAGGGCGCAGGAGCGCCAGGAGCACCCCCGCGACGAGCAGCGCGGCACCGAACGCCGCCGCCCACCAGGCGGTGTCGTCGGGGATCTCGAGGTAGGTCGTGATGCCCAGGATGCGGGCGAGACCCCACGGCAGCAGGCCCAGCTGGTCGTTCCACACCGTGAGGGCCTGCTCGAGCCCGACCGCGCCGACGATCGCGGCGGGCACCGCGAGACCCGCGCCCACCGCGGCGAGCACCGCGCCGGTCGCCCGGCGCGCACCGAGCCGCCCGGCGAGCGCCCAGCCCGCGGCGACGAACGCCCAGAGGAAGGCCGCGAAGGCGAGCGAGATGTAGAGGGTGCGGCGCACCGGATCGGTCCAGAAGCCGAACCAGTAGCCGCCGGGCCCGGTGGCCGACAGCGCCGCGAGCACGAGCATGCAGCGCAGCACGACCACCCCTCCCACCGCGGCGATCACGGCCCATGCCGCGCGTCCGCGGCTGCGCACGATCAGCAGCAGCACCGCGGCGAACACCGCCCAGGCGCCGAGGGTCACGGCGAGCTGCACGGGCGCGAGGAACGAGGTCTGCACGGCGCGCGTGCCGACCAGCAGCGCCCCCGGCACGAGCACGATGAGGGCGCGGTCGAGGGTGCTGAGACCGAGCATCGACTCGGAGGCCCGCCACGGCCGGGTCGCCGCGATCCAGGTGGCCCGGGCAGCCGCCGCGCCGGGCCGCCGCACGAGGCGGGTGCGAGCCGAGAGCACGCCGATGAGCAGCCACGCCGCCGCGAGCACGAGCAGCACGCGGGCCAGCCACGACATCGCGAGGTCGCGGTCGGCGCGCTCGAGGCCGAGCTCGGCGGCCGCCAGGTTCCAGGCGGGATGCGCCACATCCCCCTGATAGCGCTCCCGGTGCTCGGCCGCTGCGGATGCGAAGGCGTCGCGCGCCGTGAGCCAGCGCGCGTAGACGGCCGGGTCGAGCGTGTCATGCCACTCCGCCTGGGTGAGGAACATGGCACGGTAGGCGCCGAGCATCCGGAGGACGTCGATCTCGTAGTCGAGGGTCGCGAGCAGCTCCTCGCGCGCGCCGGGACGCCACCCGTCGACGGGTGCCTGGGCGACGAGGTCGCGCATCCGCTGCGCCGCGGCGACGGCCTCCTCGCCCTGCCGGATGGTCTCGTCGACGTGGTCGGCGCCGACGATCGCGTAGATGGTGTCGAGCGTGGCGGTGTCGCCCGTCAGGATGTCCCACTCGAAGAGCCACATCTGCGGCGGCGGCTCGAGCCCGACGGCCGACACCCGGTTCTCGGCGAAGCGCTGCAGATACAGGCCCTGCTCGATCGCGGTGCGCGAGGAGGCCATCGCCTCGACCACCGCGGCGGCGGCCGCGGGATCGCTTGCGAGGTAGCGGCTCGCCCAGGCGCGGGTGACGTCTGCGACATCCGTGCCCGGGTCGCGGGCGAGCGCCGCCGCCTGCATCGTGCCGAGCTCGTAGAGCTGCCAGAAGCCGGCCTTGAGGTAGAGGGTCATCGGGCCGGCACGCCACGGGCCGCCGTCCTGGGTCCAGGTCCAGATGCCCTCGATGCGGGGATTCGCGGCGAGCAGGGTCTGCAGCGCCCACTGGAACTGCGGACCGAGATCGTTCGGGAAGGAGCCGAAGGCCTCGAACTCGCGCCGCGACTGGAACTCGACGATGCGCCGCTGCTCCCCCGTCTCGAGCGTCTCGTTGAGCGGCAGCCAGCTGTAGAAGTCGCCGAGGGTGTACTTGGTCGACACGATGAGGGCCGGCGAGTCGATGCCGTCGAGAACCGCGTGGTACGAGGCCGGATCGGTGTGCATGTCGCCGACATCGCCGATGCCGACGCTCCAGGTGCGGAAGATCACCTCGCGCCCCGACGCCTCCGCCTGCCCGGTGAAGGCGGTCAGCATCGTGCGCACCGCCTCGACGCTGCGCACGGCGAGCGCCGAGTAGTAGTCCCAGCCCGGCTCCTGGTAGATGCTGCCGCCCTCGCCGATCCGGATGAGCACGCCCGAGATCGCGGGGACCTCGCGGTAGAGCTCGCCGAGCGCGTCGGTGTAGACCTTCCACAGCTCGGGGTTCTCCGTGTCGGCGGAGCCGAAGCGGCCGTCGAAGTAGGTGGCGAGCTCGGGGGTGAGCGCGAGCATGTCGGTGCGCAGGTAGATCTTGACGCCCAGCTCGGCCGCGCGCTCCCAGAACGGGGTGAAGGCGGTGCGGAGCGCGTGCGCGCGGTCGATGTGGTCGTCGCCCGCGGGGTAGACGCCGCCCTCCGCGGTGGAGAAGTCGACGTACTCGATGAAGCCGTTCCAGGCGACCGCGTTGTAGCCGAGGGCGAGGATGTGACGCAGGTAGGCATCCCACTCGCCGTAGTCGGCGGCGAGCGCCGCGTCGTCGATATAGGGGGCGGCGGGCAGGTAGGCGTTCTCGAAGGCGCGCGAGACGTGCGAGTAGTCGTCGCCCGGCTCCCACTCGGCGGGGTTCGCCGTCACGCCGACGGCGCCGAGGTCGACCATGCGGAGCGGGAGCTTCGAGCTGACCGTCTCGCCGAGGTGCGCGCGGATGTCGGCGCCGGCTCGCGCGGCGGCGGCGAGGTCGTAGACGCCGCGCACGGCGCCCGTCTCCCCCGCGGCCTCGATGCGGAGCGCATCCGGGGTGCCCACGAGGGTGTAGCTGTCGTCGGCGGCGTCGTCGTCCGTTCCCCTGATCGCGACGTCGAGAGTCGCCACGCCCTCGGTCACAGGAGCGTTCGCGATCGCATCGCCGAGCTCGTCGAGTGCGACGCCCATCCGGGGCGTGTCGGGGGCGTCGATGCTCGTGAATCGCGGCGGGGAGAACGAGGCCGTCTGCGACGGCGTGGCTGCGGCATCCGGACCCATCTGCTCGGCGGGAACCGCCCGGATGCCCAGCGCGTCGCTCACGACGAACGCCACCCCGGCGGAGAGGGCGATGAGCACCGCGAACACGACGACCGCGAGGATGCCCCGTCGTCGCGCCGTCGCCATGGCACGAGCCTAGGGGGCGGATGGGGTGGCCCCGCACACGGATGCCGTGAGCGCAAGCACCTGTCGGGAGCCGGTGCCGAGGCGCAGGATCGGGGCATGGCCTGGATCCTGGTGGACTCCTCGGCGATCGCCGGGGTGCGCTACGACTCCCGCGCGCGCCAGCTCGACATCCGCTTCACCAACGGCCGCCTGTACCGCTATGCCGAGGTGCCGCCGTTCGTCGTCCGTGCGCTCCTCGAGGCGCCGAGCGCGGGCGAGTACTTCAACGCGGAGATCCGCGACGGCTACGACTACGAGCGGCTCTGAGCGGCCTGCCCGCGGCGCCCGATGCGGAAGCCGACCCAGCCCGCGAGGAGCACGAGGCCCACGAGCGCGATGAAGACGCCGAGCGTCGGGTCGCTCGTCGACGGCTCGGGCACCGGGCCCGTGGCGTCGACCGACGAGACCGCCACGTCGGTCACCAGCTGGCGGCTGACCAGCATGATCACGCCGACGACGAGCAGCACGGCACCGGCGAGCGCAACGCCGTAGGTCTTCAGTGCGTTCACCTGTCTACGATCTCATGGCGCGACTGGGGTGCGACCGCGGCATTCACTCTCGCCCGCAGCTGATCACGGCCGCGACACCCGAACGGGCGGTGTACAGACGCCACGCACGACGGCACACTGGTCACACGATGACGATGATGTCTCAAGGAGGCACTGTGTCCGACGAGAAGACCTGGAACGCAGCGCGCCTGATCCCCACCTCGGGCATCAGCGGTGCCGAAGAGCAGGAGCGACGGGCGACCTCCGCCACACTCGCGGTGATGGCGGCGGTGCGCGAGTTCTCGCGTGCGTTGCTCGGGCCGCTCGGAGCCCCGGCTGGGACGCTGGAAACCTTCATCGAGGTACCGTTCGACCTGCGTGACGGCCGACGCATCTACCCCGACGGGTTGATCCGGGCCAAACGCGGATCGAAGGAATGGACCGCTCTCGTCGAGGTGAAGACCGGCGCCAACACCTTGAACCCCGAGCAACTCGAGCAGTACCTCGATGTCGCCCGCGATCGCGGCTACGACTGCCTGATCACCATCTCGAACGAGCTTCCCGCAGCTGCCGGAACCCACCCCACGCCGATCGACCGGAGAAAACTCCGGAAGGTGGGCCTCCATCACTATTCCTGGACGGAGGTGCTGTCGCAGGCCGTATTGCAGCGTCAGTTCCGGGGTGTGGCCGACCCCGACCAGTCGTGGATCCTGGGCGAGCTCATCCGCTATCTCGAACATCCCAAATCGGGCGCCCTGGAGTTCGACGATATGGGTCCGGGCTGGGTGCCGGTGCGGGAAGCGCTGGCGTCCGGAACCCTGCGCGCCAACGACAAGACCGCCGCCGAAGTCGCCCAGCGTTTCGACGCGCTGCTTCGCTTCGCGGGGCTCCGACTCGCCCGCCAGCTGGGCACGGAGGTGTTGCCCGTACTCTCACGCGCGGAGGCCGCGGATCCCGGTGCGCGGACGAACGCGCTAGCTGCCCGCCTGATCTCCGAAGGCGTGCTGGCGGGCGATCTCCGGATCGCCAACACCGTCTCCGATCTACGGATCGCGGCAGATCTTCGAGCGTCGCGCATCACATGCTCCTTCGATGTGGAAGCGCCGCGCGAAGGCCGCGGGACCACCCGCGTCAACTGGCTGTTGCGCCAGCTCAAGTCGGCTCCCGACTCGACGCGCGTTGAAGCGTTCGCACACCGTTCCCGTTTGGCGACCGCCGAACTTCTCCGCGACATCCGCGACTCGCCCGGGAAACTCATCGTCGAGCAGACCAAGGAGTTGCGATCGTTCACCGTTGCGCGGACGTTCCCTCTCGGTACTAAGCGAGGCGCGGGACGTGGCGGTTTCATCGACTCGTTGCTCACCGCGATCGACACGACCTACGAGGAGATCGGCCAGGTGCTGAAGCCCTGGACAGCGACGCCGCCACGGCTTCGCGCCTCGAGCGAGATCGAAGTCGACACCACTGTCGACAAGGAGCTCATCTCTACTGCCTTGTCATCGGTTGACGACGACGAGCCGGCCACGATGCGCGATATGTACTGACCCGTCGAATTGGCGTCTGACGCTCCGCAGCACTCACGTGCATGGCGGCGACTCAGGCGCTGAAGACAGCGCAATCGCCGAGGGCGGGCTGGAAGCGGGTCAACGTCATATCCGGAGCCAGCGGACGAGCGTCTCACGGTTGCAGCGATGCCGCACCGCTCCGAGCCACCAGGAGAGATGTAGCGTTACATCATGCAGCGTACCCAGATCTCGCTCGGCGATGAGGAGCGCCGCCTGCTCGATGCCGAGGCGGCGCGAACCGGGCAGTCTCTCTCCGCGCTCATCCGTCACGCCGTGACGATCGTGTACGCGCCCGAGCGCGACGCCGATACGGACCTCCAGGCGATCGCGGATGCGACCGGCGCGTGGGCTGGACGCGATTTCAGCGGCGAGAGCTATGTGGAGAGCCTGCGCTCCGGTCGCCGCGCGGGTGAGACGATCACGCGATGACCGTGCTCGTGGACACCTCGATCCTGATCGACGTGCTCCGCGGATCAGCGTCCGCCGCCTCCCTCCTGCGGGATGCCCGCCGCGCAGGGCCGCTCCACGCGAGCGAGCTGACCCGGCTCGAGGTGCTCGCCGGGATGCGGCCCGCCGAGGAGGCTGCGACGCGCGCGCTGCTCGAGGTGCCCACCTGGCATGCCTTCGACGCGGCGCTCGCCGAGCTCGCGGGCGAGCTCGGCCGCGAATGGCTGCCCGGCAACCGCGGCATCGACACGGCCGACCTCGCGATCGCCGCGACCGCGATCGCGCTCGACGTGCGGCTGCTCACCCGCAACGTGAAGCACTTCCCGATGTTCGCGGGGCTGACGGCCCCGTACTGAACGGGGTGCCGGATCGGCCGGAGCCTCGCCTCCGCTCGGTCAGCCCTGCGTTGCGCGCTCCAGCACGAGCTCCCGCACGCGCGCCGCATCCGCCGAGCCGCGCATGGCCTTCATGACCGCGCCGATGACGGCGCCGGCGGCCTGCACCTTGCCATCGCGGATCTTCTCGAGCACGTCGGGCTGGGCGGCGAGGGCCTCGTCGATCGCGGCGATGAGGGCGCCGTCGTCGGAGACGACCTTGAGGCCGCGCTTCTCCACGACCTCCGCGGGGCGCCCCTCCCCCTCGATGACGCCCTCGAGCACCTGGCGGGCGAGACGGTCGGTGAGGTCGCCCGACTCGACGAGGGCGATGAGCTCCGAGACATCCAGCGGCGACACGAGCGACGCCGGCTCGGCCGAGCGGGTGTTGGCGACGCGCGCGATCTCGCCCGTCCACCACTTGCGCGCCTGGGCGGGGGCGGCGCCCGCGGCGACCGTCTCCTCCACCTCGACCAGGAGTCCGGCGTTGTTCACATCGCGGAACTCGAGATCGGTGAAGCCCCACGCCTGCTGTAGGCGGCGACGGCGCACCGCGGGGGACTCGGGCAGCGCGGCGCGCAGACGCTCGATGAGCTCCGGCGAGGGCTCGATCGGCAGCAGGTCGGGCTCCGGGAAGTAGCGGTAGTCGTCGACATCCGACTTCGGGCGGCCGGCGGAGGTGATGCCGCGGTCCTCGTGCCAGTGGCGCGTCTCCTGCGTGATCGTGCCACCCGCCGCGAGGATCGCCGCCTGGCGCTGGATCTCGTAGCGCACCGCGCGCTCCACGGAGCGGAACGAGTTCACGTTCTTCGTCTCGGTGCGGATGCCGAGCTTCACCTCGGGGTGCGGGTTCACGGATGCGTCGTGCCGGTCGCCGAGCTCGGCCGCCGGCGCGGTGCGCGGCCGCAACGACACATTCGCGTCGCAGCGCAGGTTGCCGCGCTCCATCCGGGCCTCCGAGATGCCGAGCGAACGGGCGATCTCGCGCACCGTCGCGACATACGCCTTCGCCACCTCGGGCGCGCGGTGCTCGGTACCGAAGATCGGCTTCGTGACGATCTCGACGAGCGGCACGCCCGCGCGGTTGTAGTCGACGAGCGAGTACTCGGCGCCGTGGATGCGACCGGTCGAGCCGCCCACGTGGGTGAGCTTGCCGGCATCCTCCTCCATGTGCGCGCGCTCGATCGGCACGACGACGGCCGTGCCGTCCTCCAGCTCGATCTCGAGCGAGCCCTCGAAGGCGATCGGCTCGTCGTACTGGCTGATCTGGTAGTTCTTCGCGAGGTCCGGGTAGAAGTAGTTCTTGCGGGCGAAGCGGCTGCTGGGCGCGATCTGGCATCCGAGCGCGAGACCCAGCGAGATCGAGTACTCGACGGCCGTCTCGTTGACGACCGGCAGGCTGCCGGGCAGACCCAGGCACAGCGGCGTGATCTGCGTGTTCGGGGCGGCACCGAAGCCGCCCGGAGCCGCCGGATTGGGGGCGTCGCTGAACATCTTGGTGGCGGTCGACAGCTCGACGTGCACCTCGAATCCGAGCACCGGCTCGAACAGCTCGAGCGCCTTGTCGAAGTCCATCAGGTCGGGCTTGGCCATGGGTTCGATTCTAGGCGGGGCGGAGGGGGTGGCTCGTCCTCTCCCGTGGCGCGACTGGGGATGCGACTTCTCCACCAATCTCGCACATCACTAGAACATACGTTCGATTCACGGAAGAATCGATCCATGACCTCCTCGACCGCGTTCCTCGCCCGCGTGGGCGACACCTCGGTGCCGCTCGCGCTGCCGCGGGTGGAGGGAATGCATGATCACGAGCTGCTCGACGCCCAACGAGCCGTCGCCGAGGTGCAGCGCCGCGTCTCGGCGATCTCCGCTGCGCTCGCGGGCGAGATCGCCCATCGATCACGGCGGGAGCTGGGGCACGGCGGGCTCGCTGCGTCGCGCGGCCAGCGCACGGCGGAAGGGCTGATCTCGCAGCTCACCGGCGGCTCGACGCGAGAGGCACGCACGCTCGTGAAAGCGGGCGAACTGCTGCCGACGGCCGCATCGCGGTCCGATGCATCGCCGGTGGCCGGGTGGCTCGCCGCGATCGGGGATGCGGTCGCGAGCGCGAGCATCTCGCCGGAGGCCGCGGATGTCATCCGCACTCGCCTTGCGGCGACTCGCGCCGGACGCGACGCCGCGTGCGGACGCCCGGCGGACGCCGCGGCGCTTGGGGAGCTCACGCGTGCGGCACAGCGTCTGGTCGCCGATGCGCCGCGGCTCACGATCGAGCAGTTGACCCTCCGTTCCGGGCAGGCGCGTGACGAGCTCGACCTCGCCGGCGTCGCGGAGCGTGAACGCGAGCAGCACGAGCGGCGTTACCTTCGGCTGACACCGCAGAGCGACGGGATGGTGCGCCTCAGCGGTCTGCTCGACCGGGAGTCCGCGGCGATCGTCGTGCCCGTTCTCGACGCGATCACCTCGCCCCGGCGCAGTGGGCCGCGATTCACCGATCCGGATGCCGCCGAGCAGTCCGTCGATCTCTTGCGCGAGGAGTGCACCCCCGAGCAGCTCGCACTCGACGGCGTCGTCGAGCTGATCCGCATCGGATCCCGGGTCGATGATGGGCGCCTGCTGGGCGACCGGAAGCCCGCGGTCCGCATCCTCGTCACCGCCCGTGACCTCGATGCCACCCCGGGCGCTGAGGGGCGACGCGCTGGGGCCGCCTACTTCGAGGGTCAGACGGAGCCGGTGTCGATCGAGACGGCGGAGCGGTACGTCTGTGCCGCGGGTGTGGTCCCGATCCTGTTCGACGATGATGACGGGCGGGTGCTGAATCTGGGGCGGGAGCAGCGGCTGTTCTCGGAGAAGCAGAGGGTCGCGTTGGCGGTGCGGGACGGCGGGTGTCTGATGTGCGATCGGCCGCCGTCGTGGTGCGAGGCGCATCACATCGACCATTGGGACGAGCATCACGGCAGGACCGACGTCGACGACGGCGTGCTGCTGTGCAGGTTCTGCCACCTGCTGCTCCACAACCGGGGCTGGCGGATCACCCGCACCCGGGGCGACTACTTCCTCGAACATCCCGACGACCACGGCACCATACGACGCACACCGCTGCCATCCCGCAGCCCCGCGCTCCGACGACTCCTCGCCACCGCGTAGCGCGGAGGCCGCATGCCCTGGGTCGATCGTCGGCCGCCTCAGGCGTCCGGTTCCTCGGCGTCGCGGAGGGCGGTGAAGAAGTCGCGGCCGAAACGGTGCGAGCCGAGGCCGTAGGCGAGCGTGGCCCGCTGGTAGCGGAACACCGCGGCGAACTGAGGGGGCACCTCGACCGCATCCAACCCGGCATCGACCGTCTCCAGGGTCGCGAGATCGGAGGAGGCGCGCGCCACGATGTCGTCGAGCACTGCGCGGCGCATTGCGGCGTCCGGCAGCAAACCGAGGAAGAACAGCTTCGACAGGGCGGCCGTCTCCAGGTCGGAGCCCTGGATCGGCGCGGTCAGCCAGGCGAGGAACGTCTCGCGGCCCGCATCCGTCACCCGGTACACCTTCTTGGCGCGTCCGTTGTCGACCGTCTCGTCGAACTCCACCTCGCCACGCTCGAGCAGGCCGTTGAGCGCCGAGCGCAGGCTGCCGAGGCTCGCCCGATAGAAGAGCGAGATCGTCTGCTCGAACTGCTTGTTGAGCGCGTAGATCGTGTGCGGCGCGAGCATCAGCAGTCCCAGCACCACGAAAGCCATCGCATGCCTCCCCGATCTGTATATTACGTTTAGTAATATCTACGTCGCGACCACCACGACCGAGAGGCCAGACTGCCATGCCCCGCCCCCTCAGCCCGGAGGCGCTCGCCGCCTCGTTCGACCGCCACCTCGAGCGCGTCACCCGCCGCAGAGCCCGCCGCGGCCTCCCCGCTCCGCAGGTGCGGGTCGAGGCACCCAGCTTCCTCTACCGCTGGGGCGACGAGCGGATGCCGTTCCACGCCGCCTCCATCGGCAAGCTGGCCACCGCCGCGCTCGTCGCGCAGGACATCACGGTCGGCCGACTCGACTGGACGACCCGTGTCGAGGACGTGCTCGCGTCGGCGGAGACCGCGAACCTCTTCGCCGCATCCGGTGCCACGGTCGAGCAGTTGCTCGGTCACACCTCCGGCGTCGCCGACTACTTCGAGGGACCGACGACGGACGGTCCGTCGATGATCCGCCGCGTGATCGACGAACCCGACCACCGCTGGGATGCGGCCCAGCTGATCGCCTTCTCCCGTGAGCACCAGCACCCGGTCGGCTCGCCCGGCGAGCGCTTCGCCTACTCCGACACCGGCTTCGCGCTGCTCGGCCGCATCCTCGAGACCGTGAACGGCCGCGACTACACGACGCTGCTGCGCGAGCGCGTTCTCGATCCCGCCTGCATGGCCGATAGCGCCCTCTGGCTGCGCGAACCGGGCCCGGAGCGCATCGCCCCGATCTGGCTGCACCGCACCGAGGTATCCACCTTCGCGAGCGTCAGCTGCGGCTGGGCGGGCGGCGGCATCGTCGCAACCCTCGACGACATCGCCCGCCTCGGCGCGGCGCTCACCGACGGCACGCTCGTCGCGCCCGAGGCCTGGGCCCGGATGACGCAACCGCATCACCGCTTCCGCGCCGGCATCCGCTACGGCCTCGGCACGATGCAGCTTCACTTCGAGGGATTCAGCCCGCTGCTGCGCGGACTCCCCCGCCCCGTCGGCCACCTCGGCTCGCTCGCCACCCACCTCTTCGTCGACCCGGAGCACGGCACGAACGTCGTGTTGAACTTCCACGGCGGCCGCGAGATGGTCGCGAGCTTCCAGACCCACATCCGGATCGCACAGGGGCTCGCGCGGCTCCTCTGACTGGGGATCTAGCGGGTCGCACGCTCGAATGTGTACAGTGTCCACATCCGAGCGAGGAGGAACCATGACATCCGCCAGCGCCCTGCCGCCCGTCGTCGACCACGACACCTGGCGCCGTGAGCTCGACGAGCTGCGCGTGCGCGAGAAGGCGGCCACCCGTGAGCTCGACGCGATCGCCGCCCAGCGGCGGCGCTTGCCGATGGTCGCGCTGCCCGACTACACGCTGGAGGGTGAGCACGGCCCGGTGCGGCTCGCCGAGGTGTTCCAGGGCGCCCACCAGCTCATCACCTACCACCACATGTGGCAGGACGGCGCCGAGTGGCAGTGCTCCGGGTGCACGGGCTTCACCTCGCAGTTCACGCGCCTCGGCTTCCTCGAGCCCTACGACGCGCGCTTCGTGATCGTGTCGCAGGGCCCCATCGAGGAGCTGCTCGCCTACCGCGAGAAGGTCGGAAACCGGATGGAGTGGTACTCGACCGCGAACAGCCCCTTCGGCGCGGATGTGGGAGCGCCGCGCAACGGCGGCTTCGGCATCAACGTGTTCCTCCGCGACGGCGACACCGTGTACCGCACCTGGCACAGCGACGGGCGCGGCAGCGAGCAGCTGAGCCACAGCTTCCCACTCATCGACCTGCTGCCGTGGGGACGCCAGGAGGAGTGGCAGGACTCACCCGAAGGGTGGCCGCAGTCGGCCACCTACGGACGCTGGCTGCAGTCGTGGGATGTGGCGCGGCTCTACGGCGACGCGGATGCCGCGGATGCGGGAGCGCACGTTCACGTGCACTGAGGCGGGTCTCGATACGCGCCGTTGGCGCTACTCGACCAGCGAAGGGGCCATGGCGCTACTCGACCAACGAAGGGGCGCGGCGCTCCTCGACCAACGAGGGGGCCATGGCGCTCCTCACCCTGCGGGGCTCAGAGCGCCGGGGCCTGCGCGAGCAGCGGGCCGCCCCACTGCGCCTCGAGCAGCTGCTCGAGCGCGGCGCCCACGGTGTAGAGCCGCGCATCCTCGCGGGCCGGCGCCATGAACTGGATGCCGACCGGCAGCGAGTCCTCGGGCGCGAGCCCCGACGGCAGCGAGATGCCGGGCACGCCCGCCAGGTTCGCCGGGATCGTCGTGAGGTCGTTGAGGTACATCGCGAGCGGATCGTCGATCTTCGAGCCGAGCGGGAACGCCGTGGTCGGCGCCGAGGGCGTCGCGAGCACGTCGGCCTTCTCGAACGCCGCGTCGAAGTCGCGCTGGATGAGCGTGCGCACCTTCTGCGCCGAGCCGTAGTAGGCGTCGTAGTAGCCGGCCGAGAGGGCGTAGGTGCCGAGGATGATGCGGCGCTTCACCTCGTCGCCGAACCCGGCCTCGCGGGTCGCCGACATGACGTCCTCCACGGTGGGCTGGCCGTCGGGCGTCACCCGCAGGCCGAAGCGCACCGAGTCGAACTTGGCGAGGTTGCTCGACGCCTCCGCCGGAAGGATCAGGTAGTAGGCGGCGATCGCGTAGCGGAACGACGGCGCCGACACCTCCACGATCTCCGCGCCCGCCGCCTCGAGCAGCGCGAGCGACTCCTGGAAGCGCTGCACGACGCCGGGCTGGAAGCCCTCGCCTCCGGCGAGCTCCGAGACGACGCCGATGCGCAGCCCCTTCACGGCGCCATCGCGACGGCCCCCGCGCGCCGCATCCGCGAACGAGGGCCAGGCATCCGGGATCGAGGTCGAGTCGCGCGGGTCGTGTCCGCCGATGACGTCGTGCAGCAGCCCCGCGTCGAGCACCGTGCGAGTGACCGGGCCCACCTGATCGAGCGAGGAGGCGAGCGCGATCGCGCCGTAGCGCGACACCCCGCCGTAGGTCGGCTTGACGCCGACGGTGCCGGTGACGGCGCCGGGCTGGCGGATCGAGCCGCCCGTGTCGGAGCCGAGCGCGAGCGGAGCCTCGAACGCCGCGACCGCCGCGGCGGAGCCGCCGCCCGAGCCGCCCGGGATGCGGGAGAGGTCCCAGGGGTTGTGGGTGTTGCCGTAGGCCGAGTGCTCGGTCGAGGAGCCCATGGCGAACTCGTCCATGTTGGTCTTGCCGAGCGGCACCATGCCCGCCGCACGCATCCGCGCGACGACGGTGGCGTCGTAGGGCGGAACCCAGCCCTCGAGGATGCGCGACCCGGCGGTCGAGGGCATGTCGGCCGTGCAGAGCACGTCCTTGATCGCCACGGGAACCCCCGCCAGGCCGAAGGCCTCGCCCGCAGCACGCGCCGCGTCGGCCGCCTCGGCGGCCTCGAGCGCCGCCGCGTTGACGTGGAGGAAGGCGTGGACGTCGCCGTCGACCGCCGCGATGCGGTCGAGGTGCGCGCGCGTCACCTCGACGCTCGACACCTCGCGGGTGTCGAGCAGCTCGGCGAGCTCCGCCGCCGACTTGCGCGTGAGCTCGCTCACTGCTCCTCCCCCAGGATCGAGGTCACCTTGAAGTAGTCGCCGTCGCGCTCCGGGGCGCCCGCGAGCGCCTGGGCGGGCGTGAGGGTCTCGCCCACGACATCCGGACGCGTCACCATGCCGAGCGCGATCGGGTGGCTCGTCGCGGGCACGTCGGGGGTCGCGACCTCCTGAACGGTGGCGACGGAGTCGACGATCTGGCCGAGCTCCCCCGTCAGACGCTGCACCTCGTCATCGGTGAGCCCGATGCGCGCGAGGTGCGCGAGGTGGCGCACGACTTCCGGAGTGATCTCAGACACGCCCTCCATCCTAGGAGGGGCGCACCGGACCGGATGCCGCGGAAGCCGGGGGCTACCGCCCGTCGGCGCCTGGTGCTAACGTCCATACATGAGTCGCTATCTTGTTTTGGGTGCGGCCTTGATCGGCCTGATCGGGTTGAGCGCATGCGCAACCGAGACGATGTCCGGCGATGTGCCGTCGTCACAACAACTCGGCATCTCCCCGGAACAGGCAGCCGCGATCGCAGATGGCGTTGCGAGCTACAACGAGTACGCCGAAGGCTTCCGCCGCTATACCTCGTGCATGGAAGATGCCGGCTATTCGATCGATGTGTCGGGCGAGACCAACCAGGTGATCACCTACAGCGTCCCCACCAATGCGGTCGACGAGGGTATCGACGAACGGTGCTACAGTGCCGAGTTCGCCCGCCTCGACATGTTGTGGCAGGTGGCCCGGCAAGACACATCCGCCGACGCGCAACGACTCCGAGCGTGCCTCAGTGATCGAGGCATCGAGCCCGCGGACACATGGGACGACATGGTGATGCAGGCGGATGAAAATGCGGTCGACCTTCTTCAGTGCTTGGCGCCCGGATGAGCTGGAGTCGGATGAAGAACGCACGACCGAAATCCGCCATCGCGGTCAGCGTTGCATGCGCGCTCGTTCTCCTCGCCGCAGGTCCCGCGGCGGCTGTGACCAACCGGTACTACCCGTGCGTCGTATCGAGCGCGCCATGGCTGGCCCAGTTGGCAACCGGCACAGCGGTGTCGAAGGAAACGACGACCGCAGCACTGTGCGGAACCTTCGGTGTTCGATCGCACTACACGGTTCCTGGGGCTGGAGGCTCCAGCTTCTGGACGTCCTGGTCCTACGCCGACCACTTCGTCCAATCCGCGCCGGGCTACACCCTGAACGCAAGTGAACACCGCACGAGCTATCACGCGGTCGTCGCGCTTCCGTAGTGCCGAGCGGATCCGCGATCCCTAGCGGATGCGGGTGAACGCCCGCGCGAAGTCGCCCGCCGCGGTGTCGGGGCGCGTCACGGCCGCGTCCTCGCCGATCGCGATGAGCGCGAGGTTGCGCAGCGACATGCCGCCGGGGGCGAAGTAGTCGTTGTGGGCGACCGCGCCGGTGAGCGGCGCACCCGTGAGGCTGTCGCGTCCGGCGGCCACCGAGAACAGGTGCGCCCCGAAGGCTCGCGAGGACGGCTGGCTGCCGAACACCCCGGATGCCGGCACCGGGTCCCACTCGGCCGCGCCCACCCACACGTTGCCGTCGGCGACGTGCAGCTCGCTCACCGAACGAGCCGGGCTGCCGGGCGAGCCGACCAGCGCGAGTGCGTCGACCGCGACATCCTCGTCCTGGAGCGCGAGCAGCGCGGTGGTGGAGCCGTAGGAATGGGCCAGCACCGCCAGGTAGGGCTGGTGGTCGCCACGTGCGGCGCGCAAGCCCTGCAGCGACGCGGCGAGCGCATCCCGGCCCTCGCGCGCGAGCTCCATGGAGGCGACGTCCATGAGGCCGGGTGTCGCGTAGCCGATCCAGGCGACCGCCGCCACGGTGACCGCGGAGCCGGGCCGCAGCTTCTGCAGCCAGCTCTCCTGGTCGTCGACGAGCGCCTGGGCGGTGGCGGTCCACGCCTCGATCTGCTCGTCGACGCCGAAGAACATGCCGGGTACGAGGTAGCTCACGTAGTCGGCTCGCGCGAGGTCGCCGACGGCGATCACCGCGCGTCCCTCGCCCGTCACGTCGAGGCTCACGAGCCGCCGCCCTTGGGCGCCGCCGTCGACGAGCGCCTGCTCGATCGCGGACAGCATGTGCCGCCGGGTCGTGAGCTCCCCGCGCGCGGCGCGACCGATCCCGCCCGCGATGCGGGCGTCCAGCTCACGCTCGGTGGCGCGCAGCAGCGCGCGGTTGGCGGTGTCGCGCACCGCGTACGGCACGCCCTCGAGGTTCCCCAGCAGCTGGGGCGCGGCCCCGCTCAGGGTCGCACGGCCCGCGTCTCCCGTCCCCTGCCACCACGCCGCCACCTCGGCGGCGCTCGGTGGCGCCGCGAGCAGCTGCAGCACGACATCCGGATGGGCGTCGAGGTATGCGCGCACATCGCCGCGAGGCATGGTGCCGAGCCGGTCGAGGAGGGCGATTCCGCGCAGTTGGTCGAGCGGGGCCACCGGCCCTCCGAGCGGTCCCGCCACGGGATCGGCCGGACCACCGGCGAGGTGCGGGGGTGCCTCGTTCACGACCGCCACGACCGGTGCCGCGGGGGCGGCGGGCGCTGCGGGCATGACGACGGCCCCGGCGAGCGCCACCGGGGTCATGAGCAGCAAGGCGATCTCGATCAGCTGATAGCCCTTCCATGACCCTCAGCAACGACCGTTCATTCTATCGCGGGAATGAATCCGGAAGACAGGGGCTCAGACGAAGGCAGCCGGCCCCTCGGCGAGGAAACGACTGAAGTCGTCGGCCTCGATCACCGGGATCCCGAGCTCCGCCGCCTTGGTCGCCTTGGAGCCCGCCCCGGGACCGACCACGACGAAGTCGGTCTTCTTGCTCACGCTCGAGGCCGGCTTGCCGCCCGCGGCGATGACCGCCTCCTGTGCGCCGTCGCGCGAGTGCTCGGGCATGGAACCCGTGACCACGACCGTGAGCCCCGACAACGGGCCATCCACCGCGGCCGCACGACCCGGTCCGGGATGCCCCGGCGTCTGCCACGGCACGCCCGCCGCCGCCCACCGCTCGACGATGTCGACGTGCCAGTCGACCGCGAACCAGTCGAGCACGGCGTCGGCGATGATGCCGCCCACCCCGTCGACCGCCGCGAGCTCCTCACGTGTCGCCGCGCGGATCGCGGCGAGCGAGCCGAACCAGTCGGCGAGGGCGCGGGCCGCGACCGGCCCCACGTGCCGGATGTTGAGCGCCACCAGGAAGCGCCACAGCTCCTTGGCCTTCGCCTTCTCGAGCTCGTCGATGAGCGTCTTGGCCACCTCCGAGGGCCCCTCGACGGCGGGCTGATCCTTGCGGGCGTGCTGCACGATCTTGCGGAACGGCGTGCGCAGGTCGTAGCTGCCGTCGGGCAGCACCTTGCGCTCCCCCGTCTCGGCGTCGCGCACCACGACCTCGATCGGCATGAGCTGCTCGAGGGTGAGGTCGAAGAGCCCCGCCTCGGTCTCGAGCGGCGCCGCCACCTGGGCCTGGGTGAGCGCCGCAGCGCCCACCTCGCCGAGCCCCTCGATGTCGAGCGCGCCACGCGATCCGATGTGCTCGACGCGCCCCCGCACCTGCGCCGGGCAGGCGCGGGCGTTCGGACAGCGCAGGTCGATGTCGCCCTCCTTGGCGGGAGCCAGCGGGGTGCCGCACTCGGGGCAGTCCGCGGGCATCACGAACTCGCGCTCCGATCCGTCGCGCAGCTCGACCACCGGCCCGAGCACCTCGGGGATCACGTCGCCCGCCTTGCGCAGCACGACCGTGTCGCCGATGAGGACGCCCTTGGCCTTGACGACGTCCTGGTTGTGGAGGGTGGCCTGCCGCACGGTCGACCCCGAGACGCGCACGGGCTCCATGACCGCGAACGGGGTGGCGCGTCCGGTGCGGCCGACCGACACGACGATGTCGAGCAGCTTCGTCTGCACCTGCTCGGGCGGGTATTTGTAGGCGATCGCCCAGCGCGGCGCACGCGAGGTGGCGCCCAGCTCGTCGTGCAGCGCGAGCTCGTCGACCTTCACGACGATGCCGTCGATCTCGTGCTCGACGTCGTGCCGGTGCTCGCCGTAGTGGGCGACGTAGTCGAGCACGCCGTCGACGTCGGCGTTGACCCGACTGTAGGGCGTGGTGGGCAGCCCCCAGCCCGAGAGCAGCTCGTAGATCTCGCTCTGGGCCGCGACGGGCGGCGACGGCCACGCGCCGATGCCGTGCACGTAGAGCCGCAGCGATCCGATGCGGGCGAGCGCCGCCTCGCGCTCGAGCCCCTCCTTCTTGTCGAGCTGCTGGCGGAGCCCGCCGGATGCCGCGTTGCGCGGGTTCGCGAACGCCGGGAAGCGGCGCGCCGCCGCCGTCTCGGCCTTCTCGCGATCGAAGGCGCCGGCACGCCCGGCCGCGCGCTGCTCCGCCTCGCCCACCGCGCGCCCGCGCAGCTCGGCCTGGAGCTCGTTGAGCGCCTCGAAGGCCTTCACCGGGATGAACACCTCGCCGCGCACCTCCACGAGCGCCGGATGCCCGGTGCCGGAGAGCCTCTCCGGCACGTCGGCGAGCCGCAGCGCGTTCTCGGTGACGATCTCGCCCACCCGCCCGTCGCCGCGGGTGGCCGCCGAGGTGAGGACCCCGTTCTCGTAGCGGAGGTTGATGGCGAGGCCGTCGATCTTGAGCTCGGTGAGCCAGCGCACCGGACGGCCCGCGGCATCCGCGGTCTTGAGGCACCAGTCGCGCAGCTCCTCGGCGGAGAAGACGTTGTCGAGGCTCAGCATGCGCTCGGCGTGCACGATGGTGGCGAGGCCGCTCGTCTCGGCGCCGCCGCCCACGGTCTGGGTGGGCGAGTCCTGGCTCTGCAGCTCGGGGAAGAGTCGCTCGAGCTCCTCCAGGCGATGCATCATGGCGTCGTACTCGGCGTCGGCGACGAGTGTCGTGTCGCGCTCGTAGTAGGCCTCGCGAAGCTCGAGGATGCGGGAGGTGAGGGCCTCTGCCTCGGCGTGCGCGGCCTGGAGGCTCTGTGCGGTCTCGGCGGGGAGGGCGTCCTCTGCGGTCACCCGCTCAGCCTACGACCGGCGTGCGACGGTGGAGCCGGGTGCGGGACCGTCGGCCGTCGGGCTCGAGGGCAGCCAGCCGAGCTCCGCGCCTCGCCGGAAGAAGTGGCGGAAGCTGTAGACGAGCGGATCCCAGCGGGTGGGGTCGATGTGCCCCGTGCCGGGCTTCAGGATCGCGGGGTCGGCGTGCACGCGCACCACCTCCGCCTCCACCATCCGGTAGCCGTCGTCGAGCGCGGGCGTCGAGCGCACGACCCGCGCCTCGAACTGCAGCGCGCACTCGCGCACGCGCGGCGGGGCGACGAGCTCCGAGGGCTGGGGCGTGAGACCCGCCGCCGCGAACTTGTCGGGGTGGTGGGTGTACCGGGCTCGTTTGTCGTCGGGAACGGGCGTGCGGCCGGTGAGGTAGGCGATCCGGGCCACCGCCTCCCACAGCTCGCCCGAGGGGAAGCTGACGGTGAGCTCGCCGTGCCGTTCGAGGTTGAGGATCGTCTGGCCGCCCGACTCGATGCCGAGCACGAGCATCCTCCCGAGCGCCCAGTAGGAGGACGCCGCCGCGAGGTTGTCGGTGCCGTCGGGGTTACGGGTGGCGATCAGATAGGCGGGTGTGCCGACGTAGAGCACGCTCGGCTCGACGACGACGTGCGAGGCGGCCTCGGTCATCCGGCGCTCTCCGCACCGAGCCGGGGCGGGAGGAGCCATCCCTCGGCCCCGTGCTGAAGCGGCGTCGCGTCGAGCACCACCTCGTCGTCGCCCGCGGGGATGGGGCCGCGGATGCGCACCTCCTCCGCGCGCGGGCCGTACTCGACGGGCGAGCCTGCCGCGGTCAGCGCCTCGGGGTCGAGGCGCACGAGCAGCAGCGGCAGCGAGAGCCCGGCGTACACCCCGTCGAGCACCGCGCGCACCCCCGCGGCGGTCGTCGCGCGGATGTGGCCGCCGGGCTCGTAGGGCACGCCGCGCGTCGCCGCCTCGTAGCTGCCCTGCGGCACGCTCGCCTCCCAATCGTCGGCGAGCGCCACGTGATACACGCCGGTCACGCGGCCTCCTCCTGGGGTTCGGCGCCGCCGAGCAGCACGAGCAGGAGGCGGCTCTCGGCGAGCGCCTCGAGCCGGTGGCGGATGCCGGCGCCGACGTGCACGAGCGCGCCCGGGACGAGCGCGACGCGGCGTCCTGCCGACTCGAGGACGGCCTCGCCCTCGGCGAGCTGGATGAGGATCGGCACGGGGGCCTGGTGCTCGCGCATGACGGCGCCGGCGTCCATCACGAGGCCCATGACGGTCGCGCCCGGGCCCGCGAAGAGCTTCCGGGAGCGCACGCGGCCCTCCTCGACCGGCATGGCGGCCAGGAGGGCGGCGGCATCGCTCAGCACGAGCTCGACCCCGGTGCGGGTTGCGTGCGGCTTCACGATTTGAGCGTAGCTGATTCCTTTTTATTCGACTACAGTCGGCACGTGGGAACCGTGCGGGATGTGGCGGATCGCGCTGACGTCGAGGAGGTCGTCGACGCCTTCTACCGCGCCGTGTTCGCCGACCCGCTCATCGGGCCCATCTTCACCGACATCGCACAGGTCGACCTCCGGCGGCACCTGCCCGTCATGTACGACTTCTGGGACACCGTGCTGTTCGGCACCGGCAGCTACCGCCGCAACGCACTGCAGGCGCACCTCGCCCTCCACGCCCGGCATCCGCTCGAGGAGGCGCACTTCGCGCGCTGGCTCGAGCTGTGGGGCGACACCCTCGACGCGCGCTTCGCGGGACCGCACGCGGAGCGCGCCAAGCTCCAGGCGGGACGCATCGCCGGATCGATCGGGCGCCGCCTCGCCGCACACGACGGCCGCGAGCCGCTGATCCTCACGGCGCGGCCCGTGGCCGCGCCCACCCGCGAGGCGACGGAGGCCCCCGCGTGACCGGCCGCGAGGAGGCCTACCACGCGGCGCTCGCCTCCCCCACCAGGCGCCGCGTGCTCGAGGTGCTGCGACAGGAGGCGGCCCCGCAGGACGCCGCCGCGATCGCCCACCGTCTCGGACTCCACGTGACGACCGCCCGCTTCCACCTGGACCAGCTCGTGGCCGCGGGGCTCGCCGAGCGCGCCGCGGGCGCCGAGCAGCGGCGCGGGCGCCCACGGATGCTCTACCGGACCGCCGGCGATGCGCGCGACGACGATGCCCGCACCCTGCTCATCGAGGTGCTCGCCGCGGCGCTCGCCCGCGGCGAGGACGGCGTCGGGCGCGCCGTGCAGGCGGGTCGGCGTTGGGCCGAGACGTTCCCGCGTCCGGATGCGGGCGACCCGGCACCCGGACTCGTCGCGGCCCTCGACCGGCTCGGCTTCGCGCCCGAGAAGGCGGACGGGGATGCCGCGATCCGCTTGCGCGCCTGCCCCTTCCGCGAGGCGGCGCGCGCGCATCCGGAGGTCGTCTGCTCGGTGCACCGCGGGCTCGTCGAGCAGCTGCTCGAGGGAACGGATGCGGCGGGCAGGCTCGTGCCCTTCGCCGCGCCCGAGCTGTGCGTCGTGCAGCTCAGCCGACGAGCAGGCTGATCCCGAGCACGAGCAGCAGCACGACCTTCAGCAGCTCGAGCCCCACGAAGCCGAGGTGCAGGGCATGGCGCGGCCGCCCCTCGGAGAGCTGCCCGCGTCGGACCCGGGCGTCCATGCGCGGACGCAGCACCCCCGCGCCGATCGCGAGCACGACGACGAGCGCGACCACGAGGCCCGCGATCCACGGCGCGGGCGGCCAGACGAGGGCGAGGCTCGCCACGAGCACGAGCGCGAAGACGCTCTCGACCAGGTTGAGGGCGCGGAAGACGAGCCGCCCGATGCCCACGCCGAGCTCGATCGTGATGCCGGGCGCGCGGAACTTGATCGGCGCCTCGAGGAACGAGATGCCGAGCACCATCCCGAGCCAGACGAAGACGACGGCGGTCTGCACGGCGGGGACGGCGTCCATGGGTCTCTCCTCGCGGTCGTCGCGTCGATTAAGAGGAATGTTTCCCTTTTTATCATCGCCCGCGCGCGACCGCCACGGACCTTGGTCCCGGACGGTCGCTCAGAGCGCTGCCGGCACCGCCGAGACCGTGCGGTCGATCGTCGCCTGGCCGACGACGCGCGTGCCGCGGTAGAGCACCGCCGTCTGCCCCGGTGCCACCCCCTCGAGCGGCGCGTCGACCCGCACCACGAGCTCGCCGCCCTCGACCCGCGCCGTGGCGGGCACCGGATCGGCGTGCGCGCGCACCTGGACCTCGCACGCGAAGCCCTCGACGGCATCCGCGGGCATCGCGCCCGCCCAGCTGTAGCGGGCGCCCGCGAGCTCGGCGATCGCGAGCGCCTCGCGCGGGCCCACCACCACCTCGTTGCTCCTCGGGCGCACCTCGAGCACGAAGCGGGGGCGTCCGTCGGGCGCCGGCACCCCGATGTTCAGACCGCGGCGCTGGCCGACCGTGAAGGCCGCGGCACCCGGGTGCGTGCCGACGCGCCCGCCGTCGCGGTCGAGGATCGCGCCTTCCTCCGCACCGCGCGCCGCCTCCGGCAGGTGCTCGGCGAGCCAGCCGCGGGTGTCGCCGTCGGGGATGAAGCAGATGTCGTGGCTGTCGGGCTTCGCCGCGACGCTCAGCCCGCGCCGCTCCGCCTCGGCGCGCACCTCGGCCTTCGACGGGGTCGCGCCGAGCGGGAACCAGGCGTGTGCGAGCTGCGCGGCGGTGAGCACGCCGAGCACGTAGGACTGGTCCTTCGCCCAGGCGGCGGCCCGATGCAGCTCGGGGCCCTCGGCGCCCTGGCGCACCTCGGCGTAGTGCCCCGTGACGAGCGCATCGAAGCCGAGAGCGAGCGCCTTCTCGAGCAGCGCCGCGAACTTGATGCGCTCGTTGCAGCGCATGCACGGGTTCGGCGTGCGGCCGGCGGCGTACTCGGCCACGAAGTCGCCGATGACGTCGTCACGGAAGCGCTCGGAGAAGTCCCACACGTAGAAGGGGATGCCGAGCTTCGCGGCGGCGCGGCGCGCGTCCATCGAGTCCTCGATCGTGCAGCATCCGCGCGATCCGGTGCGCAGGGTGCCGGGTGCGCGGCTCAGCGCGAGGTGCACGCCGACCACCTCGTGGCCGGCCTCGACGGCGCGCGCGGCGGCTACGGCGCTGTCGACGCCGCCGCTCATCGCCGCGAGGATCTTCATGCATCCAGGGTATGCGGAGTCGCGAGGGCGGCGAGGTGCGGCGGGCCGCGAGGAACCTGCACAGTGCCCCCGCGACCCGCCTGCACGCCGGCATCGGGCCGGCGTGCTGGTCTCTACTCGCGCGCCCGCCGCTCGGCGCGGCGCCGGCTGTGCACGAGTCCGGCGCAGCCGAGCACGAGAGCCAGCGCGGCCAGCGCGGCCATGAGCAGCACTCCCTCGATCCCCGAGGAGGCGAGACCGGATCCCCCGCCCGGGCCGGAGCCGGGCGTCGCCGCGAGGGTGAAGCTCCCCCACGCCGCGAGCGCCCCCTCCGCACCGTACAGCGACAGGGTGTGCGCACCCGCGGGCAGCGTCGCCGGCACCGGGATGCGCACGGTGCCCGCCGCATCCGCGCGGAACCAGCCGATGCGGGTCGGATCGGAGTGGGCGACGGCGAAGAACCAGTCGCCCGCGGCGCCCGCGCCGAGCTCGCCCACGAGCACGCCGTCGACGAGCCGCAGCTGCGCCGGACCGAGCTCGAGGGCCGGGTCGAGGTCGGCCGGATCGAGCGGGTCGATCTCGGTGTCGGGCTCCTCGGCGCCCGGATCGGTGCCCGGGTCGCCGGCATCGGCGACCACGTAGCGCTGCCCGTACCGGATCGGGAACTCGAGGGCTCCCGTCACCGCATCGACGGTCGCCGCGATCTCGGCACCCGAGCCGTCGCGCACCACCACTTCGCGCCCGGCCACATCCGACATCGCCGCCGTCTCGACCCGGATCGCGCCCGTCGTCGTGCCGTCGTCGCCCACGGTCGTGTACGAGGTGCCCTCGGCGGCCATCGGGAACACCCGCGCCCGGAGCGCGCCGTCCACCTCGTGCACGAGCACTCCGTCGCCGCCCACGAACGCCGGGATCTTGCCGAAGGGCTGCGGATAGGCGGTGAGCGTGGTGGGACCGGTGAAGGTCTCGCCCGTCTCGATGTCCATCCACTCGCCCGCCGGCAGGTAGACGTCGCGTGCCGTCGCGGTCGTGGCATCCGCGCCGTAGAGCGGCGCGACGAGCAGCGAGGTACCGAGCATCCACTCGTACTGCTTCGCCGACTTCGACACGAGCTCGTAGGTCGCCGCGTCTGTCGGGTAGGCGATCGGCAGCGGCGTCGCCGTGTAGGGGTAGCCGCTCTCGTACGAGGCGATCGCCGCCGCGTAGATGTACGGCTGGTACTCCGCGTGCCACTGCGCGGCCGTGAGCGTCGCATCCACGAGGGAGGCGTCGCTCATGACCCATGGCTCGTTGCCGAACGACATCGACGGCGACATCGCCGCGTACATCGCGTTGCGCGCGAGGTACCTCTGCTTGTCGGCGTTGGTCGCCAGATCGGCCATGATGCGGCCGCCCACGATGTCCGGGTAGTAGTTCGCCTGGCCGCTCGCCGCGTAGGCCAGACCGTTGATGACGGTGCGGTCGCGGTCGCCCGTGCCCTGGTTGTAGTCGGTGTCGTTGATGCGCAGGATGCTGCCCGGCACCGAGTAGGCGCTGTTGCGCACCATCATGAGGGCGCCGTCGGCGTCGAGCGCCTCGTCGACCCTGTTGACGAGGTCGTTCATCGCGAACGTCTGGTTCGCCGTCGCGTTGAACATGTGGTCCTCCTTGAACCCGTCGGCCTCCCACAGGCGCTCGTGTTCGACGAACCAGGCCACGGCCTCCGCGTTGTCGGGGTCGATGAGGTAGACCCGGCCGCTCGGGAAGGAGATCGTCGAGAAGCTGAGCGCCTTGCCGTCGGCATCCGCGAGGAAGTAGCCCGCGTCGAGCGCCTCCTGCACGTAGGGGCCGTCCTTGGCGGGATCGTAGGTGCCGCCGTCGGCCGGCAGCGCCGGGAACGACTGCCGCAGCCCCAGGATGAGCGCGATGCCGTTGTCGGCGAAGAAGCGCTTGTAGGCGTCCGGGTCGGGGTACTTCTCGCCCCACATGCCGAAGCTCGACGTCGTGCCCTGCGCGCTGCCGACATACGGCCAGAAGCCGGACCCCGTGACCGCCCAGCTGATCGGGAAGCCCTTCGCGAGGTAGTCGGTGACCGACTGCGTGATCGTGGCCTGGTTGGTGTTGTAGCCGAGCGCGCCGTACGACTCGTAGCCGACGCCGAAGAAGGTGTAGTCGGGCCGCGAGTCGAGGTAGCCGGCGGCGCCCCGCGCCTCCTTGTAGGCGCCGTAGATCGTCTCCATGTCGCCGAAGAAGTAGTGGAGGCCGTCCATCCGCTCGCCCGTCACGCCGAGCAGCGTCGCGGCGCCGTCGATCTGCACGGCCAGCCGGCCGCGGTCGAAGGCCACCTGGGCGAGGCCCCGGTCGGGGAACACGGCGAAGTTCGACACGAAGCGCTGCTCGGTCGTGCCGCTGCTCTGCTGGGCGTAGTAGTCGAGGTTCTTCACGCCGTAGGCGTTGAGGCTGCTGCGCCAGCCGCCCAGGTCGCCGAGGCCGTAGGCGGGGTTCATCCCGCCGGCGAGCTGGGCCCGGATGACGGAGCCGGCCCCGCCATCCGGCACCACCCGGATGTCGGCACTCGCCGCGCGCACGCCGACCTCGACGGTCGCGGTGCGACCGTTCGAGAACCGCACCGAGAAGGCCACGCCGCCCGCGTCGGCGGTCACGAGGTCCGCCGACACGGCCGCGCAGAGCTCGGCGGCATCCGCGCCCAGCAGAAGACCCGTCGTCGGATGAGCCGGTGCGATGTTCGCGTCGCCGCGCTCGAAGCCGTAGCGGAACCCGGCGCGGTCGACCGTCATCGCCCACGCGCCCGCGTCGATCCGCACCGTCGTACCCACCTGGGTGAGCGTGTACGCGTCGTGATCGGCCGTGGCCGCGTCGACCGCGGCGGGCGTCGCCGTCACCGTGCCGCATGCCGCCCCGATCGGCGCGATGCGCACGGCGTCGGCACGCGTGATCGCCTTGAGGCTCGGGTTGGTGACGGCGTCGCCGCCGCTCGCCGTGACCGTCAGAGTGAGCACCTCGCCCGCGGCGAGCTCCACCGTGCCGAGCGTGTTCCAGGTGCTGCCGTCGACGGTCTGGTCGATGAGCACCGGGCCACCCGAGGCGCCGCCACTCGAGGTCCAGCTGTACGAGACCTTCTTGCCGTTGTCGACGGATGCCGTGAAGTAGGTGCCGAGCTGGTACCGGCTCGCCGCGGGTGCGGTGAGCTCCCAGCTCGCGGTGTCACCCGCCGTGCGGGAGTACCGCGGCTGGATGCCGCCGTAGCTGGGGTCGCGGGCGGTCGTCCAGGTGCCGACCTCGGCATAGCCCTCGCTGAGCGTGGTCGCGACGACCGTGGCCGCGGCAGCGGCGGCCGCGCTCGTGGCGGCCGTCAGGCCGGGGGTGGCGAGCAGGGTCGCGGCGACTATCGCCGCGGCGGCGCGGCGCAGACGTGCGGGGGGACGTGAATGCGTCATTGCGTTCCTCCGGGAAGGGATTCGGATGCCGTCTCCACCTGCCGGCGGCGACGGAGGACGAGGCCGAGCAGCACGGCGCAGCCGGCCAGCAGCACCGCGAGGGCCGCGGCGCCGATCGACGAGCCCGTCGCGGCCAACCCGCCGGGTCCCGCGCCGGGCCCGGGCGCCGCGGCGACCGTGAACTCGCCCCATGCGACGAGCGCGCCGGCCGCGTCGTAGAGCTGCAGCGTGTGCGTGCCCGCGGGAAGACCCGCCGGCACCGGCACGACCACGCGGCCCGTCGCATCCGCGCGGAACCAGCCGAGGCGCACCGGCGCGGAGTGCACGACCGCGTAGTACCACTTCCCCGCCGCCGCGGCGCCGAGCTCGGCGATCAGCTTGCCGTCCACCAGGCGGAAGTGCGCCGCGTCGAGCTCGAGCGCGGGGTCGGCGGCGGCCGGGTCGACGACCGACGGCACGGTCGTCGGGGGCTCCTCCTCGCCCGGGTCGGTGCCCGGGTCGGTTCCGGCGGCGGTCACCGTGAAGGAGGCCGTCCGCGCGAAGGAGCCGAGGCCGTACGACACGGTCACGGTGTCACCCTCCTCCGCACCGAGCGCCGCGAGGTCGAGCTGGGCCGCATAGTCGAGCGAGTTGACGCCCGTCTGGGCGGCCGTGAGGACGGATGCCGCCCCGCCGTTCACCGAGACCCGCACGTCGCCCGTGTTGCCGCCCGCCGCATCCATGTTGAGGGGTGCCCGCAGCGCGACGCCGACCGTGCCGTCCTCGGGCGCCGTCGCGGCGTCGACCGAGATGTGCGTCGAGGTGAACGCACGCCAGGCGAGCGACTCCATCCAGTTGGTCGTGTAGACCACCCAGCCCTCGGTGTGGCCGATGTTGCTGACGCCCGGGTTGAACGGGTAGTGGCCGTTCTTCGGGCTGCCGTCGAACACGCCGTGCGAGCCCTGCAGGATGCCGTTGCCGCCCTGGTACTCGGAGAACCATCCGAGATCGAGGCCCTCGAAGGCGACCTCCGGGTCGCCTATGCGGTATTGCGAGGCCCGGCCCGTGGGGTTGCGTCCGAACACGTCGTCGACGTGAGCCTGGGCGATCTCGGCGAGGCGCGCGTCGACGCCGGCGTCGCCGATGAGCGTGGCTGCCGCGAGCGCCGCACCCGGGAAGCCGAGCAGGTTGCCGGTCTCGTTCGGGTCGTCGCCGGAGCCGCCCCCGGTGAAGCTCGGGATCGTCCAGCGGTCGTCGCTGTACTTGCGGAAGTCCCACATGTTGTCCGAGCGGGCGATGACCACCTGCGCCCAGCGCTCGGCGAAGGCGCCGAGACCCGTCGGCAGTCGATCGGCCGGCACCATGAGCGCGAGCGAGCCGAGGCCCGTCATGAGCTGGAACTCGCCCTGGCGTTGCCCCTTGGTGGTGAGCGGGTCGTCGAGGTCGAGGTTGTCGATGAGCCACTGCGCCTGCGCGAGGCCGGCGTCGAGGTAGCGCTGGGCGTCGACGCGGCCCTCGCGCTCGGCGACCTGCCACATCCGCAGGTTCGGCAGCACCGAGTGCCCGGGCGGGAACTCGCCCTTGCCGGTGCCGACCTGGGTGTAGACCTGCAGCAGGTTCGCGGTGTGCGGCGTGTAGTCGTGCCACGCGTAGCGGCTGTAGCCCTCCTGCGCCCAGATCGGGAAGAGGTAGTCGCGCACGTCGTCGTAGAGCTTCTTCGGGATCCACTGCGCGAGCGCCGGGTAGGCCCACAGGAACGAGGCGAGCTGCTCCTTGATGAGCGCGTGGTCGTACTGACCGCGCAGGTAGATCTCGGCGCCCCACGCGATGAGCCGCGCCACCTCGGGCGCGTCGGCGGTCGTCGGATACTGCAGCCAGTCGTACCGTGCGCCCGGCATCCGGATGGCACCGATGGCGCTCGGGTTCGCGAAGTACAGGTCGACGAGGGTCGGGATCTCGAAGGACATCTGGTGCGAGTCGCGCCAGCCGAGGCCCGCCTTGCAGAGGGCGTCGGTGCCGTTGAGCGCCCGGCTCGAGAGATCGCCGTAGAAGCAGCGCACATCCGTCATGAAGGCGATCGCGTTGCGGTAGCTCACCCGCTCGGTCCAGTTCGCGCCGATGCCGAACGCATACGACTCGCCCTCGCCCGCGGTGCCCGACAGCAGGATGCGGTAGGGGCCGGTCGAGCTCGGGTCGAGAGCGCTGAAGTCGCCCACCTGGCCGCGGACGACGCCCTCGTAGACGACCACGTCATCCGCGTCGACCACCCGGAACGCCTCCCCGTCGAGCGCGCGCGGCGCCGTGAAGCGCTTGGGCCCTCCGAGGTCGTAGCCGGTCTGGTTGACGATCACGGGCTGGGCGGCACCGGCGCCCGTGCTCGGCGTCCAGGAGCATCCGGTCGGGTTCGCGGGGTGGCCGGCCGGCACCGCGTCGAGCGCCTCGATGCCGATGCCGCCGAAGCCGACGACCGACTTGTAGGAGCCGAAGCCGATCGTGCCGCCCGTGGCGCCCGTCGCGACCGAGGCCACGAGCTCGCTGTTGATGTAGACGGCCATGATGCCGCCCGCGCGCACGATCTCGAGCTGGAACCACTCGCCGAACTTCACCGGTGAGGCACCCGTGCACAGGGTCAGCACCGAGTTGGGGCGCGCGATGCGGAATCCGGCCGGCGTGAACTGCACGGCCGTGTTGTTCGCGGTGGCCGAGTAGGGACTCAGCAGGTCGGTGAGGAACGACACCGTGCCCGCCGTGCTCTCGATGTTCATGCTGAGCCGGATGCGGTACTGCGCCGGCAGCTCGATCGCGGTGGTCGGGCGGATGTAGCTGCCGGACGCGGCATCCGGGTTCGCGACCCGCAGGTAGTCGAACTCGGCGGTCGCCGGCGACCAGACGCCGAGCGAGCTCGCACCGATCGCCGTCCAGTCGGCGAGGCCGTCCTCGTGGTTGTCTGCGAAGGGCAGCCCGGTCTCGACGGGCGGCACGGTGCCGGAGTCGGGCACGAGGCGCGCGGATGCGGCACGCGTGTTGGCGCCGCCACCGCTGCCCGCGCGCACGAGTGCGAGCGTGGCGTCCTCGCCCGCCGCGAGGTCGACGAGCCCGATCGCCGCCCAGGTGCCCCGCGCGGCGTTCTGGTCGACGACCTTGTTGAGGGCGGCGCCGCGCCCCCCGGTGGCCGAGTAGCTCGCGAGGGTGTCGGAGCTCACGGTGTTCGGGATCGCGACCTCGATCCGGTAGACGCCCGCGGCCGGCGCGGTCAGTCGCCAGCTCGCGCTCGCCCCGGTGGAGGTCGTGTAGCGGCTCGCCTCGCCGTCCGGCCCGAGCACAGAGCTCGGCAACCACGATCCCGTGGTCGAGAAGCCCGGGTCGACGATGCGCACGGTCGCGCCGTCGGCGGCGGCGGCCGGCGCGACCGCGGCCGTGCCGAGCAATGCCGCGACGAGCCCCCCGACGAGGGCGAGCGCGACGCCGCGCACCATGCGGCCGCGCGGGAGTGTGGGGGTGGTGGTCACTGCGATCTCCTTCGATCGATTCGGTCCGCGCGCGGCGGGTCGGGTGAGGACTCAGTACGCCCGCATCGCGACGACGCGCGCCTGAGCGACGCCGTTGGTGCGCAGCACGCGGATGCGGGCCGCATCCGCCTCGACGGGGTCCAGCTCGTGCACCCGTTGCCGTCGCCGGTTGTCGGCGACCCGCGCGACCTCTGTCCATGCGCCGTCGCGGCGCACCTCGAGCACGTAGTCGCGTGCGAGCTCGGGGAAGGTCTCGTCGGGGGTGCGGTGGTGGTGCAGGGTGTTGAGCTCGACATCCTGGTCGTCGTCGAAGACGAGGCGCAGCTGGTGCAGCGTCACCGGGGCGTCCCACTCGAGCGTGAGGCTCTCCTCCCCCGTGACCGGACCGGATGCCCAGAGCTGCGGGCCGCCGTAGTAGCGCTGGTAGCCGCCGACGGCCTTCTCGGCGGCGAAGGCCTCCGTCTCGGGCTCGAGCCGCATCCGCGCGGTGCGCCCGCGCATCGGGATCGCCGGCCACGCGATGAGCGCCTCCGACTCGTCGACCTCGACGTTGGCGTCGCCATCGGCCTGCGGTCGGTGCACGAGGGTCAGCACGCCGGGCACCTGCACGCCACGGTAGACGAGCTCGGCGCCCTCGATCGCCTCGATCACCACGACCACGCTCTCGGGCTGCTCCGGCTCCCAGGCGAAGGGGATGCGCACCCATTGCGGGTCGGGCGAGCCCGTGACCGACACCTCGGTGCGCAGCCGCTCGTCGATCGGCACCGCGTTCTGGCGGTGGCCCGTGGTCCACAGCGATGCGCGTAGCGTCTGGTCGGCAGGCACGCGCAGCAGCACCCAGGCGGCGTCGAGCCGCGGGTCGACGGGGAACAGCAGCCCCACGTCGCGCGTGAGCGGCAGGAACTCGTCGTTGCCGCCGGGTGCGAAGCGCGCGGGATCGATCGTCGCGGCGGTGCTCGAGGCGGTGACGCGAGCAGAGAGAGCGAGGTCGGCCGGGTCCTCGTTGCGCACGCCGAATACGGATGCGTCCTGCCGCAGCAGCAGCTGGCGCAGCTCGGGCGCGTGGCGCTCGGCGAGCTCGCGCGGCCGCACGCCGAGATCGAGGGCGAGGGCCGCGCCGGTGCCGGCCGCCTCGCCGCCCGCGCCGCACGTCGCCATGACGCGCGAGGATCCGAACGCCACGTGGCTCGCCGAGATGTCCCGGCCCGCGAGCAGCAGGTTCGCCACGTTGCGCGAGTAGTAGCTGCGGAACGGGATGCCGTAGATGCCGTTCGAGTAGCGCTG
>JASLGG010000034.1 GCA_030150265.1 Protaetiibacter sp.
CTTGTCGCAGCCGGCGAGGAGCACGGTGCCGTCGAGGCGCTCGGCCATCATGACGGTCTCGACCGAGTCGGCGATGACCTCGCGGGACACGAGCGAGAAGTGCATGCCCTCGTGGCCCATCGAGATGCCGTCGGAGACGGACACCGTGCCGAACTGCAGCGGGTAGCCGCCGCCCGCGTGCACGCCCTCCTTCGCGGCCTGCGCGAGGCGCGCGAGGCTCAGGTTGCAGGGCGTGATCTCGTTCCACGAGCTCGCGATGCCGATCTGCGACTTGTCCCAGTCGGCGTCGCCCATGCCGACCGCGCGGAGCATCCCGCGGGAGGTCGTGGCCTCGATGCCGTCGGTGACGGTGCGGGAGCGGGGCTTGTGGTCGATGGGCGCAGACATGCCTCCGAGGTTACTCCCGCCGCCATGCCTCGACCGACGCGCGCCGGGAGCCTCCGGTGCTCCGCGACCGGGATCGCGGAGCACCGCTCAGACCGGGCGGCGGCGGACCACCGCGATGAGCAGCGCCACAGCGCTCGCCCCCAGTGCGAGCGCTGCGGTCACCACCACGATCTCGGTCGCCGCTCCCCCGGCGGCACGGGTGATCAGCTCGACGGACTCGATACTCGTCACGTGACGCTTCCTCTTCCTCACGACCGGCGCCGGTCAGGGCACCCTCCGCGGGGCGGATGCGCACCACGGGTCACGAAAGAGACGGCCGAGGATCCGGAACGTGACGCGATTCGCGGAGAATTCTTCGCGCGCCCCTCCCTCAGATCGAGCGCCGACGGATCACCGCGACCAGCACCGCGACAAGACCGGCCCCCAGCGCGAGCGCGGCCGTCACCGCTGCGATCTCGGTCCCCTGGCTCACGCCCGTGCTCGCGAGCGGGCCGGACGGGCCCGGACGCGGATCGACGGGCTCGATCGTGGCGCGGATCGGCGTGCCGCTGATCTGGTTCACGATCGGGCCGCTCGCATCGACCACCCGTACCGCGAAGTACGTGGCGCGCGTGCCGCCCGTGTAGAGCGTCCCGGGCTGCTGCGAGATGACCACACGACCGGCATCCGCGTCGTGCGTCGCGACGAGGTTGCCGCCGAGGGCGACCGGGCCGGACTGCAACGCCGGTTCCGGGCGGACCGCGTCGCCCTCCTCGACGAAGCCGAGGAACTCGACGGCACCCGGGAGCTCGTCCACCACCGGCGAGATCGCGACGTCGCCGTAGCTGCCGTGCGGGATGAAGCCGATCCGGTAGACGTAGACGTCGTCCGCGAGTCGGCCGTCCGCGCCGAGCTGGGCGCGGAGACGGTCGGTCCACTCGGCGTCCGTCCGGTCGTAGACGTGCTTGCTGACCTCCGCCTCGTTGCCGTACGACGTCGCCGAGGCGTCGTCCGCCGACCAGTAGCTCGGCGCATCCCCCAGCCCGAACAGGCTCGCCCGGTTGGTGATCGACATCGTCTCCTTGCCCGCGAACGGGCGCGTCGTGAGCACGAGGTCGACGACGAGCACGCCGTTCGGAGCCGTCGCCTTCGCCGCCCCGGTCGACGACAGCTGGATCACGAGATCGTCGCCGTCGCGGCTCACCGCGAAATCGGAGCGCACGAGGGCGGTGCCCGCGTAGTCGCCGCTCACCGCGATGCTCGTCGGATCGGAGATGTCGAAGACGCTCGTGTCGACGTGGTCCACGATCCGGGTCTGCGCCGCCGGGGTACCCGTGATGCCGGTGCGCACCGTGAAGCGGTAGGGCACATCCGCGGTCTCGCCCGGTGCGACCATGATCTCGCCGGAGCCGACGCTGCGCTTCACGAAGGCACGCGAGTCGTTGACGCCCCCGCTCTGGTCCTGCGGGCGCACGACGAGGAAGTCGTCTCGGGTGGCACGCTGGCGGGCGTCCTCCCGGTGGAAGAAGTCGCCGTGGTTGCGCAGCCGCAGCCGCTCGCCACCCGCGATCGGCGAGTCGCCCATGTCGTCGAGACCGGCGGTCGTGACGAGGAGGGCGCGGGCGTCGACGATCATGCTCGTCTGCGGGTCCTGCCCCGCGTTCACCCAGAGCCGCTGCCCGTCGACGCACCAGGAGCCCACGGCGGTGGCGGCGAAGTCGCCCCGCGTCGCCGGGCAGGTGAGCTTCGTGAGCGCCGTCACCGGTGAGCCCGGCGCGTCCCAGGTGCCGTCGAAGAGCACCGAGCCGCCGTCCAGCCGGACGACGTCCGCGGCATCCGTGTTCCACACGAGCTGCGCGGGCAGCACATCCTCGATCACGACGTTCCGGTCGAGGGCGTAGTAGGTGTTGCGTCCGTCCCACTGCCCGAGATCGGCCTTGAGCGAGTAGCGGATGTCGAGCGCGGGCGTCAGGGCACCGTCGGGGGCGGCGTCCACGGTGCGCTCGCCCGCGGGGTCGCCGGCACCCGGCCAGTCGGACCACTTGACGAAGGCGCTGCCGGGCACGGGGCCCGGGGCGCTGCCGTTGATCTCGAAGGTGGCGGTGCGCGTCACCGCCGGCGCGGGGCCGAACGCGGCCGTGTTGGTCCAGGCGGTGCCGAACCAGCCCGGACCGGGAGCGCCGGTGCGGGTGTCGAACGCGTCCCGGATGCGGGCCTGCACGAGCGCCCAGTCCTCGACCTCCGCCTCGTAGCGGATCTCGGTGATCGACTTCGCGGGCAGGTCGAGCGTGCCGACGAAGGAGTCGCCGTTCGCGGTGCCGGCGTTCACCGACGGGGTCCAGGGCGCCCACGCGGACGTGGTCATGTTCCAGCCCGTGGCATCCCAGGTGGTGGTGCGGTACTCGAAGGACCCGGCCACGTATCCGTACCCGGCGGGCAGCTCATCCGCGATCGGGTACGCGATGCGCGCCGCTGCGTCGGCGGAGCCGATGCGCAGCGTGTACGCGAACCGATCGCTCTCCAGCGCGGGGTCGATCCTCAGCTCGTAGAGGCCCGTCACCGGGTCGATGCCGACCGACGCGCGGTCGTTGCGGTTGCCCGGCGACACCTTCTTCTCCCAGGCGTCGCTCACGTTCTCGGGCTGATCGCCCGAGTCGCGCACGACGACGTCGACGGTCTCCGGCACGCCGTCGATCGTCCAGGTGATGGGCGCGGGGCCCGTCGCCGTGACGCCGTTCACGGTGTAGGCGAGCTCGAAGACGCCCTGGTTCACGTCGGTCGGCCACGGATCCTTGAACGTGACGGTGACGAGATCCGGGTTGGCGGCGTCCTGCACGATCGAGGCGATCGCCGCGTTGCCCGCGGGGACGCCCTGGAGGGTCACCGCACCGCCGAGCTCGAAGGTGTGCGAGGAGCCCGGCACGACACGCGTGTCGTACTGCACCTTGAGCGAGACGGTGTCGCCCTCGCTCACCACCGTCCCGGGGGCGAGCGGCGAACCGTTGCGCAGCAGCTGCGCCGTGATGCCCGCCGTCGACGCGGATGCGGACGGCGCGAGCGTCAGCGCGGGCAGCAGCGCCAGCAGGGTCGCGATGACGCCCGCCAGCACGGCGCGCCTCCTCCGTCGTCGATCGACCACGAGCTCGATACTCGGCACGGTGATGTTCCTCTCTTCTCGCGCGCACGCAGACGCCGGGAGACGATGGGCGCCTCTCCGACGGCATGCACCAGCGCATCGACCGGCGCCGTCGGGATGGCGGCGCCTCACACGGCGCGCGCGGATGCCGCGCGCGGGTGTCGGTTATCTGAAGTGAGCGGACATCCGCGGCTTCGTGACGCGGATCGGTGGATCAGCCGCCCGATGCGACCGCGCGCAGCTCGGCGAACGTCGCGAGCGAGCGCGACAGCTCCACGGGACCCGGCACCCGGAACGCGGCCGCGGTCTCGCCCGGCCCGACCTTGATGCCGACATCGTGCGGCTGCAGCGCCGCGAAGGCGTCCTCGTCGGTGACGTCGTCGCCGGCGTAGAGCACCGCATCCGCCGCCGTGTAGCGGCGCAGGTGCTCGATCGCCTCGCCCTTGGTGGTCGAGCGCACCGCGAACTCGAGCACGTTCTTGCCCTCGCGGACGGTGAGGTCGTCGAGCTCGGCCTGCGTCTCGCGCAGCGCCACCAGATGAGCCAGGCGGGAGTCCGCCTCGGTCGCGAGCCGGGTGTGCAGCGCGAAGCCGGCGGGCTTCGCCTCGAGCCAGACGTCGTGGAGGGAGTCGGCCACCTGGCTCAGCACCTCCTCGAGCACGTCGACGCGCTCGAGCTCCGCCGTGTCGAGGCTCACCCGGACGGCGGGGTCGTCGAGCCGCAGCTCGATGCCGTGGGAGCCGACCAGCAGCACCTCGTCCGGCACCTCGGCCACCTCGACGAGCGAGCGGAGGGCGCGCCCGCTGACGAGCGCCACGCGCGTCGACGGCGCCCCGAGCAGCCGCAGCACGGCGGCGCGCGCCTCGGGAAGCGCCCGCGCCTTCGCCGGGTCGTCGACCTCGGGCGCGAGGGTCCCGTCGAAGTCGAGCGCCACGAGCAGCCGCGGCACCCGCGCGAGCGCGCGCAGCGCGGCCGCGAGCGGGTCGGGCGTCGGCGGGCTCACGGTCGAGAGGGGCGCTCGATCGTCCACTCGAGCTCGGCGGGGAGCTCGGCTCCGCCCCACCCCGGATGCCCGTCCCGCGTCGCGCGGAGGGTCGACAGGAAGGTCTCCGACCAGTGCGCCACGTCGTTCTCGGCGACCTTCCTGCGCAGCGACCGCATCCGCTTGCGCCGCTCCGGCCGCGGCATGTCGACCGCGCGCAGCACCGCGTCCTTCAGCCCGTCGATGTCGTGCGGGTTCACGAGCAGCGCGGCGCGGAGCTCGTCGGATGCGCCGGCGAACTCCGAGAGCACGAGCACGCCGTCCTCGTCGGCGCGTGCGGCCACGTACTCCTTCGCGACCAGGTTCATGCCGTCGCGCAGCGCCGTCACGAGCATGACGTCGGCGGCGACGTAGAGGGCGGCCATCTCCTCGCGCGGGAAGCCGTGATGCAGGTAGGTGACCGCCTGATGGCTGATCGTGGAGAAGTCGCCGTTGATGCGGCCGACGGTGAGCTCGATCTCGTCGCGCAGCTGGCGGTAGCTCTCCACGCGCTCGCGGCTCGGCGTGGCGACCTGCACGAGCACGACGTCGTCGATCGAGAGGCGCCCCTCGGCGAGCAGCTCGCCGTAGGCCTTGAGGCGGTGGCCGATGCCCTTCGTGTAGTCGAGGCGGTCGACGCCGAGCAGCACCGTGCGCGGGTCGCCCAGGTCGCTCCGGATCTGCCGTGCGCGCTCCTGCACCTCGGGGCTGCTCGCGAGCTCCTGGAAGCCGACGGCGTCGATCGAGATCGGGAACGCCCGCGCGATCACGTGCCGCTCCGGCGCGCCGCCCCGCTCCGGCACCCGGATGAGGTGCCCGCGCGTCGCGAAGCCCGTGAGCCGCCGCACCGCCTGCGCGAAGTTCGCCGCGTCGGCGGCGCGCTGGAACCCGATGACGTCGGCTCCGAGCAGCCCCTCGACGATGCGGGTGCGCCACGGCAGCTGGGAGAAGATGCCGTACGCCGGGAACGGGATGTGGTCGAAGAAGCCGATGAGCAGGTCCGGCCGCCGCTCGCGCAGCATCGCGGGCACGAGCTGCAGCTGGTAGTCCTGCACCCACACGGTGGCGCCGTGCGCGCTGATCGCGGCCGTCTGATCCGCGAAGCGCCGGTTGACCTGCACGTAGCGCTCCCACCACTCGCGGTGGTAGCTCGGCTGCGCGATCACGTCGTGGTAGAGCGGCCAGAGGGTGTCGTTGCTGAAGCCCTCGTAGTAGAGCTGCAGGTCGGCGTCGGAGAGCGGCACCGGGACGATGCGGATGCCGCCCTCGTCGAAGGGCTCGAGGTCGAGGTCCGCCTGACCCGCCCAGCCGACCCAGGCGCCGGAGGCTCGCTGCATGACGGGTTCGAGCGCCGTGACGAGGCCCCCCGGGGATCGCCGCCAGCTGGCGGCTCCCGCCTCGTCGACCACGCGATCGACGGGGAGGCGGTTGGACACGACGACGAAGCTGTAGCTCTCGTCGGCCATCCCTCCACGGTACACGGCGGGCGCCAACCCGCGGCGAGTAGCGTGGAACCATGATCACCGTCGGCATGAGCACGACGTGCGTCTACCCCTTCGCGGTGGAGCATGCCTTCCGCATCGCGCGGATGGCGGGCTTCGACGCGATGGAGATCATGGTCACGAACGACCCGGTCACCCAGGACGCCGACAAGCTGAGCGCCATCAGCGAGCGCTACGGGCTGCCGATCGTCTCGATCCACGCGCCCGTGCTGCTGCTGACCACCTTCGTGTGGGGGCGCGATCCGCAGGTCAAGCTCGAGAAGTCGGGCGAGCTCGCGGCGGCGGTCGGCGCCGACTCGGTGGTCGTGCACCCGCCGTTCCGCTGGCAGTCGGGCTACGCGCAGGACTTCGAGCGCATCGTGCGCGACACGGCGCGGAACACGGGCGTCGACGTGGCGGTCGAGAACATGTTCCCGTGGACGGTGCGCGGCCGCAGCATGCAGGCGTACGCGCCCTCCCCCGATCCGCTCGACCTCGACGTGGACGCGATGACGCTCGACTTCTCGCACGCCTCGCTCTCGGGTCGCGACGGGCTCGAGATGGCGATCGCGATGGGCTCCCGGCTGCGCCACATCCACCTGTGCGACGGTGCGACCTCGGCGGCCGAGGGGGCCGTGCTCGACGAGCACCTGCTGCCCGGCGAGGGCACCCAGCCCGTCGCGGCGACCCTCGACCATCTCGCCCGGACCGGCTGGGACGGCAACGTGGTCGCCGAGGTGAGCCTGCGCAAGGAGAAGGACGAGCAGGCGCGGCTCGAGAAGCTCGTGCAGACCGTCGCCTTCGCGCGCGAGCACCTCAGTCAGGAGCACGCCACCCGGGACCCGATCACGGCGGGCGCCGAGCTGCCGCTCAAGATCCGGCAGGCCCGCCGCCACGAGAAGCGCGCCGCGAAGGGCTGAGGCTCAGGGGGCCGCGGGCAGCAGCATCCGGAGCACGCTCGCGCGGCGGGCGCGGCGGATGACGAGGCGGCTGGCGAGCAGGCTCACCGCCCCGAAGGCCGCGAGACCCGCGGCCGCCCCCACCGCGAGGCCCGCGTCGCCGCCCGCCACGATCTGCTGCAGGCCCGTCGTCGCCCAGCCGAGCGGCATGACGTCGCCCAGCCAGGTGAACGGCCCCGCGAGCGCCTGGCTCGGCAGGATGCCGCCGACCGAGGCCACCTGCAGCGCGAGCAGCAGGAGCGAGATCACGAGTCCCGCGCGGCCGAGGCCCACCGTGAGGAGCTGGTGGAACGAGGTGAAGGCCAGCGCCGCGACGAGCGCGAAGGCGAGCGTGGCCGGCAGGAGCGCCCACGAGACGCCCGCGGCGAGGTGCAGCAGCAGCACGAGCAGCAGCGCCTGCACGGCCGCCACCGCCCCGGCGCGCAGGATCTCCGATCCGAGCACCCGGCTCGAGCCGGCGGTCGAGGCGAGCACGCGGCGGCTCAGCCGCGGCAGCACGAGGAAGATCGCGAGCGCACCGATCCACAGCCCGAGCGGCACGAAGTAGGTGCCGATGATCTGGCCGAGCTGGGTCACGGCGTTCGCCGTCGTGACCTCGAGGCCGACCGGGTCGGCGGCGACGGATGCGGCATCCGCCCCCGGCGTCTTGGTGCCGGTCATCTTGTCGGCACCCTCGCGGAGTCCGGCGGCGAGCTCGCCCGCGCCGGTGGCCAGCTGCGCGTTGCCGTCGGCGAGGCTCCGCGCACCGGAGGCCACGGTCTGGCCGTTCGCGGCGAGCGCGGCCGCGCCGTCGGCGGTCTGGGCGATGCCCGCGGAGAGCGCGCCGAGCCCCGACGCGCCGGATGCGAGCGCGGTGCCGCCCTGCGCGGTCGCCTCGAGCTGCGCGGTGAGGTGCTGCAGCGTCGCCGCCTTGACGGGGTCGCCGGGGTTGGCCACGACATCCGCCGCCGCCGCCGAGATGAGCGCCGAGAGCTGGCTCACGCCGCCGGTGTAGGACTGCACGCCCGAGCCGAGCTGGCCGAGCCCCGCGGTCTGCTGCTTCATCGTCTGCAGCCCGGAGGAGAGGGAGGAGACGCCGCCGGTGTAGCGCTTGACGCCGTCCGCGTACTGGGCGGCGCCGTCGGAGGCCTTCGTGGCGCCGTCCGCGAGCTGCTGCGCACCGTCGGCCGCCTGCGAGAACGCCTCGCCGACGGTGCCGAACTGCGTGTAGATGCCGGAGATGTACTGCTTCGTGAGCTCCGAGCCGAATGCCCGCACCATCCCGTCGCCGAGCGACTGCGCGACGGTGCCGGCGAGGTAGGAGTGCGCGTCGTCGGTCTGCAGCCGCAGCTGCGCCTGCACGGGGTCGGCGCCCGAGAGCGAGACGACGGAGGCGGAGAAGTCGGACGGGATGGTGAGCACCGCGTACACCTCGCCCGCGGCGAGCTTGCGCGCCGCCTCCGCGGCGTTGGAGAGCTGCCACTCCATGCCCGGCGAGTCGGCGCCGGTGAGCTCCGTCACGAGCAGGCGGCCCGCCAGCACGGGGGTCGTGCTGCCGTCGGCGGCGGTCTGGGTGACCATCTCGTCCTGGTTGACGATCGCGGCGGGGATGCGGTGCACGCCGTCCTTCGTGTCGGCGAGGGCGGCCATGGTGAGGCCGGCGAAGGCCAGCGGCACGGCCGCGGCGGCGGCGATCGCGAGCGCGCGGAGCCAGCGCCGGCGGGGGCGCGGGGCGACGGGGGTGTCGTGGCGGGTCACAGGGACGCTCCTTCGGTGAGGCCTGCGGGACGGAAGCCGCGGACCGGGCGGGAGAGGACGGGGGCGACCACGTGATCGGCGGCGGCGGCGCCGATCACGACGGTCGAGCTGGCGGGTGCGAGCCGGTCGACGGCGGCGAGGAAGGCCGCCCCGCCGTCGGCGCCCGGCAGCGGGTCGACCGAGTCGACCACGACGACGGGTGTCCGCTCGCTGAGCGCGATGCCGACGGTGACGATCGCGCGCTCCACGGGAGGCAGCGCGCCGAGCGTCGTGCCCCATCCGATCGGCACGGCCGATCCGGAGGCGCCGACGACGTCGTGGATGCGCGCCACCCAGGCGCGGGCGCGGCGCGCGGCGGTGAAGCTTCGGTACCAGCGGCCGGTGAGCCGCATCCGCTCGGTCAGCAGCTCGCCGAGCGGGAGCTCGCCGTCGCGCGCGGTGCCGCCGAACTCGGCGAACGACACGCGGCGGGCGACTGCGGTCGTCTCGCTCGGCAGCGGACGGCCCGCGAGCTGGGCGCGACCGGCGGCGGCGGGCAGGCGTCCCGCGACGGTCGCCGCGAGCATCCGGCGCGCGGCGGCGTCGCCGCCCACGAGCGCGATCGAGCCGGCGGCGACCCGGCCGTCGTACGGTCCCACCCGGATGTCGCCGACCCCGCCCACCAGGCCGTCGAGCGTCACGGCGTCGCCGCCGGCGAGCCGCGCCTGCGCCCAGGCGAGGTCGTCGAGGTGGGCGCGCAGCCCCTCGCCCTCGACGTCGACGTTCGGCAGGAGACGGTCGAGCCAGCGCGGCAGGTACCAGGCGTGCCGCCCGAACAGCGCCATCACGGCGGGCACGAGCGTCATCCGCACGAGGAAGGCGTCGATCGCGACCCCGACCGCGAGGCCGAGCGCGATCACCTTGATCATCGACGCCCCCTCCGGCACGAAGGCCGCGAAGACGAAGAACATGATGAGCGCCGCGGCCGTCACGACGCGCGCCGCACCCGCGAAGCCGCGGCTGATCGCCTGGCGCGGAGCAGCCCCGTGCACGTGCGCCTCGCGCATGCCGGAGACGAGGAACACCTCGTAGTCCATGGCGAGGCCGAAGAGGATCGCCATGAGCAGGATCGGCATGAAGCTCAGGATCGGCCCCGGCACGGCGTGCAGCAGCTCCGCACCCCAGCCCCACTGGAACACCGCCACGACGATGCCGAAGGAGGCGAGCACCGAGAGCAGGTAGCCGAGCGCGGCCTTGATGGGCACCACGATCGAGCGGAACACCATCATGAGCAGCACGATCGAGAGCCCGACCACGACGATGCCGAACGGCAGCAGGGCCTCGTCGAGCCTCGTCGAGACGTCGATCGCCACGGCCGTCGAGCCGGTCACCGCGATCGGGGTGCGGTACTCGCGCTCGATCGAGGGCCCGAGCTCGCGGATGTGGCGCACGAGCGCCGTGGTCTCCGGGTCGGAGGGGCCCGTGGTCGGGATCACCTGGATGATCGCGGTGTCGACCGTCGGGTTCGGGATGGGCCTGCCCACCGATGCGACGCCCGGCACGGCGGCGAGCTCGGCGGCGATCCGGTCGAGGTCGGCGAGCACGTCGGTCGTCTGGGTGATGTCGACCGTCACGACGAGCGGGCCGTTGCGGCCGGGCCCGAAGGCCTCGGCCGTGAGGTCGTAGGCACGGCGCCCGGTCTCCTCCTCGGAGAGCGACCCGCCGTCCGGCAGGGCGAGCGCGAGCTGGGTCGCGGGCACCGCCGCGACGCCGAGCAGCGCGACGACGCCGAGGATGAAGGCGACGGGCGCCTTGAGCACGAGCGCCACCCAGCGCTCGCCGAGGGTTCGGCGGCGCGGGGCGGCATCCGCTGCGGCCTCGGCGCCATCCGCCTCGTGCGCCTGGGCCCGGCGCGCGGTGCGCGAGCCGGGCTTCGGGGCGAGGCGTCCCTTCAGCAGGCCCATGATCGCCGGCAGCAGGGTCACGGCGGCGGCCATCGCGAGCAGCACCGCGAAGGCGGCGGTCACGCCCATCATCCCGAGGAAGGGGATGCCGACGATGAGCAGGCCGGCGAGCGCGATCATGACGGTCACGCCCGCGAACACCACCGAGCCGCCCGCCGTCGCGACCGAGACCGCGGCCGACTCCTCGGGGTCCATCCCGCGCGCGAGCTGGGCGCGGTGCCGGGAGAGGATGAACAGCGCGTAGTCGATGCCGACCGCGAGGCCGATCATGAGCGCGAGCATGGGCGTGGTGGTCGAGAGCGTCGTGAACGCCGCGAGCGCGAGGATGCCGCCCATCGAGGCGCCGAGCGCGAGCAGCGCCGAGAGCAGCGGGAGCCCGGCCGCGAGCAGCGAGCCGAACGTCACGACGAGCACCACGGCGGCGAACAGCACGCCGATCACCTCGACGATCGAGAGTCCCATGTGGAACTGCTGGAACACCTGCCCGCCGTACTCGACCTGAACGGTGCCCGAGGCGAGACCGTCGCCGACACGCTGCACGGCCGCGAGCGTGGCGTCGGACACCTGCTCGCTCGAGCCCGCGAACTGCACCTGGATGACGGCCGTCATGTGGTCGCGGCTCACGGCATCCGTCGCGTACTCGCTGAACGGCGACACGGCGTTCTCGACGCCGGCGACGTCGCCGAGACCGGTGGCGACCGTCTCGATGCGGTCCTTCAGCGTGCCGGCGTCGACCGCGGCGCCGGTCGAGTGCACGACGATCTGCGCGCTCGCGCCGGCGGTCTGCGGGAAGACGGCGGCGAGGCGGTCGATCGCCTGCTGCGACTCGGTGCCCGGGATCTTGAAGGAGTCCTGCATCGTGCCGCCGAGGGCGAGGCCGCCGAGCACGGCGCCGGCCGCGATGAGCAGCCAGGCGATGAGCACGGGGATCGCCCGGCGGTAGGCGAAGCGCCCGATGCGGGAGAGGAGGATGGCCATGGCCGAGCCTTTCGGTGCGCCGTCAGGCGGTGACGGGGGCGAGCAGCTCGCCCAGGATGCGGATGAGGGAGTCGCGGAGCAGCTCGTCCGCGGGGGCGTCCTCGACCCCGTAGGCGCCGGCCTGGGCGAGCAGGTACGCGGCGCCGCCGAGGGCGACCGCGAAGCGCACCTGGTCGTCGACGGTCTGCTGGGGCCGGGCGGCCGCGATCTGCTGGATGAGCTCCTGCGCGCGGGCGACGACCGGCACGTCGACGAGAGCCCCGGACTGGGTGATGAAGATCTGCGCCGCGAGGCGGTGCCGCAGCAGCAGGTCGACGAAGGCGGTCAGGAACTCGCGACGCTCCCCCTCGCCGCCGGCGAGCTGCACCGTGCGCGGCAGCAGGGCGCCGATCTCGTCGATCGCGGGGCTCAGCGCGGCGTCGAGGAGCGTCTCCTTGGACGAGTAGTGGTAGAGCACGCTCGCCTTGGACACCCCTGCGCGGGCGGCGATCGCCTGGATCGAGGTGCCGAGGTAGCCGGCGGAGGCGAACTCCTCGAGGGCTGCCTGACGGAGGCCGGATGCGGTCGTCTGCATATCTCGACGGTAACTGACCGATCGGTCAAGAACTGACCGATCGGTCAAACTGGTGGGGAACGCCCAGCGAACACCCAACTTCGACAGACGGATGCCGGATGCGCGGGGTAGCGTGGGCGGAGGCCGAAGGAGGGTCCGTGCGCAAGTTCATCCTCAACACGAGCGTTCTCAGCTCGCTCTTCGGCGCCGTCGGCGTCGTGCAGGCGACCCGCAAGGGTCCGCGCGATTGGCGTCTCATCCTGATGTGGGTCTCCTGGGCGTGCTCCGTCGCGATCGCGGTGGGCACCGTCGTCGAGGAGTCCAAGAACAACGAAGTGGAGTGGTGATGTTCGGCTGGGGTTTCGGAGGCTTCTTCTCGTTCCTCGGGGGGTTCGCGCAGCTCGTCGGCACGATCGTGCTCGTCGGCGTGCTCGTCGGGCTCGCCGTGCTGCTGGCCCGCTTCCTCCTCGTGGGCACCCGGGCCGCGCAGCTCTACCTCGAGCTGAACGGCCGCGGCGAGACGAAGATCGACACGAGCGTGTCGTACCGGCCCGCGCCGACGGCACCCGCTGCTCCGGCGCCTGCCGCGCCCGCGCCTGCCGCGTCGCCGAGCACCCCCGCGGCGGCGTCCGCCACCCTCCCGGTGCCCACCACGCCCATCCCGGAGGCGGCGACCGCCGCCGCAAAGGCGGCTGCTCCCAAGAGCGCGCCGGCGAAGACCGCGCCGACGGCCGCTCCGAAGGCGGCTGCACCCAAGGCTGCGGCACCCAAGGCTGCTCCGAAGCGCAGCACGCCCAAGACGCCCGAGTCCTGAATCCTGGTCCGCTCCGCCGTGCGGCGGAGTCGGCACTCCGTCGCGCGCGGGAGGCGCCACCCGGCGCAGCACGCTGAACTGACGGCATGACCACCTCATCCACCGCCCTGTCCTCCCCCGCGCATCCCGCGCACCCCACACGCGACCGCGCCGCCGAGCAGCGCGCGCGGAACGCCCGCCGGTCCGAACGGGGCCCCGTCCTCCCCACTCGTGTGCCGTGGGGCGCCGTCGCCGTGTTCCTCGTGATCGCCTTCGGACTCGCCTGGCTCGTGGAGCTGCCGGTGTGGCTCTCGGGCGAGGGGCTCGGCTCCGAGCTCTTCCTGCCCCTCACCGCCGTGACGATGTTCACCCCCGCGATCGCGGCTCTCGTGGTCGTGCTGTTCGTGCGGCGCCCGCCCAGCATCCCCCGTCTCCTCGGCATCTGGCCGTTGCGGCCGCTCGGACGCACGATCGGCGTGACGCTGCTGGCCGCCGCCGTGTTCACGGCGCTGCCGATCGGCGCGCTCCTGCTCGGTCAGGCGATGGGCCTCGTGCGCCTCGACCTCGTGGGCTTCGGCGCCTTCGCCGAGTCGCTGCGCGAGCTGGGGATCGAGCTGGGCACGATGCCCCTCGGCACGGCGGTGCTCATCCAGTTCCTCGCCCTGCCGCTCGTCATCGCGCAGACCGCGCTCGCCACGGTCGGCGAGGAGCTCGGATGGCGCGGCTGGCTCGTTCCCGCGCTGCGGCCGCTCGGCGTGTGGCCCGCGCTCGTGCTGTCGGGCGCGATCTGGGGGCTCTGGCATGCGCCGGTGATCCTGCTCGGCTACAACTACCAGCGCCCCGACCTCGTCGGGCTCGCGTGCATGGTGCTGTGGACGATCCTGCCCGGCGTGCTGCTCGGCTGGCTGCGGCTGCGCACCGCGTCGGTGTGGCCGGCGGTGTTCGCCCACGCGGCGATCAACGCGACGACGAGCACCGCGCTCATCCTGCTCGCGAGCGGACAGCAGGCGAGCGACTACGTGTGGGGCACCTTCCTCGGCTGGCCCGGCATCCTGCTCATGCTGGCGCTCGTCGCCGTGATCGCGGTCACGGGCGCGTGGCGACGCGAGCCGCAGCCCGGACTCACGCTCGCCGAGAGCGCCGCGGGGGCGAAGACGGATGCCGTGCTCGCGGCGGGCGGGAACTGAGGCCGGCCGCCGCTCGGCTCACACCAGGTTGTGATTGCGGCTGAGCACGTTGTCGGGGTCGAAGGCGCGCTTGACCGCCCGCAGGCGCTCCAGGGTGCCGGCCGGGTAGAACAGCGGCAGCAGCGACGGATCGGAGTCCTCCGCGAAGTTGCTGTAGCTGCTGGTGATGCGCGCTCGCACGGCGCCCCACGAGCCCTCGACCGCCGCGACGAGCTCATCGTCGGCGTCCGGCGGCAGGAACACGATGCGGAACAGCATCGCCTCGCGATCGCGCACGGCGAAGGCCGTCGCGTCGGCGGGCACGCGCGCGAAGGCACCGCCGAGATAGCGGATCGAGGCGACCGCGGGACCGCCCGCGCCCTCGACCGCGGCCGCGAAGTCGGCGATCGTCGCGTCGTCGAGGTCTGCGAAGCCGTGCCCGCCGACGAGGCGGACGGGTGGCGGTGCCGGCGCCTCCTCCACGAGGTCGAGGTAGGGCCGGCGGGCGATGTCGGCCGAGACGACGCCGGGAAGCGCGAGCAGCGGGGCGATCGCGGCCCGCGCGGCCTCCTCGTCGTCCCCCGCGAAGCAGATGCCGAGCTGCGCCGTGCGCGCGGCCGCGGGGTCCATCGCCGGCAGGGCGAGGAAGGTCGCCGAGAGCTCGTCGGGCGCCTGCCGCATGACGTCGCGCCAGCCGCGCAGCACGGCCGTGAGATCGTCCGCTTCGAGCACGATGCGTCCGCCGACGATCGCCGGGAGCGGCGTCGGACGGAAGGTGAAGTGGGTCACGACGCCGAAGTTGCCGCCACCGCCGCGGAGCGCCCAGAACAGCTCCGGCTCGGAGTCGGCGGATGCCGTGAGCATGCGCCCGTTGACCGTCACGAGCTCGACCGCGTCGAGCAGGTCGATCGTGAGGCCGACCGCGCGGATGAGCCACCCCATCCCGCCGCCGAGCACGAGCCCGCCGACGCCCACGCCGCGCGTGTCGCCCGAGGTGATCACGAGCCCGTGCGGCTCGAGCGCCTCGGCGACCTCGCCCCAGGTGGCCGCGGTGCCGACCCGCACCGTGCCGTCGGGACGCACCTCCACGGTGGCGAACGCGGCCATGTCGATCACGAGGCCGCCGGGGTTCGGGAACGCGCGGGCCGCATGACCGCCGCTGCGCACCGAGACCGGCAGCCCGCGCTCGCGCGCGAGCCTCAGAACCTCGGCGACCTGCTGGGCGCTGGCCGGCCGGGCGATGACGGCGGGATCTCCCGCGCCGGCATAGGCGGGCAGCGCCGCCTCGTATCCGGAGTCGCCCGGGAGCAGCAGCTCGGCATCCGTGGCGTCGCGCAGCGCCGTGAGCTCGGTCATGTGGTGGTCCTTCCGTGGGATGCGGCCACGGTACACGCGGCGCCCGACACGGGGACGCGCACGACCGCGCGACCCGGTCGCCGGTAACGTCGCGATTACCCACACGGAAGGCCGCCATGTTCACCGACCTCAGCGCGTTCCCTCTCACCCCCCTTCACGACGACCGCCTCGCCGAGACCGCGTACGCGGGCCTCATCCGGCGCCTCGCCGCCGCCGGCGTGGATTCGATCACCGCTCTCGGATCGACCGGCTCCTCCCCCTACCTGTCGGCCGACGAGCGCAAGCGGGCGGCGCGGATCGCCGTCGAGAACGCGGGTGGCGTGCCGGTGATCGTGGGAGTCGGGGCGCTGCGCACCTCGCACGTGCTCGAGCTGGCGCGGGACGCCGAGGCGATCGGCGCCGCCGGGCTGCTGCTCGCGCCGCTGTCGTACCAGCGGCTGACCCACGACGACGTCCTGGGGCTCTACACCGACGTCGCCGCCGCGACCGCGCTCCCGATCATCGTCTACGACAACCCCACCGCGACGCACTTCACCTTCACCGACGAGCTCTACGCACGTCTCGCCGAGCTGCCGAACGTCGCCTCGATCAAGATCCCCGGGGTTCCCGAGGGCCAGGAGGCCGCCGACGCCCGGATCGCGGAGCTGCGCTCGATCCTTCCGGCTCGCGTGACGATCGGCGTCTCCGGCGACGCGCACGCCGCCCGCGGACTGAACGCCGGATGCGACGCCTGGTACTCGGTGACGGGCGGCACCCTGCCCGGCCCGGCGCTCGCCCTCACCCGCGCCGCCCGCTCGGGCGACGCCGCGGGGGCGGATGCCGAGTCGGCGCGCCTGCAGCCGCTGTGGGAGCTGTACCGCGAGTTCGGCGGCGGCTACCGTGTCATCGCCGCGATCGCCGAGCTGCTCGGCCTCGTGCCGAACCGCTGCCTGCCGCGGCCGATCCTCGGGCTCGACGACGCGGCCCGGGCGCGGGTCGCGCGCGTGGTCGAGGGGCTCGGGCTCGAGGCATGACCAGCGAACTCACGCAGTCGTGATCACGGAAACGAGCTCGACCTCAGTGGGCGAGACCGATACCGTGATCGTCTGCCGCGCCACATCGCCGTGGCGATCGGCAGTCGACCAGCTCAGGCTCACCACATCCGCGTTCGTCCCGGACGAAGGCTGGCAGGCCGTCGACGAAGGAATGCTCGAAGAGCCGATCGGCTTCACGACCAGACATGCCTCGCGCCCGGACCCCCTGGTAGCGAACCAGAGCCGCGTGGACGCCGCTTCCCCCACGTAGAGGAAACTGTCTCGGTCCATACCCGACTCGGCGGCCCAGCCACCGGCTTCAGCGACCCGATCGCCCCGCGAGCCGAACGACCCCGGCATTCCCCCGGTGATCCACCATTGGAGTGTGACTCCGGCGACAAGACCTGCCAGTGCCGCCACGACCACAACCGCACGTTGTCGACCGCTCGCTCTCGGCTCGATATCGTCGAGATCATCCGCGTCGAGCGCGTCTTCCTCGCCCTCGGCTGCACCAGGTTGAACGCCCCCGGCGTCCGTGCCGACGCCTGCTTCCCGTGCCAGGAGACGGAGCGCACGCTCCCGATCCGCATCCTCGACATCCCGGCCGAAGGCGGTCCGGATGAGGTCGCCGCGCTCGTCGTCCGTCACGGTCTCACGCTCTGCACGGTTTACCGGGACACCTTGTAGACGGTCATGTACGGCGCATTGATGCTGATCGAACTGTAGGCAAGCGGTTCGAGGTAAGAACCTGTCGTCGTGTAGTAGAAACGGGTCGTGTATGCCCCGGCTGCGATGTACATCACGTCCGCATAGGTTGCAGTGTAGGTACCCGTCCCCTGGAAGCAGTAGGCGTGAGCCAGACCGCCGACGTATCGCTCCAGCTTGGCGCTCGTGCTGTATCCGCACCCACCGGGAGTGATCGCCATCGGAGTCGCCGCTGTGGCCCGTTCGGCATACGCCGCGGCAAGATAGCTTCCGGTGCGGGAGTCGACGAGTGCATTGACCGGTCGACCAGACGCCAGGATCGTCTCGATGTCGTCCGAGCCCTGAGAGCGCGACAGCTGCCGGAGCTCTTCGATCGGGAGCCGGACATAGCCCGCATCATCGACCCAACGCGCCGAGGCGATCGGGGCCTCTCCGCCAGGGACCTCGACCAGCGCAGCCCCTCCCCTGGCATTCGCGGCGCTCGGCGCGAAGATGGCCATCACGATGGCAATGGACGCGATCGAGCCGGTGATCTTGCGCACCAAGGCCTCCTATAAGTGAGTAATCCGCCGTCAACCGCAGACTATTAGCCGTCGAGCGATCACACAAGGATTCCTTGAATATCCCTTACCGGCCGACCCGCTCATGGCACCCGAACAGGACGAAAGGCCCGGTCGGAACTATCGCCTGACCGGGCCTTCTTTTCGTACACCCCCCGGGACTTGAACCCGGAACCCACTGATTAAGAGTCAGTTGCTCTGCCAATTGAGCTAGAGGTGCGCGGCCCGCAGGGAGCCGAGGACCAACGATAGCATGACCGGAGCATGACTTCCTCCGCATCCGCTCCCGCCCCGGCTCCGGTCCGTCTGGAGGCCGGCGAGCTCGCCCCCGACTTCACGCTCGCCGATCAGCACGGCGAGCCGTTCACCCTGTCGAGCCTTCGCGGCGGCAAGGTGATCCTCTACTTCTACGGCGAGGCCGGCACCCCCGCCTGCACGGGCCAGGCGTGCGACTTCCGTGATCGGCTCGGCGCCTTCGCGGACGAGGGCTACCGCGTGGTGGGCGTCTCGCGCGACGAGGTGCCGGCGATCGCGAAGATGGCCGAGGCCGAGCACCTCACCTTCCCGCTGCTCGCCGATCCCGACCGTCACGTGCACGAGCTCTACGGCACCTACGGTGAGAAGCAGCTCTACGGGCGCACCGTGCACGGCGTCATCCGGGCCACCTTCGTGCTCGACGAGGACGGCCGCATCACGATGCCGCTCTACAACATCAAGGCGACGGGACACGTCGCGATGCTGCGCAAGCGCCTCAAGCTCGCCCCGTAGCCGACCGCTCGGCGCGCCGCAGCATCCGTCTCCCTCCGGCTCCTCCCCTGAGTCAAGGAGTCGATCTCCCGGATCAAGGAGATCCCGGGGCCAGAGGGGTGCACGAGGCTCATGAGCCACACCGGTTCCTTGATTCGGGAGATCGCCTCCTTGATTCGGGAGGCCAGATCCTTGATTCGGGAGAGAAGAGGGGCGGCGGTCAGCCGCGCGCGCGACCGGATGTGGCCTGCACGACCGAGGGCACGAACAGCAGGGCGAAGGTCGCCACCGCCACCGCGATGAGCGGCCAGCCCCACGCCGGCTGGGCGAAGCTGCCCTGCAGAGCGCCGAGGCCGATCGAGAACTGGAGCACCTGCCAGACGATCGCCGAAGCCCGCGTCCAGGCCTGCCCCCGCAGCAGTCCGACGAGGGTCGCCGCCATCCAGGCGACCGCCACGAGTACGAGCACGGTGAGCGCGAGAGCGGTCGCGAGCGACGCCGGCTCGGCCGCCACGAGGTCGACGAGGAGCACGATCAGCACGACCGCAGCGGCCGCGAGCTCGATCGCGAGCAATCCCGCAAGCCCCCAGAAAGCGGGCGGTCGAGAGCGGTCGATCACGGCGATATCCCATTCGAAACTATTGATTAGGCGTAATAAGTATGAAACAGTGTTGACCGGTTGATGTGACGCTCACGACGCGGTGAGTACGTTCGAGTCGGCACTCCCCCCTCCTATTCGGACCCTCTTCAGCCATGCGCGGAACACCGGATTCGGCCGTTCCCGTACAAGCGTCATCAGCAACGAAGGAGCACCGAACCATGGACTGGCGCGACAAGGCCGCCTGCCTCACCGTCGACCCCGAGCTCTTCTTCCCGGTCGGCAACACGGGGCCGGCCGTCGACCAGATCGAGAAGGCCAAGACGGTCTGCGGTCGGTGCACGGTGTCCGAGCAGTGCCTTCAGTACGCCCTCGAGACCAACCAGGACTCGGGCGTGTGGGGCGGCCTCAGCGAGGACGAGCGCCGCGCCCTCAAGCGCCGCGCCGCGCGCGCCCGCCGCGCCAGCTGAGCCGGCCACGGCTCAGCCGCGCTGCGTGAGATAGAGCAGCGGCACCTCGATCGTCACCTCGGTGCCCTCCCCCTCGAGGGTGTGCCAGTCGATCGTTCCGCCGAGCTCGCCCTGGATGAGGGTGCGCACGATCTGCGTGCCGAGCCCCGACCCGACCTTGCCCTCGGGCAGCCCGCTGCCGTTGTCGCGCACCCGCACGCTCAGCATCTCGTTCTTGCGGCGCGCCGAGATCACGACCTCGCCGTCGCGATCGGCGAGGCCGTGCTCGACGGCGTTCGTCACGAGCTCCGTGAGGGCCAGCGCGAGGGGCGTCGCGTACTCCGAGGGCAGCGTGCCGAACTCGCCCGTCTTGGTCGGGCGCACCGTCGTGTTGTGGCTCGAGGCGACCTCCGCCACGAGGAGCAGCACGCGGTCGAACACGTCGTCGAAGTCGACGTTCTGGTTGAGGCCCTCCGAGAGGGTGTCGTGCACGACCGCGATCGCCGCGACCCGGCGCATCGCCTGGGTGAGCGCATCCCGCGCCACGTCGTTGTGCGTGCGGCGGCTCTGGATGCGCAGCAGTGACGCGACGGTCTGCAGGTTGTTCTTGACCCGGTGGTGGATCTCGCGGATCGTCGCGTCCTTGGTGATGAGCTCCTGCTCCTGGTGCCGCACCTCGGTCACGTCGCGCACCAGCACGATCGCGCCGACCCGCTCGCCGCGATGCCGCAGCGGGATGGTGCGAAGCGTCACGGTCACCCCGCGCGCCTCGATGTCGGTGCGCCACGGCGCGCGACCCGTCACCACGAGCGGCAGCGACTCGTCGACCGTCAGCTTGCCCGACAGCAGGCGCGTGGCGACCTCGGCGAGCGACTCGCCCTCGAGCTCGCCCGCGAAGCCCATCCGATTGAACGCGGAGAGGCCGTTGGGGCTCGCGAAGGTCACGATGCCGTCGACGTCGAGCCGGATGAGGCCGTCGGATGCGCGCGGGGCACCGCGGCGCGGCAGCGTCGGCGCACCGAGGTCGGGGAAGTCGCCGGCAGCGATCATCGCGAACAGGTCGTCGGCGCACTGGTTGAAGGTGAGCTCCTGGCGGCTCGGCGTGCGCGCCTCCGACAGGTTCGAGTGCCGCGTCAGCACGGCGATGGGGCTCGTGGTCGTCGCCGCCCCGCTCGGGCTCAGCCGCCGCAGCACCGGCACGGCGCGCACGCGGGTGGGCGTCTCCTCGTACCAGTCGGGCGCGGCGGTGTCGACGATCCGCACCTCCTCGAAGGCCTGCGTCACCTGCGCGCGCCACTCCGGCTTGATCTCCTGGCCGACGAAGTCGCGGTAGAACAGCGTCGCGGCCGAGGAGGGGCGCGAGTGCGCCACCGCGACGAACCCCCCGGATGCGGTGGGCACCCACAGCACGATGTCGGCGAAGGCGAGATCGGCGAGCAGCTGCCCGTCGGCCACGAGCAGGTGGAGCCACTCGACGTCGGCCTCGGTGGCGCGGCCCTGCGCGAGCATGAGCTCGGAGAGGGTGGACACGCTCCTAGGCTAGCCGTCGCCCGGGGCGCCTCCGCGCGCGCCGTGTCTCGCCCGCGGGCAGCAGCGCCGCGGCGAGCCCGCGGACCGCGACGCGCGCCGCCGACCGCGGAGCCGCATCCGCGAGCGGCCGCCCGCTCAGCACCGCGGCGTCGAAGGCTCCCGGGTCCCACGGCACGAGCACCGGGTCGTCGATGCCGCCGAACCGTGCGAGCGTCTGCCGCAGCTGTGTGCCGGCGCCCACCCCGATCGCGCCCGCGCGCACCTTGTTCACCACGACCGTCACACGCGCGGGGTCGACGAGCTCCAGGAGCTCGGCGTGGGCGCGGAGGAAGCGGGGGATGCCGACCGGGTCGGCCCCCGCGACCGCGACCACCCGATCCGCCACCCGCAGCGCCTCGAGCGCTGCCGCGTTGCGGCGCGGTGCGGCGAGGTCGCTCGCGAGCTCGTCGTCCCGCTCGAGGCTCGCGGCGACGTCGACCACGACCACCTCGCAGAAGCCGCGCAGCGCCGACAGCACGCCGGCCACCCGCTCGCCGCCGAGCTCGGGCCAGCGCGACGCCCGCGCGATGCCGGTGAGCACCCGGAACGGATGCCGCGCCGCGGCCGGCACCACCGCGAGCCGTTCCAGCTGGGTGCGGTCGAGCGCACCCAGCCCTGCGAGGCGGCAGGCGGCCGCGAAGCCGGGTGCCTCGTCGAGGAGTCCGAGCGCCGGGGCGACGGATGCCGCGTGGGTGTCGGCGTCGACGAGCACCGTGCCGTGGCCGATCGTCGCGCTCTCGGCGGCGAGGGCGATCGCGAGGCTCGTGCGCCCGGGTGCACCGTGCGGGCCCCAGACGGCGAGCGTCATGGCGGGACCGGAAACGCGGAGCAGGGGCGCTCCGGCGAGAACCTCCTGCGGGGAGCGCCCGGCAGGCGGCGAGGCCACGGGCGCCGACCCGTCGGGGTCGAGCAGCGCCCATCCCGGCGGACCCGGAACGGCGTCGATGATGCCCAGACGCACGGCATGCCGCTCCTGCTCCGCATCGGAGGCCACCACGACCAGGCGGATGCCGAGCAGATCGGCCGCCTGCACGAGACGGCGGGTGAGGTGCTCCTCCTGCGCCAGGACGATCGCGCACTCGACCGGCAGCTCCGCGAGCCGCAGCGCGAGCTCGTCGCCTGCCGTGCAGCGCGCCACGACCTGGTGGCCGTGGTACTCCGCCGACCCGACCAGCTCCTGCGCCGCCTCGGCGGGCAGCGCGAGCGCGACCCGCACCCTCAGCCCCCCAGCGCGATGCCGGCGGGCACCACGGCGAGCGCGTCGCCCGCCGCGAGCGCCTGCAGCACCCGGGCGACGCGAGAGCGCGGCACGAGCACCTCGATCGTGCCGCCGCCGCGCGACGCCATGACGCCGTCATCCGCGTTCACCCGCACCACCACCGCATCCGGCACGAGCACGAGCGGCGCCCCGAAGCCGCGTCCCGACGCATCCGCGGGCGAGGCCCAGACGTCGACGACCGAGCCCGCGCGCACCGACGAGCTCGGCGCCGCGACGAGGGCCACGACGAGCGCGGTCGACCGCATCCCCGATGCCTCCCCCACCGCGGCGCGCGGCAGGAGCTCGCCGCGCCGGATCGGCTGCACCACGACGAGGCCGTCGGCCGGCAGATCGCCGACGCGCAGGTAGAGCGCATCCGCGCCGTCGAGGGCGACCGAGCGCACCACCAGCTCGGCGCGGCCCACGCGCTCCCCCGGGGTCAGCGCGGCGCCCGCCGCGTACACCTCCACGCGCGCGTCGCCCGCGCCGACGAGCGCCACGACGCCCGCCACCGACGCCGCGACGAGCGCCAAACCGATGAGCAGCCGCACGTCGAGACGCCGCCCGGATGCCGTGGATCCGCCCACGACGACCCCCTTCCCGCCGCACCGTGCGGCGCGCTCATCGTGCACCGCATCCGGGGTTCGGCGGGCAGGTTATCCACAGGCGGGTCGTGGCCCCCGGCCGGGGTACGCCTGCGGGACGCATAATCGGGGCATGACAGCGGATGCCGCGGCCGGGTTGGGCCGATTCCTGACCGTCGCCGACACCGCCGAGATCCTCAACATCTCGGCGGGGCAGGCATATGCGCTCGTGCGCAGCGGTGAGCTGCCGGCGATCAAGCTCGGTGCCCAGTGGCGCGTCGAGCGCCCCGTGCTGGAGGCGTACATCGCCGCCCGCTACGAGGAGGAACGGCGACGCAAGCTCTGGAACCAGGCCGAGTTCGCCGACCTCGCCGAGCTCTTCGCCGAGGCTCCCCGCCTCGATTGATCGACCGGCCGGCGCTCGCGGCCGGCTCAGACGCGCACGCTCAGCAGCGCGTCGAACGGCACGAGACGGATGCGGCGCACGACCCCGTCACGGCGCGGCTCGCCGCGCTCGTGCTCGGCCAGGTCGAGGTGGTCGCGGGCGACCCGGTCGATCGTGCCGTGCACGGCCCCGGCGCGCGTGCGCAGCTCGACGCCGACGCGGCGCCGGCAGAGGTCGCGCAGCACCACCGCGAGGCCGAGTCGCCCCGCGAGATCGGGGAGCCGCTCCTGCTCCGGGAGGCTCGCGGGGCGCAGCCCGTTCGCGAGCTGAGCGCCCTCCGGCAGCACCGCCGCGACGGCGGCCAGCGGGATCACCGCCGCCTGCCGCACGGTGCCGAGCGCGATGTCCCCGGCCACCCAGTCCCGCCCCGTGGAACCCACCCGGAGGGCGAGCGTCTCGCCGTCCGCGAGCACGAGGCGGAGCGTCCCCTCGTGCGCCATCGCGAGCATCCGGTCGCGCAGACCGAGGCGGGCGAGGCGCAGGCGCTCCTCCTCCGCGGCGAGCTCCTGCCGCTCCGTGTCGAGCCCGCGCTCGAGCTGACCCTCGAGATCGGCGAACAGATCGTCCCAGCGCACGAGGGCACGCTAAGCCCCGCGATCGTGGCGCCGCGCGAGTTGTCCACAGTTTGCTTCAGCATCTCGACACGAGGAACTGTCGTATGCGAGGGTGATGCCCGTCCCGATCCCGGGGCAGACCATGCGGTCCGACGGCCCGCGGAGAGGACGGCGATGGGCGCGCGCGACGCGGCGATCGAGGGCAACGCGGCCCGCGCCATCCCCCCGCGGATGCACGACGACGAGCTCTTCGGCCGCCAGCCCGCCGCCACCCACGAGCTCCCCGACCCACGGCCCCTGCTCGAGAACCTCACCCGCTGCGTCATCGAGATCATCGCCGGCGCCCGCGACCTCGAGCAGATCGCGCGCTGGGTCGACGACTCCGTCTACACGACCCTGCTGAAGCGGGTCGTCGTCTCCACCCAGGCGCGACGGGCCACCCGACGCCCCGTCGTGCGCCCGGTGTTCGCGCTCGGCGCCGTGAGCGTGTGCCAACCGCGCGACGGTGTCGTCGAGGCGGTCATCGTGGTGCACGGGCGGGCGCGCGCCCGCGCGGTCGCCATCCGGCTCGAAGGCCTCGACCAGCGGTGGCGGGCCACCGCCATCCATGTGCTCTGAACCGTTTTGGCGTCGCGATGATCCGCGACGCTGCGCCGGTCCCCGGCACGAACGCGGACGCGCCGCGGACCGAGTGCGCACACAGACGAGCGCCAGCCGGGTCATCGGCGTCGCGATAATCCGCGACGCTGCGCCGGTCCCCGGCACGAGCGCGGTCGCGGTCGCGAGAGGAGGCCGTGGCGCGCGCCGCGTTGGCAGGAAGACGCGCGCCACGGTCCGCAGGGGTCACGAGGTGCGTGCGCCCCGGCGGTTCGGGGGCTCGATCGGCGCCGCATCCACGAAGGAGCGGGCGCGCACGACGCCGTCGGCGTCGGTGAGCCAGAGATGCAGGCGGGCGGGGCCGCCGGGGGGCGGCAGCAGGAGCTCGACGGCATCGCTCAGCGCGTAGGGCTCCGCGATCACCTCCGTCGAGCTGGCGAGGGGGGCGACCGGCCGGGGCCCGTGCGGACGCCCCGCACTCACCCAGGCCGCGTGCACCGTTCCCGCGAGGGCGTCGCGCCCGTGGTGCGAGACGTGCACCGCGAGCCGCAACGGCTCCGTCGGAACGGGGATGTCCGTACCGGCGCGCGCGGGCACCAGGTCGATGACGAGCACCGTGTCCGCGTGGGCGTCGGCGTGGTCGAGGCCACCCCCGTCCTTCGGGCGCCGGGCCGTGTCGACCGCTCCCGCCATCTCGTGCTCGACGTCCGCGAGCTCCGTGTAGACGTAGCCGGCGAAGCGGTCGTGGCGCCGCAGCTCCTGGGTCTGCCAGCGCACGTGCCAGGCGCGCTCGAGGCTCGTGAAGCCCGCGCCGTACTCGCTGTTGACGATCGGCACGCCGGTGCGCGGGAAGTCCGGCGAGCCGTAGAAGCTCTTGTCGACCACGAAGTCCGGGCCGAGCCTCACCGGGAAGTCCTCGCGGCGGCCCGTCGCGAGCTCGGCGACGTTCGCGGCCCACGCCGCCGGGTCCTCGTCGTAGTAGTGCCAGTCGACGAGGTCGCTGCGCACGTGCGCCCAGCCGGAGTTCTCGACGATGGGACGCGAGTCGTCGAGCGCGCGGAGCGCCTCGTAGGCGTGCACGGCGGCCTCCGCGCGCTCGGGGCTGCCCGGGATGTCCCAGTCGAGGCCCCACTCCTCGTTGTACAGGCCCCAGACGACGATCGAGGGGTGGTTGCCGTCGCGCTCGACCATCGGCGCGAGCTGCTCCTCGAACCCCGCCGCGGCCTCCGGGCCGAACCGGCTCGGGCACGCGGGCTCGGCCCAGACGAGCATGCCCATCCGGTCGGCCGCGTGCAGCCAGCGCGGCTCCTCGAACTTGAGGTGCTTGCGCACGAGGGTGAACCCGAGCTCGCGCGCGATCTCGAGGTCGCGCACGAGCGCCGCGTCGTCCGGCGCGGTGAGGCCCGTCACGGGCCAGTAGCCCTGGTCGAGCACGCCCCGCAGGTAGAGGCGCTCGTCGTTCAGGTACAGCCGCTCGCCGTCGATCCGGATGCGGCGGAGCCCCGCCGTGTAGCGCACCCGGTCGTCGCCGACGCGCAGCTCGACCGTGTAGAGGTGGGGGTCGGCGGGCGACCAGAGACGCGGGGAGGCGGGGGCGAGCCGTCCGGCGAACCGGCCCTCGGTATCCGCCGTCATCGTGAGCCGCCCGTCGCCGCCGTCGACGATCGCGGCGACGACCTCCGCCCCCGCCGGGGCGTCGCCCGCGAGCACCCCGCGGATCTCGAAGGCGTCGAGCGCGTCGCCCCGGAGCGCGGCCCGCTCCACGTAGGTGCGCCCGCGCGCCTCGAGCCAGACGCTCTGCCAGATGCCCGACGTCGGCGTGAACGACACCCCGTCGTAGTCGTCGCGCGGGATGGAGCGCTGCTTGCCGTGCGGGATGGCCCGCTTGTCGGCGGGCGCCTCGACCTCCACCTCGAGCACCGCCGGCACGCCGGGCCGCACCCGGGCGGTGACGTCGAACTCGAAGGAGGTCATGCCCCCCACGTGCGCCCCGATCACGACCCCGTCGATCGACACGACGGCGCGGTGGTGCACGGCGCCGAAGCAGAGCGCCAGCCGCGCGCCCTCCCAGTCCACGGGAGCCTCGATCGTGCGACGGTAGCGGGCCCGCTCGAGCCAGGTGCGGCCGATCCCGGAGGCGGTGCTCTCCCAGGCGAACGGCACGGTGATGACCGCCTCGCCGTCCTCGGAGGCGAACGCCCAGTCGCCGTTGAGGGTGAGCCAGCGCTCGGACCGGTCGCGATCGGGACGCGGGTACTCGCTCTTGGGGATGGATGACGACATGACGATGGTGGAGCCTTTCGAGTGGGACACGGCGGTCAGCCCTTGACGCTTCCGGCGAGGATGCCGTTGATGAAGTGCTTCTGGAGCAGGATGAAGACGACGAGCAGCGGCACCAGTGCGATCGAGCTCGCTGCGAGCACCTCGCCCGTGATGGTGGCGTAGTCGGCGCCGATCCGGTCGTCGGTGATGCTCTGGGCGAGCGTCGACAGCACGACCTGGAGGGTCGCCATCCGCTCGGAGCTCGCGACCACGACGGGCCAGACGAAGTCGTTGTAGATGTTCATCACGGTGAGCACGGCGAGGCCCGCGAGGCCGGGCCGGATCACCGGCACGACGACCCGCCAGAAGATGCCGAACTCCCCGCATCCGTCGACGCGCGCCGCGTCGAGCAGCTCGTCGGGCACGGCGGCGATCACCTGGCGCATCCAGAAGATCGCGAAGGCGTCGACGGCACCCGGCAGGATGAGCGCCTGGTAGGTGTTGACCCAGCCGAGCTCCTTCATCTCGAGCAGCAGCGGGATGATGAGCACGATCGTCGGCAGCATGAGCGTGACGAGCACCGCGCCGAACAGCGCGTTCTTGAGCGGGAAGTCGTACTTCGCGAAGCCGTAGGCGGCGAGCGGCGCGCAGAACAGGGTGATCCCGCCCTTGAGCAGCAGCACGATGCCGGTGTTGAGGAAGCCGTGCAGGATCGGCACGTCCTCGAACACCCGTGTGAAGTTGTCGACGGTGAACCGCGTGAGGTCGAACTCGAGCGGGTACCGGATGATGTCGGCCGGCTCCTTGAACGCGGAGACGAGCGCCCAGGCGACCGGGGCGAGGAACGCGAGCGTCAGCAGCAGCAGGAAGGCCTGGGCGCCGACGGCGGGGCGACGGGAGGTTCTCACGGGTCAGTCCTTCGCGCGCAGCAGCCGCACGAACACGAGCGACAGCGCCATGACGAGGATCACGAGCAGGAAGGAGTTGGCCGCCCCGGTGCCGAGGTCGGCGCGCGTGATGTGGTTGTAGAGGTAGAGGCCCGCGGTCGTCGTGGAGCTGTACGGCCCGCCGCGGGTGACGACGTAGGGCTCGACGAACATCTGGAACACCGCGAGGGTCTGCAGCACGACCGAGAACATCAGGGTGCGGCGGATGAGCGGGATGGTGATGCTCCAGAGCCGGCGCACCCGCCCCGCGCCGTCGATCGCGGCCGCCTCGTAGACCGCGCCGTCGATCGACTGCAGCCCCGACAGCAGGATGATGATGACGAACCCGGTCGTCTTCCAGATGAACAGCAGCGCGAGGGTCGGCTTCGCCCACACCGTGGTGGTGAGCCAGCCGACGTCCGGCAGCCCGACGAGGTTCAGGATGCCGTTGACCGCGCCGTAGTCGGTGTCGAACAGCACGATCCAGATCTGCGCGATCGCCACGATGGGCGTCACGAACGGCACGATGAACGCCGTGCGGTAGAAGCCGCGCATCCGGAGCTTCGCATCGTTCAGCAGCACCGCCGCCACGACCCCGATCGCGAGCTGCACGGGGATGATGAGCAGCCAGAGCACCGCCGAGTTGCCGAGCGAGCCCCAGAAGCGGTCGTTGGTGAGCAGGTAGAGGTAGTTGTCCCAGCCGACCCAGCGCGCCGCCCCCGATCCGTGCCAGTTCGTGAAGCTCAGCCGCAGCGTGAACAGCATCGGGTAGACGCTGAACGCCGCGAAGACGACGAGGAACGGCAGCACGAAGACGTAGGGGGCGATGCGCCGGGCCAGCGGGAGCGAGCCGCGCCGCGGACCACGACGCCCGGATGCGCGCCGCGCTGCGAGAGCGGGGGTTGCGGTCATGCTGTGGACTCCAGGCGTCGTGGTCGGGCGGATGGACGGACGGGCGGCTACTGCCGGTCGATCAGGTTCTTCTGGATCTGCTGCGTCGACTGGTCGATGACCTCGCGCGGGGTGAGGTCGCCGTCGAGCATCTTCTGCACGTTGTTGCCGAGGTAGTCGACGGCGCCCGCCCACCAGGTGGGCGTCGGCACGGAGCCGGGGATCTCGGCGCCCGCCGAGGTGGCGACGGCCCAGAGGTCCTGTCCGCCGAGCGCCTCGAGGGGCTGGAAGAGCGGCTTCGACGGCGAGGCGGCCGGCAGATAGCTCGGGATCGAGGTGTTGAGCCCGCCGGGGTAGACGTCGTTCGAGCCGTACACCGCGGTGTAGCCCTTCTCGTCGAACATCAGGAACTCGTAGAACAGCCACGCGAGATCGGCGTTCGCCCCCTCCTTGGGCAGGATGAACGACGAGCCGCCCATGGCGCCCGAGCGGGCGCCGCCGGTCTTCCATGCCGGGAGCGGCATGGCGCGCCAGTCGCCCGTCGTCTCCGGCAGGAGCTGCTGCGGCGCGAAGTCGAACCAGATCGCCCACGGGTAGAAGACCTGGTCGCCCGACTCGAGCGTCGCGATGTCGGTGGGGCCGAGGTACTCGGCGCGGGTGCCGAGCCCCTCGGAGCTGACGGTGTCGAGGAAGCCGAGGATCTGCTCGTACTCGGGCGAGTCGAGGCGCAGCGCGCCGGAGGCATCCGTCATCGCGGTGCCGAGCTGGCTCGCGTACATCTCGAGCTGCAGCTGGCCGAGGAAGGCGCTCTGCTCGAGGTGGATGGGTCCGGCGGACGGCTTGTAGGCCTTGTAGGCGCGGGCGGCGTCGAGCAGCTCGTCGTAGCTCGTGATCGACTCGGCGTCGATGCCGGCGGCCTCGAGGGCGGTGGCGTTGTAGAAGAGCAGGCCGGGGTCGAGGTCGAAGGGCACGCCGTAGACCTTGCCGCCGACCGTGTTGACGTCGACCTTCTGGGCGGCGATGTCGCCGAGGTACGGCTTCATGACCCCGGAGAGGTCCCAGAGGTGGTCGGCGTAGCCGGCGACGAGGCTGTCGTCGAGGAACACCCCGTCGGGCACGTCGGTGCCCGTGATGAGGGTGTTCTGCAGCTTGGCGTTGATGTCGACGGCCTCGTGGTGCACGACGATGTCGGGGTACTTCTCGTTGAAGGCGGGGATCGCCGCGTCGAACACGTCGAACAGGTCGCCCGAGCGATCCCAGATGGTGATCTCGCCCTTCGGCGTCTCGGGGGCGCGGAGCACGTCGGAGTCGGCCTGACCGCCGTCTCCGATCTCGGGGCCGCAGGCGGTGAGCGCGACAGCCGTCAGAGCGGCGACGCCGACGGCGGTGGCGCGGGTGATCCGCCGCCGCGCGGAACGGGTGAGCGTGAGCATGACACTCCTTTGTGTGGGGACGTTCAGGTGGGGACGCTTGCCAACGTATGCAAAACGTAGCGCACGATTGCGAACGTTGCAAACGGTATGCTGGGGCCGCCCATCCGAACGGAGGTCCCCGTGCCTGCCACCCTGCGTGACGTCGCCGAGCGCGCCCAGGTCTCGGTGCGCACCGTGTCGAACGTGGTCGCCGGCTACGAGCACGTCAGCGAGCGGATGCGCGCCCGCGTGCTCGCGGCGATCGCCGAGCTCGACTACCGCCCCAACCCCGTCGCGCGCACGCTGCGCACCGGGCGCACCGGCGTGCTCGCGCTCGTCGTGCCCGAGATCGACGTGCCCTACTTCAGCGAGCTCGCCCGCGACGTGATCAACGCCGCAGCCGAGCTCGGCTACCGCGTCATGATCGACCAGACCGCGCACGACCACGAGCGCGAGCGCGAGCTGCTCACGGGCGCCGACCGCACGATGCTGTTCGACGGCATCCTGTTCTCCCCGCTCGTGACCCGCGAGGAGCTCGAGCAGATGACCGGCCGCACCACGATGCCGCTCGTGCTGCTCGGCGAGCACGAGTTCGACGGCCGCTACGACCACGTCGCGATCGACAACCACCGCGCCGCCTACGACGCGACGCGCCACCTGCTCGACCTCGGGCGCACGCGGATCGCCGCGATCGGCGCGCAGCCCGACGAGAGCTACGCGACCCCCCGCCAGCGCACGGCCGGCTACGAGGCGGCGCTCCGCGAGGCGGGCATCGAGCCCGACGCGCGCCTCCTGCAGCCCGCCGCCCACTACCGGCGTGCCGACGGCTACGCCGCGGCCGAGCGGCTGCTCGCGCTGCCCCAGCCGCCGGATGCGATCTTCTGCTACTCCGACCTGCTCGCGATGGGCGCGCTGCGCGCCGTCTTCGACGCGGGGCTCCGCGTGCCGGCCGACGTCGCGATCATCGGCATCGACGACATCGAGGAGGGGCGCTACTCGCGGCCGAGCCTCAGCACCGTCTCGCTCGACACCCCCTTCATCGCGCACCACGCGGTCGCCCGCATCGCGGCGCGGATCGAGGCGCCCGACGCGCCGGCCGAGGAGCTCGTGGCGCCGCACCTCGTGGTGCCCCGCGAGAGCACCGTGGGCTGACCCCGGGCGCCGGCGATGCGACGCCCGGGGCGGCGGATCACACCGGCACGCGCCACTGCTGCGGCCAGAGGCCGTTGCAGTCGTAGATCTTCACGTCGGTGCCGATCGTCAGATCGCCCGCGGGCAGGTCGAGGCAACGACCCGACTGCGGGTTGAGGATCGAGCCGTTCGCCTGCGGGATCCACTGCTGGCCGGGGCTGCCGTCGCACGTCCACAGCTCGATCTTGGTGCCGTTGGCCGTTCCCGTTCCCACGCCGTCGAGGTCCATGCACTTGGCGAAGGCCCGCAGCGTGCCGTCGGGATGACGCGACCACTGCTGTCCGGGAACGCCCGAGCACGTCCAGATCTGGATCGCGCGGCCGTTCACCGGCGTGTTGGTGTCGACGTCGAGGCACAGCGCGTTGGGGCCGGGCCCGACGATGGGACCGGTGGGCTGCCCGGGCAGCGTCCACACCTGCGGCCAGAGGTTGTTGCAGTCATAGATCTGCAGGCCCGTGCCGTCGGCCGTGTTGCCCGAGGGCAGGTCGAGGCAGCGGCCCGACTGCGGGTTCAGCAGGCTGCCGTTGGCCTGCGGCCTCCACTGCTGCGCCCCCGCGCCGGGAAGGCAGTCCCACAGCTGCACCTTGCTGAAGTTCGCCGTGCCGTTGGCGGTGATGTCGAGGCACTTGCCGAACGCCCGGATGGTGCCGTCCGAGGCGATCGTCCAGCGCTGCCCCGTCGCGACGTTGCACGTGTAGAGCTGGACGGCCTTGCCGCTCACCGAGGTGTTGGTGTCGACGTCGACGCACTTGCCTGCCGGTCCGACGATCTGGCCGACCGGTCCGGGCAGGTCCCCGATCCCGAACCGCAGCTCGCACCGGTTGCCGGAGCCGAGCCAGGTCGCGGCGAAGTACACGAAGCTCGTCCCGTTCTCCCGGGGGATCGCGGGGGTCGAGTAGCCGGGACACGAGGGCACCCCGGAGGCGTAGCCGCCGGTGGGCGAGACCGTGACCGGCGCCTCCATCTCCGTCCACTCGCCGACCCCGAGCGCCGCGTTCCGGAAGATCACGGACCCCGACTCGCCGAGCACCGTCTTGGAGCCCGTGGGCCCGGCCACGACGCGCTGCCCGGACAGCAGGAGCGTGCCGTTCGCGCCGCCGCCCGGCAGCCAGGAGATGTAGGGCGTGTGCAGCAGCTGCCGCGAGTCGGCGGTCTGCACGAGAGTGCCCGCCTGGCCGAGCGCGCCCCAGTTGAGGCCGTCGGCGCTGAACTTGATGTAGACCTCGCACGCGTGATCCGCGTTGGTGGCGTCGCGGCAGAGCTCGTACGACATCACGAAGCGGCCGTCGGGGAGCCGGGCGAAGGTCTGCATGCCCGGGCGCGCGAGGTTGTCGCTCGGGAACGCCACGTCCTGCACCAGCGTCGAGCTCCAGCTCGCGCCTCCGTTGGTCGAGGTGTAGTGACCGATCACCTGGTTGTTCGTCGGGCTTCCGGCGGGCCGCTCGTCCGAGATGAAGCACGCCAGGGTGCCGTTGTCGGCCAGCAGGAAGACCGGCTCCCAGATCCCGTGGCCCCAGGTGTTCGGCAGACCGGAGGTCGAGGTGCAGTCGGAGAGGTACGTCCAGCTCGTCCCCCCGTTCGTGCTCTTGAACACCTCGATCTTCTGGGCGGTGTAGTCGCCGATGCTCCAGGCGGTGCCCGCGGCGAGGATGTCGCCCTGGGCGAGACCGGTCACCGTGCGCGGCACCTCGAACAGGGTGGGCGCCTCGAGGCTCCACCCCGAGGTGTGCGAGGAGATGGTCGAGATCTGCGACCAGCTCGCGCCGCCGTCGACGCTCCGGTAGACCGGCAGTGTAGTGGGGCCGCCGTGGCCGCCCTTCGCGAAGGTGGCGAGCATGGTCTGCGCCGTCGATCCGTCGTGGTCGAGCCGGATGGCGCGCGGATAGCCCGCCGTGCCGTTCGGATAGCTGACCGGGTTCGGCGAGTACAGGATCTGCCCCGCCTGGGTGGCGGATGCGGGAGCCGGCTGCGCCGCGAACCCCATGAGCGCGCTCGCGAGAAGCGCGATGAGCGCGAGAAGCGCTCCGTGCGGCCTGCGCCGCCATCGCACGGTGGTCGTCATTCTTCTACTTCCCTCTTGTCGAAGACGCGCCAACGCGACTCCGACTATGGCGGAGATTTGCCGACGTTGCAAGAGGGGAATGCGGCCCATTCACGACAACGGGCGCGCGCCCCGGAGGACGCGCGCCCGTTGATCGCTGCTTGCCGGCTCAGTGCCCGCGGCGCTCCTGGGCACGACGCTGCGCGCGGTTGAGCGGCGCCTGCTGGGGCGCCTCGCCGCCGTCGACCCGCTGGCCGAAGGCTCCGCGCTGCTCGCCGCCCTGCGGCGCGCCCTGCGGCTGCTGTGCCATCACCTGACGGGCGGCGGCCTGCTGGGCGCGAGCGGTCGCCGCGCGCTCCACCTGGCCGCGCTGGTTGCGCACCTCGACGTCGCCCGAGGCGTCGTCGCTCGGGGCGGAGTAGCTGAGGTTCTGCTGCGGCTGCTCGGCGGCGCCGAGCCCCTTCGCGGCGACACGCGCCTGGCCGTCCGCCCCGGTGACCTCGACCTCGAGGTTGTAGAGGAAGCCGACCGACTCCTCGCGGATGGCGCCCATCATCGACTGGTAGAGCGCGTAGCCCTCGCGCTGGTACTCGACGAGCGGATCGCGCTGCGCCATCGCCCGCAGGCCGATGCCGTCCTTGAGGTAGTCCATCTCGTAGAGGTGGTCGCGCCAGCGGCGGTCGATGACGCTCAGCACCACGCGGCGCTCGAGCTCGCGCATCGCGGCCTCGCCGAGCTGCTCCTCGCGACGCTGGTAGGCGATGCGCGCATCCGAGAGCACCTCCTCCTTGAGCGTCTTCACGCGGATGCCGCCCTTCGAGCCGCTCTCGGCGATCACCTCGTCGATCGTGATCGACACGGGGTAGAGCGTCCTGAGCTCGGTCCACAGCGCCTCGAGATCCCAGTCGTCGCTCTGGCCCTCGGCGGTGTGCTCGTCCACGACGTCGGCGATCACGTCGGAGAGGAAGCGCTGCACGCGGTCGTGCAGGTCGTCGCCCTCGAGGATGTGGCGGCGGTCGGAGTAGATCGCCTCGCGCTGGCGGTTCAGCACGTCGTCGTACTTGAGCACGTTCTTGCGGATCTCGGCGTTGCGGGCCTCGACCTGCGACTGGGCCGAGCGGATGGCGCGCGAGACGGCCTTCGACTCGATCGGCAGGTCGTCGGGGGCGCCCCGCATGAGCATCTCGGCGGCGCCGGTGTTGAACAGGCGCATGAGGTCGTCCTGCAGCGAGAGGTAGAAGCGGCTCTCGCCGGGGTCGCCCTGACGGCCGGAGCGTCCGCGCAGCTGGTTGTCGATGCGGCGCGACTCGTGGCGCTCGGTGCCGAGCACGTAGAGGCCGCCCGCCTCGCGCACCTTCTCGGCCTCGCTCTCGACGCGATCCTTGACGGCGGCGAACACGCCGTCCCACTCCTTCTCGTACTCGTCGGGGGTGTCGACGGGGCTGAGGCCGCGGTTGTTCAGCTCGGAGACGGCGATGAACTCCGCGTTGCCGCCGAGCATGATGTCGGTGCCGCGGCCGGCCATGTTGGTGGCGACGGTGACGGCGCCGAGGCGCCCCGCCTGGGCGATGATCGCCGCCTCACGGGCGTGGTTCTTGGCGTTCAGCACCTCGTGCTTGACGCCGCGCTTGGCGAGCATGCGCGAGAGGTACTCGCTCTTCTCGACGCTCGTGGTGCCGACCAGCACCGGCTGGCCCGTGCGGTGGCGCTCGACGATGTCCTCGACGACCTGCTCGAACTTGGCCTGCTCGTTCTTGTAGATGAGGTCGGGCTGGTCCTTGCGGATCATCGGCTTGTTGGTGGGGATGGGCACCACGCCGAGCTTGTAGGTCGACATGAACTCGGCCGCCTCGGTCTCGGCGGTTCCCGTCATGCCCGAGAGCTTCTGGTAGAGGCGGAAGTAGTTCTGCAGGGTCACGGTCGCGAGCGTCTGGTTCTCGGCCTTGATCTGCACCCCCTCCTTCGCCTCGATGGCCTGGTGGATGCCCTCGTTGTAGCGGCGGCCCACGAGGATGCGGCCCGTGTGCTCGTCGACGATGAGCACCTCGCCGTTCATCACGACGTAGTCCTTGTCGCGCTTGAAGAGCGCGCGCGCCTTGATGGAGTTGTTGAGGAAGGAGATGAGCGGGGTGTTGGCCGACTCGTAGAGGTTGTCGATGCCGAGGTAGTCCTCGACCTTCTCGATGCCGGGCTCGAGCACGCCGACGGTGCGCTTCTTCTCGTCGACCTCGAAGTCGACACCCGGGCGGAGCTGCTTGGCGAGCTGCGCGAACTCGGCGAACCAGCGGTTCGCCTCCCCGCTCGCGGCGCCGGAGATGATGAGCGGCGTGCGGGCCTCGTCGATGAGGATCGAGTCGACCTCGTCGACGATCGCGAAGTAGTGACCGCGCTGCACGAGCTCGCTCGGCGACCACGCCATGTTGTCGCGCAGGTAGTCGAAGCCAAACTCATTATTCGTGCCGTAGGTGACGTCGGCCTCGTACTGCCGCCTGCGCTCCTGCGGGTCCTGCCCGGAGACGATGCAGCCCGTCGTGAGGCCGAGC
>JASLGG010000065.1 GCA_030150265.1 Protaetiibacter sp.
CTGGCATTTGGGGACTTCTCGTTTCTTGTCTCCCCGTTGGCGCTCAGGCGCAGAGCTTCCAGCAGGTTATTGGGTTTCGTAGGTTCAGGCCGCTTCAAGGGCACGACCTTCCGTCCCTCAATTTTGGCGCGCACCAATTCCGCCAACGCCTCTTCATAGCGATCGTCGAACTTGGAGGGATCAAAATCTCCGGCCTTTGTCTTGAGAATGTGCCCGGCCAACTCGAGCATTTCCGGGTCGATGTTCTTTTTCGGGATCCCCTCGAACGCGTCTCTTGACGAACGCACCTCGTAGTCGAAATTGAGGGTTGTCGCGATGAGCCCCTTGCGGTGGGCTCGTATTAGGACCGGTCGAAGACGTCGAAACAGGACGGTGTGCGCAATAGCAGCTGCCTTGTTCTTGCGTAGAGCTTCTCGGATAAGCACAAAAGCTTCTTCCGCGGTATCCGATGCCGGCAGCAAATAGTATGGTCGATCGAAATAGGTGGTTTCGAACTTCCCGCACGTGACGAAGTTTTCGACCCTTAGAATCTTGTCGCTTCCCGGCATGACCGATGCGATCTCGTCCGGCTCAAGCACGACGTATTTGCCGGAACTGGTTTCGTATCCTTTGACTTGATCGTCCCGATCCACGGGCTTGTCGGTTTTTTCATCAACATAGACGCGTCCAAGACGATGGCCGGTACGCCGGTTGACGAGGTGCAAAGCGATGCGCTCGGAAGTCGTGGCTGCCGTATACATCGCAACCGGACAAATGAGTTCTTCGATCTTGATGGCGCCCTTCCATATCGCCCGCGCGGCCATGCTGCTCTCCAAAGGTGCTCCTTCGAGAACGCAGCGCGCGACCGACTGTTCCAACCCGCGCGATTCCGTGTCGTAAACGGCTTGTTCCTAGCCGTCCCCTTTGGCCCGGGCCGCAACAGCCTGCAAGTCCTTTAGCAGGTTGACTAGGCTTTTCGATCGATCGACAAAGCGGCTATCCGAGCGAACCTCTAAAGCGAGATCTTTGCCTATCTTTTCCAAGGTCAGTTGCGCGTCCTCCACCTTTGCGAGGAGCTCGGTCGCAGCAACGTAAGCCTCAGTCCGCGCCCGCCCGCAATCTACGATCGCTCTGAGCTTGCGCGCTTCAGATTGCCATTCGAGCATGGGCACTGAAAGCGTGTGCATTGCGGCCCCGACTTCGCGAGCGATCCACCGAGACCGCGATACTGCCCGTGTTTTTGGTTTTCCGGACCGATCGCGTGTTGTGGCCTTTATGATCTCCCAAAGGAGATCGCGTCTGGCAGCAGGCTTCGGAACAAACGTCGCGCCCGGGAAGTTGGCCATGATCTCTCGTTTGTTGACTCCCGTGTAAATGATCATCGGTATGCCGTCTTCCGTACTAGAGTCCCAAAGCGGTTCGATGCTTTTCCCGCCTAGGGTGATATCAGCCAGAATGCAGTCGACCTCGGCGACGCCGACTTCGAGTGCACGCTCAATGGAGTGAACCGGCGTCACATCTATACCGGCTTCGTCGAGCATATATTCCAGGTCCAAAGCTACCAACGCATCGTCCTCCGCCAGGAGAACGGCGATTTTTAACTGGCGTCCCATAAGCAAAATTCTCCGTGCCCAACGCTTTCGCGTTGTCGAAATCCTTATGATTGCGAAGGATTGGAGCGCTCGGCCGCTACGGTGTGTGCGCGCATGATCTGCACGACCGATCTAGTTTTCTATGGTGTCATGTCCGGCCGCACGGCGCAACCTCCAATAGCCTTGAGCTGGAGTGCGGGTGCCAGGGGAACAATCCAGCCTCTGCAAAATTGTTCCTATCGCCACTCAGGCGAGGCTACTGCGGCCCAGAATGAGCGGCCGCATTTTGTAAGCAGATGGAGATGAAATCATGCCAGAGGCAAAAACGCTGGACGATCTGTTTCTCGATACCGTCAAGGACATCTACTACGCTGAGCGCCAGATAACGAAGGCGCTTCCGAAGATGGCGAAAGCGGCCCATTCTCCGGAACTGCGTGCAGGGTTCGAGAAGCATCTGGCGCAGACCGAGGGACATATCGACCGGCTTGAGCAGGTTTTCGAATTGCTCGGGAAGGCGCCCCGCGGCAAAACCTGCGATGCGATCCTCGGGATCATCGAGGAAGGCAAGAGCATCATGGAGGAATTCAAGGACTCGCCGGCTCTCGATGCAGGCCTGATCTCGGCCGCTCAGGCCGTCGAGCACTATGAGATCACCCGCTACGGCACATTGAAAGCCTGGGCGGCCAACCTCGGAATGCCGGAAGCCGAAAAGCTCTTCGACGCCACGCTGCGGGAAGAAGTCGCCACCGACCAGGAGCTGACCAAGGTGGCCGAAGGGATTTCCAACAAGGAAGCCGCCTAGACCTCCTTATCGCCTACCCCGCACGAAATGCGGGGTAGGACCGATGCCTGTCTAGTGCTTATCTCACCCGAACAGAGCGATACTCGTCGTCGACATAGGTCACGTAGGTCTTAAGCTGCCCGAGACGCGCTCCCATTCATCCGGATTGCCGGCCCTTGGGAAATCCTAAAAGGTAGGGCTGAATCTCAAATTGTCTAAAGATTTCATCGGTGGTCCTCCGTCTCCAATTATCGGCGTAGCGATCCGAAATGCTCAACCCGAGCCCAGAGAAAAAAGCTCTTCCAAAAGTCTGGTTCTCCGAGCTCTTAGCAACCGGTTCATGGCATGTCGCAGCAGAGGGGCATACTCCGTCCCGGCTTGTCAGGCCTTCCCCTACGGAAGATCGCTCCAGCAGCCGACAATTCCGGATTGTGATCAACGCACACCGAGATCGTGGGAACTGTGCCGTCACCGGTAAGTTCCCGTTCTGACAGCCACAAATCACTGAGGACCAAATGAAACGATATATGCTCGTAGCGGCGTTGGCCGCTT
>JASLGG010000021.1 GCA_030150265.1 Protaetiibacter sp.
CGCGAGCTTGAGGCGTTGGCGCTCGCCGCCGGACAGCGTGGTGAGCGGCTGACCGATCTTGATGTAGCCGAGCCCGACGTCCACCAGACGTGCCAGGATCTTGTGGGCGGCAGGTAGTTTCGCGTCCCTGGCGCCGAAGAATTCCTCGGCCTGGGCCACCGACATGGTGAGGACCTCGTTGATGTCCTTGCCGCCGAACTTGTAGTCGAGCACTTCGGCCTGGAACCGCTTGCCCTCGCACACCTCGCACGGCGTGGACACCCCGGCCATCATCGCCAGGTCCGAGTACACGACGCCGGCGCCGTTGCAGTTGGGGCAGGCGCCCTCGGAGTTGGCGCTGAAGAGGGCGGGCTTGACGCCGTTCGCCTTCGCGAAGGCCTTGCGGATCGGCTCGAGCATGCCGGTGTAGGTGGCGGGATTGCTGCGCCGCGAGCCGCGGATCGCGCCCTGGTCGACCGACACGACGCCCTCGCGACCCGATACCGAGCCGTGGATGAGCGAGCTCTTCCCGGAGCCCGCCACGCCCGTGATGACGGTGAGCACGCCGAGCGGCAGGTCGACGTCGACGTTCTGCAGGTTGTGGGCGGAGGCGCCGCGGATCTCGAGCGCGCCGGTCGGGGTGCGCACGGCGTCCTTGAGCCGGGCCCGATCGTCGAGGTGCCGTCCGGTGAGGGTGCCGCTCGCGCGCAGCTCCTCGACGGTGCCCTCGAACACGATCTCGCCGCCGGCCGAGCCCGCGCGCGGGCCCAGGTCGACCACGTGGTCGGCGATCGCGATGGCCTCCGGCTTGTGCTCGACGACGAGCACCGTGTTGCCCTTGTCGCGCAGCTGCCGCAGCAGCCCGTTCATGCGCCGGATGTCGTGCGGGTGCAGCCCGACGGTCGGCTCGTCGAAGACGTAGGTGACGTCGGTGAGCGAGGAGCCGAGGTGCCGGATCATCTTGGTGCGCTGCGCCTCGCCGCCGGAGAGCGTGCCGGAGGCGCGGTCGAGCGAGAGGTAGCCGAGGCCGATCGACACGAAGGAGTCGAGCAGCTGCCGCAGGTTCGCGAGCAGCGGGGCGGCGCCCGGCTCGTCGACGCCGCGCACCCATTCCGCGAGGTCGCTGATCTGCATGGCGCAGGCGTCGGCGATCGAGATGCCGCCGATCCTCGAGGAGCGCGCGCCCTCGTTGAGCCGCGTTCCGTGGCACTCGGGGCACGGCGCGAAGGCGACCGCCCGCTCGACGAAGGCGCGGATGTGCGGCTGCATCGCATCCGGGTCCTTCGTGAGCATCGACTTCTGGATCTTCGGGATGAGCCCCTCGTAGCTCATGTTGATGCCGCTCACCTTGACCTTGGTGGGTTCCTTGTAGAGCAGGTCGTGCAGCTCCTGCTCGGTGTAGTCGCGGATGGGCTTCTGCGGGTCGACGAAGCCCGACTCGGCGTAGATCCGCACGGCCCAGCCGTCGGCCGTGTAGCCGGGGATCGTGATGGCGCCCTCGGCGAGCGACTTGGAGGCGTCGTAGATCTGGGTGAGGTCGATGTCGTTGACGGTGCCCATGCCCTCGCAGCGCGGGCACATGCCGCCGAGCTGGGCGAAGTCGCGCACCACCTTGGTCTGCCCGTCGCCGCGCTCGATCGAGATGGCGCCGCTGCCGTGCACGGTCGGGATGTTGAACGAGAACGCCTGCGGCGAGCCGATGTGCGGCTGCCCGAGCCGGCTGAACAGGATGCGCAGCAGCGCGTTCGCGTCGGTGACGGTGCCGACGGTGGAGCGGGAGTTGGCGCCCATGCGCTCCTGGTCCACGATGATCGCCGTGGTGAGGCCCTCGAGCACGTCGACGTCGGGACGCGCGAGGCTCGGCATGAAGCCCTGCACGAAGGTGCTGTAGGTCTCGTTGATCATGCGCTGCGACTCGGCGGCGATGGTGCCGAACACGAGCGAGCTCTTGCCCGAGCCGGAGACCCCGGTGAAGACGGTGAGGCGGCGCTTGGGGAGGTCGAGGCTCACGTCCTTGAGGTTGTTCTCGCGGGCGCCTCGGACGCGGATGAGGTCGTGCTGGTCGGCGGCATGCTCACTCATGGGATCGACGCTAGCGGCAGGCGAGGGCGGCGCGCTTCTCCGATTCCGACCGGGTTCCGCGACGCGCGGCGACACGATGCTGCGGGCGCATCCGCGGCATCCGGGCTGTCGTCCTGACGGATCGCAGGCACGGGAGCCGGATGCGTGACGGACCGCCCCTACCATCGCGTCATGACCCGACTCACCCGGTCGACGCGGATCGGATACGCCCTCGGCGGGATCGCCTCCGGCACCTACGGGACGGTGCCCGGACTCATCCTGCTGCCCTTCCTCACCGACCTCATCGGGATCGAGGCGGCGCTCGCGGGCCTCATCGTGTTCGCCCCGAAGGCCTGGGACTTCGTGCTCAACCCGATCGCGGGCCGGGTGAGCGACCGCTCGCCGCATCCGGTCGACCGGCGGCGGCCCATCATCCTGCGCGCCGGCGTGCTGCTCGCACTGAGCTTCGCGACGATGTTCTTCGGGCCGCTGGCGCCGCCCGTCGCGGGCGCGCTGTGGGTGCTCGTGCTCTTCCTCGTCTCGGCGAGCTGCTACGCGTTCTTCCAGGTGCCGTACCTCGCGATGTCGGCCGAGATCACCGACGACTACGCGGAGCGCACGCGCCTCGTCACCTGGCGCGTCATCGTGTTCTCGCTCGCGATCCTCGTCTCCGGGGCGAGCGCGCCGGCGCTCGTCTCGGCCCTCGGCGGCGCCGACGGCTACCGGCTGATGGGCTCCCTCATGGCGGTGCTCATCCTCGTGGGCGCCGTCGGCGTGTGGTGGGGCACCCGCCGCACCCCGCTCTCGCGCGCGGGCGAGGCGGGCGGGCGGCTGCTCGAGCAGCTGCGGATCGTGCTCGCGGACGCCGACGCGCGTCGCCTCATCGGCGCCTTCGTGCTGCAGGCGGTCGCGATGGGCATGGTGCTCTCGGGCGTCGTCTACGTGGCGCGCCACGTGCTGCACGACCCCGCGGTCTCGACGCTCGCCTTCGTGGCGTTCGTGGGCCCCGCCGTGCTGCTCACGCCGGTCTGGGGACGGATCGGGGCCCGCCTCGGCAAGAAGCGCGGCTTCGCGCTCGCCACCGTCGTGACGGTCGCCGGGCTCCTGCTGCTGCTGACGGCGGCATCCGGCCAGAGCTGGGCGGTCGTGGCGGGGGCGACGGTCGTGGGCGTCGGCTACGCGGGCGGGCAGCTCTTCCCGCTCGCGATGCTGCCCGACATCGCCGCCGAGGACGCGCGCCGCTCCGGCGTCAACCGGGTGGCCATGATCTCGGGCGTCTGGTCGGGATTCGAGCTGCTCGGCTACGCGCTCGGGCCGGCCGTGCTCGGCGTCGTGCTGAGCATCGGCGGCTACCTCGCCTCGACCGGCGGCGAGCAGCCGCAGTCGGCCTCGGCGCAGTGGGCGATCGTGCTCGGGGTGTCGGCGATCCCCGCGGCGCTCTGCGCGGTGAGCCTCGTGCCGCTCGCGCTCTACCGGCTCGACGACCGGCTGCGGCGGGAGGCGCTCGCGGCGGGCTGAGGCGCCGCAGCGCGCGTCGTCGCCGAGCTCGCCGTCACCAGCGCCCCGTCACCAGCGCCCCGTCACCAGCGCCCCGTCACCAGTGCGGCGGCACGCGCCCGATGCTGCGGCCCGCGGCGTCGAGCAGGTGGCCGTTGCGCTTGCGGGCGCGCAGCACGGTCCAGCGGTCGGAGATCGCCACATCCGGCCCCCAGGCGCGCTCGATCGCGGGCAGCGCGGTGAGCGAGCTCGCGCGCACGCACGCGAAGAGGGGCGCCGGCCCGACGAGCGCGGCCACCCGGTGCACGCCCGGCAGCCGCGCGGCGCGGGCCGCGGCGCCCTCGAGGTCGGGCGCTCCGCCCCACAGGATCATGCCGCGACGCAGGCCCGCCGCGGGCATCGCGAGGTCGCAGCCGATGCGGAGCATGCCGGATGCCGTGGCCGCCTCGAGCGTGCGGCGCGCCGTCGCCTCGGAGACGCCGATCCGGGAGCCCAGCTCGGCGGCCGGCAGGCGCGGATCGGCGTCGAGCGCGTCGGCGAGCTCGGCCACCACCTCGGGTCGCGGGGTGCGGCGCGCGGTGCCCTCGTCGGCCGGATGCGTGCTGCGGGAGCCCCGCACGACGCGCTGCTGGGCGGGCGAGAGGGCGCGCAGCCGCCACGCCGAGTCCTCCGCGGCGATGGACGCCGCCACATCCATCCGCCGCACGACGGCGCCCGCCGCGGCGAGCTCCGCCGTCCGCGCGCCGAGGGCGGCGAGGCCGCCGCGCGAGGCGATGAGCGCGAGGCAGCCCGCCGAGGTCTCGTCGAGGCTCAGCACCCAGGGGAGCGCCGCGATGCGGTCGAGCACGGCGGCGGGCGGCGGCTCGAGCAGCACCACGGCGACGTCGGTGGTCGCGGCCCAGCGTGCCGGGGTGGGCCAGCTGGTGAGCCAGGCGAGCGAGCGCTCGCGCAGCTCGTGCCAGTGGCGGGTGACGGTCGTGGCGTCCGCGCCGACCGCGGCGGCGATGCGGGTCCAGGGTGCGCGGGCGTCGATCTGCAGGGCGTGCAGGATCGCGAGGTCGAGCTCGTCGAGCAACTCGTAGCCGTCCACCTCGTGCACCATGTGACGAATCGTATTCCTGTTGCTCTCCAGGGTGCCGGATCGCGGGCTATCGGCTCGCATCTGCGATGGATCTTCGTAGCCTGACGGCGTGAGCATGACGGACGGTCGGATGACGGACCCCTTGACCACCCGGTCGATCCTGGACACGATCGACGAGCTCGTGGCCCTCTCGCCGCGGGCGACGGGCAGCGCGGGAGGCGCGGCGGCCGCCGACTACGTCGAAACGCGCTTCCGCGCGGCGGGGCTCGAGACGAGCGTGCTCGAGGTGCCCTCCTTCGCCTGGACCGCATCCGGGCTCTCGCTCGAGGTGGACGGCGTCGCGATCCCGTGCGCCCCCGTGCTGCACTCCGGCCTCGCGGCCCACGACTGGACGGGCCGGGCGGGCTTCGCGCTCGACGCGCCGCTCGTCGACATCGGCGCCGGGCGGGTGCGCGACCACGAGGTGCGCGGCGCGATCGTGCTCTTCGACCTCAGCTTCGACATGTCGCTCGCGCACCTGCTGCCCTTCGCGCGCTGGATCCACGACCCGGGGCGGCGGATGCTGCGCCGCGAGGTGCTGCGCGGACGCAACCCCTACATCACCTCGCTCGGACGCGTCATGCGCGAGGCGGCCGCGGCGGGCGCGCTCGGCGTCGTCGGGGTGCTGCGCGACTACCCGGAGTCGCGGGCGTACCACAACGAGTACTACCGGCGGACGCTGTTCCCCCTGCCCGGCGCGTGGGTCACCCGCGGCGACGGGGCGCGCATCCGCTCCGCGCTGCGGGACGGATCGACGGCGCGGCTCGCGCTCGAGGTGGAGCGCCGCGTGGTGACGGCGCGCACCGTGCTCGGCGTGCTGCCGGGGGAGAGCCGCGAGACGGTCATGATCCAGTCGCACCACGACTCGGTCGGACCGGGCGCCGTGGAGGACGCCTCCGGCACCGCCGAGGTGATCGCGCTCGCGGCGCACTTCGCCGCGCGCCGCGCCGCGGGGGAGCGGCGGCGCAAGACGCTGCTGTTCGCGAGCTTCGACAGCCACTTCACGGGCTACCAGGCGCACCAGGAGTTCGTGCGCCGCCACGTCGAGGACCCGGCGCGTCCGTACGACATCGTGCTCAACGCCACCATCGAGCACATCGGGCTGCGGGCGGTGGTGGGCGACGACGGCGGCTTCCGTGCGATCGACGAGACCGAGCCGCGCGGGCTGTTCGCGAACGTGAACCCGGCGTTCGCGCTGCGGCTCATCCGCGGCATCCGGCGGCACGGGCTGCGCTCGACGGCGCTGCTCGACGCGACGCCGCTGCAGTTCGGCGCCGACGGCATCCCGACGGATGCGTCGTTCACCTTCGTGGCGGGGGTGCCGACCGTGAGCCTCATCTCGGGGCCGCTCTACCTCTACGACGACGCGGATACCCTGGACCGCATCGACGTCGGTCAGCTCGCGCCGGTGGCCCGCTTCTTCGCGGACGTCGTCGACGACGCCGAGCGACGCCGCGGCTCGACGCTCGGCTCGCTGCCACGGCGTCGGCGTCCGCGGACGGCGGGGTGAGGGAGGGGGCGTGAGCATGCGGTTCGGGTCGACGCGGCGCATCGCGTTCCCCGCGCGGGCGCTCGACGGGCGCACCGAGACGCAGACCGGGCTCCTGCATCTCCCGCACCGCGCCCCGGCGGGGTCGCGCTATCCGGTGGTCGTCTACGGGCACATGACCACGGGTGCGGGTCCGCGTTCGGCGCCCAGCCTCGGTACGCCCGGCCATCCGGAGTGGCGGCGGATGTCGCAGGGCGACGCGCTGTGCGACGCGCTGCTCGCGCGCGGCATCGCCGTGCTGCGGCCCGACTACGAGGGTCTGTGCGGCGAGGGTGGCGACACGGCGGGGCCGCATCCGTACCTCATCGCGCGTTCGCTCGCGGAATCGGTGCGCGCGGTCATGGCGGCGCGCGGCTCGTTCGATCCGCTGCTCGGCGACGACTGGGTCGCGGCGGGCCACTCGGAGGGGTCGATGGCGGCGCTCGCGGCATCCGTCGGGCCGGAGCCGGATGCCGTCTCGCGGCTGCGGGGCACGGCGGCGTTCGCGCCGGTCACCCGGATGGGCGTGAGCATCGGCGTCGCACGTGTGCTCCGGATGCGGGTGCCGGGCTTCGGGGTGCTGCCGCCGCTCATCGGGCTCATGCTCGCGGGCGCCGCCACGACGGATGCGGGGCTGCGGGAGCTCATCGCGGGCGACGGGCTGAGCGCGGTGGCGCGGGCGCATTGGGGGGAGCTCGCCGAGCTGTGCCTCACGGAGCTGTCGGGCCCGGACTCCTGGGGCGGCATCGCGCCGGCCGGGATCGGCGGGGCGCGGGGGCGCGAGCTGTTCGCGCGCCTGGCCGCGTCGTTCGCGGAGAACGAGGTGGCGGAGCTCGCGCCGGATCGCGCGCCCGTGCGCATCGACGCGGCGCTCTTCGACGAGGTGGCGCCGAGCTGGCTCACGCGGGGCCTCATCCGGCGCTACCGGCGGGCGGGCGTCGACCTCACGGCGCGCTGGTGGCCGACGCACCACTCGGGCGTCATGCGCCCGCGGTTCGCGCCCTCGGAAGCCGCCGACTGGATCGCGGCGCGGTTCCCAGAGGGCGTCGCCGCCACGTCCGCTGACTGAGCTGGCGCCCCGCTGCGGCTCGCACTGCCGCTCGCCCGCTGGCATTACTCCCGCCGGTTGAGCCTCCCGCTCCGACACCGCCGTTCTCTCTGGTTGAGCCGTTCGCCCGCCGGCATCTGCTCCCGCTGGTTGAGCCTCTCGCTCCACCGCCGCGGCTCGCGCTGGTCGAGACGCTCGCCCGTTGCCACTCACTCCCGCTGGTTGAGTAGCCGCGGAGCGGCGTGTCGAAACCCGCGGCTCTCTCGTGGCACACGAGCTGGTTTCGATACGCGCCTGCGGCGCTACTCAACCAGCGGGTACGACGCCGCGGCGCCGTCAGCGGGTATGGCGTCTGCGGCGCTGTCCAGTCAGCGGGTATGGCGTCTGCGGCGCTGCTCAACCAGCGGGGGATGGCGCCCGCGACCCCACTCAATCAGCGGGGGACGGTGCCTGCTGCGCTATTCGACCAAGCGCCAGCGGCTACGGGATTTCGACACCCGCCCGCCGGCCGCCGGGAACCTCGGCGTACCCGCGGGGGGACCGCGCCGCTACGCGACCGCGGGCTCGGTCGCGTACTCGCGTCCGAGGTAGCTGGTCCAGCGGAGTCGGCCTGGGCTGGTCTGTTGCACTCGCCAGCCGCCGTGGTGCTTGAGGGTGTGGTGTCCGCGGGAGAGGTGGGCGAGGTTGTCGTGGTCGGTGGGGCCGGCGCGGCTGGTCCATTCGATGGTGTGGTCGAGGTCGCAGCGGTGGGTTCCGATGGAGCACATCGGGAACCGGCAGGAGCCGTCTCGGATGCGCAGCCATCGCCGCAGGCCGTCGGGAACCCGGTAGCTGCTGCGGGAGAGCGAGAGCGGGGTGCCGTGCTCGGGGTCGACGAGCAGCCGGTAGAGGCCGGGGGCCTGGGCGGTGAGCTTGCGCGCGGTGGCGGCGTCGATCGGCCCCACGCCGTCGAGGGTGCCGGGCTCCGAGCCGCCGAGGAGGGTCTGCACGGGAACGGTGACGATCACCGTGGGCACGACACCGGCGAACGGCCCGAGCTCGGCCTCCTGCGTGGCGGCCAGCTCGTCGGCGCCGGTGGCCATCGCTTCGAGCTGCGAGCGGGAGAGGCCGAGGGCCGTGTCGCGGTCGAGGAGGGCGTCGACGACGAGGTCGACGCGCAGCTGCACGAGGGTGCGCGGGTCGCCGTCGGCGAGAGCGCGGGCGGCGGCGGCATCCGCCCGGCCGAGGATCGCGGATGCCAGGGCCGCGCCCGTGTAGAGGGTGAGGTAGGCCATGCCGTCACGCGCCGGGTCGAGGGTGAGCCGCCGCTCGGCCACCGCCACGCGTGCACGCTCCACCATCGTGGAGGGGTCGCGTCGTTCGCGCATGCGCCGCACCCGCCGGGTGAACTGCGCCGCCGTCGTGGTGCCGGCGATGCCGAGCGCGAGCCGCTCCACCGCGCCGCGATCCTCCGGGGAAAGGTCGGCCGTCTCGTCGACGAGCACCTGCGCGTGCCGGTAGGAGAAGCGCCCCTCCGCGAGCGCCGCATGCGTGGCGGGCAGCTCGCGCACGAGCACGCGCGCCTCACCCGCGAGACGCTCGACGGTGCCCTCCGGCATCCGCAGAGCGCACGCCAGCTCGGCACGCTCCGCCCGCTCCCGGAACGCCGCCGCCGATGGGGGATACGCTGCACGGAACGCCTCGTCGAAGGCGACGAGAGCCTCGGCCCGCGCCGCCGAGAGCGCGTCGATCTGGGCCTGGAGCTGCACGACGAGATCGAGCGCGGCATCCGCTGCGGCGATCGGATCGGGCTTCTCCATACCCCGACTACAGCAGCAACCACCGACACCCGGATGCGCTCGTGACGCCCGCGACGACGCCCGAAAGCGACGGACTCCCGAGCCCCGATCCGCGGGTCTCAGACGAGCTGCAGCGCCCGCACCTCTGCCGGCAGCAGCCGCTCGCGCCCGCCGAGCCCCGAGAGCTCGAGCACGACGGCGGTGCCCGCCAGCTGCCAGCCCGCGCGCTCGATGAGGCGGTGCGAGGCGGCGAGGGTGCCGCCGGTGGCGAGCACGTCGTCCACGAGCAGCACGCGCGTGCCGGCGGGCAGCTGGCCGGCGTGCACCTGCAGGGAGGCCTCGCCGTACTCGAGCGCGTAGCTCTCGGTGAGCGTCTCGCCCGGCAGCTTGCCGGCCTTGCGGATGAGCAGCAGCCCGTGCCCGCTGCGCGCGGCGGATGCGGCGGCCAGCGCGAAGCCGCGCGCCTCCACCCCCGCGACGACGTCGTACTCGCCCGCGAAGGGCGCGACGAGCGCATCCGACACCACGGCGAACGCCTCGGCGTCGGCGAACACCGGCGTCAGGTCGCGGAACAGGATACCGGGCTCCGGGAAGTCGGGGATCGTGCGGGTGAGGGCCTCGAGGTGCGCTGCGGCGTCGGTCACCCGCCCAGGCTACGCGGCGCCGGCGAGGGCGGCGGACGCGCCCGCCGAACGTCGCCGCCCGACGCTGCGCGGGCGTAGGGTACGGCCGTGGCAGCGACCCCGGTGCACACCCGTGCGAGCTGGCGCGCGGTGCCGTGGATCGGCATCCTGGCGGCCATCGCCGTCGTGCAGCTCGTGCGCGCCCAGCCCTTCGACACGGCCGTGTTCGGCGCGGCGGCCGTGCTGCTCACCCTCGACACGGTCGGGGTCGTACGCCTGCGCGTCACCCGGCCGACGCTGCGGATGCCGCTGCTGCTCGCCCTCGCCGCCGCGGTCGCCGCCGTGCTCGTGCTCGCGCCGCGGCACGGGCTCGTGACCGGGATCGCGGTGGGCCTCGTCGGGCTGGTGGCGGTACCGCTCGCGTGGCTGCGTCCGCCCGCGCGCGGCGCCGAGGTGGGGGAGCCGGATGCCGCCCGCCGCCGCATCCGCATCCGCCGCGCCGCGATCGGCTGGGCCGCCGTCGTGCTCGTGATGTGCCTCGTGGAGCTGTGGTCGTTCCTCGCGGGGCGGCTCACCACGCAGGCGCAGGGGCAGCATCCGGCGATCTCGGAGCTGCTCGACCCCGCGCTCGACACCCCGCTCGGGCGCCTGGTGTTCGCGGTGTGCTGGCTCGCGCTCGGCGTGCTGCTCATCACGCGGGGGAGGAGGCGCCCGGATGCGTGACGTGACGATCGCCGTCTACTTGCTGTGCCTGGCGGGCGCGCTCGCGCTCACCGCGATGGCGCACCTGCCGGCGCGGGGCGTGGCGCCGCTCACCGAGCTCCTCGACGAGGTGCTGGCCGAGCGCGCGCCGCGCTTCGTGCTCGTGCTGTTCTGGTGGTGGCTCGGGTGGCACTTCCTGGTGGGGCAGACGGTGGATCCGCCGGTGCTGGGAGTCGGTGTCTGATCCGTCGCGCCTGTCGCCGCTGGCTAGCATGGCGGCATGTCGGAACACCGCGTACCCGCGCCGCTGCTCGAGGGCAAGCTGACGGGGCCCGCCTCCTACTTCCCGAGCATCGAGAAGACCTACGGCCAGCCCATCCAGCACTGGCTCGACCTCGCCGCCGACCGCCTCGACGACCACCGCCACATGGAGGTCGTGGAGTGGCTCAAGACCGAGCACGGCATGGGCCACGGCCACGCCAACGCGGTGGTCGGCTACGCGAAGGCGAGACTCGGCGGCTGAGGCGGCACCGGATGCCGCGGGGTGCGCGTCGAGCCCCCGCGGACACGGTAAGGTAGTGAGCCGTGCCGTTCTTCGGCACGAAGCCACGGGCTGTGGCGCAGCTTGGTAGCGCACTTGACTGGGGGTTAAGGGGTTTACCCCGCTCTGGTCGGCCCGAACAACTGAAAATCCATGCCACGGGCTGTGGCGCAGCTTGGTAGCGCACCTGACTGGGGGTCAGGGGGTCGCAGGTTCAAATCCTGTCAGCCCGACGTAAAAGCCCAGGTGAGAGTAGGTTTCTCGCCTGGGCTTCGTCATGTCCGGGGATGGTTTTCCGTGGTCCCCCTCTGGTCCCCCTGGTGTGGCGCAGGGCGGTCGCCTGTGGACAGTCGAATCCCCTCGACCCGCTTCCCTGTGGATAAGGGGACCAAAAGGGGACCAGAACGACTGCGAGGCTGCTCGCGCGGACGCGGGCGCACATCACAGGCCCCTGGCCGAGGGACCGCTGCGCCGGGCCTGCTTGCGCTGCCCGGCGGCGGAGAGGAAGGCGTTGGCCTGCTCGGCAGCCGACGCGAGATGCCGGTCGTCGGGGTGCAGGTAGCCGCGGGTGGTTTCCATTGAGGCGTGGCCGAGGATGTCTTGCAGGACGTGCAGCGGGATGCCGGCGTCGGCCATCCAGGTCGCTCCGGTGTGGCGCAGGCCGTGCCGGGTGAGGTCGGGCAGTCCGAGCTGGGCGACGATGCTGTCCCAGTTGGTGGCGTCGCGGACGGTCGCGGTGGTGAGGTAGCCGCCCTTCGGTCCAACGAGGAGCTGGTCTTCGGGTTCCTTGCCCTCGGCGAGGCGTTCCAGGACGGGCCGGAGCGGTTCGAGGATCGGCACCCGGCGTTCTTTGCGGCTCTTGGTCGGCTTGGTCACCAGGCCGCCCTTGCCGGGGAAGACCTGCCTGCGGATCACGACGAGGTTCTTGCCGAAGTCCACGTCTTCGACCTGCAATCCGGATACCTCCGAGGACCGTGCGGCCAGCAGCGCGGCGAGCATCACGAAGTCGCTGTAGGACTGGTGGACCTTGCCGCACGCCTTGGCGAGCCGGTTGAGGGTCTTCATGTCTGGGATCGCGTGCGCCCGCGGGGAGGACTGTTCGGCGGACTGGCCGCGGAAGGCGTTGCGGTTCAGGCTCCGCTTGGCGCGGTTCTTGGCGGGGTTGATCTGGATGAGCCCGTCCCGAACTGCTTCATCGAGTACGCGGACCAGCGGCGCGATGGTGTTCTTGATGGTCGACGCGCCGTGGCGTTGCTCCCACTCATCGATGGTGCGGTCGATGATGCCTGCGGTGATCTGGGTAACAGGCAGGTGCCCGAGCGCGGGCAGCACCCGCAGCTTCAGCCCGTACCCGTAGGTCTCGCCCGTGGAGGTCGGGTCCAGGCCCCGCGCCCACCGGTCGCCGATGGAGGTAACGAACTCCAACAGTGTCATCGACACGTCCATGCCCTTGGTCGATGAGTTGCGGAGCTGGTCGAAGAAGGTGTGCGCGGCGGCTTCGTCGGGCACGATCTCCGACCGGGTGACGCGGCGTTTGGTGGTCGGGTCGGTCCACCGGGCTCGGGCGCGGATGCCGTAGGAGCGGCGCTCCATGTCCGTGGACAGCTTCACCCCGATCGGCGGCACCGGCTTGGGCGCAGCGGTCGGCTGGGGCTCAGCTCTCCGCGGCATGGTCGTGTTCCAGCTCGGCCAGCCAGCGATCCACCGCATCGAGCCGGTACCGAGCGATCCCGCCGAGGCGCAGGAACGACGGTCCGGTCCCGGACGAGCGCCACCGTGACAGTGTGGACTCCGAGACCTTCAGGTACGCCGCGACCTCGCGGCTGTGCATCAGGGGTGACACCACGAGTGCTCCGTTGTCGCTCATGACACTTCTCCGGTGTCGGGGTCGAGGTCGCGGTAGAACGCTTCTTCGGCCTCACGGCGTGCGGCGACGTCGGCCATGACGAACTCCACGAACTCGGCGTCGCGGTCGATGATCGGCACGTCCTCGATCGGCTCGGCGGGTTCTTCACCGGGCCAGACGGTCTGCCTGGTCGGCCGGTCGTGGTCGAGCTTGGTGCCGGACGCGGCGACCCATTCGCGGAGTCGCTGGCGGGCCTCGGCGAAGTCGCGGTGCCAGCCCAGTGGCGCGGACCCGTTCTGCTCGGGGTCGTAGGCGCTGAGCCAGTGCAGGTGCAACGCGGACAGCTCCCACAGCAACTCGGGGTGCGTGTACCAGGCCGGCGGGATGACGGACGCGGGAAGGCCGTAGGTGTGCCTGAGCCAGTCCACCCAGCGGTTGAGTTCCAGCCACTCGACCTCGGCGTCGTCGGCGTTCAGCAGGTTCCAGTTGATCGGGTGCGGGGGCTCGGCGATCAGTGGGTCGTCATAGCCCTCATCCGTCTCGTCCAGGTCGGGAACGTTGCTCGTGATCACGTCATCGGTGGCGTCGGACATGCTGTGCTCCTGTCTGCTCACGCGAGCGGTCATCGCGGCTCGCTATGACTGCGAGGTGAGCCGTGAGGCGACTACCGCGTGCTTAGGTGTCAGAGCGGCGCAGTAGCGCCTCAATCTCGGCGCGGTCGGCGGTGAGCTGGGCGGCGTCGGGGCGCTTGGGCCACGGGTGCAGGTCGGTGACGATCGGTGGTGCGGAGCGCAGCAGCACGATCCCGGTTCCGAACGGGAGCCGGCGGATACGGTCGGGTGGGAAGATCGGCACCCGCCTGATAGAGCGCTGGTTGGAGCGGGTGCCGTGATCGCCGAGGGTCACGGAGTCGGTGTATTCGTCGCGTTCCCCGACGAGCGCGGACAGGTCTTGCAGGTCGCGGCTGTTGGATGCGCCGCCGAGGATCACCTTGACGATCGAGGCGTCCCAGATCGCGCCGGCCTGGTGCTCGTTCCACTTGTCCCGCGCCTGCGCGAGACTTTGCAGTACCGGCATGGTCGTGATGCCCGACCCGCCCCCTTCGGCCATGAGCGTTGGGAGCGACGGCAGCGGGCTGAGGTTGGCTATCTCGTCCAGCGCCAGCAGTAAGGGAGGATCGAGCCTGGCGCCGGGCGAGCGGGCGGCGAGTCGGCGGGCGGTCTCGATCAGGTCTTCCACGAGCGCGGCGACCAGCGCGGCGCTGGCTCCCGCACCGGACCCGGTTGCCAGCAGGAACAACGTGCCGCGGTCGCGGATGAACGCTTCGGGGTCGAAGCCCTCACCGGGGCCGGGCGATACGGCGTCGAGCACGCGCGGGTCGGCCAGCGAGCCGAGAGCCAAGGAGACGCCCTGCCAGATCGAGTCGCGGGTGCGGGGGTCGGAGTCGATCATCGCTTCCAGGGACTCGGCCCACCCGGTCGCAGCCTGGGTGGAGCCGGTCAGGATCGCCACCGCGTCAGCGGCCGCGGTCGGATCGAGAGCCCACCGAAACAGCTCAGCGGGCGGCCGGTTGTCGATCGCCGCAGCGTGCAGAAGCGATTGCAGGGCGGCCCGGGTCTTGCCCTCCCAGAACCCGCCACCATCGACTCCGCCGGCGGACAGCCCAGTACCGGCGGCGAGCCCGGTGGCGCGGATCATCGCCGTCTGCGGCGACTCGCACCCACGGATCGGCGACCACCGCATCCCCGCGGGCAGGCCCTCCGCCAGATGTTGGGGGTCGAAGATCGCGACCGGCCCGATCCGACGCCGGGCGCGCATCGTCGCGGTCAGGTTGTCCGGGCGGGTGCTCGTGGCCACGACTGCGCCGGGAGCATCGAGGATCGCGGGGATCACCAGGTGCAGGCCTTTGCCGCTTCGGGGCGGGCCGATGACCATGATCGAGTCCTCAACCGACGCCCACACGCTCGTACCTTTGGAGGTGCCGAGCCGATAGCCCACGTCCTGCGGCCTGGGGTCGCTCAGACCGGGCCGGAGGCTCCCCGCCCGTCGCAGCAGCGCCTTCTCAGACGCGGCAGTGTTGACCTCCGAGCGAGTAGCGATACCGGCCACCCGACGCGGGTCCTGCTCGACCCGGTGCGTGTGCCGGCGCAGCCGCGACCAGGCCCAGACCCCGCCGTTGACGAGGCCGGTAAGCAGCAGGCTCGCGACGATCCAGTAGACGACCGGGCTCAGGCCGGGGGCGCCGAGGGCTGCTGCCGGGTCGCCGGGATCGAACAGCACCCCAATCCCGGAGGCAGGCCCGCCGGTCGGCTGGCTCGTGCCCGTGAGCCATGCCGCAACCGATCCGGCGCCATGAAGCATAAGAGCGACCCCGAACAGCACGACCAGCCCGATCATGGCGGCGTTGGTCAGCTCGTCTCCAAAGGAGCCGGTCTGCCGCCCCTGACCGTTCACGGCGCCACCCGCTGGACGACGACCGTGCCGGAGATACGCCCGAACAGCAGCACCTCCACGACGCCGCCCGAGGCGTCAGCGCTGAGCTGTGCGGGATTGACGAGGGCGCGAGCGGTGCCGGTCCCGGCAGCGTCAGTGTGCCCGGTGATGACGGCGACGGCCACATCCTCACCCGGCACGAAGCCGTCGCCCTCGACAGCGAGGAACGCGGGCCCCGATACCGGCTTCTCGGCCTCGGGCTTCGACTGGGTTGTCCGGCGGCGGCGGGGAGCGATGATGTCGGTGAAGCTCGTGCCGTCCGCCTCGCGGACCTCGACCCGCACCGCTGTCGTCCGGTCGTTGGTGGCGCGGTCGATGATCTGCCCGAACGAGGATCGCCGCCACGGCGGCGCGAACGGCTCCGGGGCCAGCGGCTTGCCGTCGATGGTGACGGCGACTGTGCCGTCCTCGCGCACGTCGAGCACGACGAGCGGAATGGACACCGGGACGGATTCGGGCTCGGGCTTCTTCATAGCGTCGAGGTGAGCCAACGCCGCCATGAGCGGATGCATGGTGCTCCTGAGCGTTCGCGCACACGTATGACCCTGTAGGTCGAACCTCTCACGCGTACGGAGGGATGTCGGACGTCTCTGGCAGGCTCTTCGTATGAGTGACGAAACTTGGGACGGCCGCCGGGCCGTCAGTGCGAACTCGGGTGATACGCGGTTCCGTGTGCGCGGCAACCGGATGGTCGACGCGAACACTGGGGAGACATCATTCCGTGTCCGCGACGACGGCAGAGTGGTGGATGCCAACTCCGGCGAGACACGGTTTCGCGTGCGCGATGATGGCCGTGTGGTCGATGTCAACACGGGTGAGACGGTCTACAGACTCAGAGGTTGAGTCATTTGGCACTGGATCGGCCACCGCTGCTCAGGGTTGCCGCGAAGGCCCCTTGGCCGCGTTTATAGTTCGTGCTTGGGCATCAATGTCCGGGCCAGTGAAGAGTCGGTGGAAAGCCTCGTCGAGCACTCTGGCCCCGTCCAGCACCTCCATAGCGGTTAGGTCCGAGTCCTCATGCGTGCCGACGTTTCCGAGCCATTTGACGGCGAAGAAAAGATCGGCCACCGCTGGACGGTCCGGGTCGGCATCCCGCCACTCTTCGATACGTTCGTGTGCGTTCCGAAACTGCCCAGTTGGTCGCGTGGCAGAGATACCTTCTGAGGTCAAGAACCGTTCCACCGTGGCACGCAGCGCTGTTGCGGCCAGACCCGGATCAGCGAAAAGCACGCGAGACGCGCGCAGCACACCCTCTCGCACTTCGTCGGGTGCCGACTTCGGGATCGGCATCATCAGCATCGGCGGATGCAAATGCGTCATGGTGTAGTACGAGGAATAGGAGATGCCTTGATACTCGAAATCCTCGCGATTCGACCTGCGGGAGTAGTCCACGCGGTAGTCACCCGTCCCGTGCACAGCCTGTCGGCACTCGGGATTCTCGCACTGGCCGCGGACGACAAACGTGCCGGAAATCCACTCCGGCTCGAACGCAGGGTGGTTGCGCGCGGAAGCTGAGTCGTGTCCTTCGTCCTCGGTGGGCGTTGAGAAGCCGATGTATCCGGTCTGGCACTTGGGGCAAGCAGGCCGCGGCCACGGCTGGCCGTCCTCAATCGGACGAGCGAGTTCGGAAAGTGCGGGGTCCACAGCCATGCCTCCAGCGTAGGCGGGACGCTATGCAGACAGGCGTAGAAAAGGAATAGATCCCGCGCGATGGCTCTAGACAACGTTGCCGGTCATGCGCGCTGTGGTGTCGAAGGCGACCAGCTCGGCAGGGTGGAGCTGGTGCTGCACCACGAAGGAGCGGTCCTTGATCCGCCAGAGGCCCTGCCCGGTGCCGAGGCCGGGCAGGAGGCGCTGTTCGGTGCCGGTGAGGCCGAGCGCGGCCGCGGTGGGGCCGAGCTGGTCGGTCTCCTGCCGGTACACGATCCTGGTTTCGGCGTTCGCCAGCAGGCTGTTCGCCAGCGCCCGGCTCGCCGAGCCTAAGTCGCCGACGTTCTCCAAGTCGGTGAGCTTGTGGAACACCAGCAGATTCGCCAGCCCGTAGTGTCTGGCGAGCCGCCAGTGCGCGTCCATCCGACGCAGCAGAGCCGGGTGAGACATGAGCCTCCACGCTTCGTCGTAGATCACCCAGCGGCGGCCGCCGCTGGGGTCGAGCAGCGCGGCTTCCATCCACGCCGATGAACAGGTCATCAGCACTGAAATCAGGGTGCTGTTCTCCGTGACCCGCGACAGGTCGAGGCTGACCATCGGCAGCGACGGATCGAACTTCACCGTCGAGGGGCCATCGAACAGTCCGCTGAGGTCACCAAGGACGAGGCGGCGCAGGGCATGGCCCACTTCACGGCCGTCTTCGGTGAGCCTGCCGTCCGGGTCATCGGCAGAGTCAGGGCGCAGCAGCCGGTCGACCACCATCGGCAGGATCGGAACCTCAGCGTCGCGCACCGCTCCCGCGAGTGCGGTGTCGATCGCGGTGTGTTCCAGGGGCGTCAGTGGCCGGGCCAGCACGGTCTCGGTGAGAGCGCCGAGTAGATCACGGCGACGCGCGGCGAGAGTCGTGGCCCATTCCTGGTCTGAGAGGCCGCCGGGCCGATAGCCCTCGTCCAAGGGGTTGAGGCGGTTTCCCATCCCATGCCCGAGAATGATCGCCTTCCCTCCCACGGCCTCGGCCACGCCGCTGTGCTCACCTTTCGGATCGCCGGGGACGTAGACGCGGTATCCGAAGGGCAGGCTTCGCGTGTAGAGGCTCTTGGCGAGCGAGGACTTCCCGGAGCCGACAATGCCAGCCAAGATCAGATTCGGAGCGGTGATGATGCCCCGCTGGTAGAGCACCCACGGGTCGTAGACGAACGATGAGCCCGAGTAGAGGTCTTGGCCGATGAACATGCCGGCCGACCCCAGCCCCGCCTCGGCGAGAAACGGGTACTGCCCGGCAAGCACCGCGCTGGTGTCCTGATGCCGGGGAAGCCGGAACCGGCCGGGCGAGCGGAGCATCGCCGGCCCGGGCTCACCTGTCGATGGCAGGTAGACGGTGGCGCGGCGCTCCGCGCGCTCGGCTTCAGCCTTCGCGCGCGACGCCTCCTGCTCCACTTGGCGTTGCTCGGCGATCAGGCGCGCAGCGGCCACCTTCCGTGCCTTCCGTAGCCGGCGCTGCTCCGAGGCGGGAGCGACGAGGACGGCGGTGTGCAGCTTCTCGTCCCGGCTCACAGCGAGAGCCCCCGGGACTGCTTGACCGCGGCGACGCCGGGATGCTCGAACCAGCCGCCCTCACGCACCGCGCTACGCCGCGTCGCGCTCTCGCGTGTGGGTGTCGAGCGTCGCGCCGGGACGTGCGATTCGGCGGGCGGGGCGATGGCGTCTTCGGCACGGATCATGTGCCGCCGGTAGAGGGAGACGTGCCCGGCCTGCGGGTTGTAGGTCATCGCGTAGTCGCCGGTCTCGGCTTGCCGGTCACCTGCGTAGACAGGTGCGGAGTCGTGGACATCGCCGCCCTCCATCGCCGCGTCGGTGGTCTCAGCGCCGTAGTCCCACTGCGACAGACGCTCGATGCCCGCCTCGGCACCTTTGGCGTCGATGATGTCGAGCACCTTGTCGGCTTCCTCGCCTTGGAGGAACACGATGCCGACCCATCGCTCCACGAGACGATCCTGCGGGTTCCACACGATGCGGCCCGAGTGCGTCATCGCGGCATTGAGGTGGTCGTGGGCTCGGTCGATGAGCGTGCCTGCCTGGTGCAGCTCGTCGGCCGCGGCCAGCGCCTCGACCGAGCCGCCGTTGTACTCGCGCGACTCATCGGTGACCTGGTGGTGATGGTTCAGGTGGACGGTGGCGAGCTGGTCGAGCACCTGCCTGATTGAGCGGACGCCGCCGAGCAGGTCACCGATCACTGCGTAGGTCTCGGACGGGTCCTCGAAGGTGTGGCTGGCGTGCGCGAGCCCGCGCAACGCCTCATAGGCTTCGCCTGCATCGGCAGCAGGGTTCGTGAACGTCGGCATGACGGCCTCCATGACTTTGGTACCTGGCAGGTGCGCGCCGCCGGTCCGATGTCAGTTCCCCTCCGTAGGCTGGCATCTATGCCCTATGTCGCCACCGTGTTGCGCGTGATGATCGCCTCGCCCTCAGACGTGCCTGAGGCTCGCGACGCCGTCGAGAAGGCAGTGCATGGCTGGAACGACGCGAACGCGAGGAACAAGAGCGTGATCCTGCAGCCGTGGAGGTGGGAGACCTCGGCAGTCCCCGTCATGGGCGCTCATCCGCAGAAGCTCATCAACGCGCAGGGGGTCGATGATTCTGACATCGTGTTCGCGCTGTTTGGTGGACGACTCGGCTCACCAACGCCTGACGCCATTTCGGGAACGGCCGAGGAAGTGGATCGGGCGCTGGAGCTGGGCAAGCCGGTCCATCTCTACTTCTCGACCGCCCCGCTGCCGAACGACATCGATACCGCGCAGCTCGACGCCCTCCGTGCCTTCAAGAAGGACATGCAAGATCGCGGACTGCTCGGCGAGTTCAGTAACCCCGAGCAGCTTAATCACGAGGTCTGGAAGGCGATCGAGCACGACATCGTCACGCTGAAAGTCGACTCGACCCCTGCCGCACAGTCGCAGCCTGGTGGAGTGGACTTCCTGGTGCAGCCGCATCAAGAGCGCGAGGTCTCGGGAGTAAATTCGAAGGGTGCTCCGCGCTACACGACAAAGCACTGGCTCGACATCACCAACACCGGCGACCGCGATGCGGAAGGCGTCGTGTTCGAGAGCGTCGGCGAAGACAGCGCCATGTTCGTCGCAGGGCCGGATGGAGCGACAACCATTCACCGAGGCCAGACCCGACGTCTACCCGTGATGTTCACCTTCGGAGGCTCTGGCGATCCCGTACTTCGTATCCAATGGATTGAGGAGAATGAGAACAAGCATCGAGACTTCCATGTTGGATAAGTGCTCGTAGCTACACCATCCGGCACAGCGGCAGTGCCGCCGCCGTGAACGCTGCGGCCTGCTGGCCGACGAGCCGGCGGGTTTCGCAGGACGCCTGGATCGCGGACTGTTCGATCGCCGCGGTCGCCGCTTCCAGTTCGTCGAGCGTGGGCGCGGAGACGCTGACGAGGCCCGAGACGCGGAGCACTCCGTGGCCGGCGGTGAGGTCGGCTTCTTGTTGGAGCACGTCTTGGTATTCGGCGGCCTGCGCGGCGTCCTCGATCTGCCCCATCCGGGCACGTTGGGCGGCGTCCGAGATGTGTTCGACCTTCTTCTTGCGGATGTCGCGTGCGGCTTGGTCGGAGCGCATCGGGGTGTAGATCAGCGACACCGAGCGTTGGATGCCGGTGGACAGCAGCACCGGGGCGAGGAACCCCGGATACACCATCGACCTCGGCCATTCCGATACCCACAGCACGGCGTGCCATGCGGAGTCGGTGCGTAGATTGCCCCAGGTCTCGGTGACCGCGACCGGGCCGGCGGCGGCAAGTTCCTGCCCGAGCCGGCCGTGGCGTTCCAGCGTCGCGGCGACGGCCGGGTCGTAGGCGGAGCGCAGGATGACCGCGACCTGGCCGGGGCCGAGCCAGCCGGTCGGGGTCAGGTCCGCTGAGCGCAGCGCGGCGGTGAGTGTCGCCATCTCCTGGCGGAGCACCGCGGCGGCGCCGCGGATGCCGCCGCCGGCGGTCCTGATCTGCCGGGCCGCGGTCTTCATGTCCAGGGAGAGGCTGATCGTGGTGGCGTGTCGTTCCCCGGCGGGGCCGGCGCGTTCGATCAGTTCGGCGTAGGTCTGGGAGGCCCAGGTGTCGTCGGCGGTGCCGTGCTCGGCCCACCATTCCGCCAGCCCACTACCGGAGTCCGGCAGGGTCCGTTCGAGCACTTGCAGGGTCGCGATCCGCCCGGAGCGGCAGACCGTGGCAAGCACCCGCCCCCATGAGGTGACCCGGCGCTCCTGCTCGCCGGGGTCCAGCAGCACGAACGCCGGATGCGTCACCTCGGTCACGACCGTCAAGGTCGCCTGGCGGGGATCGTGGATCATGCATGCCCCGGTCTCGGGGTCCAGGTGCTCCCGCAGCCGGGCCATGTCGCCGGGCAACGCGAGACTCCCGGCAGGTCGCGGCTTGACGATCCGCCGTCGGTAGAGCAGTTGTCCGCCGGTGGAGCGCCACAGCCACCAGAGCGCGACCGGGAGCCATTCGACCATCGGCCTCCCGGCGACCGGCACCCAGGTCAGCACCACGGCGAGCAGCCAGACCGGGGCGGTGTAGGCCAGCAGCACCCCGGCGCCGCCGTAGAACGCGGCCAGGAGTGTGAGGCCGCCGATGCCGAGGGTGATGAGCTGAGAGACCGAGAGGCCGAGCAGCACCCCGCGGCGGGTGAGTCGGCTGAACTTCATCGGGGTCAGTTCGCTACCGGGTGTCTTCTGTTCCGTAGGCATGGCCGGTCACTCCTTGTCAGTCCGCGGCGGGCCGGACTTGGGAGGTGCAGGGGTCCGCGGCTGCGGCGCGGAGGGCGGCGGGGGCGTCTTCGAGGGTGCGGCGCTACTACCTCCCTGGCCCTCGGCACCGCTCGCGGCGGTCTCCGCTTGGTCCGCGACGGCCTGGCCCGCCTTCGGCCCGGCCTCAGCAGCGCCCTTGACGACCTGTGCTCCGACGACGACCGCTGCGGCCGGTCCCGCGGCAGCACCCGCTCCCGCCCCGGCGCCAGCACCGCCACCGGCACCTGCGCCTGCCCCGGCACCAGCACCAGCACCAGCACCAGCACCACTGCCGCCCGCGGCCGGCGCGGGAGTCTTGGGCGGAGGTGTTGCGCCCGACCCGCCGGAACCGCCGTCCTTCGGGTCATCAAGTACCTTCCTGGGCTCATCGCCGCCTTGGGGCTTGGACGGGATCGGGACGGGACGGTTGAGCGCGTTCTTGGCCTCCTGCTCGGTGCCCATCTGCTGGTACAGGTCGAAGCCGACGAAGGAGACGAAGCGGTAGACCATGTAGGGCGCGAAGGCGGCGATGCCCATGAGGACGATGCCGGTGATCGGCTCGGTGACGGCGGCGATGTCCAGCTCGATCGGGGTGGCGATCTGCGTGATCGCCAGTAAGAAGATGACGACGAGCACGAGCTTGCTGATGATGAGGGCGATCACGAACGCCGCCCACTTGCCGATCCACCCCTTGGTGGCGTCCCAGGACGCGCCCGCGAACGCGATCGGCGCGAGCACCACGCCGACCAGCAGCAGCGCCTTGCGGATCAGCAGGCTGAACCAGACGATCGCGACGGCGGCGATCATCAGCCCAGCCAGGAAGATCGTCACGATCGCGCCGACGCCGGGCGCGGCGATGTTGATTCCGCTCAGCCCGGCGGCGAGCAGGATGATCTTGTCGCCCATCGTCCCGGTGGTCTCCCCGGACGCCTGGATGATGCCGATGCAGAGCTGGTCCACGATTTCCAGCGCGAGCGCGGTCAGCGTGACGACGACGAACGCGCCGAGCACCGATTTCGCCGCGCCGAGCGCCGCGCGGGACAACGCGGTCGGGTCTCGGCGTATCAGCCCGGTGATGAGTTGCAGGCAGAAGAAGATGAGGACGAGGAAGACGCCGATGCCGAAGATCAGGTTGTAGACGCTGGTGAACCCGTCCGTTTGGACATCGACCAGCGTGGTCGTGTCGAACACGGCCCACATCGCCTCGATCAGCCAGCCGGCCGCGCCGCCCATCGCCTGGGCGAGCCAGTCGAACGGGGCCGCCACGACCGTCGCGGCGGCCTCGCCGGCCACGTCGCAGACGGTCGAAATCACGGGAACGTCGCAGACACCCATCACGAATCTCCTGCTGTGACCGGCGGCCCTATACGGCCTGGCCGACGTTCCAGAAGAAATTGACCAAGGTGACCGCCGCGCCGCAGATCACCGCGGCACCGCAGGAGATGAGGACGCCCAGCTTGCCCCTGCCCGCGAGGTGGGGGTTTGAGCTGTTGGCGCCGTAGGCCCACACGATCGCGCTCACGATCAGCGCCAGGACGCTGAGGATCAGGCCGACCGTCATCACGGCGCCGACGATGGTGCGGAGCTGTTCGATGCCCGGAAGGCCGTTGCTGTTGGGGTCGATGTCGATCACGGCGGTTACTCCCTCGCTGAGCGGATGGCTTGTGGCGGCGAGGTAGGCCGTAGAGCGACTGGACGCCGGCGAGCGCGTGCGGGCATGAGAAAGGCCCGCCCACAGGCGGGCCTTCACTCGGTGCAGGTCAGAGCTGGTTGCCGAGGGCGATGAGCCAGTTCACCCACGCGACCCCGGCGCCGGCGAGCGTGGCGGCGCCGATCCCGACGAGCACCCCGACCCGGCCTTTGGAGGCGAGGGCGGGGTTGCCGTGCGAGGCGCCGAACGCCCAGCAGATCGCGGAGACGATCACCATGAGCACCGCGACGATCAGCACGATCATCAGCAGGGCGCCGATGACCTGTTTCAGATCGCCGATGCCGCCCAGCCCGTCGAAGTCGGGGAACACGCCCATCACGCACCGCCTTGGACTGTGATGTGCAGGTGGTCGAAGTGCCCGCCGGTCACGTTGCCGGGGTCGTGCATCCCGCCGCCGTTGTAGGGGCGCCAGCCTTCGGCGTCGCGGGCGAGGGACCATATCTGGCCTTGCCAGATCAGGTACTCCACGCCCAAGACCTCGGCGTGGTCTTTCAGCCAGTTCGTGAGCGTCCATCCGGCTTCGAGCTGCGCGGGGGCCGGGTACTGGCCTATGGCGTTGCCGAACATCACGTCACAGGCGCGGCCCAGCGGGTGCTCGGAGACGGCGCCCGGACGGGGCGAGTAGCACGCCCACGAGGTGTCGGGGAAGGCGGCGCGAGCCTGGGCCATGACGTGCGCCATGCGAGCGGTGATCTGCCCCGAGCTGGTGGGGTCATCGACCATCTGGTCGGGGTCGCCGTCTAACGGGGCCGGCGCGCCCGCGGTACCGCCGCTGGCGTCGCATCCGGTGGGGCTGCCGACCGTGGCTTCGGGTAGATCGGCCGCGTTGTGATCGTTGAGCCACTTGGCCGCGTCGACGGCCTCGCCGCTAGTGCCGCCGGGCCGGACCTCGAAATGCAGGTGCGGTCCCGTGCTGTTGCCGGAGCTGCCGACATCGCCGATGTGCTGACCCGCGGTTACCCGGTCTCCGGCCGCGACGTGGATGCCCGACTGCCACATATGCGCGTAGGCCGTCGCCACTGTCGCGCCGTCGATCTGGTGCTCGATGACGATGAGCCCGCCATAGCCGCCGGAGAACTCGGCCACGGTCACGGTGCCGTCCGCGGCGGCGAGGATCGGCGTGCCATCCGGTGCGGCGAAGTCCGTGCCGGTGTGGGACGCCGGCTCCCCGGTGATCGGATGGATACGCGGCCCGAACTCGCTGGTGAGCACCCAGGTTCCCTCGGGGAGCGGGAACACGACCCGCGAGGACTCCGCAACCGGCCCCACCGCCAACGCGGCGGCGGCCGGGCCGGCCGCACCCGTCGCGCCGGTGAGGGCGTCGAGGATGCGTTCGGCGACGGGCTCGTAGTTGCGGTAGCGGTCAGGGTAGGCACTGACCTCGACGGCCTGCGCGGCCTCTCCGGGGTCCATCTGCGCCCAACCGGGAATGTCCAGCAGGCCCCGCGGCGAGGGATAGTTCGGGCCATCGGGTCCGCCGTAGAACGCGCGGGTCTGATAGGTCGTGTCCATCAGCTCCGCGACGGTTCCCCACCCGGATTGCGGGCGCATCTGGAACAGGCCGAGGGAGTCGTGGTCGCCGCCGTTGCCGTCGTTGGGGTAGTTCGCGGACTCGGGGTAGGCACTCGTGTTGGCGAGCTGGCGAAGGGTGCTCTCGGTGAGCGCGGCCATCAGCGCGATCTTGATGCCTGGCCGGCCCACGCCCTCGATGCTGTTGCCGATCGTGATGATCGTGGCTGCGTGCGTGAGCTGCTGCCGGTTCAGGGTGAACGTGGTGCCGTCCTGGGTGGTGACGGTCAACGAGTCGGGGATGTTGCCCACCGTGACGCTGCCGCCGGGGACGGCGCAGTTCGCGGCGGCGGGGTTCATCAGCACGCCGATCGCCAGCAGGACGCAGGCCGGGCCGAACAGGACGAAGGCGAGTCCGAGGATGAGGAGCTTCTTGACCACGACGCGCCCTCTGTCATCGCAGCGGGTTGTCGAGCTGCGACAGGCGCAGCACATGACACAGGCCGGTGCGGAACTCCGGTGCCGGGGGCGGGCAGGCCAGGAACACGGTGAAGGCCACGGGGTGTTCGCTCGTGACGGTTTCGCCGTTCCAGACGCCCTCGCGGTGCCGCGTGCCTTCGATCGTGACCGCGGTCGCACCGGCCGCGAGCTGGACGGGCTGGGACTGCTCGACGGCGGTGTCCCACGCTTCGGGCACGAACGAGGACTCCATGGTGAGGTGCTGGGTGGTGGCGTACTTGCGCAGCTCGATCCACACCTCACGAGACGGCAGATAGGACGCGATGTCGGAGGCGAGGCCGGCCTGTTCGGTGCCGGACGGGTCGCCCACCGCGAGGATCACGCTGGTGTAGTCCAAGGGCATCAGCTCTGAGCCGGTATCCCACGCGAACAGGGCCTCGGCGACGTTGCGGGCGAACTCGTCGGGATCGCTGGACGGCGTGACCCGCGGCAGCCGTGGCGTGCCCGGTCCGGTCTCGCCCGGCGCGGTGACCGTGGGGTCTGCTCCGGGATCGGGGGCGGCGGGTCGTTGAGGGCCGGCGAATAGCCCGTAGAAGCCGATGCCGACCAGGATCAGCAGGACGAGGCCGGCGGCGATCACGGCGATCAGGCGGCCACGGGACCAGGAGGCGGGATTCGTCTTCATATCGCCAGGTGCTCGCCTCCCCGAACGACGAGAGCGACGGCGGGCTTGGGTCAGAGGGCGCGCAGCAGTGGCCGACCGGCCGGTTCGGCGGCGATAGTGGTGCGGGCGGTGCGGAGCTGATCGGCGAACTCGGTGGTGCCCTCGACGGTGGCGAAGAACGCCTCGGCCTGCTCGTCGGTGAGTTCGACGGCCAGCTCGTCCACGTCGTAGTGGGTCCACCACGCTTCCAGGTCGCCCCAGGTCAGCACGAACGCACGAACCGGGTACCGCGCCGGCCTCTCGTCCTCGGCGGCTGGGCGACGCTTCGGCGGGGCCGGCTTCGTTGCTTTGCTGGTCTTGGCGGCGTGGACGCGCGCCAGGGCTTCGTCGGCCAGCTCGTGCAACCGCCGGTCCCGCTCGCTGTCGGCCTCGGCTCGGGTGTCGCGGAGGCGCTGGAAGATCGGGTTGACCGCCGCGCCGTCCTCGATCTGCGCCAGCCCGTCCCGCGCCTGGACGCGGATCGTCTCGTGGGTGCTCGGGTCGTCGGCCAGGTGTTGCAGGTAGCCGATCTGTTCCAGCCGGCTGTAGGACGCCGAGCCGGTCACCATCCGCGCCGCCTGTGTCCGAGCGTCCCCGAGCTGGTGCGAGTCGGATGGTCCCGCTGAATCGGCGGGACCATGCTGTCCCGGCTCGTGGCCCTCGTGGAACTGGGTCTTGGCCTTGCGACGGGCGGCATCCTCGGCCATGAGTTCCTTGATCTCCCGGTACAAGGCGGCGGCCTCGATCGGGGTGAGCGGCTTGTGGAGCTGGTTGTCGTCCTGCTCGGCCAGCAGATGCCCCAGCCGGTCCGAGATACCGCTACGGACCCACACGCTGACGCGGCGCCAGCCGAGCTTCTTGATCGCCGCCATCCGGCGTGCCCCACACACCAGCACCCCATCCGGGGTGATCGTCGGCGGCTGCAATAGCCCATTCCGGTCGATCGACGCCGCGAGCGCGTCCAGGTCGCCCAGGTCCGTGCGGTGTCGCTGGCCGACAGTGATGGAGTCCACCGCCCGCTCCAGCTCGATGTGCCCGGCCGGTGCGCTCATCCCGCACCCCGCGCCTTCGTCGTGCCCGGCGCGGCCAGGGAGAGGGTCAGCACGAGGTCGTCATCTCGCAGCAGCACCGGCAGCGTCTCGCCGATCAGCAGCCGCAACAGCACGCCGCGGCCCGCGCCGGTCGGCGCGAGCGCCGGGTCCGGGCAGCCGAGCAGAGCGCGCAGCAGCACCGCCCAGGAGCGTCCCGGAAGGTCGACCAGGGCTCTGGCGTGCTTGTCGCGTCGCAGCGTCTCGTAGGCGGTGTGCCGGTTCCCGACGCGGGTCAGCGCCACGCAGACGTGCTCCACCGCCGAGCGTGCCGTGCCCTCGGGCCAGTCCAACAACATCAACAGCGTGATCGCGTCCTCGACCGCCGACGCCGCCGTGGTTGCCGCCGGCCCGGCCGGTGCCTGCTCCGGGGTGTCGTCGCGGTCGTGGGCGTCCTTGATCTGGAACGCGGGATGGTAGTCGCTCAGGACGTTCTCGCGGTCGGAGAGCCGTTCGGGGTCGTGGAAGATCGAGTAGCGGGGCCGGCGTGCCTGGTGGGTCGAGCACAGCAGACCTTGGCCGCGTTCCTCGGCGATGCAGGTGATCCTCACCGCGTGCGTGATGACCGCCCACGGGTCATCGGCGGTGCGGGCGGCCTGGGTGCGCATCACGTCGAACGCCGCCGACGCGGCCTCCCAAGGATCGAGCCGGTGCTTGTGCGCCAGCGCCGCGTACTTGTCGGCCGCGAACGCCATCAGCTCTGCCGCTACCGGGTCGTGCCCCCAGGCGCCGCGACCGGCGGCGTGCAGCCGTTTCAGCAGGGCACGCAAGCCCTCGCTGGTGCGGTAGTCCTCAGCCGGCCGGCCGCTGGTCTCGCTCATGGTGCTGGTGTCGTTGGTCATGGTCTGGGCACCTCCCGACGGCGAGGTGCACCCGCAGACGACTGCGGGTCTCGCCTTTGTGGAGTGGGCGCTCATGACTCATCACCACCCGGCTACCTCATGCCGACCCCGGAGCGGCGCGGTCCCTGCTCGGCGCCACCGCGACGGCCGAACGCGCTCAGAGGAGGCAGACGCTTGGCTCGCTCGGCGACCCAGCGGGCGCCCTTCTCGATCGGGGCGCGGACGAGACGGTTCATCTCGGCGGTCCGGTCGATGCCCCGGCGGGACAGCGCGCCGCCGCCTTGGGCGATCAGGTCGGTCGGGCGCACCCAATCCACGCCCCGGCCCCGTACCCGCGCCAGCTTCTCCTTCGCGGCCTTGCGGGACGCGGCGTCCTTGACCGCATCCGGCGTCCCCGCTGCTTCGGTCGCCTCGGCCGGGTCCGGGTTGTTCCGCGCAGGGGGCGGCGGCTCGGGCTCGGAGCGATGCTGCTCCCGCATCCGGTCCTCATCGTTCATGGCGGGGCTCCTTCCATCTCGGGCTGCGACCCGGACGGGTCCGCCTCATCGGACTGGTGAGCACGAGGCAGCCAGCGGCCCACCGTCGAGGGATGCACGCCCAGGTGCCGGGCGATGGCCTTGTTCGACCAGTCCTGTTCTCGCAGCTCTGCCGCGAGCGCCCGACGATCCGGCCCGCCGTCCGCGTCCGCAGCGGTGACGCCTGCCGCCTTAGGTGGCGGGGTGAGAGATGCCGTCTCGCTCTGTGGCAACGGGGTGATCGGCTCGACCGCCGGCGGCACCTCGAGCGCGGTAGCGGGGCGTGTGGTGGCGCGGGTCAGCACGACGGTCAGATGCGTGATCGCCAGCAGCACGACCGGCGGCACGGCGGCGACCGCGGCCGCGAGCGGTCCGGGCACGTCGGCGTCGGCCGCGACCACCGCGTGCAAGCTGTTCGCTGTCACCGACACCGCGGCGCCGCCGACCAGCAACGCCCACGGATACCACGCCGCTCGCTCCCCGGCGAGGGCGACGACGGCGACCGTGGAGACCACGATCACGCCGTCGACGATCAGCGGCCACGCCCATGCCTGCCCGGTCCCGATCCCGGAGCGGCGGGCAAGGTCGGCCAGGGACGTGAACGACAACCAGAACGCGCCGGCAGCGATGAACACCGTCCCGGCGACCGAGGTGATGACCGCCCATCGGCGGCCGCGTAGTTCCTTCATGGCAGCCCCCGCGTGGCGGGCGCCCGCTGCTGCACGTTCCCGCGAGCGAACTCGCCCGAAGCCGGTGCGGCGGGACGGTCCCGCCGGGCTCCGGCGCCGACGCTGCGATAGGCGCTGTAGACGGTGCGGGTGATTTCCCGCTCCCCGAAGTCCGACTGCGCGGCCGTCACCATCGCGTCCAAGGCATCCGTGAGCGGCACCCCGCCCTCGGCCAACCGGCACGAGGCCCAAAAGAGTTTGAGGTTGCGGTCGGTGGCCTGCCGGCCCAGCCACGTTGCCAGCCGCTCCGCGTCCTCCCGCCGCACCGGCCCGCCGAGGCGCGGCCGGGGCGCGGGCCGAGGATCGAGGAAGTCCCGCAGCCGGCCCGCATCTATCGGCCGGGCAGCACCGGCCGCGACCTGCTCGATCCGGTACGGGGTGCGCACGCCGTCGAGCCGCAGCAGCGAGGGCGGGGCGATGATGTAGCCGCCGCCCCCGCGACAGTCGATGCCGACCTTCCCGGCCTGCCAGCATCGTTGCGCCTGGTGCGGGTCGGCGGGGAAGTAGGCGTGCTGGCCGCCGGTCGGCGTGCGCACGACCGCCAACGGCTCGGGGATCAGCCCGGCCCGCGCCGCCCGCGCATAGGCGGCATACCCGTTGACGCCGTGCACATCCACGTCGATCACGACCAGCCCCGAGACGGCGCCGGTCGGGATGCCGATGTTCGCGGTCGGCCGCGACCGCCACCACCCCTCAACCCGGGCCAGGTCGACGCTGGCCTCATGGAACCCGCGCTCCGGGATCGGCCGCTTCCCGGCCGGCGCGCAAGGGAACACCGGCACCCCGGCTCGCGCCAGCTCACGCGCCGCGACCGGCAACGGCGCCCCGTCGAGCTGACCGAAAACAGCGGCAGCCGTGGCGGGGGCGACCATCACAGCCTCCGTCCCGACCCGACCGGAGCCGCCGGCGTCTCCCGTTCCGGCAGCGGCTCGACCCGGCGCGCGGCCTGCTCTGGCGTCTCCTGAGACGGCGACGTGCGCTCCGGGCCACCGGCACGCAGGGACAACGGGTTGCCGTTGCCGAGCTGGGCGGTGTCGAGCTTGTCGAGAACGTCGAATGCGGTGCTGCGCACCTGCTCGCCCGTAGCGCGCACGACCGCCACGGGGTCTTTCCCATCCACGTTGGCCGCCCATCCGGCGACATACGGAATCGTGTATTCGCTGGTGTCCATGCCGTGCGCGGCGGCGATCATCAGCGCGACAGACTCGGCCCGTACCTCGCTGATTCCTCGATGCTCGCGGGCGTCGTCTCGCTGGTTCGGGCGATCCAGCCGAACATGCGCCAGCTCGTGCGCGAGGGTCTTGACCTGCGCGGCCGGGTCCATATCCGCGCAGACCATCACCTGGCGGGTCTCGAAATCCGTGCAGCCGTTCGCGCCCCGCTCGATGCGGTCGCGCGGCATCCGCAGCACCTCGAACCCCAGCGACTCCGCCTGCTCGGTCAGGCCCTCCCACAGCCCAGCGGGGGCTTCGCCTTCAAGCAGCCTCGGACGTGGCAGCTCGGGAAGCGGGTCTCCGTGCGTTCGGGACACGTCCCACACATAGGCCGGCACGACGCTGACGATCCGCCTGCGCACGACCTCGCCCGGCCGCGGCTTCTCCCACTTCCCCAGCCGTCGCCACGACGTCGGATCGCGCGGAGTCGCCGATGCGAACCTCGCCTTGACCGGACCGCGAATCCGATAGCCGCCATCCTTCTCCGGCCAGCGACCCATCTTCCGCCAATCGTTGTACCCGGCAACCCACGTCGGCGTCGGCGTCGGCACCCGGCCCTGCTCATAGGCTTCCAAGTGCTGCGCCCAAATCAGCAGCGTGTTGTTGAACGAGCGCGTGCGGAACCTCGCCGCGAACTCGATCGCACGCCGCCAGTCATCCCCCGACACCAGTTCCTCGACCGACTGCACGATGCGTTCTTCCAGCGCGTCGAGCGTCGCTTGCCGCGCCGCCTGCTTGTCCTCGTTCGCAGCCATCGTCTGACCTCCCTCCGCCAGGGCCACTCCGAGAGGGAGCAACCGTGCGACCACGAGGTACGCCGGGAGGATCAGGAAGACGAGACGGACGACGGAACGATGCTTCGGACCGTCAGGCTCCGCGATGAACCCGACGAGTCCCTACCGGATTACAGGATCAGAGCGGGCGCGGCCGGTCTTCACGCCGATGCTGCGGTTTTCGCTGGGGCGGATGCACGTTTCACCCGGTCGCTTGCGCCGCCCGCCTACGGCTCAGCGCGCGGTACTCGCTCGGCGTGACTCCCACGCTACGGCGGAACTGACGGGCAGCGAAGTCAGAATCACCCCAGCCGACTTCCCTAGCGATTGCGACGATCGGTGCGTTCGTGGTGCGCAGAAGTCCCGCCATGCGCTCGACGCGGAGCATCGTCAAGTACGCAATGGGAGACTTACCGTACGCTTCGATAAACACGCGACCGACCTGCGACTTCGACAGATGAAACTGCTCGGCAAGATCAGTCATCGACCAGTGGCGCGCAGGGTTCGCGCGCATCTGTTCGGCGATGTCGCGTGCTTCGGTGCGCAAAGGGGCGACGGGTCGACGCCGTGGCGAGGATGGGCAGTTCTTCGCACGCTGCGTTGGCGAGGTACGGATGGATGACGTAGTGATGAAGGGTGCCACGACATGCGCGAGTGAAAACCAGAGAGCTTGCATCCGATAGAAGTTCTCCACTGGTCGATGCTCAACGCTCAGCGCGACCAGTTCATCAAGCCACGGCGTCAACATTCCGACTCGTTCCATGCCAAGTCTGAGAACCTGCGCAGGCTCTGTGTAGATCGTGGCGGCGAAGTCATGGGCATCAAGACGGTCCGTCACCAGCCCGACATGTTGCCAATAGACCTGGTCGATTAGGTAATCAGCATCCACACAGAGTGTTGTAACCGTGATCCGTCCCTCTGGCTCGCCGCCGCACAGCACGTTGGAACTGAGGAGTATCACGTCGCCCACGGAGACGAACTTCTGGCCGAACTCGCAGAACAGACGAGCCGAGCCATCGCGAATTACGACCACCTTCACGAAGTCGAAGGCCTTCGGGTCGAGCGGTCGGCGGAATGAACTGCTCCGCGCGACGATCGGTGAGAACGTGGTCGTTCTCCGATCGTCCGAACTGCGATCGACGCGGCCTCTCGGCATCTGACCGGTGTGACTCACTCGGTGACGGAGACGAGCTTGCCGCCCCGAGGGTTTCTATGAAGCTCAAGCTCCGTAAGAGCTGATACCGCGTCATCCAGAGGCACGGCACGGCCGATCGGCACTTGGACTGCTCCCTGTCCTGCAGCCCGAGCGACGGCACCGAGGTCAGCGGTGTGCGGTTGGGCGATCAGCACTCGGTACGGACCTGGTATAGCGCTCCGAGCGAACTTCGCGGGTGTGGGGTTGATGTCGATGAGATGCCCTGTGCGTTTGGTGAGCATTCTCGTCGCCGACTTCGGCAGTGTGCCCGCAGTGTCAAGGATGAGATCGAATTGGCCCGTCAGCGTCTCCGGATCGAAGTTGAATCCGACGATCGGGTGGACACCCAATGCGCGGGCATCTGCTACTGCGCTGGGGCGGCAGCTACCAGCGACCGAGGCTCCCAGCGACTGCGCGATCTGGACCGCAGTTCGTCCGACGCCGCCGAGACAGCCGTGAACAAACACAGACTGGCCGGCTTTCACCTCTCCTTCTCGGACTAATGCCTGGAAGGCGGTGATTCCGACGGTGGGGAGAGCGGAGGCTTCCAAAAACGAGAGGTTCGTGGGCTTGCTCACAACGCCGTCTTCTTCCACGACGACCACCTCTGCAAAGGATCCAGCCGTTTGCGGGCTTGCGCCTCCCAGCACTTCGTCTCCGACCCGTAGCCGGGTGACCGCACTCCCGACGGCTTCGACCACGCCTGCGAAATCGGTGCCGAAGCCGCGGGGGAAGGCCCGGCCGGTCGCAGCTTGCATGACGCCGTCACGGATCTTCCAGTCCATCGGATTGGCTGAGGCGGCGTGGACTCGGACGAGTACCTCGTTGGGCCCAGGCGAACGAGGCTCGAATTCTTCCAGCCGCAGAACTTCAGGTCCGCCGTATTGGTGGTATTGGATGCGCTTCATCGCAGTCAATCGCTGGTGTCGCCCGTTGCCTGATCGGTCATGACAGTCCCGGAGGTGAGAGGGAAGTGTGTGCTGGTGAGGCGTTCGGACACTTCCCAGAGCCGACGGGCGACGGCAGGGTCCTTCGCTCCGGCCGATGGTTCTGTGACCGCAGCCGGCCCGCGAACCCCGCCGAGCCAGCTCGGGCCGATGAAGCTGCCGCCCGGGACGTCACCGACGGCCGCCAGCAGCGTTGGTAGCGACCCGCCTTCTGGACCATGAGCGAGCACGGGCGTGCTGATTGCCGCCAGCGCATCGAGGAGCCGATTGCCACTCGTGATCCGGAAACCGGTGGATGCCCAGCCGGGGTGCGCAGAGGAAGCGATTACCGACGAACTCGCTGCGATCAGGCGGCGCTGCAACTCGAAGGTGAAAAGCAGATTCGCCAGCTTGGATTGACCGTAGGCGCCGAACGGCTCGTACTTCCGACGTTCCCACTGCAGGTCGTCGAAGTTGATCTGCGCGGAGCGGTGGGCGGTCGAGGAGATGGTCACGACCCGACTCGTGATCCGATCCAGCAGTAGGTTCGTCAACGCGAAGTGCCCGAGGTGGTTGATCCCGAGCTGGAGCTCGAAGCCGTCCGCGGTGTGCTGCAGCTTGTCGGTCATCGTGCCGGCATTGTTGATGAGCACGCTCACGGGACTATCAATGCCTGCGGCGAAGCTTTGGATCGAGGCGAGTGAAGCGAGATTCAGCGGACGGACATCCACTTCGCCGCTCATCGCGGCTGCTGCCGCGAGGCCCTTGTCTTGGTCTCTGACGGCGAGAATGAGTCGCGCCCCCTTTGCGGCAAGCGCGACTGCTGCGGCGCGGCCGATGCCGCTGCCCCCGCCGGTGACGATGATGGTGCGGCCGGTTTGATCCGGCACCTGTGAAGGCGAAGCGAGTGTAGGCATGGCCTCAATGTATCCAGTGGAAACAATCTTGTCAACGGATACATGATTGGTAGACTCTGTGCATGACGTCCGCTCGCCCCTACCATCACGGCAACCTTCGTCAGGCGGTACTAGATGAGGCCGCGACGGTCGTGCGGGACAGGGGGGTTGCCGACCTGTCGCTCCGCGAGGTAGCGGCGACCATCGGCGTCACCCACGCCGCGCCGCGCCGGTACTTCCCCGGCCGGCAGGAGCTTCTTGACGCTTTGGCCGTTGAGGGCTTCGCCCACCTCGGCGTCCGGTTGCGAGAAGCTACCGAGGCTCCCGACTACCCGAGACGACTTCGCGCGATCGCCCGGACGTATGTCGACTTCGCGGTCTCAGAGGCGAACATCCTTGAGTTGATGTTCGCCCACAAACACGGTACGAGCGGTGAAGCCGTCAGCAAGAGCGCCGAGGCCGCCTTCGCGCCGATACTCCAAGTGTTCCGACGAGGCCAAGCCGAAGGGCTGCTCGCGGACCGGAGTGCAGAACAGCTCTCTCTGCTCTTCCTCGCCACTCTCCAGGGTCTTGCCGGCCTCATCAACTGCGGCGTGATCCCGATCGACCAGGTCGACCAACTTATAGATGAGGTCGTCAGGCAGACCTGACAACGAGAACGCAGCGTCCTGGGTTCGGGGCGACCATCCGTGGGGCGTCTCAAACGGCTATCCGATCCGTACGTCGTCGGTCAGGTGTGTGATGAGGCGTTGAGCCTGACGCAGAACTGTCCACGGGGCAGTGCTTGTCACCGCGCCCAGCGCAACGAGAATGAGGATAATTTCCCTTCTTCGGCAACCGGGCTCTGAACGGCTGGGGTCTCGGACGAACCAAGTTCAGTACCCACGGCTTCTCCCGCACTGACGCGGTAGAGAATCCTGAGCGCGTGGGCGGCTTGGGCTGGTACGACACCGTTGCCGAGGGCTGTGAGCTGTTCGGGCTGAGTCAGTCCGAGCTCAGGATTGGTGACCCAGCCGTCCGGTAGTCCCATGAGCCATTCCACGGTGCGAGGGGCGGGACGGTACTGCTCGTCGTCGCTCATGAGGGTGGGTGAGGGGGCTTCTCGTCCGGTGAGGTGCTCCCATCGTCGGATTGCCACGGCGTAGCGTCCCCAGCGTCGAAGAGCTGCCCGATCAGTGGCCATAGCAGCTCCAATTCCCGGGTCCGCCAGGCACCAGCCGGGCCGTTCAAGGCCAGGTCGATGACCTGATGGGACAGAGCGATTGTGCCACGGCGAGCGCGCACCCCGTCCAGGCTCTCCCCGCCGCGGGCGGCGTCGGAGGCCAGCGGGGTCCGGAACAGTGCGGCGCGCGAGGATGAAGATGCGAAAGCGGGCGTGGGGTGCTCCGATGTCGGAAGCGGGTAGGCCGACCCAGCGCGCGTCATACCCGAGGTCGGCCAGATCGCCGAGTACGGCTCCAAGAGCCCGTAGAGGTCGAGCTGGCCGGTTTCCCATATGCCACGGGTCGGATTCCACACCGCGAACGGCAGCGCCCTCGGCTTGGGTGACGGGCTCGGGGGTTGCGAGGATGGGGTTGCGTCCATCGTCCCTGTCTCCTTCTGGTGTCGGTCGGGTTGCGGCGGCCGAGAGCAGGCCTCCGGTTGCAGCACGTTGATCGCCTCGGCCATGCGCGCCGACAAGCCCGAGCGGGTACCAGGATGCAGGCCGGCCATATGTCCCACGGTGGACACGTCCTGGCAGGGAAACCCGCCGCAGATCACATCGACGGGTTCGACCGTGTTCCAGTCGATCGTGGTGATGTCGCCCAGGTTCGGCATGCCCGGCCAGTGATGAGCGAACACCCGCGCCGGGGCCGGGCTGAACTCCGAGAACCACATCGTCTCGCCGTCGAAGACCTCCTCGACGGCGAGGTCGAGTCCGCCATAGCCGGAGAACAGCGACCCGATCCGTAGGCGACGACCTTGGGCCTCGTCGTTCGACTGGCGCATCAGGACTCCGGCAGATCGATGATCCCCGGCCAGAGCTCGCTCGCGAGCTCGATGCCGGGCTGGTCACCTGCGAAGTGCTCGGCCCGCCTCCTGCGCGCTATTGACAACAAGTTCCGCCGAGCGACCGTCATGTTGTTCGCCGGCCTCGTCAGAGCGATCACACGTCTTTCAGACGAGGCGCGAGCCGTCCCGAGCCGCATCGGATGCGACCGGGCTCGCGTGCTCACCTGCCCTCCGAACGGCGACAGAAGGAGCAGCCCACGTGACGGTTTCGATGCGCGTGATGAGCGCGGGCGATGGCTACAAGTACCTGTTGAAGTCCGTGGCCGCAGGCGACGGCGACCGCTCACTCTCCACGCCGCTGACCCGCTACTACGCGGAGGCAGGAACGCCGCCAGGCTTCTGGATGGGCTCGGGGCTGGACCGGCTCGGGCACGGCGAGCTGGTCGAGGGAGCACAGGTCTCAGAAGCTCAGCTCGCGCTCTTGGTCGGGATGGGCCATGACCCGATCACGGGCGAGCGGCTGGGCCGCGCCTACCAGCAGTTCGCGTCGATCACCGAGCGGATCAAGCAGCAAGTCGACGCTCTCGACCCCGAGTTGGGACCGGCGACCCGAGCGCAGGAAGTGGCCGCAATCGAGGCGGAGGAAGCCGAGCGCGGCACCCGCCGCGCGGTAGCCGGTTACGACTTCACATTCAGCGTGCCGAAGTCAGTCTCCACGATCTGGGCGGTTGCGGACGCCGGCACCCAAGCCCTGATCACAGACGCGCATCATGCGGCGGTTGCAGAGCTGGTTGCGTTCCTGGAACGCGAGGTTGCCGCAACCCGCGTCGGCGCAACCGGCCCGGACGGCGCGGTTGCGCACGTCGATGTCGCCGGTGTCGTGGCGGCGGCGTTCGATCACTACGACAGCCGCGCCGGCGACCCGCAGTTGCACACGCACGTGGTCATCAGCAACAAGGTCCTGACTGTGCAGGACGGGTTTTGGCGGACCCTCGCGGGCCGGCCGATGCACGCGGTGGTCGTCGCGGTCTCCGAGCTCTACAACGCCGCTCTGGCCGATCAGCTCACCCGTGTCCTCGGCGTCGAGTGGGAAGCGCGCGAACGTGGCAGGGATCGGAACGCGGCCTGGGAAATCGAGGGCGTGCCCGACGAGCTCGTGGCCGAGTTCTCCACTCGGTCCCGCCACATCGAGGCCGAGAAAGATCGCCTCATCGCGGAGTATGTCGCCAAGCACGGCAGGCAGCCCTCCGCCCGAACGGTGCTGAAACTGCGGGCACAGGCGACGCTCGCCACGAGGCCGGAGAAGCAGGTCCGCTCGCTGGCCGACCTCACCCGTGAATGGCGCCAGCGTGCCGGACGGGTGGTGCGCCGGGACGCGAACGGCTGGGCGCGCACGCTCACCGCATCCACCGCAGACGCACCGCGGCGGGTGCTGCGCGCCGACGACGTGCCGCTGGATGTGGTGCGCGAGGTCGAGCAGACCGTGATGGAGACGGTCGGTGAGAAGCGTTCGACCTGGACCCGCTGGAACTTGCACGCCGAAGCATCCCGGCAGTTGATGGGGTGGCGGTTCGCCAGCATCCAGGATCGGGAGGCGATCACCGGGCTCGTGGTCGATGCCGCAGAGCACGCTTCGCTGCGGCTGACGCCGCCGGAGCTGGCGTCGAGCCCGTTGCAGTTCTGCCGCGTGGACGGCACCTCCCGGTTCCGTCCGCACGCCTCGACCCTGTTCTCATCCGAAGTCTTGCTGGCCGCCGAAGACCGGCTCCTGGCGCGCGCCGCTGACACCTCCGGGCCGGTGGTGCCGTTGGAGACGGTCGAGAGGATCGCCCGCAAGCCCGACGCACGCGGCCGGGTGCTCGGCGAGGATCAGGCCGCGGCCCTGGCCGCGGTCGCGGTCTCCGGTCGTGTCGTGGACGTGCTGGTCGGTCCGGCCGGGGCCGGTAAGACGACGGCGATGAACGGGCTCCGGCGGGCATGGGAGAAGGAGCGCGGGACCGGCTCGGTGATCGGGCTCGCCCCCTCGGCGGTCGCCGCGCAGGTCCTCGCCGATGACCTCGGTATCGCCACGGAGAACACGGCGAAGTGGTGGCAGAACCACATCATGTACGGGACCACGTTCACGGCCGGCCAGCTCGTCATCATCGACGAGGCGAGCCTGGCCGGCACGATGTCATTGGATCGGCTCACCCGTGAAGCCGAGAAGGCCGGCGCGAAAGTCCTCCTGGTCGGCGACTGGGGCCAGCTCCAATCACCCGGCGCCGGCGGCAGCTTCGCCATGCTCGTGCACGCCCGCGACGACGCCCCCGAGCTGACCGATCTGCACCGCTTCACCAACGAGTGGGAGAAGACCACCTCGCTCCAACTCCGTCACGGCCGCACCGAGGCGATCGACATCCTGATCGAGCACGGCCGGGTCACCGGGGGCGATGAGGAAGCGATGGTCGACGCCGCCTACACCGCATGGCGACGTGATCGTGCCGCCGGGCGCGCGTCGATCCTGGTCACCGAGACCCAGGCGACCGTCACCGAACTGAACGCCAGGGCGCGGGCGGATCGGATCATCGACGGCACCGTGAATCCCACCCGCGAATTGCCGCTGCACGATGGCACCGCGGTCTCGGAGGGCGATCTGGTCATCACCCGCGAGAACGACCGGCGGCTCCGCAACGGCCGAACGTGGGTTCGCAACGGCTCCCGCTGGATCGTCACCGGGGTTCGTGAGGATGGGTCGGTCAGCATCCGCCCGGCCGGGCGCAGGTTTGGCGGCGGGATCGTCCTGCCGGCCGACTACGTGGCCGAGCACCTGGACCTCGGCTACGCGATCACCGCACATCGCGCCCAGGGCGTGACCACCGACACCGCGCACGCGGTCGTCACCGCCACCACGACGCGGGAGAACTTCTACGTCTCCATGACTCGCGGTGCTCACAGCAACCACGCCTATGTCGCCGTCGATCGAGAGGACGCCGAACACGCGGTGCCGCATCCCGGCGACAACCCGGACGTCACCGCCCGCTCGGTCCTCTACGGCGTGCTCCAGCACATCGGCGCCGAGCTGTCCGCACACGAGACGATCACCGCCGAGCAAGACCGCTGGGGCTCGATCGCGCAGCTCGCGGCCGAGTACGACACCATCGCGCAAGCCGCCCAGCACGACCGCTGGGTCACCCTCCTGCAAGCCTCCGGGCTCACACCCGAGCAGGCCGAAGACGTGCTTGGCTCCGACGCCTACGGCGCCCTGTCAGCCGAGCTGCGTCACGCCGAAGCCAACCACCATGACCTCGACGCGCTACTCCCGCGTCTGGTGGCGGCGCGGAGCCTGGAAGACGCCGAGGACATCGCCTCCGTCCTGCACGCCCGCGTCGCGCGCGCCACCGCTCGACCCGCCGGATCAGGCCGCACCCGGAAATCTCCGAGGCTGATCGCCGGGCTGATCCCGCACGCTGGCGGGCAGATGACCGACGATATGCGGCAGGCCCTGGACGAGCGCCGCGAGCTGATCGAGGCCCGCGCTGACGCGGTGCTCCGCGGCTGCCTCACCGGTGAGGAGCCGTGGACGGCCGACCTTGGCACGGCACCGAGGGGTGAGAAGCAGAAGGCGGCGTGGTGGCGCGCCGCTCGCACGGTCGCCGCCTACCGCGACCGTTACGGCATCACCGACGACCGGACCCCGCTCGGCGCGTCACCAGAGAGCACCAGCCAGAAGATCGACGCCATCCGCGCCCGCGCCGCTCTGAACCGCGCCCAGGCGATTGTTCACGAAGGCACGACGGCTGATGCGGTGCGGCCAGCGACCACATCACGCCCCGCTCCGAGTTTGTGAGACCCGACCAGCGATGGGCCAACCGTCAGAGAGAACGTCCCGTCGTGCCCGGCGACGGGCGCCGGTGGCCGAACTCGCGTCCGACCTCGGGCCGCGTCACAGTCCGGTCCGGGGTTCTGTCGGCGTCGAGTAGATCGATCACGTCGCTTGGCTGAGTGACGAGTGAGGCGAAGCCTTGCTTTATGAGTTCGTTCGGTCCCGCGCTCGCCACGCTGGTCACCGGGCCGGGCACCGCGCCGACGCCCCGGACGAGCTCGCGTGCGGCGATGACGGTAGTCATCGACCCGGACCGGGGACCGGCTTCGGGGATCACGGTCGCACCGGAGAGTGCCGCCAGCAGGCGGTTGCGGGACAGGAACCTGTGCCTGGTCGGCGCGGCTCCGGGCGGCAGCTCACTGATCAGCAGCCCGACATCTCCGATCCGGTTCAACAGCTCGCTGTGCCCGGCGGGGTAGGGGCGATCCAACCCGTTCGCCAGGACCGCGATCGTCTGTCCGCTCGCGGCGAGCACGCTCTTGTGCGCGGCCCCCTCGATCCCGTAAGCGCCGCCGGAGACGACGACTCGTTCCTCATCGGCAAGACCTGTCGCCAGCTCGCTGGCGACGTGCTCGCCGTAGGAGGTCGCGGCGCGTGAGCCGGTGATCGTGGCCCGATCGCTCAGCGCCGTCGTCAGGAACGTGACCGCGCCGCGTGTCCACAGCAGGTACGGCGCACGATCGCTCAGGTCGTTCAGCCCTGCGGGCCATTCCTTGTCGGCCGGGATGAGCGTGCCGAACCCGTGCCGCTCCGCCTGCGCTACCTGATCCGGCAGGCCGGGCGTGACCCGCGCCGTCAGCCGTTCGCGCCACATCAGCACGTCGGCGCGGGCCAGGCCCGGCACGTCGTCCTCGGACTCGATCAGCCGCAGCGTCTCGACCCCACCGTGACGGGCCAGGACGTACCCGGTGGTCGAGTCGTTCGGCTCGGCGATCATCGACAACGCGATCCGCGCCATCCGCTCTCCCTGCACCTGCTCCGCCAACGTCGCCATGATTCGGTGTCCTCTCGCTCCAAGGTCACCGACGAGGTACACGCCCGCCTGCCGCCGGGGTTCCCTCTGTCACGAGCCAGTCGTAGACTCGGTGGCGAGGCAGGTTCAGCAAACTACGCGGGTCCTTTGGGACGGCCCCTCGCGGGCACTCGGTTCATAGCCGCCTCCACGACGGAACACCGTCGCGCTATGACGAGGAAAGAGGCCCGCAATGCTCCGCCAATCCATGAATCTCAGCGCACGAGCGTACGGCGTCCTCCACTACGCACCCACCAACCTGCTGCTCAACGCCATCCGCACCAGACGCGGCCTCAAGTGGGGCATCCCCGCGATGCTCCTGGGCGTGCCCTACCTCTACGCCGCCGCGATCTGCACCACGATCATCAACGACGGTGGCCCCGGCTGGCTGTACCTGCTGGTCCTACTGTTCGTCTGGAACGCCTTCAAGATGGTCTGGATCGGCCCCGTCAGCCTCGCGCTCCTGGCACGGGCGAGATTCTCGGAGCACCGTGATCTGTCGCGTGCTGCTAGCCAGCGTCCCGCGGCAGCGGAGGAAGCCGTAGTAGGAAGCGAATGAGCTGCGAGCAGCCTCGACGGCTATCTCAGACGGGTGCCAGTCCGATGAGATGCCGTTCGGTTCATCGGTGATCGAAGCCGCCCGCACCCGCGCGCTCCTTGGGCTGGCGATGCTGCAACTGGTAGCGTGACGTTGGAGCCCGTAAGAGGAGAGTGCAGGAAGATGGCGGAAGAACACGAAGTTCTGACTACTGACGAGGCAGCCGCCCTTCTGCGCGTCAGTACGAAGACTGTCCTCGCGCTCGCCCGCGAAGGGACCTTGCCAGGAGAGAAGGTTGGACGCGCCTGGCGCTTCCTCCGGAGCGATGTCTTGGCCCTAGTCCGGGGTGGCTCCGCGACCAAACTGATGTCTGAGGCCGGCGACATCGTGGACCCCGGAGGAGGCCGCGATGATTGACATGTCCGCCTGGGACGAGATGGTCGTTGACGTGGTCAACGACCTGCATCTGGACCCCCGGAACGTTCGGCTCGACATTCCCGATGGCGTGCCGGAATCCGACATCGTCCAGGACCTCTTCACAAACGAGAAGGCGTTGAACCTGGTAGAAGGCATAGCCAAGGTCGGATTGCTGACTCACGAAGTCCCGATCGTGGTGGAGCGCGATGGTCAATTGATCGTGGTCGAGGGGAATCGGCGCGTTGCTGCGCTCAAGGCCATCCAGAACCCCTATCTGGCTCCCGACCACCAGTCGCGCATCAGCAAGTTCGCGCAGCTCGTTCCTAGTCGGGAAGCAGTTCGGCGCATAACTGTCAAGAAGGCGCCGTCCCAAGACGACGCGGATCAGTTGATTGCTGCTCTTCACACCGGTAACCAACGTGTCGCATGGACTCCGGCCCGGCAGGCGGCCTTCTTCCAAGCGCAGCTCGACGCTGGCAAGTCCCCAGACCACCTGATTGCTCAGTACCCGACTGTCGACGTGCGAAAGTTCATCACGCGAAGCCGGATTCTCGAACTGTTCCGCAACGTCTCTTACGATGACCCTTCGCTCGGAGACTACGCGCGCAAGCGACGATTCCCCGTGTCAACGCTGGCCCGTCTATACGAGAACGAAAAGTTCCTCGATCTGGTAGGGATTCAGGTCAAGAACGGGACCGGCGAAGTATCTCTGCTGTCCAGTGCAGCATCCTTCAAACGAGTCGCCACAAAGATCGTCAGTGACATCCGGGACGGCAAGATCAACACTCGCTCGCTGAATAAGACCTCTAGCGATCGCTATGTCGAGTACATGGACGAGCTCCGCGATCTGCTCAACGAGCAGCATCCCGAGGACGACACTCACACAGATGGGCAACCCGGCTATACCTCCACCTCGCAATCTAACTCCCGTCAAGGAGCAGGAGGGAGCAGGCCTGACGAAGGAGCTGGTTCCGCGGGCAGTGGAGAAGACCAGTCGAATGAACCATCCGACACTGGCAGAGACAAGGCCAAACCGTTCCCGAAGAAACGGAACTATCTGAACACTGACAATCTCGCTGTTCCATCGGCATTTCCGGCTTCGATCCACGAGATTGTCAAAGAACTCTCGGCCATCAACATCCAGAGATTCCCCAACGCGACGCTTGACCTCCTCAGAACATTTCTGGAGAAGACGATCAAGGCTTACGCCGAGGCGTTGGGGGAGGATATTCGAAAGGGGTCGAACGAGAAGGGTTTCGTCTTTCTGTCGAACTGCCTCGTATGGCTTGAAGATCACTTTCGGACAGCAGGCATGACAGCGTTGATCCAGCCTGTTCAGAAAATTCGTGGCGGACGCTATGGATTTGTCGGGTCCAAGGAACACCTGGACGCAACGAATCACAACCATCACATCTTTGCCACCCCCGATGATGTCCGAGAGAGCTGGGCAACGATCGAAGGAATCATGAAGGCGGTACTGAAACCATGAGCCCTACTCAGACTTTGCCTCGCGCTCCAAAGCGCGTCACCGTCTCACCACTCCGCTACCCAGGCGGCAAGGGCCTCCTGTACTCACGGCTTCGCCAGATCATTCGCGACAATAACCTCACTTCTAGCACCTATGTGGAGCCGTATGCGGGTGGTGCTGGCGCCGCTCTTGGCCTCCTGGTATCGGGTCAGGTCGCGAGCATTGCGATCAATGATCTTGACCCTGCTGTGTACGCCTTCTGGCGCTCCGTTGTGGACGACCCTGATGAGTTCAGTCGGCGCGTTCGCGCCGTTGACCTCACGGTTAAGGAGTGGGAGAAACAGCGAGAGGTCTACGACACTGCCTCGCGTGACGACCTTCTACGACTCGGCTTCGCCACGTTCTATCTGAACCGCACGAACCGTTCCGGTGTGCTGAACGGGGGACCGATCGGCGGTAAGGATCAAACCGGAAACTACAAGATCGACGCGAGATTCAATCGCGACACACTGCTGGAACGCATTCGCCTCATCGGTCTGCATGCCAGCCGCATTACCGTGACAAACCAAGACGGTCGCGAAATCATCAAGCAACATGCTGACAACCCCAACGCGTTCATCTACGCCGACCCGCCCTACTTCGAGAAGGCCGGCTCACTGTACATGAACGCCTTCGACGCAAACGACCACGAAGACTTGGCTACGTGCCTCAACGGGGTGACGGCAGCCCGTTGGATTCTCACCTACGACAATGTGCCGCAGGTCGGCGAGCTGTACAGCGAGCGCCGTAGTCGCCTGTTCTCGCTGAACTATTCAGCACACCGGGTGACTAAAGCGCAGGAGGTCATGGTGTTCTCTGATTCGCTTACGATTCCGGCTGATATCGAATCAGGCCACCAGGAACTCGTCAGCACGGGCGTGCTCGATTCGGCCGACAAGGAGGGCGACGATGCCACGGCTAGCTAGCGTTGCGCCGGGTCAGCTCAAGCTCGATCTGGTAAACCCCAGAATCCCAGATGCCACCTTCCGTACAGAAGATGAGGCGTTGCGCTACCTATACGCGCAGGCCGATCTTGGTGAGTTGATCCAGTCTATTGGCAACTCGGGTTGGCTTGATTTTGAACCTCTCATCGTGGAGGAAGTAACCAACACGGTGATCGAGGGGAACCGCCGCCTGGCGGCGCTCCGAATACTCGCCAACCCCGAACTTCAGCAACAGCTTAAGGTTTCGCTACCGAATCCTCTTCACGCGAGGGCAATACCGGACGAAATACAGGTGAACTTCGTTGAGTCGCGTAAGCAGGCGCGTGACTTCATCGGGTTCAAGCATGTCAACGGTGCCTTCAAGTGGGATTCGTATGCCAAAGCCAGGTTCGCGTACGCCTGGCTTAAAGATGGCGACAATATCGATGAAGTGAGCCGGCGTCTAGGCGACGGTCACAACACCATCAGTCGATTGGTCAATGGGGTTGTGGTGCTCGAACAAGCAGAAGAAGCAAAGCTCTTCGATAAAGAGGATCGCACAAAGAAATCCTTCTATTTCTCTCACTTATATACGGCGCTGTCGACCTCGAATGTTCGGAGTTTTCTCGGACTTCCCGAGAACGACAACACTGTTCTCCCGACAAGTCCGGTCCCTCAGGAGAGCCGGGCGAACCTTCGCGATCTGCTTTCATGGCTCTACGGCCAGGGTGATGAACCTTCCGTCATCCGCAGCCAGAACCCTGACCTCGGACGTCTCGTTAATGTGCTCGGCAACCAGCGGGCAACAAGCGTGCTGTCGGCAACCCGTGACCTCAACAGAGCCTTCGACCTCGTGGAGGACCGCGCCCGAGCGTTCGAGAAGTCCTTCTACAAGCTCCTCGCCGCTTCCGAAGAGGTCTCGGGCATGATCGGACGCTACGATCCGACATCAGATTTGCTCGAAGATGCGCAGACGATCCTTCGTGCGATGGATTCGATCGTCCAGGCCATGAAAAAGGCGCACGCAGGAGATACGGACGGCGATGCGAGTTAGTGCACCGCTAGACAGCTCGACGCGTGCTGTCCTTGCGGACTGGGTAGAACTCCAAGTGCTGCTTTCGGAAGGTCCCGTGGCAGAGCAGCAACTTATCAGAAGCCAAGCAGTTCAGTCCGAGCCCGATCACGGTGATGTACTGACGGAACTCGATCTTGAACCTGCCGACGAGGAGATCCTGGAAACCAGCGCCGACGAGCTGTCACAGCGTGTACATGAAGAGCTCGCGTACCGCGAGAGTGTCCTTGGCCCTCTCTACCCGTTCGAGCTGACTGTCGAGTACGGCAAGTGGGCACTGGGACGGCGTGAGACTTCGGATTCGTCCGAGCAAGCAGCTCACGGGGCTTACGTATGCTGCCTACTCATTGCCGCAATGCACTCCGAGCTGCTGCCGATACCGAGTCAGCACACTCTCTTCACTCGTAGCGCCAAGATCATGCAGATCGAGTCGTATCTGACGGCCGCCGAAATTCTAGGGGGAAGCGCCTACTGGTTTGGTTACCCACGACCAGACCATTCGAACATGCTTACCGCGGTACAGAAGCTCGTGGAAGCAATGGGACTAGGAGTTGCCCCAAGCGAGCGTCCTTTAGGGCTCTCTCGCAATGCGAACGACGGGACGGTGGATATCGTGGCCTGGCGTCCTTTTCGGGATGGCCAGCCGGCAGCGGTTGTCGCATACGGTCAGGTCGCCTCTGGCCGGAACTGGGATACGAAGCCGATCGGTGCATACGTAAAGGGGCACTTCATACCCTGGTTCGCAAAGCCACCGTCGCATCAGCATATCGAGTTGTTGTTTGTCCCTGTTCTGCAACACCACAAGCTCCGCGAGTCGTCGTCGGAGGACTACCGAGAGGTCGCGCGCGAAGAAGCACGCCTTCGGGAGATGGACTTCGGGGTCGTCATCGACCGGCTTCGGCTGACAGAACTGATGGCTGCGTCCAAGGTGGGCGGTCGCTACGACGAGACTGAGTACATGAATCACGAAGCGGACGCGGAGGCCTGGGTGCACGAGGCGCTCGCCTACGCGTCTGAGTCCGGCGCGTGACCCTTTGCGACCCGAGATGAAGACGTTTAAGGGGGACCAGAAGGGGACCAGAATCATGCAAACCATGCATCTCGTGACGTGCTCGGCATGATCTGACGCCCGGAATCACGCGGAATCTGGCCTCGCCAGAGCCGTTTGGACGCCTGGGGGTCAAGGGGTCGCAGGTTCAAATCCTGTCAGCCCGACCGAGAAGTCCCGGAAACTCAAGGGTTTCCGGGACTTTCTAGTTGGTGAGACGTGATCCGGTCATCCAAAACCCATCACTTTGACGCCCTCACGGCCCGCTCGGGCCGTCGTGCTCCGGTAGGGGAGCGACCGTGCCGGTTGCTCCGGATTCGTGGGTGGGGGCAGGACGCACCTGTTCGGTATGGACACCGAACACAGCCCGACCGGCAACCCCTGGGGTTTGGAGCCGCTGCTCGACGTCGGCGAGCTCGCCGCCTAGCTGTCGATGCCCTCGGTGCTGGATATCAGGCGCGCGCCGGATGCGTGGATCGCCTGAGCGATCGCAACGTCGTCTGCCCGCGATCGTGCCAGGCGGTCGAGCTTGTGCACGATGACGTAGTCAACTTGATGTTCCCTCGGTTACGCGAGCATCTGTTGGAGTCCCGGGCGGTTGGTGTTGCGCCCCGACTGGCCGCGGTCCACGAACTCGGCGGCGACGACGGCGCCGAGACCGTCTGCTTGCCTTTTGTTCGCTTCACGTTGAGCGGGTATCGAGAAGCCGTCGCGCTCGCCTCCTCTCTGTGCTTGCTGGGCTGTCGATACCCGGATGTAGGAGACGGCCGACATCGGGACGCACGAAGCGAGGTGATCGGAGAATGATGGGTAGATGTTCACCTCTAAGACCCTGCGCGCACCTCAGCATGAGTCCCGCACGCAGTGCAGCCGCGGCTAGTGTGGTTGCAGCTGCTGTCCTGCTGCTCGCTGATAGGAACCGAAGCGCTACAGAGAAGGGTCGCCACCGAGTCCGTCGACGCTAGGTTCGGTCGTTCCCTTTCAGCGACCGGAAGCGCTGTTCGTTCTCGTCGTAGACGCACACACGATCCGTCCTGATATTGAAGCTCCCAGCGGGTTGGATGTCGTGTAATTCGATCAGCTCTCCGTCTGGCGAGAGTCTGAAGGCGCCGCGGTCGGTCGTGATGAGGGAGTCGACTCCCACAGCGAGGCGGCCTGTTGGCTGGTCGAGATCGAGAGATGCTTGGCCATATAAGATGAGCGTGCCGTCGTTCTGTTGGATGTCGCCGTTGAAGCTGCCCTGAACCATGAGGATCGCATCGCTCTCCACGATGATTGGTCCCACGAATGCGCCTTGAACCGTTAGTTGAGCACCAGACCGGATTGTTGCTCCTTCTCGGATCGCGCCTTGGACTGTTTGAGAGCGCGCAACATCAAGGTGTTCGGTGAAATCATGTGCTTGTGCCATGCGCGGAACCCTTCAATGCTGGACGTTAGGACGATGAGTACCGGACGCTAATGGAGATGATCGACGTCGGTCTCGTTGAGGAATCGACGTTGGTTGTCGACGATGATCTCCGTGGCTGCTTCCGGAGTGATGCCCCACCCGTGGGCAAAGGCCTTCACAACGTCGGTGAGTTCGTGTGGGTGGGTGACTCGGCCACGAGTTTTGGCGTATGGGCCGTCCGTTTCGAGCAGTATTCGCTCTTTGGGAATGGATCGAAGCAGCGCCGGGAATCGTTTGGAGACAGTCATCGCGGTGTTGAAGGAGAAGTAGAGGCCAGCTGCGAGGGCGTCATCGAGCGGGCCGAGCGAGCCTGAGTACCAATGCAGGACAGCCGGTAGCTTCGCGTCGATGAGGCGTCCAATGACGTCCTTTTCGGCGCCTCGGCTGTGGACGGTGAGGGGATGTCGTCCTGGTTGTGCTTCGGTGAGCACCATGTCGAAGACTCTGAGCTGTTGCTTCCTTGTGGAGACTCCGACTCGTGAGAAGTCCAGTCCGACCTCTCCGATCCATTTGCATTGCGGTACGAATCGGAAGAATCGTGCGAGATCGTTGGGCGTGAATGATGCGGCCCGGAGAGGATGCAGTCCGAGGGCGACGTCGATGTCAGGTCGGGAGCCCAGGCGCGTTCTGAGTCGTCGATATTCGTCAGGGTCCTCGGTGACGGCGACGATCTGGGTGTGTGTTGATTGCGCGTCTCGGAGCACTGCGACGGGGTCCGGGTACACCCCCAGGTGGCAGTGTGTGTCGATCAGGAGACTTGAGTTCATTCGAGATCGCTCACCGCGTTGCGGGTGGCGCCACTGGCACCGGCGAACCAACTGCGCAGCTCGCTAATGCCTCCCCGCCAGACGCGGAGGAACTCTCTGTGCTCCCCGTGGGGGATTGGGCCGTTGCGGAAGATGTCTCGATCCGGTCGGTCTGCGTAGACGCCGTTGATCACTGCGCGAAGGTCTGCGGAGCGGCGCGTGTTGCGGTCAAGCAGGTCGGTGCCGGCGAGTGCGTCCCATGCGTACCCGCTAGCTCCGTCCCAGCCAACGTGCGCCATTGAGGCGCGCCGGATGAGGCACGGGAAGCAGTAGCCGCAGTTGCCTTGGGGGCGCTTCACATAGCGAGCGGCCTCGGGGTGGGAGCAGGAGACGCTAAGTGGTGCTAGCCGTTTTAGTAGATCGGGATTCTTGGTTTCAGCGAGAATCTCACCCTTTGTTTTCAGGCGGAACGGGTTCAGGATGGGGTTGCTCACCCCGATCTCGCCGATCGCTTCGCTCAACGTCTTGATGAAGAACGGGTGTGTAGTGCGCGTGCTGTAGCTGCCGCTACGAGCGCGGGTCAGAGGCACGTTGATACCGATAAAGCCGTTCTCGGGGATGTACACCGGGGTCGTAGGGCTCACGGATGACGCGAGAGCGAGTGCCGCGGTCAGAAACAGTAGTGACCGTGCACGCGTTGTGTTCTCACGTGCCGACGGCAGAGGACGAGCTTGTTGCCCGTTGACCGGTGCAGGTCGTAGGAACAATCGTCGGCTCTGAAGACGCTCTGCGCCGTAGTGGTCCCGTAGCGCGGCAAGTAGTTCTTGCTGGGCGGTCGATGCCTTGTCACCCTCGTTGTGGGAGAGCAAGCAGAGACGGCGATCGGGGTCTTGTTCGAGAAGGTCGATCACGCCAGTAAGAGAGTCCAACCCGCCGGAGAACAGGCAGACCGCATCGATATCGGCGACAGGGGCTACATCGTCGGGCACGCGTTTCAGATCGGCGAGCGGGGACCGCGCCTCCAAGTATGGCTGGATGGTCCATCGATCGCCCGTGAGGAAGTCCAGCACCGAGGCGATGCTGGAGTCGCGCCAGCGAGCAACATCTTCCACAGGCAGTTCGAGACGGAGGTCACGGGTCCAGCTGTCGGTGGTCGAACGTCGCAGGCTGGTCTTGTCGACGCAGTACGCCGCTGCACCGAGGAGGAACAAGTCGAGCGCTTCGCGCGGCGCACGCCACCCATCGAAGAACCGAGCCCCAGCGCGTCGTCCGATCTGTATGGTCGCTGACGCCTTGCCCGGATTCCAGTCAAGGACGAGGACGTCTTCGTCGGTTGGGAGGGCCGCTGTCGGATTGCTCCTCAGTCGGTAGTCGTTCATGACTGCTCCTGATCGTCGAGCGCGGCGAGGGTGTCGTACACGGATCGGATCGCGTTATCGGCCAAGGCCTTTCCGCCGTTTCCTTGCCAGTCGATGCTCGACAGGTCATCGGGGAGACTGATTGCAACCAAGTCGGAGATGATCTGCCGCATCTGTTGATCGGCCTGACGCATGGCGGCGGGGTCAGCGAGTCTGCTGAGTCGTTCGGCCACCACGGGTATGCGGTTGTACACGTACAGAGCCAAGAATCGTTCAAGGACGGTCGCCAACTCGGTTTCGTCAACGCTGACGGCGGCGATCTCTTCTGCGGTATCCGCGTCGGCGAAAACCTCGTCGAGAACGTCGCACGCGGCATCCCGTGCAGCTTGCGCATCCAGATCGTCGCCGTCGCCCGTGATGAACGTGATGAGTTCATCGAGCACGACGAACCTGTCCGCTCCGATGAGCCGCGACAAGCCAAGGGCGTTGAGAGCTCCCGTTACACCGTCGGTAGCGATTCCGGATAGCAGAGCACCCAACTGACGGATGCCAGCGCTACCGGCCCGTGCCGATGACGCCGCGCCAGCCGGGCCGCCGAGCAGCGGCACATGCCGCGCCAGGACCCGTTCTGCCCGAGTGTTGGAGTCGCTACGTCCGATGCCGCGGACGTAGGAGTTGGTCGCGTGCTTCAACGGTGTCCATGCGCCGCCGCTGCCTGCGGATCTATCGGCCGAGGTTCCCACTGGAGCCTCCCTTCTGGGCCTGCGTCTTGCGCGCGCTGGCGATGAGCGTTTTTAGAGTGGCGTTGTCGCTCGCACCCCAGTGATTGAGAAGCGCATCGACTGCAGGATGCCCCGCGGGTAGGCGACGGACCGCAGTGGTACCGGTCGCACCGACGACGCTCGCGGCCGGGATTCGCATCAAGGCGTCACAGACGGATTGGACGATGTCGGGGTTCTGTTCCGACAGTTCGAGGAGCGCTGTCATCGCGACGCTCGATGGGTGCCGCCGGACACGGTCAATCAACGCTTCGGTGAACTGTGCACGTTCGATGGGATCCAGGGCGCTGATCGCCGAATAGTGACTGCGCCGGTTCGCGTCGATATCCGACTGGACATTACCGAGCAGCCGCTGAAGGTGCGGTGCGAGGCGAGAAGCCGAGACTCCGAAGGAGAGCTTGTCCCTCGAATAGGTGAAGTAGGGGCGTAGGTCGGTTTCGGCGAGAGCTGGTTCGGCTCGGAGCCACTCGGCGATGCTGGGTTTGGCCGCCCAAGATTCCACGTCGGTAGGGGCCTTCTCTGGCTCCGCGGTGAGGACGGGCGTCTTGTCACGTGTCGAAGAGGGTTTCCGCGATGTCGGCTTCTCACCGCTAGACGCTTCCTCCGCTTCAAATCCTGGCGTCGCGTCGCGAAGGCCGCTGCGCGCCGCAGATTCGGCCATCCCGATCTCCGGGCACTTCCCGCCTGCCACCATCTCCCAGTCGAACAGTTTCTGGAAATCGGTGTTGTACTGGTCTTCGAGCACCATGAGCTTGGCGAGGATGGGCAACTTCAGGTCGACTTCTCGACGTGCGGCGCTTCGATGCTTGAGCAGCAGGTTGTTGAGAAATCTCTTGAGCTGGCGGGGGTTTCCGCGCAACGACGATCCCAGGATGGGAGTGATCTCCGCTGCCCACCCCAAGTCGTCGGTGAGCGTCTTCGGCGGTTTGGAGAGTACGTCGCCCGCGATTCCGGTGTTGAACGCGACCGAGAGACCGTTCGTCTTCCGGTTCTCCTTCGCGGCGTCCAGTACTTGGTTGAACTCTGCCGGGTTCAAGTGCAGGTCGGCGAAAAGAAGGTTGACGTAGGTCTCAGCCTCAGCTGCTGAGAGCGCGGGCACTGAGACTTTTAACTGGAGCATCTTTTCGAGATAGTCGCGTCCGATCCCGCCTCCGTCGGCCTTCTTGAGATCCGGGTACCGCGAGTCGATCGCAGACTCTACGACGTTCTGGTTGAGCGCCAAGACGTATGCAGTCTTCGGGGTGTTCAAGAACAGACGAATGGCTTCGAACGTGTCGACGACGGTCTCGGGCAGGCATCTGTCCAGGTCATCGATGAAGACGATCACGGCTTCTCCGCCTGGTATCCGCTCGACGAGTCGACCGAACTCCGCACGGAACGCCTTGATATCAGCGAGCGGCAAAGGCCCGTGTGCGTCCGAGCCGGACGGTTCGCCTGTGGGGTCCGCGAAAGCGCTCTGGGCCTCCTTCGCGACGGCTCCCGCAGCCGCGGTGACAGCGGTCGTCAGCTCGGCTCCAATCTCCGGCGCGACACCCTGCAGTATGAGTGGCATAACCGTCGGTGTTGCGATCGCGCCTACGCGACCGACCCGTCGGCCCCAACGTTTCAGCCGGTCTGTGAACTCCCGAAGGCGTCCTACCTCTGCTTGCGCGTTCGGCACGCGCTCAGCGAGAGCATCGAGAACCGTCGTCATCAGCGCGATCTTGACGTCCTCGTGGTCCTCGTACTGCCACGGGCTAAAGTCCACCACCAGATAAGGGAAGGCATCACGCTCGTCTTCGGGCGGTGGATCGCATTCTCGCTGTACCTGTCGCAACTCATCCGCAGCGATCCGCATCAAGCTGCTCTTGCCCGACCCCCAGTCGCCGAGCACTCCTACAGTCAGCGGTAGCAGACGTGGCTCAGTCAGTGCGATGACGAGACCGTCAACCAAGAAATCAAAGCCGAGCAGATCGACATCTGCCTCGTTGTCCGCCCACATCCTGTTCTCCGCTCCGAAGACCGTGCGGCAGGTGCGGTGGTGCGCGAACTGAACCGCCGATGCCGCCGTGGTTCGATCTAGCTGCCTCTGTCTCCTATGACGTTCCGAGCTTACAGCCGAGGCTTGCTCCCTTTCCGGCATCGGACAGCGAGTCGTCGGACGCCTGACGAGCGGGCTGGCATTACTGGTTCAGGTCGAGGTGATGTCGATCTGTTGGGCGGCCCACTTGAGCATGATCTCGCTGTAGGCCTGCTCGCCGATGCGCATGGTCACGACGCTGCTCCGTAAGAGTCGTTTCAGGTCGTCCAGTGTGTACTGCCCGTAGTCCTGCTCGCGTTCGCTCTCTGGCGCATCGCTGATCGAGACTGTGGCTATATCGCCCGATGTCTGTTTCCTCGTCTTATATCGAATGGCGAGGAACACGTCGGGGTTAGTCGTCTCAGCGCCGAACACCCAGTACGAGTGCACGATGGCATTTCGATCGGTCTGCCCTGCGGTCACCCTTGCGAGGAACTGCTCGACTTTCCTGCTCGACGCCGTTTCGGTCGAAGGTAGGTGATTCAGCCTGTCCCGCAGGTACTCAATCTTTCCGTGAACCGCCAAAATCCGGCCGAGAACTTCAAACAGCTCCGGAGGTACCTGTCCGCCGAATGCGTCGGTCGGAACCCCATAGGCATCGACAGGCCTTTCATGGCTCATCGCCGGAGCGATCCATGTCGGCCGGTGGGAGTGTGCCAGAGCCTGAGTCTGCTTAACGTCATTGGGTCTAGTTCCTCAATGTGGGGCTATCGGGTTGCCGAGGCAAGCACCTCGTCCGGGCGAGCCCCGAAACTCTCGAATCCGCTGACGACGAATCCGAGACGCTCGAAGAACGCCCTTCTTCCCGCCACGTCGGAGGCGCGGTCTAGGTAGCCGCCTATGAAGTCGCAGCCGTGCTCGATCGCTTCGGTCGCGAACTGCGCTGCTAGCGCTCGGCCTAGGCCGTAGCGCCTCGCAGCGTTACGAACATGTATCCGTGTGAGCAGGGCATGCGGTGAGTGCGGGAGATCGAAGCCGCTGAACTCACGGTTGCTTGAGAAGTCATGTCGGATCGTTCCGGTGAGCAGCCCGTCAATTTGGCCGTCTCGCCGGGCGATGAGATTCTCGTCCGGGCCGCTTGGCCGTTGGTAGAGATACAAGAGGTGCTGAGGGAAGTCCTTCTCGCCCTCAAGCATCTCGCATAGTTCTGGACGGTCGGTGCGCGCAAGGTGCTCAACTCGGGTCACTGTCTCATTCTCGTCAGGCCGTTCGCCTAAAGCTATTGCGTCTGCTTCAGCAGGGTCGGGCACACCTGCAGGTCGTGAGATGTCAGATTGAGAGAAGCCGGAAGCCCCGATACGTGACGTGTCCGCGGTCGGCTCGTCCGTACGGCTGCCCATCAGATACCCACCTGATTGATCCGTGACGGACCCCCACCAACCCGGCTACACTCGGACCAAGCGAACCGCCTGGTTCCCTGTAAACACAAGGGAATCCGCGAGTTCCCGAGACGATCGGCGGAGACCGGAAATCGACCGGATCCTCCAAGGGGTCGCAGGTTCAAATCCTGTCAGCCCGACTCGCGAAGAGGACCAGACGGATGTCTGGTCCTCTTTCTTCTTTTCAACGGTGCTCTCGGCTACACCGAGGCGCAACGCCGCCTCGCCGACTGACCCGCGCACTATCGTTGCGCCATGACCCAGCTCGCATTGATCACCGGAACCTCCTCGGGCATGGGGCTGCACGCCGCCGTCGAGCTCGCGAGACGGGGGCTGCGGGTCGTCGCGACCGTGCGGCATCTCGACCGCGCGGGCGAGCTCCGCGCCGCCGCCCGGCGGGCGGGCGTCGAGGTCGAGGTGCGCGCGCTCGACGTCGTCGACTACGGTGCGGCCGCGGCCGTCGTAGCCGACATCGAGGCGGAGCACGGCGGCATCGACGTGCTCGTCAACAACGCCGGGCGCGGCAGCGTCGCGACCGCCGAGCAGCTGGCCATGTGGCAGATCCAGGAGCAGCTCGAGGTCAACTACCTCGCCCCCGTGAACCTCACGAAGCTCGTGCTGCCGGGGATGCGCGAGCGCGGCAGCGGCCGCATCCTCACGGTGACGAGCGTCGGCGGCGTCGTGGGCCAGCCCTTCGCCGACGCCTACTGCGGTGCGAAGTTCGCGGTGGAGGGCTTCATGCAGTCCCTCGCGGTCGTCGCCGAGCGCTTCGGCGTGCGGGTCAGCGTCATCGAGCCTGCCGCGGTGTCGAGCGCGTTCGTCGGCAACGTCGACCGCCCCGCCGAGGCGGGACCCTACGCCGCCCTGCTCGACGCCTACGTCGCGCGCACCTCGGGCGCCTTCGCCCGCGCGCAGACCCCCGAGTCGACCGGGCGCGCCATCGCGGATGCGGTGCTGGCCGAGGAGTACCGCTTCCGCTGGCAGAGCTCCGACGCCGCAGCCGCCTTCGTCGGGGTCTCGCTCGCCGACACCGACGGGCAGCGTGTGCTCGACTTCACGCGGCCCTGGATCGCCGCCGGGTAGCGGCGCGGCCATGACGATGACCCAGCTGGCGGTCGTCTGCGCGATCGCCCTCCTCGGCCCGTTGCTCGCCCTCCCCGCGCGCTGGCGCATCCCGGTGGTCGTGGGGGAGCTCGCGGCGGGCGTCGCGATCGGCGCGAGCGGCCTGAGGCTCGTCGACGCGAGCGACCCGACCTTCGCCTTCCTCGGCGACCAGATCGGCTTCGCCCTCGTGATGTTCGTGGCCGGGTCGCATGTGCCCCTCCGCTCGCCGGCGCTGCGGTCGGGATTCGGGGCGGGGGCCGCGCGGGCGGTGGCGGTCGGCGTGCTCGCGGTGCCGGCCGGGCTCGGCCTCGCGGCGCTGTTCGGCACCCACAACGGCTTCCTCTACGCGGTGCTGCTCGCCTCCTCCTCGGCCGCGATGATCCTGCCGAGCCTCGGCGGCGTGCCGCTCGGCGCACCGCCGATGGTGGCGATGCTCGCCCAGGTGGCGATCGCGGACGCCGCGTGCATCGTGCTGCTGCCGCTCGCCCTCGACCCCTCCGCCGCGCTCGGCAAGGTGCTCGGGGTGCTGGCGGTGCTCGCGGCATCCGTCGTGGTGTACCTCCTGCTCCGCTGGGCCGAGCGCAGCGGAGCCCGGCGCCGGCTGCACATCGTGTCGGAGAGACGTGAGTTCGCGCTCGAGCTGCGGATCTCGCTGCTGCTGCTGTTCGCCATCGTCGCGCTCGCCCAGGGAGTCGGGGTGTCGCCGATGCTGGCGGGCTTCGGCGTGGGGCTCGCGGTCGCGGCGGTCGGCGAGCCGCGGCGCCTGGCGCGGCAGCTCTTCGGCCTCACCGAGGGCTTCTTCGCGCCGCTCTTCTTCGTGTGGCTCGGCGCGGGCCTCGGCCTGTCGGGCGTCCTCGCCCGCCCCGGATGGCTGCTGCTCGGTCTCGCGCTGGGGCTCGGCGCCGCGCTCGTCCACGGGCTGATGGCGCTGAGCCGTCAGCCCTGGCCGGTGGCCGTCACGACCTCCGCACAGCTCGGGGTGCCCGTCGCCGCCGTCACCCTCGGTCGCGCGCAGGGCGTGCTCGCGCCGGGGGAGGATGCGGCGCTGCTGGTGGGCGCGCTCCTCACCATCGCGATCTCGGCGGCCCTCATCGGCCGCGTCGCCCGGGTCGCGCGGGGCGGCACCCGGCAGGCGGATGCGCCGTCCGGCTAGCGTCGTCACATGACCGCCTCCGCATCCGCTCCGCGCCCCCGCGTCCGCCAGCTCCGCCTCGTCGTCGAGGCGGAGGACTTCGACGCCGCCCTCGTCTTCTACCGCGACGTGCTCGGGCTCACCCAGGAGGCGGCGTTCGAGGGCGAGGGCGACGCCCGGGTCGCGATCCTCGACGCGGGCCGCGCGACCCTCGAGCTCGCCAACCCCGCTCAGAAGCGGATGATCGACGACGTCGAGGCGGACGGCCGGCCGAGCGCGCGCATCCGCGTCGCCTTCGAGGTCGACGACAGCCGCACCGTCACCGGTGAGCTCGTGGATGCCGGGGCCGAGCTGATCGCGGAGCCGCGCGAGACCCCGTGGCGCTCGCTCAACTCGCGCCTGCAGGCGCCGGCCGAGCTGCAGCTCACGCTCTTCCAGGAGCTGGCTGCGCCCGAGCGGCGGTAGCGGCCGCACCGCGCCTCAGCGCGTCGCCGCATCCGCCGCCGGGGGCGTGTTGCGGCCCGCCGCCGCATACCGCACCGCGAGCTCGGCGAAGGCCGACACGAGCTCGGGCGGCTCGACGATCGTCATCGGCACCTCGAACCTCCCGAACGAGGCCGCGAGCGCTCCCCACGACCAGGAGCCCGCTTCGAGGGTGCAGGAGTGCTCATCGATCGCCCTGACCGTCCCGTCGCCGGCGAAGGGCAGAACCCGATGCGCGGGGAGCGGGAGCAGCACGGTGCCGCGGCACGTCCACGCGTTGACGTCCGACCCTTTGAAGCGGCCGGCGACGAACTCGTCGACGTCTCCGCCGGGAACCGTGCGCGGTGTGAAACGAGCTCCATGGGGTGGGCGAGGACGGATGCGGTCGACCCGGTAGAGGCGCCAGTCGTCGCGGTCGAGGTCCCAGCCGACGAGATGCCATCGGCCCTGGGACATCACCAGGTGATGAGGTTCCGCGCGACGGGCGGGGTGCGCCGCCTGCGCCTCGGCATCAGGGCTGCTGAGGCTGCTGGGGGTCGCGTAGTCGAAGCGAAGGACCTGTCGGTCGCGGATGGTCTGCGCGATCGTGACGAGGGCCTCGAGGGGGATCTCGACGGGGGCGGCGGCCCCGGGGAGGCCGACCGTCGTGATCTCGAGCGCGTCGAGGCGGTGGCGGAGTCGCGAGGGCATCACCTGGCGGATCGTGCCGAGCGCCCGGAAGGCGGCCTCGTCGATCCCCGCACCGATCGCGGGAGTCGCCCGCAGCGCGATGGCGACTGCGAGGGCCTGCTCGTCGTCGAAGAGGAGCGGGGGCAGCTCGGTGCCGGAATCGAGACGGTAGCCGCCATCCGGTCCTTTGACGGAGCGGATGCGGTAGCCCATCTCCCGCAGCCGGTCGATGTCGCGGCGGACCGTCCGGCCGCTGACCTCCAGCCGCGACGCGAGAAGGGACCCCGGCCAGTCGCGGCGGGCCTGCAGCAGCGACAGCAGGCGGAGCAGCCGTGATGTCGCCGTCATGTCCGTCACTCTAGATCCGGATGAGGACAGAAACCGACCTATATGGCCGGGAGAGTGGGGGTCTCGACCACCTGGTCGACGACATCGAGGAGCAGAGATGACCATCCAGACGACCACCCACCTCAACTTCTGCGGCGACGCGCGAGCGGCGCTGGAGTTCTACCAGTCCGTCTTCGGAGGGCACACCGTGATCAGCAGCTATGCGGACTTCGGGATGCCGGCCGACGCACCCGGCAGCGACAGGGTCGTGTTCGGCGTCCTCGCCGCGGAGAACGGGTTCCGGGTGATGGGCTACGACATCCCGGGCCGAACCGAGGGCGGGCTCGCGGGCGGCGGTTCGACGCGTCGCGAGGACGGCGTCACCGTCACCGATCAGGCACTGTTCGTCTCGATCGGCGCCGGTGCCCTCGGCGAGCTCCCGGGCTACTGGGACGGGCTCGCGGTCGACGCCACCGTCGTCGAGCCGCTCGCGGCGTCGGCGTGGAGCGCCGGCTTCGGCATGCTCACCGACCGCTTCGGCGTCACCTGGAGCCTCAGCGTCGTCACGCCCTGAGCGTTCGCGCCGCGGCGCGGTCCCGCCGGGTGCTCTGCGCTCCTAGGACTGCCGCGCCGCGGCCGCGCCCTCTCCGTGCCGGTCGCGCACCCACGCCTGGCTCGTCGTGTGGATGAGCACGAGCGTGATCGAGGCGAGCACCGCGTTGCGGAACGCGGGGTCGAGGCCGTTCCAGGCCTGCGAGCGCCACATGTTGAACCACTCGCCGCCGACCGTGATGAAGCCGCCGAAGAACAGCACGACGATCATCAGCAGGCCGATCGTGGAGAGCGCCCGCGGGGTGTCGTAGGCCGAGCGGCGCTTCACGAGGGCGACGATCCAGCAGACGCACGCCGCGATGAGCACGACCGCGGCGAGCGTCTCCCACGCGATCACGCCGAGGTAGGCGACCGTCCAGATCCACGGCACGTCGATGGCGCGCCACATGACGTCGGGGTCGAGCCCGGTTCCGGCCTCCTGCCCGAAGTTGGTGGTGTCCATCGCGAGCACGTGCTGCACGAAGGCGTAGTTGGTGTCGAAGTCGGTGATGTTGCCGAACGCCACGAGGGCGATGTAGAGGGCGTTGCAGGCGGTGAGCACCAGCACGACCACCGGGAGGGTCGCGAGCGTCTGCCACCAGCGTCGTTGCTGGGTGGGGATGGATGAGGTGGTCATGCCCGTGACCATACCCGCGCGCCGGCACCCCGGGAAGGGGTGCGCCGCTCAGGCGTCGACGTCGTCGAGGCGCGTGATGACCACCTCGAGCAGCCGCGCGAGCTCTCCGCGCTCGGTGTCGCTCAGGTCCTGCAGCACGTCGGACTCCATCACGTCGGAGCCGCGGATGGCGAGGCTGAACAGCTGCCAGCCCTCGTCGGTGAGGTTCACGAGGATGCGGGTGCGGTTGGCGGCATCCGGGGTGCGCTCGACGAGGCCGCGTTCGGCGAGCTTGTCGAGGCGGTGGGTCATGGATGACGGGGCCACGTTGCTCAGGTCGGCGAGCTGGCTCGGGGTGAGCGGCTCGCCCGCCTTGGCGAGCGCCGTGACGACGCCCCACTCGCCGGCGGCGATGTCGAGGTCGGCGAGCTGTCGCGCGTACCACTGGTCGAGCTTGCGGTTGAGGCTCTGCACGGCGGTGATGACGCGCTGCACCGACTCCTCGCCGCCCGCGGCCACGTAGGTGGCGACCGCGCGGCGGTAGAGCTCCTGGGCGCTCGGCGTGGATCGGGGCACGGGCTCATCCTCCCACGAACTTTCGTGTGCTAATATTTCGATATCAAAGTCTTTGACGTCGAAGACACTGTGCCAGACACCGCATCCACACGACCACAGGATCTCGACGGAGGGACCACCATGCGCGCGAAGCTCCTCGTGCTCGCGTCGTCGATCGGCTCGCTCGGCTGGGGCGCGGTGCTCCCGTTCCAGTTCGCCTACGCGGCCGACACCCGGGGCTGGGGCGTGCTCGTCGCCGCGGGAGCGTCCTCCCTCTTCTCCGTCGGCGCGCTCGTCGCGGCTCCCCTCGCGGGCCGGCTCGCCGATCGCTTCGACCCGGTCGCGGTCGCCGTGGTGTCCCAGCTCGTGGGCGCGGTCGCCGTCGGGTCGCTCGTGCTCGTGGGGCAGCCCGTGCCGTTCCTCGTCGGCATGCTGTTCTTCGGCCTCGGGCTCGCCGCCGCGGTCCCCGCCAAGCAGGTGCTCGCGCTCAACTGGTCCTCGAGCGGCGACCGCCGCAAGATCTTCGCCTACAAGTTCACCGGCGAGTCGCTCGGCATGGCCGCCGGGGCCTTCCTCGCGGGCCTCGTCATCGACCTCCGCCGCATCGACGGCCTCGACCTCGGGTTCCTCATGGCGGCGGGCGGCTTCGTGCTGTCGTCGGCCATCATCGCCGTCGCCGGACGCCTCGGCGCGTCGCGTGCCGAGGGCCGGACGGATGCGTCCGGTGCGCCCGCCGGAGACCGAGAGGTCGGCGGCCTGCGCGCCGAGACGGGCGCCATCGCCGTGATCGACCCGGACGGCTCCGTCGCGCGCCCGCGCCGTGCCGGCGCCCTGCGCACCATCTTCGCCGACCCCGCGCTGCGCTGGACCGCCGTGCTCACGACGACCCTCGCGCTCGGCTTCTACGCCCAGTTCGAGTCGGGCCTGCCGGCCTACGCGATCACCGTGCTCGACGTCGACCCCTCGGCCATCGGTATCGCCGCGGCCGTCAACTGCCTCGTGATCGTGGCGTTGCAGGTCGTCGTGGTGAAGCTCACCGCGAAGCGCAGCGCGCCCGCCCTGCTGATGGCGGTGTCCGGAATCTGGGTGCTCTCGTGGCTGCTGCTCTCGGTGGCGCATCTCACGCCCGGCATCGCGGCCGCGCTGTTCGTCACGACCTACGGCGTCTTCGCGATCGGCGAGACCATGTACAGCCCGGTGCTCAATCCGCTCACCGCCTCGCTCGCGCCGCGCGGCATGGTCGGCCAGACCCTCGGCACGATCGCCGCCCTGCAGACCGCGTTCTCGGCCGCGGGGCCGCTCGTCGCCGGCGTGCTGCTCGGCGCGGGCCTCGCCGACGTCTTCCTCGTGCTGCACCTCCTGATCAGCGTCGCGGCGCTGCTCGCGGCCTGGCGCATCCGCCGCCTGCTCGCGGCGCGCGAGCGGGCGCGGATGACGGGGAGCGAGCCGCCCACGCGCCCCGTCGACCTGGTGGGCGCCGGCGCATAGGACCCGCCGCGACCGCGCCACAACCCCCTGGCGCATCGGGCGCGGAAGGCGCATGATCGCGGTGTCCGCGACATCCCGCGGGCGAAGGGAGACACCATGTCCATGCGACTCAACCCCTACCTGAACTTCCGCGGAACCGCGCAGGAGGCGATGCGCCGATATCAGGACATCCTCGGCGGCGAGCTCACCGTCACGACCTTCGCGGACGGCGGCATGCCGATCGAGCCGGAGGAGGCCCACCTCGTGATGCACGCGCAGCTCGAGACCCCCGACGGCTTCGTGCTCATGGGCGCCGATGTGCCGCAGTCGATGCCGCTCACCGCCGGCAGCAGCATCTCGGTGTCGCTCTCCGGCGACGACGGCGAGCGGCTCCGCTCCTTCTGGGACGGCCTGCTCGAGGGCGGCACGCTCACCGTCCCGCTCGAGCAGGCGCCCTGGGGCGACGCCTTCGGGATGCTCGTCGACCGCTTCGGCATCGCCTGGCTCGTCAACATCTCGGCCGCGGGCTGAGCGCGTTGCCGCGCGCCTCGCGTCTGCGCTCGCGATAGCGTGACGTGTGGCCATCGCGAGCAGACCCGTCCGGGCGGCCGTCGCGCGCTTCACGCGCACGCGGTTCTTCCGGGCGACGGGTCCGCGGATGATGCCCCCGCTCGAGCGGTTCGCGGCGCGTGTCTCGGGAGGACGCCGCGGACCGCTCAGCGGGGTGCTCGTGCCCTCGCTCGTCCTGCACACCGTGGGCGCGCGCACGGGCGTCCCGCGGGAGACCGCGCTCATGTGCTGCCCGCTGCCCGACGGCGTCATCCTCGTCACGGGCTCGAACTTCGCGCGCCCCGAGCACCCGGCGTGGACCTGGAACCTGCTCGCGCATCCGGACGCCGAGGTCGACTACCGCGGCGAGCGTCGCGCCGTGCGCGCGGAGCTCGTGCCCGACGGGGAGCGCGAGGAGGTCTGGCGCGTGCTCGAGCGCAACTGGCCCGGCTACCGCGGCTACGAGCGCAGCTCGGGGCGGGTACTCCGGATCTTCCGTCTCATCCCGCGCTGACCCGCCTGGCCGTGCTGACCGTCTGCCCGCGCTGACCCGCCTGGCCGCGCCATCCCGCGCGGCGTCAGCTCGCGCGCACCCCGGCTCGCTCCGGATGCGCGTCGAACCAGTCCGCGACATACCAGCAGGTGGGCGTGATGCGGCGTCCCGAGCGCTCCACGTCGTCCACCGCGAACTCCACGAGCTGCGCGGCATAGCCGTGCCCGCGCTCGCGCGGCACCGTGACGGTGCTGTGGAACACCACGGTGGGACCGTGATCGAGGTACTCGAGCGCGCTCACCAGGGCGCCGTCGCGGCGCAGCGTGTAGCGGTGCGCGTCGGGCTCGTGGGCCAGCTGGATCGCCATGCAGCCAGCGTAGGCCTCCCCGACGCGCGTAGCCTGGGGGAGTGGGCATCAGCAACACCTCCCTGCGGGACATCCCCCTGACGACGATCGACGGCGAGCGCGCGAGCCTCGCCGACTACGGCGACGGGCCGATCCTCATCGTCAACGTCGCCTCGCGCTGCGGCAACACCCCGCAGTACGAGAAGCTCGAGGAGCTGCAGGAGGAGTACCGCGACCGCGGCTTCACCGTGCTCGGCTTCCCCTGCAACCAGTTCCTCGGGCAGGAGCCCGGCTCGGCGGAGGAGATCAAGGAGTTCTGCTCCACGACCTACGGCGTCACCTTCCCGCTCATGGCGAAGACGCGCGTGAACGGCTGGCGCAAGCATCCGCTGTACGCCTCGCTCACCCAGGTGCCGGATGCCGACGGCAAGGCCGGCCGCGTCACCTGGAACTTCGAGAAGTTCCTGCTCGCCCCCGACGGGACGGTCACGCGCTTCCGCCCCAAGGTGCAGCCGGACGACCCCGCGGTGGTCGCCGCGATCGAGAAGGCGCTGCCCGCCTAGAACCCGCGCAGCCGCTCGATCTCCCGGCGGTCGCGCTTGGTGGGCCGCCCGGCGCCCCGCTCGCGCACCGCGAAGACCGTGCGCTCCTCCTTCGGCGGAGGCGCGGGCGTGAGGTCGTCGAATGCCGCGGCCGCGAGCGCCGCGCTCACGCGTTTCACGAGCAGCTGCCGCACCACGAGCACCCGTGCCCCCTGGGGCGTGACGACCCGCACCTCGACGCCCGGCCGCACGGTCTGCGCGGGCTTCGCGGTGTCGCCGCCGACCTTCACGTGCCCGGCCTTGCACAGCGCGGTCGCGGCCGAGCGCGACTTCGTCACGCGCACCGCCCACAGCCAGGCGTCGATGCGCACGCCGCCCGCCTCGTCCATCCGCTCGCCGTCCCTTCCTCCCGGGAAGCCTAGATGCCGGCGACGGCCTAGGCTCGGAGCATGACCCGGGCCCCGCACGATCCGCGCGAGCGCCGACCGCACGGTCCCGGCGACGCCTGGGTCGACGGACCGCAGGGCAGGTACTGGGGTCGTTTCGGCGCCGCGGGGCTGCTGCTCGCGCATCCGGATGCCGGGGTGCTGTTGCAGCTGCGCGCCGAGTGGAGCCATCTCGGCGGCACCTGGGGCATCCCGGGCGGCGCGCGCCACGACGAGCACGAGACCGCGATCGCCGCGGCGCTGCGCGAGTCGGAGGAGGAGGCCGGGGTGCCCGCTTCCGCGGTGCGCGTGCTCGGCGAGGCCGTGTGGGACCTCGGCTACTGGTCGTACACGACCGTGTATGCGCGCGCCGAGCATCCCGTGGAGCCCGTCATCGGCGACGCGGAGAGCGTGTCGCTGCGCTGGGTCGCGTTCCCCGAGGTCGGGCGGCTGCCCCTGCATCCGGGGCTCGCCCGCTCCTGGCCCGGCGCGCGGGAGGCGCTCGCGGGCCTCGACCCCGAGCTCGCCGCGTCGATGCTCGGCTGAGGACGGTCATCGTGGGGCACGCGGAGCCGCGGCGCTGGGCCGCAGGCGGCGCCGAGATCGTCGAGCTGCCCGCGGGCGTGTTCCGCGGCGGCCTCGGCCGGTGGGAGGGCGATCCGGCGGGATTCGGTGCGGCCTATGCCCGGGCGGCGGCGACCTGGGTCGCCGAGGGCGCGTTGAGCCATCGGATCACGGTGCCTGCCGGGTCCCCGGTGGAGGGCGAGCTCCTCGCGCTCGGCTTCGGGCACGAGCAGGTGTACGCCGTGGCGCCCGCGCACCTCGTCCGCGATCGCGCGACGGAGCGCGGCCACGGCGATGTCGTCGTGCGGCAGGCCGGTGAGGAGGACCTTCCGGCGCTCGACGAGCTCGTGCCGATCGTCGCGCGCCACCAGGCGGAGTCGCCGGTCTTCGCGCCCCGCACCCCGGCGTTCTTCGCGGAGCTGGGGGCGGGCATCCGCGCGATGCTGGCCGACGCGACGATCCTCGTGGGTGGGACGGCCGAGGGGCGGATCGACGGCTACCTCATCCTCGAGCGCGAGGGGGCGGACGCCGAGATCGTGCTCGCCGCGGTGCGGCCGGAGTCGCGCGGGAGGGGCGTCGCGAGCGCGCTCGTGCGCGCGGCCGCCGAACGCGCGCTCGCGGACGGCGCGACCACGCTGTCGGCGGACTGGCGATCGGCGAACCGCGAGGCGGCCGCGCTGTGGACGGCGCTCGGCTTCGAGCCGGTGCGGCGGCGGTGGCAGCGCACGATCGATCCGACGCCGACGCCCACCGAGGCGGAGCTGGGCTGACGCGGGCGTCAGCCCCCCACGAGCTCCGCGGCGGCGGCCTCCTCGGCGAGCGAGGCCTTCCACGCGACGAGGCCGCGCACCGTCGCGTCCTCATCCTCGGCGAGCTCGTCCATCACGTCGGCCGGCACGAAGAAGTTGACCGCGACCCAGCCGCGCACCGTGGCCGAGTCGTCGTGCGCGAGCTCGCGCAGCACGTCGCACGGCGTCGCGGTGTTGCGCGCGACGCACGCGCGCACGCCGTCGTCGGCATCGCGCGCGAGCACCTCGAACAGGTCGACGGGGGTGTGGTAGGAGCTCGCGACCGACTCGCGGATCTTGGGGTTGGCATCCGTCGCGAGCACCCGGAGCCGGTGGATCTTCGACTCGGTCACCGCGGGCGCGGGGTGCAGCGCCGCGACCTCCGCCGCCGTGAGCATGCTCGGCGCCAGCGCCGCCATCTGCGCGCGCTGGGCGGGGGTGTTGAAGCGGATGCACGACATGCCTCCACGGTACGCCCGCCCCTCCGCCCCGCATCCCGGACACGCCTGCGCCGGGCGGCGCCGTCTCCGGCGCGCCCGGCGCGGGTGCATTCGTCTGCTGCTGCGGGTCACACGCGGCGGCCGCTGATGAACCGCAGGAGGAACACGATCGCCGCGATCACCAGCAGCACGAGTCCCACCCACAGCAGGAAGTTCAGCGACTCCACGAATCCGCCCGTGAACAGCAGGACGATCGCGATGATCGCGATGATGATGCCGAGGATGTTCATGGTGGCGTCTCCTTCCCTCCGCGCCCCGGTGGGGGCCGCGGGTCGCCTCCAGCCAAGCGCGGCGAGCCGAGTCGCGAAAACCCCTTGCGCTCAGGCCCGGGAAGCCGGTACAGGACGCCGCGGCGGCCACGGCACGATCGGCGAGACGCGTCGCTGATACTCCGCGTACTCGGGGTACTTGCCGCGCGTGATCGATTCGGTGAAGATCGTCGATCCCACGAAGAGCACGGTGAGCAGCGCCGCCCCCACGACCGTCCACTGCAGCACCGACCCCGCCGCGGAGGCCCCGAGCAGGAAGAGCAGCCACCACTGCGCCTGTTCGAAGAAGAAGTTCGGATGCCGCGACACGCGCCAGAGGCCGCTCTGCAGGAAGCGCGTCGACGGCTCCCGCCCGGCCGCGGCATCCGCCTTCTTGCCCTCGTGGAAGCGCCACTGCTGCTGGTCGGCGATCGTCTCGCCGGCGAGCGCGCCCAGGAAGAGCACCGTCAGCACGGCGTCGAGCGGCCCGAACGGTGTGGGGTTCTCGAGAGCCGTGAGCGCCGGCAGCGTGATGAGCACGAGCAGCGCGTTCTGGTACAGCACGATGAAGAAGAGGTTGAAGAGCTGGAACTGCCACGGCCGCATCCGCGCCCGCAGCACGGCCCAGCGGTAGTCCTCGACGCCCGAGTAGCCGCCCTTGCGCGCGAAGTTGAAGGTGAGGCGCGCGCCCCAGAGCGTCACGAGCACGGCCATCACGACGAGCCGAGGGTCGGAGAGGCCCGACGCGGCGGCGAAGATCCACACGTAGACGACCGGGACGATCGACCACAGCCGGTCGACCCAGGAGGTGTCCTTCGTCACGAGGGACGCGATCCAGCAGAACGCGCAGACGGCGGCGGCGACGAGCAGCACGAGGGGGAACGGGGCCATGGCGGCCATCCTATGCATCGCTAGACTCGGGGGACCGGATGCGGGCAGGAGGTCGGATGGAGGCGGTCAGCTCCAGGATCGTGACGATCCCGAACCTGCTCAGCGCCGTGCGCCTCGTGCTCATCCCGGTGTTCCTCTGGCTGCTGAGCACCTCGCAGTTCGGCTGGGCGCTGCTCGTCATCGTCGTCTCGAGCCTGACCGACTTCGTCGACGGCTTCATCGCTCGCCGCTTCAACCAGGTGAGCCGTGTCGGCCAGCTGCTCGACCCGGCGGTCGACCGGCTGTTCATCTTCTCGACCCTCATCGGGCTCGCCTGGCTCCTGCCGGAGCGACTGCCGTGGTGGCTCGTCGGGCTCATCGTGGCGCGCGACGTGGCGCTGCTCGTGCTCGGCATCGTGCTCGCCAACCACGGCTACGGCCCCTTGCCCGTCCACCACCTGGGCAAGGTCGCGACCTTCTCGCTGCTGTTCGCCCTGCCGACCCTCGTGCTCGGGGCGGCGTTCCCGCAGATCGCCGCGGTCAGCGATCCGTTCGGCTGGGCGCTCGCGCTGTGGGGCGCGTTCCTGTACTGGTGGGCGGGCGCGATCTACCTGCGCGAGACGATCCGGCTGACCCGTCGCGGACGGGTGGCGGATGCCGCCTCATCGGATACGCTGGGAAGCTGAAGGAGGGCGCCATGGTCGACGACGCCGGACACGATGCGGTGAACACCCCCGCGGTCCCCGATCCCGCATCCAACGACACGACTGCCCACTTCAGCGACGACTTCCGCAGCCAGCTCGCGGCGATGGAGACGGGCGTCACCGTCGAGGAGCAGGAGGCGATCGCGGCTCTGCCGTCGGGCTCCGCGCTCCTCGTCGTGCGCCGCGGGCCGAACGTGGGCGCGCGCTTCCTGCTCGACGCCGACAGCACCGTCGCGGGGCGGCATCCGGATGCCGACATCTTCCTCGACGACGTCACGGTCTCGCGTCGTCACGCGGAGTTCGCCCGCACGGCGGGGCAGTTCCAGGTGCGCGACCTCGGCTCGCTCAACGGCACCTACTTCGACGGCGTGCGCATCGAGTCGGCACTCCTGCACGACGGCGCCGAAGTGCAGGTGGGCAAGTTCCGGCTGACCTTCTACGCCTCGCGCGCCGACCGCGTGCCGACCCGCTGATGCCGGCCTCCTCGGCGGCGCGTGCGTCGCAGGGCGCATCCCTTCTCAGCATCGGTCAGGTGCTCGCGCGCCTGAACCCCGAGTTCCCCGATCTCAGCCCCTCGAAGCTGCGCTTCCTCGAGGAGCGTCAGCTCATCACGCCGAGCCGCACCGAGTCCGGATACCGCAAGTTCTCCGCGGCCGATGTCGAGCGCCTGCGCCTCGTGCTCTCGATGCAGCGCGACTACTACCTGCCGCTCAAGGTCATCCGCACCTACCTCGACGAGCTCGACGCCGGGCGCGAGCCGGTGCTGCCGGGCGGCATCACGGTGCAGGCGCCGTCGATGCTGCCGAGCGAGCGGCGGTTCAGCCGCGAGGAGCTCGTGCGCGAGGCGGGTGCCAACGCGATGCTGCTGCAGGATGCGGTGTCGGCGTCGCTCATCGTGCCGGCCGAGCACCACGGCGAGGACGCCCTGGCGGTGCTGAAGGCGCTCGTCGAGCTGCAGCGCTCGGGCATCGAGCCCCGTCACCTGCGCGGCTTCCGGGCCGCGGCGGAGCGCGAGCTGGGGCTCATCGAGTCCGCGCTCATCCCGGTGGCGCGGCGCAAGGACGCCTCGAGCCGGGCGAAGGCGCAGGAGCTCGCGCGCGAGATCGCGGGGCAGCTCGAGGTGGTGCGGTCGAGCCTGATCCGTTCGGCGCTCGGCCGGCTCTGAGCCGCGCCGCGAGTTTTCTCCGCGACACGCCGGGCGTTGGCGCGGATGTGATTGATGGCACCCCCTCGGGTGGGTACCGTGGACCACGACAGCGAGTTTGAACCTTAACTTCAACCTGAGGGTCAGACCCAGGCCAGAGAGGACTGTCGAGATGAGCGACACGGGCGAGCAGGGGGCCGCGCGCTCCCGCGACGCGGGGCCGCGCTACGACCTCGAGCTGCTCTTCACCGACGGCCTGCCGGAGCTCGACGACCAGACCGGCTTCCGCGGTGCGATCGCGGCTCGTGCCGCTGGCATCAGCTACCGCCAGCTCGACTACTGGGCGCGCACCGAGCTCGTCGAGCCCACCATCCGCGGCGCCGCCGGCTCCGGCTCGCAGCGCCTCTACGGCTTCCGCGACATCCTCGTGCTGAAGCTCGTCAAGCGTCTCCTCGACACCGGCATCTCGCTGCAGCAGATCCGCACCGCGGTCAACCAGCTGCGCGAGGCGGGCGTCAACGACCTCGCCCAGACGACCCTGATGTCCGACGGCGCGAGCGTCTACCTCTGCACCTCCGACGACGAGGTCATCGACCTCGTGAGCCGCGGCCAGGGCGTCTTCGGCATCGCCGTCGGCAAGGTGCTGCGCGAGGTCGAGTCGAGCCTCGTCGAGCTCGACTCCGCGAGCGTCGACCCGTCCGACGAGCTCGCCGCCCGCCGCGCCAAGCGCGCCGCGAGCTGAGCGACCGCGTCTCGAGACACCGGCGACCGGCTCAGGAGCTCGGCTGCACCTCGTTGAGACGCGAGGTGCGCAGCACCCGCTCGAGCAGCAGGTCGAAGTTGTGCGCCATCTCCTGCGCGCCCTCGCCCGGCCAGATGTGCAGCGGCTTCGCCGCACCCTGCGCCTGCTGCAGGGAGGTGCGCTCCGGCAGCTGCGGCGCGAGCACGAGCGGACCGAACATGTCGCGCAGCTCCTTGATGCGGAACTGATGCTCGAGCGACTGCACGCGCGCGCGGTTGACGATGATGCCGAGCGGCTGCAGGCGCGGAGAGATGCCGCGGCGGATCTCCTCGATGGCGCGCAGCGCGCGGTCGGCCGCGGCGACCGAGAAGAGGCCGGGCTCCGTCACGACGACGACGCGGTCGGATGCCGCCCACGCCGTGCGGGTCAGCGCGTTGAGCGACGGCGCGCAGTCGATGAGCACGAGCTCGTACTCCTTCTCGACGTGCGAGAGCGCCTCCTCGATCTTCCAGATGTCGCGGATCGAGGGGTGCGGCCCGTCGAAGTTGATCGCCGAGGGCGAGCCGATCAGCACGTCCACCGTGCCGGTGCGCCCGCGCGTCCAGCCGGACGGCGCGATCGCCGAGCGGACGATCTTCTCCTTGGGGGAGGCGAGCACGTCGGCGACGTTGAGGTGGCCCGAGACGTCGATGTCCATGCCGGTCGAGACGTCGGACTGCGGGTCGAGGTCGACCACCAGGGTGGAGACGCCGCGCGCGAAGGCGGCGGATGCCAGGCCGAGCGTGACGGTGGTCTTCCCCACGCCCCCCTTGAGGGAGCTGACGCTCAGAACATGCACGAGAAGTCACCCTACCTTCACTAGTCTGAAAGAGCCCACAAGCCCCCTCCCACCGTCTGCTCGGCAGGCAGGAAGGACCGCATGTTCTCGAAGATCCTGGTGGCCAACCGAGGCGAGATCGCGATCCGTGCGTTCCGCGCAGCCTACGAACTGGGGGCTCGCACCGTCGCGGTGTACCCCTGGGAGGACCGCGCGTCGATGCATCGCCTGAAGGCGGACGAGGCCTACCTGATCGGCGAGAAGGGGCACCCGGTCCGGGCCTACCTCGACGTCTCCGAGATCATCCGCGTGGCCCGGGAGTCCGGCGCCGACGCGATCTACCCCGGTTACGGCTTCCTCTCCGAGAACCCGGAGCTCGCGGCCGCGGCCGCCGCCAACGGGATCACCTTCATCGGCCCGGGCGAGCACGTGCTCGAGATGGCGGGCAACAAGGTGACCGCCAAGGAGCACGCGATCGCCGCGGGCGTCCCGGTGCTGAAGTCGACCCCCGCCACGACCGATATCGAGGCGCTGCTCGCCGGTGCCGACGAGATCGGCTTCCCGGTGTTCGCGAAGGCGGTCGCGGGCGGCGGCGGACGCGGGATGCGGCGCGTCGACACGCGCGAGGAGCTCCGTCCCGCGCTCGAGGCGGCGATGCGCGAGGCCGACAGCGCCTTCGGCGACCCGACCATGTTCATCGAGCAGGCCGTCGTGCGCCCCCGCCACATCGAGGTGCAGATCCTCGCCGACGCGACGGGCGAGACCATCCACCTGTTCGAGCGCGACTGCTCCGTGCAGCGCCGCCACCAGAAGGTGGTCGAGATCGCCCCGGCCCCGAACCTCGACGACTCGATCCGCCAGGCGATGTACCGCGACGCCGTCGCGTTCGCGAAGTCCATCGGCTACGTGAACGCCGGCACCGTCGAGTTCCTGCTCGACACCGCCGGGGAGCGCGCCGGGCAGCATGTCTTCATCGAGATGAACCCGCGCATCCAGGTCGAGCACACGGTGACCGAGGAGATCACCGACGTCGACCTCGTGCAGTCGCAGATGCGCATCGCCGCGGGCGAGACGCTCGCGGACCTCGACCTCCGCCAGGAGGAGCTGCAGCCGCGCGGGTTCGCGATCCAGTGCCGCATCACGACCGAGGACCCGGCGGCCGGCTTCCGCCCCGACACCGGCAAGATCACGACCTACCGCTCGCCCGGCGGCGCCGGCATCCGGCTCGACGGCGGCACGGTGGCGGCAGGCGCCCAGGTGTCGCCCTACTTCGACTCGATGCTCGTGAAGATGATCTGCCGCGGGCGCGACTTCCCCTCGGCGGTGCGCCGTGCCCGGCGCGGTCTCGCCGAGTTCCGCCTGCGCGGGGTGGCGACCAACATCCCGTTCCTGCAGGCCGTCTTCGACGACCCCGACTTCCTCGCCGGCGACGTGTCGACGTCGTTCATCGAGGAGCGCCCGTGGCTCGTGCGCGGCCGGGAGTCGCGCGACCGGGGCACCAAGATCCTCAACTGGCTCGCCGACGTGACCGTCAACCAGCCCCACGGCGACGGCGGGGGAGCGATCGACCCCGCCCTCAAGCTGCCGGATGCCGACCTGCTGACGCCCGCGCCCGCCGGCTCGCGGCAGCGGCTCCTCGAGCTCGGACCCGCCGGGTTCGCCTCCGCCCTGCGCGCCCAGACGGCCCTCGCCGTCACCGACACCACCTTCCGCGACGCCCACCAGTCGCTTCTCGCGACGCGGGTGCGCACCAAGGACCTCGTCGCCGTCATGCCGCACGTCGCGCGCCTCACGCCCGGGCTGCTCTCGGTCGAGGCGTGGGGCGGGGCGACCTACGACGTCGCGCTGCGCTTCCTCGGCGAGGAGCCCTGGGAGAGGCTCGCGGCGATGCGCGAGGCGCTGCCCAACATCGCCATCCAGATGCTGCTGCGCGGCCGCAACACGGTCGGCTACACGCCCTACCCGACCGAGGTCACCGAGGCCTTCGTGCAGGAGGCGGCGGCCACCGGCGTCGACATCTTCCGCATCTTCGACGCCCTCAACGACGTCGACCAGATGCGTCCCGCGATCGACGCCGTGCTCGCCACCGGCACCACGGTCGCCGAGGTCGCCCTCTGCTACTCGGGCGACCTGCTCGACCCCGCGGAGGACCTCTACACCCTCGACTACTACCTGCGTCTCGCCGAGCAGATGGTCGAGGCGGGCGCCCACGTGCTCGGCATCAAGGACATGGCGGGCCTGCTGCGCGCGGGCGCGGCCGAGAAGCTCGTGACGGCGCTCCGCGAGCGCTTCGACCTCCCCGTGCACGTGCACACCCACGACACCGCCGGAGGCCAGCTCGCCACCCTGCTCGCCGCGAGCCGGGCGGGCGCGGATGCCGTGGACGCCGCGAGCGCCCCGATGGCCGGCACCACGAGCCAGCCGAGCCTCTCCGCGCTCGTCGCCGCGACCGCCCACACCGACCGCGACACCGGGCTCTCGCTCGACGCGGTCAGCGACCTCGAGCCGTACTGGGAGGCCGTGCGTCGCGCCTACAAGCCCTTCGAGTCGGGGCTCCCCGGCCCGACCGGCCGCGTCTACCACCACGAGATCCCGGGCGGCCAGCTCTCCAACCTGCGCCAGCAGGCGATCGCGCTCGGCCTCGGCGACCAGTTCGAGAAGGTGGAGGACTGGTACGCGGCGGCCAACCGCATCCTGGGCCGCCCCACCAAGGTGACCCCGTCCTCGAAGGTCGTCGGCGACCTCGCGCTGCAGCTCGCCGCGACGAACGCCGACCCGGCGGACTTCGAGCAGAACCCCGAGAAGTACGACATCCCCGACTCCGTCATCGGCTTCATGGCGGGCGAGCTCGGCGATCTCCCGGGCGGCTGGCCGGAGCCCTTCCGCACCAAGGTGCTGAAGGGCCGCGAGGTGCGGATCGGCGTGCAGCAGCTCTCCGCGGAGGACCGCGCGGGCCTCGCGGGCGACCCCGCGACCCGCCGCGACACCCTCAACCGGCTGCTCTTCCCGGCGCCCACCCGCCAGTTCGAGGAGGTCCGCGAGCTCTACGGCGACCTCTCGAACGTCGACACGGTCGACTACCTCTACGGCCTCAAGCCGGGCGTCGAGCACACGGTGCACATCGGCCCGGGCGTCAGCCTCTTCGTCGGCCTCGAGGCGATCGGCGAGGCGGACGAGAAGGGCATCCGCACCGTCATGACGACCCTCAACGGCCAGCTGCGCCCGGTGTTCGTGCGCGACCGCAGCATCGCCGTGCAGACCGCGAGCGCCGAGAAGGCGGATGCGGGCAGGCCCGGCCACGTCGCGGCGCCCTTCTCGGGCGTCGTCACCCTCAAGGTGGCCGAGGGCGACCGGGTCGACGCGGGGCAGGCGATCGCGACGATCGAGGCCATGAAGATGGAGGCAGCCATCACGACGCCCGTCGCGGGAACCGTGCGGCGACTCGCCATTCCGGCCACCCAGCAGGTCGACGCGGGAGACCTGCTGGTCGTGGTCGAGTAGGGTCGGCACCATGGTGCGGAAGACACCGGGGGGCGCCCCGGAGAACACAGGCGAGCCCTTCGCCGACGCGGACCCCGGGGATGCGGCGCTCGCGACGGCGCTCCCCGAGAGCCTCACCGTCTCGATCGAGCTGCCGGCCCCCGCGCGCGAGCTCCCCGAGGACGAGGCGCAGGTGACGCTCGGCGAGATCGTCGCCTCGCCGGCATCCGTCATCCCCGTCGCGGCCGAGCCCGGATCGGGCACCGTCACGATCGACGTCGTGCCGGAGGCGCTGCTCGCCACCGTGGAGGCGGAGCCCGAGCCGGAGGTCGAGGTGGTTCCGCTGCCCGCCGACGACGAGCTCTACTCGCGTCGCGACCGCAAGCGCGGCGGGGCGAGCGCCCCCGAGCCCTCGGCCATGCTCACCGCCGACCGCCTGCTCGAGCCGAAGCGCAACAGGCACGCGCCGGAGGGCGCCTGGCCGGCCTTCGTGTACGCGAGCACCCTGCACCTCGTGAACCTCGGCGACTCGCCCAGGGTGCGCGAGCGCAAGGCGCTCGAGGCCCGCATCGGCAAGCGGCTCGAGGGCGGCACGCGCTTCGTGCCCGTGCTCACCCGCAAGGGCGGCGTCGGCAAGACCACGATCACGACCCTCCTCGGCATGGCGCTCGCCGACGTGCGCGAGGACCGCATCATCGCGGTCGACGCCAACCCCGACCGCGGAACCCTCGCCGAGCGGGTCGCCAAGCAGACCCGCTCCACGGTTCGCGACATCGTGACCCACGCGGCGGCCATCAAGGACTTCAGCGAGTTCTCGAGCCACGTCTCACGCGACGAGACGCGGCTCGACGTCCTGGCATCCGACACCGACCCGCTGCTCTCCGAGGCCTTCGACGAGAACGACTACAACGTCGTCGCCGACCTCGTCTCGCGCTACTACTCGATGTGCCTCACCGACTGCGGCACGGGCATCGTGCACTCCGTCATGCGCGCCACCCTGCGACGCGCCGACTCGATCGTCGTCGTCTCGGGCGGCAGCGTCGACGAGGCGCGCCTCGCCTCCGAGACCCTCACCTGGCTCGAGGCCAACGACTACGGCGAACTCGTGCGCAACGCCGTCGTCGCGATCAACACCGCGACCCAGGGCACCAACCTCGTCAAGCTCGACGAGATCGACGCCCACTTCTCCTCGCGCGTGCGCGCCGTCGTGCGGATGCCGTACGACGCCGAGCTCGCGGCCGGCTCCGTCGTGCGCTGGCAGAACCTCCAGCCCTTCACGCGGGCCTCCGCGCGCGAGCTCGCCGCTCTCGTCATGGACGGCCTGCCGGCCACCCGGAACACATGACCGAGCGCCAGATCCGCCTGTTCGGCGACCCCGTCCTCCGTTCGAGGACCGACCCCATCGCCGACCCCGGCGACCCGCGCGTGCGCGCCCTCGTCGACGACCTGATCGACAGCGTCGAGCCGCCCGGGCGCGCCGGCGTCGCCGCCACCCAGATCGGCGTCGGGCTGCGCGCCTTCAGCGTCAACATCGACGGCGCGATCTCCTACGTGATCAACCCCGTGCTCGAGGTCGCGGGGGAGCCGGAGCCCGTCGACGAGGGCTGCCTCTCGGTGCCGGGCTTCTTCTTCCCGCGGATGCGCCACCCCTGGGCCCGCGTCACCGGCGTCGACGTCGACGGGAACGAGGTCGTGCTCGAGGGCGAGGGCCTCATGGCGCAGGCGCTCCAGCACGAGACCGACCACCTCGACGGCAAGCTCTACATCGAGGGCCTCGAGCCCGACGTCAAGCGCGAGGCGATGCGCGCCATCCGCCAGGCCGACTGGTTCCAGCGCTAGCGCCCCCCGTGGGCCGGGGGACGCGCCGGACGCGCGGGGTTCGCGCCGAGGCGCATGCCCCCGCAGGCCTGCGGCCTGCTCCCGCCAGACCCGATGCCAGCGCCTCGGCGCAAACCCCGCACGCCCGTCGCTGCGTCTGCAGAGGGGCGAGTAGTGCCTGGTTCCCCGCTCTCGCATGTCGAGGAGGGGTGGGATGGGGTGTGCGCGACGCTGGCATCGGGACTGGCGGGAGCGCGCCGCCGTAGGCGGCACGCGGGGGCATGCGTCGCGCACACCCCATCCCACCCCGACGCCCGAGAGGACGCCACGAGGGGCAGGGACGTCAGCCGGTGACCGAGATGCCCTGGGTCGCCGGGGCGCCCGCATAGAGGGCCTCGATCTCGGCGGCGTAGTCCTTCACGATGACGGCGCGCTTGATCGACATCTTCGGCGTCAGGTGACCGCTGTCCTCGGTGAACTCGCCGTCCAGGATGTGGAACTTGCGGATCGACTCGGCGCGCGACACCTTCGCGTTGGCCGCGTCGATCGCCCGCTGCACCTCCGCGATCACCTTGGGGTTCTTGGCAGCCTCGGCGAGGCTCATGTCGGCGGCCTCGCCGTTGTTGTTGAGCCACACCGGGAGCATCTCCGGGTCGAGCGTGATGAGGGCGGAGATGAACGGCTTCTGGTCGCCGACCACGACGACCTGCCCGACGATCGGGTTGGCGCGGATGGGGTCCTCGAGGGCCGCGGGGGCGACGTTCTTGCCGCCGGCGGTCACGATGATCTCCTTCTTGCGGCCCGTGATCGTGAGGTAGCCGTCAGCGTCGAGCGAGCCGAGGTCGCCGGTCGCGAAAAAGCCGTCCTCAGTAAACGCCTCTTTGGTCGCCGCAGGGTTGTTCCAGTACTCCTTGAACACATCGATGCCCTTGACCTGGATCTCGCCGTCCGCGGCAATGCGCACGGGGTGGCCCGGGAGTGCCGGGCCGCACCGTGCGCATTGCCGCGGCCGGCGCGGTCCCGGTCAAGGGCATCGATGTGTTAAAGGAGTACTGGTACAACCC
>JASLGG010000037.1 GCA_030150265.1 Protaetiibacter sp.
CTCGTGCCGGGGCTCCGGGAGGACCTCGTGACGGCGCTCATCAAGGCGCTGCCGAAGGCGATCCGGCGCCACGTGGTGCCGGCGGGCGACTGGGCGAGGCGCCTGCTCGCCGAGCTGCCGGTGCGGTCCGACGTGCCGGTCAGCGAGGCGCTGGCTGACGCGATCCGAGCGGCTGCCCATATTCCGGTGTCGGCATCTGATGTCGAGTGGGAGCGGATGCCGGCCCACCTGCGCATGCGCTTCGAGGCCGTCGATGCACGCGGGCGCACGCTGGGCGCGAGCCGCGACCTCGCCGCGCTGCAGTCGCGGCTCGCCGAGCGCGCCCGCACGGATGTCGCGGTCGCGACCGCGGCCGTCACCCCCGGCCGAGAGCTGGAGCGCACGGGCCTCACCTCGTGGGACCTCGACGCGCTGCCGGAGCAGGTGTCGGCGACGCAGGCCGGCGGGGCGGTCGTCGGCTATCCGGCGCTCGTCGACGAAGGCGCCTCGGTCGCCGTGAAGGTGTTCGCGCGGCGCGCGGAGGCGGATGCGGCCCACCCCCTCGGGGTGCGCCGCCTCGTCGCCCTCGCGCTGCCGAGCCCGCTCGGCTACGTGCAGGAGCAGCTCACGGGGCCCGAGAAGCTCATGCTCGCGACCGCTCCCTACCCGAGCACCAAGGCACTGCTCGACGACGTGCTGCTCGCGGTGATCGACGAGCTCGCGGGCGACGCGGCGCCCCGCGACCGCGCGGGCTTCGACACCCTGCGCGACCGGGCCTCGGCCGGCCTCATGGACGGGCTGTTCGGCGCCGCCGGCCTCACCGCGCGCGTGCTGACCGCCGCGAAGGAGGCCGACAAGGCGATCTCGCGCGCCTCGAGCCTCGCCTTCATGGGGCCGCTCGCCGACGCCCGCGCTCAGCTCGACGCGCTCGTGCATCCGGGGTTCGTGCGCACCACGGGACTCGCCCAGCTCGCGCGGGTGCCTCTCTACCTGGCCGGCATCCGGCACCGCGCCGAGAAGCTCGCCGACAACCCCGGCCGCGACCGTGCCTGGCAGACCCAGGTGGAGGAGGCGGTCGCCCTCTATCGCGCCGCCGGGGGCGAGCTGCCGCTCACCCCGGCGACGCCCGCACGCCTCGTGCCGGTGCGCTGGATGCTCGAGGAGCTGCGCCTCTCGCTCTTCGCCCAGCACCTCGGCGCCGCCGGCCCCGTGTCGGTGCAGCGCATCCGCAAGGCCCTCGACGCCGGCTGACGGGGAATCGGGCGGGCGCGGCGGGCGTTGGCTCCTGCATGAGCGATTACCTCGAGCACGACGACAAGAAGTACGTGCGCGACTACAAGGAGCACACCCCCGACCTGCTCGCGAGCTACGCCGCCTTCTCGGGCGCCGTGTTCCAGGACGAGGGCCGGGCGATCCCCAAGAAGTACCGCGAGCTCATGGCGCTCTCGGTGGCCGTCTCGAAGCAGTGCGTCTACTGCATCGAGTCGCACAGCACCGCGGCGGTCGCCGCGGGAGCGACGGAGGCCGAGCTCGCCGAGGCCGGATGGGTCGCGAGCGCGATCGGCGCGGGCTCCGCCTACACGCACGGCCGCCTGGCGTTCAAGCTCTCCGGCATCCACACCCACTGAGGCATGGCGAGCGCCGCTACGGCCAGAGGCGCTCGCGCACCCAGGCGTCGCCGTCGCGACGGTAGCGCAGGCGGATGTGGGCGCGGTCGTGCGCGGCCTGCCAGAACTCGACGGTGCCCGGCACCACGCGCCACAGCGCCCATGCCTCGGGCACCAGCGCAGGGGCGGCTTCGAGCCGCGCGACGGCTGCCGCGCGTGCCGCCGCGTAGGCCTCTTCGTCCGCGAGCACCGGCGCCGGGCGCCCGACGAGTGCCGTCGCGCGGGCCGGCAGCGGGCGGGCGAGGAAGTCGGCCGACGACTCCTCCCCGGAGGCCCGACGTACCTCACCCTCCACGCGCACCTGCCGCCCGAGGGCCGGCCAGAAGAAGCTCAGCGCCGCGACCCCGGATGCCGTCATCGCCGCCCCCGGGCGGCTGTCGGCGGGCGTCGCGATCGCCCAGCCCTCCGCGTCGACGTCCTTGAGCACGAGGACGCGCGCGCTCGGGCCGCCGGCATCGACCGTCGCGAGCGTCGCCGCGTGGGCGGCGAGCACGCCTGCACGCACCGCCCCGTCGAGCCAGTCGAGGAACAGCTCCTCGGGCGCCGCGGGAGCGGCATCCGGATCGAAGGGCGGCAGCTCGGCGGGGAAGGAGGGCAGGGCGCGCAACCGCGCCCGCAGCTCATCGCTCATCACGCCATCTTGCCTCGACCACGGGACTCTCGTCCCTTCACCTGGAGCGCTCCGCGACGTAGTGTTCCGGCATGGAGCACGCAGCCGAGATCCTGTCCGACGACGCCTGCTGGGACCTGCTGAACCGGGCCGAGGTGGGGCGCGTCGTGTTCGCCGAGGACGACGACATCGAGGTGTTCCCCGTGAACTTCGCCGTCGGCGGGCGCAGCATCCTGTTCCGCACCGCCCCGGGCTCCAAGCTCGAACTGGTGGGCCGGCATCCGCGGGTCGCCTTCGAGGTCGACGAGCACTCCAAGGCCGAGGCGTGGAGCGTCATCGCCTGGGGCGTGGCCGAGCGCCTCTCCTTCGACGACGAGATCGAGCACTCGGGGGTGCTGAGCCTCGTCTCCTGGACACCCGACGAGAAGTACAACTACGTGCGTATCACGCCCGACCGCCTGAGCGGCCGCCGCTTCCGCCGAGCCGACGCCTGAGGGTCTCGACACGCCGCCTGCGGCGGCTACTCGACCAGCGGAAGGCGCGAGCACGAACGAGACGCCGACAGGCGCTCAGCGAACGGGGGTGCGGATCCGGGTGCGGGACGCTGGCATCGGGTCTGGCGGGAGCGCGCCGCCGTAGGCGGCACGCGGGGGCATGCGGCCCGCACCCGGATCCGCGCCCCCGCGAGCGCCGAGTGGCACACGCGTGCCGGGGGTCTCGATATGCCGCCTGCGGCGGCTGCTCGACCAGCGAAGCAGGCCGGGCGCTACTCCTTGCGGTCGCCCGAGGAGGCCTTCGCGTTCGACTCGTAGGAGGTGTTCGTCGACTCGAAGAAGTTGACGAGCTCCAGGGTGTCGTTGGCGGTGGCCATCCACTTGGCCGGGTTCACCACGTTGTAGTGGGTGCCGAAGCCGAGCTCCTCGAGGCGGCGGTCGGCGAGGTACTTCACGTACTGGTTGATGTAGCTCGCGTTGAGACCCAGGATGCCGTTCGGCAGGAGGTCGTTGTTGTACTGCTCCTCCATCTCGACCGCGTCCAGGATCATCTGCTTGATCTCGGCCGCGAACTCCGGCGTCTGCAGGTCGGGGTTCTCGTCCAGCACCGTGAGGATCAGGTTGATGCCGAACTTGAGGTGCAGCGACTCGTCGCGCACGATCCAGTCCATGAGCGAGCCGAAGTTGCGCAGCAGGTTCCGCTGGCGGAACGAGAGCGCCACCATGAAGCCCGAGTAGAACCAGATGCCCTCGAGGATGATGTTGTAGGCGATCAGGTTACGGACGAAGTCCTGCTTGCCCGCGGTCGTCTTGATGTCGAGGGTCTCCTCCGTCATGCGGCGGATGTACTCGACCTGGAACTCCTCCTTGCGCGCCATCGACGGGATGTCGACGTGGGAGTTGTAGGCCTCGTTGCGGTCGATCGGGAACGTCTCGAGCACGTACTCGAACGACATGCAGTGGTTGGCCTCCTCCCACATCTGCTTCGCGAGGTAGAGGTGCGCCTCGGGGGCGTTGACGTAGGGGTAGACGCCGAAGGCGAGCGCCTTGTTGACGAGCAGCTCGTTCGGGTTGAAGTACGAGACCAGGAAGGTCACGGCGTGCCGCTCCTCGTCCGTCATCTTCTTGAAGTCGGCGAGGTCCTCGCCGAGCTGGATCTCGTTCGGGAACCAGGTGTTCGCGACCGCCTGGTCGTAGAGGTCCATCGCCCACGGGTAGGTGACGGGCTTGAGGAGGAGTCCCTCCTGGACTCCGGTGCCGAGGATGGCCATGTCGTCTCTCAGTCCTTCGTGATCACTGGCAGCTGTCGCACTGCAGTTCGTCCATGGGGTCGACGGGCACGTAGTACTCGTCGATGCTCACGCCGTTCATGAGGTGAGCCCCCCGAATCCGCGGCGCGGGGCGGCGGGCGCAGCCGGGGCTGCGGGCGCGGCGGCGCTGTTCGCGGTGGCGGCGCCGAAGCCCCGCTGCCCGCTCTGCGTGATCTCGTCGGCCTTGTTGACCTTGACGGTCGACTGCTCGGCCTGGTGACGCGGCTTCACGTGCAGGTAGTAGGTCGTCTTGACGCCCTTCTCCCATGCGGCGTAGTAGATGTCCATCATGTCGCCGAGGTCGCGCGTCTCGAGGTACATGTTGCGGCTGATGGCCTGGTCGATCCACTTCTGCGCGCGGGCCGCGACCTCGATGAACGAGTGCGGGGAGAGCTGGAAGCTGGTCTTGTAGACCTTCTTGAGCTCCTCGGGGATCTCGGCGATCACCTGGATGTCGCCCTGGCTGCGCAGCACCTGCTCGCGCACCTGCTCCCACAGGCCGAGCTTCTGCAGGTCGTTCACGAGGTTGCGGTTGACCTCGAGGAACTTGCCGTTCGAGGTGGAGCGGCTGAAGATCTGGGCGAACTGCGGGTCGAGGCCGGGGGTGGTGCCGGCGACGAGGCCGATGGATGCGGTGGGCGCGATCGCCATGAGCGTCGCGTTGCGCATGCCGCCCTTCACCTTCTCGCGGAGGCGGTCCCAGTCGAGACGCATGGTGCGGTCGACGGTGATCGGCACGCCGCGGTCCTTCTCGGTGAGCTCGAGCGAGTCGAACGGCACGAGGCCCTGCGACCAGCGGGAGCCCGCGAAGTTGTCGTAGGAGCCACGCTCGCGGGCGAGGTCGGCCGACTCGTCGATGGCCGCGTAGGAGACGTGCTCCATGATCTCGTCCATGAGCGAGTAGGCCTCCTCGGACTCGTAGGAGAAGCCGAGCTTCTCCACGACATCCGTGAAGCCCATGACGCCGAGGCCGATGGCGCGGTTGGTCTTGTTGGCGTGATCCGCCTCGGCGACCGACGACTCGGTGATGTCGATGAGGTTGTCGAGCTGGCGCACGGCGCTGCGGGCCGAGTCCTCGAGCAGCGCCCAGTCGAAGCCGAGGCCGCCGTTCTCGTCCACCTTGAGGTGGGTCGAGAGGTTGATGGAGGCGAGGTTGCAGACGGCGATGTTCTCGAGGTCCTGCGGGAGGCAGATCTCGGTGCAGAGGTTCGAGAGGTGGATCGTGCCCGTGTTGTTGTTGAGGGCGCGGTTGTTGATGGTGTCCTTCCAGGTGAGCCACGGGTGGGCCGTGGTCTGGAGGGACATCAGGATGTCCTTGAACTGGGCGCGCGCGGAGATCTTCTTGAACATCCGCAGCTCGCCCGCGTCGGCCTTGGCCGCGTAGTGGGCGAAGCGCTCGGAGAAGGCCTGGCCGTAGAGCTCGTTGAGGTCGGAGACCTCGAGCGGGTCGAAGAGGTACCAGTCCTCGTCGTTCTGCACGCGCTTCATGAACTCGTCGGAGATCCAGACGGCCGTGTTGGCGGTGCGGGTGCGGCGGTACGGGTCGCCGGAGTTCTGGCGCAGGTCGAGGAACTCGGGGAAGTCGAGGTGCCAGTTCTCCATGTAGAAGGCGAGAGCGCCGAACTTCTTGCCGCCCCGGCTGACCGCGCGCAGCACCGAGTCGATCGTGTGCATGAACGGGATGGGGCCCGTGGAGGTGGTGTTGTTGGAGCGGATGGGCGAGCCCTGCGCGCGCAGCTTGGTGACCGAGAGGCCGATGCCGCCGGTGCCCTTGGTGAGCCACATGACGTCGCGCACGCTCTTCGCGATGTGCTCGATGTCATCCTGCATCTCCATGACGAAGCAGTTGGAGAGCTGCGGGTAGGCGGTGCCGGCGTTCACCAGCGTGGAGCCGGCGGCCAGGTACTCGAGCTTCGACATCTTGTCGTAGAACGCGATCGCGTGGCTGGTGGGGTCGGCCTCGTTGAGGGAGAGGCCCATCGCGATGCGCATCCAGAAGAACTGGGGGACCTCGAGCGAGTCGCCGTTGCGGGCCTTGATGCCGTAGCGGTTGTTGAGCGTGACCACGCCGATGTACTTGAGCAGCTCGTCGCGCGACGGGTCGAGGTAGCCGGCGAGGCGGTCGAGGTCGAAGAGGCCGGTGAAGCGGGAGTCGAGCAGGGTCTCGGAGACGCCGCGCTCGATGTACGCCCGGAAGTGGGAGGTGTGCAGCTCGACCAGCTCGTCGAAGCTCTCGTAGTCGCCG
>JASLGG010000045.1 GCA_030150265.1 Protaetiibacter sp.
CGAGACGGAGGCGATGCGCGACGGCTCCGACGCGATCGCCGACTGGCCGCTGCTGAACGCCCTGCTCTCGACCTCGAGCGGCGCCACCTGGGTCTCGATCCACCACGGCGGCGGTGTCGGGATCGGGCGCTCCATCCATGCGGGGCAGGTCGCGGTGGCCGACGGCACCCCGCTCGCCGCCGAGAAGCTCGCGCGCCTGCTGTGGAACGACCCGGCCTCCGCCGTGCTGCGGCACGCCGACGCGGGCTACGAGGAGGCGCTCGGCACGGCGGAGCGCCTCGGCATCCGGATCCCCATGCGCGAGGGTCGCTGAGCGTGCTGCTCGAGGAGCTGCGAGGAATCGGCCGCGACCCCGTCACGGGCGGCGTCACGCGGCTCGCCTGGACGCGCGACGACCTCGAGCTGCATGCCTGGTTCGCGGCGCGCGCGACGGCCGCCGGGCTCGACGTCGAGACCGACGGCAACGGCAACGTCTGGGCGTGGTGGCATCCGGAGCTGCCGGGGGCCGCCCTCGTGCTCGGCTCCCACCTCGACAGCGTGCCGAGCGGCGGCGAGTGGGACGGGCCGCTCGGCGTCGTCTCGGCGCTCGCCGCGGTCGAGCGGCTCGTGGCGAGCGGCGCCGTGCCGACCCGCGCCGTGGCCGTCGTCGCCTTCCGTGACGAGGAGGGCGGGCGCTTCGGCGTCGCGTGCCTCGGATCACGGCTGCTGACCGGCGCGATCGACCCGGCCCGCGCCCTCGCGCTCCTCGACGCCGACGGCACGAGCCTCGCCGAGGCGATGGCCGCCGCCGGGCACGATGCGCGCCGGGCGGGCGCGGATCGCGCCCGGCTCGACCGGATCGGCGAGTTCGTCGAGCTGCACGTCGAGCAGGGCCACCTGCCGATCGCGGGCGGCGCCCACGCGGGCGTCGCGGGGCTCGCCGCCGCGGGTCGCCCGCTCGGCGTCGCGAGCGAGATCTGGCCGCACGGCCGCTGGCGGCTCGAGCTGCGCGGCCAGGGGAACCACGCGGGCACCACTCCGCTCGCGGACCGCCGCGACCCCGTGCTCGCGATGGCCGACGGCATCCGCGCGGTGCGGGAGGCCGCCGAGGAGCTCGGCGTGCTCGGCACGGTGGGGCGGGTGCGCATCGTGCCGGGGGCCGTCAACGCGATCGCGTCGAGCGCCTCCGCCTGGATCGACGCCCGCGGCGAGGACCCGGATCGGGTGCGCGAGCTCGTGGCGCGCGTCGAGCGCTCGCTCGCCGGATCGGATGCCGCCGCCCACGAGGAGAGCTGGACCGCCGCCACCCGCTTCGACGCCGAGCTGACCGCCGCCGTGCAGCGGGCGATCGAGCCGGTCGCGGGCGATGCGCCCGTGCTGCCCTCGGGTGCCGGCCACGACGCCGGCATCCTCGCGAGCGCCGGCGTGAGCGTCGCGATGCTCTTCGTGCGCAACCCCACCGGCATCTCGCACGCGCCGGAGGAGCTCGCCGAGGAGTCGGATGCCGCGCTCGGCATCGACGCGCTGTGCGCGGTCGTCGAGGCGAGGGCACTGTGAGCGCGGGAACCTTCTGGCTCGAGCGGGCCGCGACCCCGGCCGGCATCGTCGCGGGCCTGCGGGTCGCGCACGAGGCGGGTGTCATCCGGGAGGTCGCGGCGGGCGCCCGCGAGCCGGGTGACGTGCCGCTGCGCGGCCTCGCGCTACCGGGCTTCGCGAACGCGCACTCGCACGCCTTCCACCGCGTGCTGCGCGGCCGCACCCACGCCGAGGGCGGCACCTTCTGGACCTGGCGCGAGGCCATGTACCGCGCGGCGGGCGCCCTCGACCCCGAGCGCTACCGGCGGCTCGCCGCCGCCGTCTTCGCGGAGATGACGCTCGCGGGCTACACCGCGGTGGGCGAGTTCCACTACCTGCACCGCGCCCCGGACGGCTCGCCGTACCGTCCGGCGGGGGCGATGGCCGAGGCGCTCGTCGCGGCGGCGGCCGACGCCGGCATCCGGCTCACCCTGCTCGACGCCCTCTACCTGCGCGGCGGGCTCGACGAGCACGGCGCCCCGCTCGCGCCCACGGCCGAGCAGCGCCGCTTCGTCGACGTCGACGTCGCCGCGTGGGCCGAGCGGCACCGCGCGATCGCCGAGGGCCCGCGGGTGCGTCGCGGCGCCGCGATCCACTCGCTGCGCGCCGTGCCCCCGGACGCCGTGCCCGCGCTGCTCGCGGCGATCGGCGACGAGCCGCTGCACGCCCACGTCTCCGAGCAGCCCGCCGAGAACGCCCAGCTGCTCGCGGCCCACGGCGCGACCCCGGTCGCGCTGCTCGAGGCCGCGGGGGCGCTCACCGCGCGCTTCACGGCCGTGCACGCGACCCACCTGACCGAGGGTGACATCCGCTCGCTCGCCGCGGGCGGCAGCGCCGTGTGCGTCTGCCCGACCACCGAGCGCGACCTCGCCGACGGCATCGGCCCGGCCGGACCGCTGCGCGACGCCGGGGTGCCGCTGTCGGTCGGCAGCGACCAGCACGCCGTGGTCGACCCCTTCGACGAGCTCCGCGCACTCGAGGGGCACGAGCGGCTGCGCACCGGGCGGCGTGGCGCCTTCACCCCGCGCGAGCTGCTCGCAGCGGGCACCGAGACCGGCTATCGCGGCCTCGGCTGGCGCGGCGGGCGCATCGAGCCGGGCACCGTGTGCGATCTGGTGTCCGTCGACACCCGCTCCGTCCGCACCGCGGGCGCGGACCCCGGGCAGCTCTGGCTCGCGGCCGCGGCGGCCGACGTGACGGATGTCGTGGTGGGCGGCGAGCTCGTGGTGCAGGATCGACGGCATCGGATGGGCGACGTCGGAGGCCTGCTCGCCGACGCGATCGAGGAGGTGCGCGGATGACGGCGCTGCTCGTCACGGGGATCGGCGAGCTCGTGAGCCACGACGCGGAGCGCCCCGTGCGACAGGACGCGGCGCTCGTGATCGTCGACGGTCGCGTCGCCTGGGTCGGCGACGCGACCGGTGCCCCGGATGCCGACGAGCGTCTCGACGTCGAGGGTCGCGCCGTCATCCCCGGCTTCGTCGACAGCCACGCGCACCTGATGTTCGCCGGCGACCGGGCCGACGAGTTCGAGGCGCGGATGAGCGGGCTCCCGTATGCCGCGGGCGGCATCCGGCGCACGGTCGCGGCGACGCGCGCGGCGGGCGACGAGGAGCTCGCGGCGCGGGCCGCACGGCTCGTCGCCGAGATGCGCGCCCAGGGCACCACGACGGTCGAGATCAAGAGCGGCTACGGCCTCACCGTGCAGGACGAGGCGCGGGCGCTGCGGATCGCGCGCACCCTCACCCCGGAGACGACCTTCCTCGGCGCGCACGTCGTGCCCGAGGAGTTCCGCGCCGACCCCGACGCCTACGTCGACCTCGTCACGGGCGAGATGCTCGACGCCTGCGCCCCCGAGGCGCGCTGGGTCGACGTGTTCTGCGAGGAGGGCGCGTTCTCCGTGGAGCAGAGCCGCCGCATCCTGCTCGCGGGCGCCGCGCGCGGGCTCGGCCTGCGCATCCACGCGGCCCAGCTCGCCCCCTCGGCGGGCGTGCGGCTCGCGGTCGAGCTGGGGGCGGCGAGCGTCGACCACTGCACCTTCCTCGGCGACGAGGACGTCGAGGCGCTCGCCGCGTCGAAGACCGTCGCGACGCTGCTGCCCGGCGCCGAGTTCTCGACCCGCCAGCCGTATCCGCAGGCACGGCGGCTGCTCGACGCGGGCGCGACCGTGGCCCTCGCCACCGACTGCAATCCGGGCTCCTCGTTCACGAGCTCGATGCCGTTCTGCATCGCGCTCGCGGTGCGGGAGATGCGGATGACGCCCTTCGAAGCGCTGCGCGCCGCGACCCTGGGCGGTGCGGCCGCGCTCCGCCGGGAGGACGTGGGCCACCTCCGCCCCGGCGCCCGTGCCGACCTCGTGGTCCTCGACGCGCCCTCGTCGGTGCACCTCGCCTACCGGCCCGGGGTGCCGCTCGTGCATCGCGTGCTGACGGCGGACTAACCCGCGTCGACGCCCGGGTAGTCCTCGAAGACGGGCATGAGGTCGTAGTAGGCCCAGCGGTAGCAGTGGTCGAGCATGGGCGTCGCGGCGAAGTCGCCGATGCAGGTGGTGTCCTGGTAGCGGGCCGCGCCATCCGGCTGCGTCCAGTGCACGCGGCACATGACGCGCCAGGTGGTCGGGGTGGCCGAGGGGTCGTCGAGGAGATGGGCGGAGGGGAGCCAGCACTCCGTGCGGTCGACGGTCGCCGCGTCGACGCCGGAGGTGGGGCCCGCGACCTCGGCGAGCGTGCGCAGCGCGGTGCGGTCCTGCTCGGACAGCTGCGCGGCGCAGCCGGCGAGTGCCACGAACGCGAAAGTGGCCGATAGCGCGACGCCGACGGCGCGGAGGAGGATCGGACGCATGATGCTTCATCTTGCCCGGTGCGCGCTCGGTGTTTCCTCGGGATTTCCGTGAGGTAACAAGCTTCGCGGCGGGGTTGACGCTCTCGCCCACTTCTCATATCGTGTCCAATCACATGCACATGGTGATAAATCACAGTGCACATCACCCGAAGTGACCTCAGAGAGGATGTCCTTCAGCAATGAACGCCACAGCCCGCGGCTCCGCCCGCCGCATCGCATCCCGCTCGGCCGCCCTCGTGGCGGTCGCGGCGCTCGCCCTGAGCGCCACCGCCTGCTCGTCTCGCGGAGACGAGCCCACAGGCGGGGAGAGCTCCGCCTCGACGAAGGTCGAGAAGTTCGCCCTCGTCGCCCCCGAGAACGAGTCCGACCACGGCTGGAACCAGGCGGGCCTCGTCGCCGCGCAGGGCGCCGCCGACAAGCTCGGCATCAAGGTCGAGCTGCTGCCCGACGCCGGCTGGGACAACACCGAGACGGTGCTGTCGCAGGTCGCGGCCGACGGCGCGCAGTTCATCATCGCCCACGCCTCCGGCTTCGGCGTCGCCGCGACGTCCGTCGCCGAGTCGACCGGTGTGCCGATCCTCATCCAGGACACCGGGGACAACGTGCCCGGCAAGGTCGCCAAGGTCACCACCGAGGCGCAGGAGGGCGGCTACCTCGCGGGCATCGCCGCCGCCATGTCGACCAAGAGCAAGAAGGTCGGCGTCGTGGTCTCCGCGGATGACGCGAACTGGTTCAAGATGTCCGGCGGCTTCGCCGAGGGCGTCTACAGCGTCGACCCCTCGATCGAGGTGCTCTACGCCTCCGTCGGCCCCGCGGCCTACGCGGACTCCGCGGGCGGCAAGGCGACCACCGAGCAGCTCATCGCGGCCGGCGCCGACGTCATCTTCGGCATGGGCGACGGCGCGACGACCGGCTACATCCAGGCCGTCGAGGCGGCGCCCGGCGTGCTCTACATCGCCGACATCGGCGACGTGACCGCCGCGATGACCGACCCGAGCCGTCTGCTCACCTCGGTGCTCTGGAACTACACCGACACCTACGTGCAGGCGATCAAGGACATCGAGTCCGGCAACTACGGCAAGCAGGGCTACGACCTGACCGTCGAGAACGGCGGCCTCAGCCTGCAGGAGTCGGCGCAGCTCACCTCGGAGATCAAGGCGGCGGTCGACAAGGCCAAGGCCGGCATCGTCGACGGCTCGATCAAGCCCTCGGTCGCCGGCAACGCCGACGACGTCAAGGCGATCATCGCCAAGAAGTGATCGGCTAGACGCCTCACCTCTCGCGGGGCCGGACGCCCACCGGCTTCCGGCCCCGCGAACCCCCTCACGACCGCGGCCGATCCCGCGTCACCAGCGACGAAGGAGTCCTGTTCCGTGCCCTCGAGCGTCCCGCCCGGCGTGATCTCGCTCCGCGAGATCACGAAGGCCTTCCCCGGAGTCGTGGCCAACGACCGCATCTCGCTCGACATCGTCGACGGGCAGGTGCACTGCCTGCTGGGCGAGAACGGCGCCGGCAAGTCCACGCTCATCTCGATCCTCGCCGGGATGCAGCAGCCCGACTCGGGCACCATCGAGATCGACGGCACGCCCGTCGCCATCAGCTCCCCCAAGGTCGCCGTCGACCACGGCATCGGCGTCGTGCACCAGCACTCCACGCTCATCCCCGCCTTCACCGTGCTCGAGAACCTCATGCTCGGCGAGACGACGCTCATGCTCGGCCGCAAGCAGGCCCTCGAGCGCCTCGACGAGCTCTCGGGCCTGCTCGGCGCGAGCATCGACCCGCACGCCCTCGCCGGCGAGCTCGGCCTGGGCCAGCAGCAGCAGGTCGAGATCGCGAAGGCCATGTGGAAGGGCAGCCGGCTGCTCATCCTCGACGAGCCCACCTCGATGCTCACGCCCCAGGCGATCGAGCACCTCGCCGAGAGCGTCGACCGGGTCAAGGCCCAGGGCCTCGCCATCGTCTTCATCACGCACAAGTTGCGCGAGGCCTACGCGATGGGCGACTGCGTCACCGTGCTGCGCGGCGGACGCAACGTCGGCCACATCTCCGACACCCAGCTCGCCACCCTCACCGAGCAGCAGGCGCAGGACGCGATCCTCGCCGCCATGTTCGGCGACGACCTCGCGGCGGCGGGCGACGACGCGGCCGAGCTCGCGGGCGCCACGGAGTCCGTGCGCGAGACGCAGGCCATCGACCTCTCCGCCCGCCCCGTGCGCCTCGAACTGCGCGGGGTGAGCACCAAGAGTCGTGGCGGCGAGGTCGACGTGGAGGACGTGAGCCTCACCGTCCGCGAGGGCGAGATCCTCGGCATCGCCGGCATCGACGGTCACGGCCAGGGCGCGCTCGCCGAGGCGGTCGCCGGGCAGCGACGCCTCGCGAGCGGATCGGTCCTGTTCCTGGGCGATGACATCACCGGCCTCGGCGTGCTCGACCGGCAGAAGCTCGGCGTGCGCTACGTGACCGACGACCGCCTCCACGAGGGCACGGTCGGCTCGATGTCGGTCGCCATCAACCTCGTGCTCAAGCGGATCGGGCAGCGCCCGTTCTGGAAGCACGGGCAGATCGACCGCCGCGCGGTCGACGCCGAGGCGCGCCGACTCATCGAGGAGTACGGCATCCGCACGCCCTCGCCCGCCACCCGCGCCGCGACGCTCTCGGGCGGCAACATCCAGAAGGTGCTCCTCGCGCGCGAGCTCACCGGCGGCGCGCAGCTCGTCGTGGTCAACAAGCCCACCTACGGCCTCGACCTCAAGACCGTGCGGCTCGTGCGCGACATCCTCACCGACTTCGCGGCATCCGGCGGCGCCGTGCTGCTGCTCTCGACCGACCTCGACGAGCTCGTCGAGCTCTCGCACCGCATCGCGGTGATCTCGAGCGGACGCATCGTCGGCGTCGTGCAGAACGAGGGCGGCGGCACCGCGGAGCGAGTCGGACAGTACATGACGGGCGCGATCGAAGGCAGCGAGCGATGAACCAGACCTCCGGACGGATGCGCACCGCCATCTCGGCGACCCTGCAGGCCGTCATCCCGGTGATCCTCGCGATCGTCGTGGGCGGCCTCATCATCCTCGCGATGGGCCGCGATCCGATCACCTTCTACACGAAGGTCTTCCAGTACGGCCTCACCGGCGACAACTGGATGCGCAGCCTCGTGCTCATGGCACCGCTGCTGCTCATCGCGGTCGGCCTCATCGTGGTCTTCCGCGGTCAGCTGTGGAACCTCGGCTACAGCGGCCAGTACCTGCTCGGCGCCGTCGTCGCCGCGGGCTTCGGGCCCATGCTCTTCGACGTGATGCCCGTGGGCCTCGCGACTCCGCTGCTGCTGATCGGCTCGATGGTGGTCGGCGCGGTCTGGACCCTCATCCCCGCCTTCCTCAAGGCGCGGTACGGCACCAACGAGATCATCACCTCGCTCGTGATGTCGTTCATCGGCATCGGCGTCGTGAACCTGCTCATCAAGGGGCCGCTCAAGGACGGCAGCCAGCCGATCCCGCAGACGCGCGTGATCGGCAAGGCCGACCTGCTGCCGTTCATCTCCGGCACCCAGATCCACGTGGGCTTCCTGCTCGCGATCGTGGTGGCGGTGCTGTTCCAGTACCTGCTGAGCCGCACCTCCTTCGGGCTCCGGATGGACGTCTTCGGGGCGAGCGCCAAGTCGGCCACCCATGTCGGCATCAGCTCGACCGGCATGATCTTCCTGCTCTTCGCGATCTCGGGTGCCCTCATCGGCCTCGCCGGCAGCGTCGACATCCTGGGGCACTTCACCTATCAGCGCGCCAACTGGAACCCCGACTACGGCAACGCGATCCTGCCGTTCGTGTTCCTCGCGCGGCTGAGCCCGCTCGGCGTCATCCCGTTCGCGGCCTTCTACGCCGTGCTCGCCACGGGCGGCATCCTCGCGGCGCAGCAGGCGGGCCTCAACGCCGACTTCCTGCTCGTCATCGTGGGCCTCATCCTCGTCTTCATGACCATCACCGAGTTCGTGAGCTCGCGCCGCGCCCTCGGGCAGGGCTACCTGCCGCCCGGGCTCAAGCGCACCGTCGTGTCGCTGTTCGACTCGATCGCCGGACGCTCGGTCGCCGGCAAGCCTGTCGCCGGAAAGAAGGACGCGCGATGATCGACCTCCTCCTCAACCCCGTCTTCACGACCGCCTTCCTGGTGGCGGCGCTCGGCGCCACCATGCCGCTCATGCTCGCGGCGATCGGCGAGACCATCGGCGAGCAGTCGGGCGTGCTCAACCTCGGCATCGAGGGCATCATGCTCATCGGGGCCTACGCCGGCTTCGTGACGACGCTCGGCAGCGGCAGCTTCTGGCTCGGGATGCTCGTGGGCGCGCTGAGCGGCGTGGTCGCCTCGCTCGCGATGCTCGTGCTCAACATCTGGCTGGGGCTCAACCAGATCGTCATCGGCCTCGCCGTCACCCTCATCGGGGAGGGCATCACGAGCGTGCTCTACCTGCAGAGCTTCGCCAAGACGAGCCCCGGCGTCGGCGCGGCCCCCGCCTTCGTGATCCCGTGGCTCTCCGACATCCCCGTCATCGGCAAGGCGGTGTTCCAGCAGTCGGGCATCTTCTGGGTCGGCGTGATCCTCGCGGTCGTCGTGGCGTTCTTCCTCACCCGCACGAACTGGGGGCTCGCCATCCGCGCGGCCGGACAGAAGCCCTCCTCGCTCGACTCGGCGGGCGGCAGCGTGATCCGCACCCGCTCGCAGTCGGTGCTCATCGGCGGCGCCTTCGCGGGGCTCGGCGGCGCGTACCTCTCGCTGCTGACCACCTCGACCTTCACGCCCATGATGGTCAACGGCCTCGGCTTCATCGCGATCGTCATGACGATGCTGTCGCGCGGCCGCATCCTGTGGGTCGCGCTCACCTCTCTCCTCTACGGCATCACGGTCGCGATCGGCACGGCGCTCCAGCTCACCTCGCTCAGCATCCCGGCCGACGTGGTCAAGATGCTGCCGTTCATCGTCGTGATGATCACCCTCATCCTGTTCTCGCGGCGCACGGTCGTGCCGCCGGCGCTCGCCGCCCCCTACACGCGCGGTGCGCGCTGAAAGGAAGGAATCCCTCCATGTCGCAGCTCGACTTCACCCTGGCCGCCGGCCCCGTCGCGGTCACCCCGCAGACCCTCGCCGGCCTCGCCCGGCCGATCGTGTACCACTACGACCCCGACTTCCTCGCGACCTTCCGTCGCACCCAGGAGAAGGTCGCGAAGATCTACAAGACCGAGAACGACATCGTGCTCATGCAGGGCGAGGCGATCGTCGGGCTCGAGGGCGCCGCTCGCTCGCTCGTGCGCCCCGGCATGCACGTGCTCAACCTCGTGCAGGGCGTGTTCGGCAAGGGCATGGGCTTCTGGCTGAAGGACTTCGGCGCCGAGCTGCACGAGCTCGAGGTCGGCTACGACGACGCGGTGACCGCGGAGGCCGTGGCCGAGTACCTCGACGCGCACCCCGAGATCGAGCTGCTCGCCCTCGTCGCCTCCGAGACGCCCTCCGGCACGGTGTGCGACGTGAGCCGCATCGGCCCGATCTGCCGCGAGCGCGGGGTGCTGACCCTCATCGACACCGTCTCGGGCGTGCTCGGGATGCCGTGGGAGACGGATGCCTGGGGTCTCGACGTGTGCGTCATGGGCGCGCAGAAGTGCCTCGGGGGCCCTCCCGGCGTCGCCATGCTCTCGGTGAGCGCGCGCGCCTGGGAGGCGATCTACGCCAACGAGAAGGCTCCGCGCGACTCCTACCTCTCGCTCATCGACTGGAAGGAGAAGTGGCTCGGCCAGGGCCGCTTCCCCTACACGCCGTCGGTCAGCGACATCCAGGGCCTCGAGGCCGCCCTCGACCAGGCGCTCGCGGAGGGCGTCGACGAGGTGGTGCGCCGCCACGAGCTCGCCGCCGAGGTCGTGCGCGCGGGCGTGAAGGGGATGGGGCTCGAGTTCTGGGCCGTGCGCGAGGAGATCATGGCCGCGTGCGTGACCGCCGTGCGCCTGCCCGACACGATCGACAACCTGACGGTGCGCGACCTCGTGCGGGAGCGCTACGGCGTCATGCTCTCGCACGGGCAGGGTGCCGGCAACCTCATCCGGCTCGCCCACATGGGGCCGACCGCGACGGGCATGTACTCGATCGTCGGGCTCGCCGCGCTCGGCCGTGCGCTCGCCGACCTCGGGCACCCCGTGGACATCGGGGCGGGCCTCGAGGCCGCGCTCGCGGTCCTGAGCGTACAGCGGAGCTAGGCTGTGCGTCGAACCTGAGGCGCCTACGGGAACGATGGCACGAGACGGTCGAAGGCGAGAGTCCACACGAGGTCGACATGAGCATGGGCACATCGAATGAGCCGGAGCGCACCGGAACCGGCGCGGAGGGTGCGGCCAGGCAACGCACCAAGGGCGTCGACAGCGCCCGGCGGGCGCTGCAGATCCTGCTCCAGTTCTCCGAGAGCACCCCGGAGCTCACGATCGACCACCTGCTCGAGGCCCACGACATCTCGGTGCCGAGCGCGTACCGCTACATCGCGCTGCTGCGCGAGATGAACCTCATCGAGGAGCGGCGCAAGGGCCGCTTCGTGCTCTCGCCCCAGGTCATGAAGCTCGCCCGCGCCGCCGAGGTGTCGTTCGACTACCGCGGCCGGGTGCAGCCGATCCTCGATCGGCTGCGCGACGAGACGGGCGAGAGCGCGCTCTACCTGCGCCGGCTCAACGACAACGCCGTCTGCGTCGCGATCGCGGAGTCCGACCACATGATCGGCCTCTCCTTCCAGCCCGGCAGCCTCATGCCGCTGCACAGCGGTGCGGCGGCGAAGCTGCTGCTCGCGGAGTACTCGAAGGTCAAGCGCACCTCCTACCTCGACCGCCTGCAGCCGCCGCTGGCCGGGCCGGTGCGGGAGCGGCTCGAGTCCGACCTCGACCAGATCCGCCGTTCCGGTCGTGCCGAGAGCTCGGGCGAGGTCGACACGGGCGTGTGGGCCTCGGCGGCAGCGGTGCGGGTGCACGGCAAGCTCGTGGGCGCGCTGACGGTGGCCGCGCCGTCGTTCCGCCTGCAGGAGGAGCACGAGCGCGAGATCACGCAGGCCGTCGACGAGGGCGCGGCCGAACTCGAGCGCGCGCTCGCGGGCGCCTGAGCCGCGGTCCGCAGCTCAGTAGATCTTCTCGCCGCGCTCCAGCATCTCGGCGAACTGGCGGGCCCGCCGCTCCCGCGTCTCGGGCCTGACCGCCTGCTGCACACGGAAGATGAACGCCCAGCGGTTCTGCGCCGAGAGCGTGGCGAAGAAGGCGGATGCGGCGGGGCTCGCATCCAGCGCGGCCTGCAGCTCCGGCGGCACCGGGGCGTCCTTCTGGCGGTAGGCGGCATCCCAGCGGCCGTCGGCCTTGGCACGGTCCACCTCGGCCTGGCCGGCGGGCCGCATCCGTCTCTCGGCGACGAGCCGCTCGACGTGCTCGCGGTTGATCTGCGACCACGGGCTGCGGGGGCGGCGCGGCGTGTAGGCCTGCAGGCTGTAGTCGTCGTCGAAGGCTCCGGCCTGTCCGTCGATCCAGCCGAAGCACAGCGCCACGTCGAGCGCCTCCTGCCGGGTGATGCCCGGCACGGTCGCCTTCGCCTTGAGGATCTTGAGGCGCACGCCGTCGGCGGGCGGGTCGTTCTCGAGGAAGGCCTCCCAGTCGCGCCAGTCGGTGAAGTGCAGGATCGGCTTCTCGGCGAACGACGACATGCCGCATACGATACGTGCCCCGGACGACATGCGTCCGGGGCACGGCCGGGAGCGTCAGGCGCCGGCGGACTCGGCGTGCGCCTCGATCTGCTCGCTGCGCGCGGAGCCCTGCACCTCGATCTTGCGCGGCTTCGCCTGCTCGCTGACGGGGATCACGACGCTCAGCACGCCGTTCTCGTAGCTGGCCGAGATCGCGGCCGTGTCGATGCCCTGCCCGAGGTTGAGCTGGCGCAGGAAGGAGCCGCCGGTGCGCTCGCGCGCGATCCACTTGACGCCCTCGACGCTGCGGGGCGTGCGCTCGGCGCGGATGGTGAGCAGCTGGCCGTCCACGTCGATGTCGACGCTGCCCGGGTCGATGCCCGGCAGGTCGGCGTTGAGCACGTAGTGGTCGCCGTCGCGGTAGAGGTCCATCGGCATGAGCCGCGGGCCCTGGCGGCTGTCGACGAGCTGGCCGGCGACGCGGTCGAGCTCACGGAACGGGTCGAAGAACATGGTCATCGCATACCTCCTGAACGGATATGAGTCGAGGCGACTCAACTTTCTTGATCTCCGTTCTAGCACTCGCCTCGGGAGAGTGCCAGGGGTGCTCGCGCAGGGCGAACGGCATGGACCGGGTCAGTACCCGAGGAAGACGTCGGTGCGGATGCGACGCGCACCCGTCGCGCGAAGTGCGCGCCGCAGGCGCGCCACGTCGGCGGGCGCACCCGAGAGGCAGACGGTGCGCTCCCGCGCGTCGGGGATCGCGCGGTGCACGGCATCCGCCGAGAGCTCCTCGCCGCCGAGCCACGTCCACCCGGGCGGCAGCGCGCCGGGGTCGTCGGGGCACAGCAGGCTCACCCGGCATCCGGAGGCCGCGAGCTCCTCGCGATAGGCGAGCTCGGATGCCGAGCGCACCGCGTAGAGCAGCTCGACGTCGGCCGCCCGTCCCGCCGCCGCGAGGGCCGCGAGCTGCGACACGAACGGCGTCACCCCGATGCCCGCCGCGACCAGGGCGAGCCGCGCGGCCGGGTCCCGGGGGAGCACGAAGTCGCCCCAGACGCCCGTCGCCCGCAGCGTCGCCCCGGGCTCGAGGGCGAGCAGCGCGCGCTTGAACGAGCTCGGCTCCTCCCTGATGCGCACGCCGATCGCGAGCTCCGGCTCGCCGGGCGCCGACGCGATCGAGAACACCCGGCGGGTGCCGCCGAGGTCGGGGCGTCGATGGGGGAGCGAGAGCTCGAGGTACTGGCCGGGCGAGAAGCGCACGGGCGCGGCGGGATGCAGACGGAACTCCCACGCGGACGGGGTGAGCTGCCGTCGCGCCACGAGCTCGAGCCGCATCCCGCGCCGCTGCCCGAGCAGGAAGGCGAGGGCGCCGCCCAGCACGAGCGCGAGCTCGGGCGTCGTGCGGAACGGCCCCAGCGCGTACGGCACGGTCGCGAGCAGCGCCACCACCACCGCGTAGGCGATCCGCTGCCACCGGCGCGGGGGCAGCGTGAGGGGCTCGCTCAGCATGAAGCCGGCGGTGAAGACGAGCGGCCCCGAGAGGAAGGCGAGCGAGAGCCCAGAGGCGACGTCGCCCCCGTAGCCCAGCACGACGCCGAGCTGCACGGCCGCGCCGACCGCGAGGTAGACGGCTCCCATCGCGAGCCTCCGGGTGCGCCACAGCACGAGCAGCGCGCCGATCGCGACCGCGGGCAGCATCGGACCCGTTCCCACCCACCACGAGGAGAGCGCGAGCCCGCTCGCCCCGACCGCGAGGGCGCCGAGAGCCGCCGGGTTCACGAGGTGGCGCCCGCGCCAGGCGAGGAGGTACTTGGACGCCGCGGCGATCGCGGCGGCGGTCGCAAGCCCGAGGAGACCCGCCGGCGTCGCCGTCGGCTCGAGCACGAAGAGCAGCAGGAGCGCCGTGATGACGCCCGACGGGGTGTGCGGGCGCACGCGCACGATCCGTCCGAGCACCTCGTTCGCGATCCACGAGCTCGCGAGGAGCACGGCCGCGCTCGCGAGGAGCGCCACGGGGTCGACCCCGAGCACCCCGGTGAGGGCGAGCACGAGCGCGAGCACCGCGAGCACGGCGAGCGCGCCGATCAGGAGCAGATACATCGTGACGCGACCCAGCATCCGGTCGAGCGCTGCGATCATGCGAACACCTCTCCGGGGAAGCCGCGGCTCGACTGGAGCGACCCGTCGGACAGCATCCTGACCCACTCGACGCCGCGCCGCACGAGCCAGGAGGGGTCGACGTCGAAGAACAGCGCGGTCGCGGCCCCGTCGGCCGTGAGATCGTCGTCGGCGACCGCCCAGGTGGCCACGACGTCGCGTGCCGGGAGACCCGTCACGGCGTCGAGCACGTGGTGCCGTCCGTCGGGCAGCCGGCGGCGGTTGCCGGCGCTCGCGGAGAGCGCGCCCGCCGTGAGCTCGGCGACGCCGACCGCGCGGCGCGGGTCGGCCGGATGCTCGAGCGCGATCCGCATGGGCACGTCGCGGATGCGCAGATCGCCCGATCCGTCGACGACCGAGCGCGCGACGCCCGCCTCGGCGAGCAGCCCGCTCACGAGGTCGACGAGGAGGCCCTTGCCGGCGGCGCCGACGTCGAGCAGCACGGGCGAGGCCGTCTCGAGGTGGACGCCGTCCCAGGCGAGCGCGTCCTCCCAGCGCGGCACGGCATCCGGGACCCGGGCGAGCCGCGGGCCGAAGCCGCTCGCCGCGAGCGCGCCGCCGACGAGCGGCGAGACCCGGCCTCCGGTGCCCGCGTAGAGCTCGCCGTACAGCTCGAGCAGCGGGGCGGCCTCGGCGGGCAGCCGGTGGCGTCCGGGCTCGCGCGCGATGCGCGCGACGAGCGAGTCCTCGCGGTAGCGCGACCAGTCGCGGTCGAAGCGCTCCACGCGCTCGGTCACGGCGGCGCGCACGGATGCGGGGAGCGGCTCCTCGGTGTCGACGCGCCACGGGGTGCCGAGCGCGTCGAAGCGCCAGGCCGCGGGGAGCGGGTCGGCGATCACGCCCGGCTCAGCCCTCGCGCGCCTGGGCCTTGATCGCGTCGACGGCGGCCCGGAACCCGCCGCTCGTGAGCGAGGAGCCGGCCACCCGCGACACGTCGAGCGAGTCGATGTCCTTGCCGACCACGACATCCGCGATGCCGCTCGCGAACTTCTCCTGGAAGCCCTTCGCCTGCGGGTCGTCGGCCTCGGGGGTCACGGTGACGGCGGTCACCACGTCGCCCTGGAGCGTCAGGTCGACCTTCACCGACTGCTGCCCGGCGGGCGAGATGTAGCTGCCCTCCGCGGTGTAGTCGCCGTCGCGGTAGGAGGCGGAGGTGTCGGCGCTCGCGCCTGGCGCGCATCCGGCCAGGGCGAGCAGGCCGAGGCCGGCTCCGGCGGCTCCCAGCAGGGCGGAGGGGCGGGGTGTCGTCATGGGCTCAGGATGGCAGCGGATGCTTGGTCGGCGCTGGCAATTCAGGGGCGCGACCCCGAAGGTCACGAGTTTGTAAACCCGTCTTGCAAAAGTTTTGTTCGTACGCTTTACTAACAAACATGCCCGCACCCGACGCGCAGCGCAGCGCTCGCAGGACCCTTCGCCCCTCGGCGAAGGTGCTGCCGGAGCACGCGCGCAGCCACAACCGCTCGCTGGTGCTGCAGAACCTCTACCGTGGCGGTCTCCAGAGCCGCGCGGGCCTCGCCCGCGAGACCGGGCTCACCCGCGTCACCATCTCCGACCTCGTCGCCGAGCTCATCGGCGACGGCCTCGTCGTCGAGACCGGCCAGCGCGACGAGGGCCGCCCCGGCAAGCCCGCCGTGCTCCTCGACATCAACCGCGAGGGCCACCGCATCATCGGCATCGACCTCTCCGACACCGGCGTGTTCCGCGGCGCATTGCTCGACCTCGACGGCGGCATCGTCACGCGCATGGAGGTCGAGACCGAAGGCGCCGAGGGCGCGGAGGGCGTCGCCATCGCGACCCGCCTCGTGCTCGACCTCGTCTCCGCCGCCGACCGCCCGATCCTCGGCATCGGCATCGGCTCGCCCGGCGTCGTCGACCTCGCCGGCACCGTGCTCTCCGCCCCCAACCTCGGCTGGGCCGAGGTGCCGCTGCAGGAGACCCTCGAGGCCGCCACCGGCCTCCCCGTGCTCGTCGCCAACGACGCCAACGCCGCCGCGCTCGCCGAGCACAGCTTCGGCCACGCCTACGGCGACTTCATGCTCATCCGCGTGGGTCGCGGTGTGGGCGCCGGGCTCGTCCTCGGCGGCTCGCTCGTGCACGGCAGCCGGTTCGCCGCGGGCGAGCTCGGCCACGTCGTCGTCGGCACCGACGGGGGCGCGCTGTGCGTGTGCGGCAAGCACGGCTGCCTCGAGACCTGGCTCTCCGTGCCCCGCCTCCGCGCCGGCCTCGCCGACGCCCCGGATGCCGCATCCCGCGAGGCCGTGCTCCGCACGGCCGGCGAGCGCCTCGGCATCGCCCTCGCGCCGGTCGTCGGCGCCCTCAATCTCGACGAGGTCGTCATCGGCGGCCCCGTCGAACTCCTCGATGGCCCTCTCACCCAGGCGGCCATCGAGACCTTCCGCGCCCGCACGATGGCCGAGTTCCACGGCGATCTGACGGTGCGGATGTCCGACCTCGGTCAGGACATCGTCATGCGCGGTGCTGCCGCCATGGTCCTGTCGGGGAGGCTCGGGGTCTCCTGACGCCGAATCCCTGCACCAGCGGTGCCGTCGCCCGGCGTCATCGCAATTCAAAGAAGAAGGAAGCACGAATGAAGCGAAAGATCGGAGCGATCGCCGCCGCGACCGCTGCGCTCGTCGTCCTCGCGGGCTGCAACTCCACTCCGGAGGCGCCCAGCACGGATGACGCCAAGGGCCAGAACATCACCTTCTGGGTGATGGGCGGTGACACCCCGGAGGCCCTGCGCGACTACCTGAAGACCGAGTACAACAAGGCCACCGGGGGTACCCTCACCATCGAGGAGCAGGGCTGGGGTGACGCTCTCGCGAAGCTCACCACCGCACTGCCTGACGCCGAGAATACTCCCGACGTCACGGAGATCGGGAACACCTGGTCGCCGACCTTCACCAACGTGGGCGCCTTCAGCGACATCTCCGACCTGTACGGCGAGCTCGGCGGCGACAAGCTGCTGAAGTCGTTCGTCGAGGTCGGCAAGGTCGATGGCAAGAACTACGCGCTGCCGTACTACTTCGGCTCGCGCTACGTGTTCTACCGCAAGGACGTCTACGCGGCGGCCGGTGTCGAGGTCCCCAAGACCCTCTCGGAGCTCAGCGACATCGCGGCGAAGATGCACACCTCCAGCCAGTCGGGCTTCTACCTCGGTGGCGAGGACTGGCGCAACGGCATCTCGTGGATCTTCGCCAACGGCGGAGAGCTCGCCAAGAAGGACGGCGACAAGTGGGTCTCGACCCTCTCCGACGCCAACTCCATCAAGGGCCTCGAGCAGCTGCAGGCGCTCTACACCTCGGCGTCGAACGCCCCGGTGACCGAGGCCGACAGCACCCCGTGGGTGAACATCAACACCCAGCCGAACGCCGCAGGCCCCGAGGCCGCCACGATCATCGCCCCCGGTTGGGCGCACTGGTCGATCGGCGACCTGGCTCCGGACCCCAAGGACAGCACCAAGACGGTCGCCACCTGGAACGACGCCACCTTCGGCGTGTACGTCCTGCCGGGTGTCGACGGCGGTGTCGCCCCGGTGTTCGCCGGTGGTTCCAACATCGCGATCTCGGCGGCCTCGAAGCACCAGGCCGGCGCCCGCGAGCTGATGAAGATCATCTTCAGCAAGGACTACCAGGAGATGCTGGGCCAGAACGGCCTGGGACCCGCCAACTCGGACTACGTCTCCTCGCTCGGTGACGACCAGTTCGCGAAGGCCCTCATCGAGTCCGCTCAGGGCTCGAAGCTGACCCCCGCCGCTGTCGGCTGGGCGGCTGTCGAGGGCTCGGGCCTGCTGGAGGAGTTCTTCGGCAAGGTGAACGCGGGCGGCGACATCAAGGCGCTCGCGGCCGAGTACGACCAGAAGATCGACGAGCTGCTCAACAAGGCCTGACGATCCGACGCCGGTCGGGCAGCGCGCGCTGCCGCTGCCCGACCGGCACCATCTCCGGCCCGTTCCACGACGGCACGGCCCCGGACCCGCAGCGCCCCTCAGACCTCCCCGCCGGTTCCCCGCCCGGCCCCTCTCTCCACCCACACCCCGAAGCCTCGAAAGGAGGATCCCGTATGTCCGCGCACACTTCCGGCCCCCGCATCCAACCCCGGCGCACCACGGGCGTCCCCTACCTGCTGATCGTGCCCGCCGTCGTCGCCCTCCTGGCGGGACTCGGCTACCCCCTCATCTGGCAGTTCGTCACCGCGTTCCAGAAGTACGGCCTCTCCCAGCAGTTCGGCAAGCCCGCCGAGTGGGTCGGCTTCGACAACTTCGCCGGCCTCATCTGGAACGGCGAGTTCTGGGCCGTGCTCGTGCGCTCGCTCGTGTTCTGCATCGTGACCGCCGCGGTCACGGTCGCGATCGGCGTGCTCATCGCCGTGCTCATGAACTCGGTCGGGCGCGTGGCGCGCCTCGTGCTGCAGGTCGCGATGCTGCTCGCCTGGGCGATGCCCGTCGCGGCCGCCACCACCGTCTTCATCTGGCTGTTCGACCGCCGCCGCGGCGTCGTGAACTTCCTGCTCGACCTCATCCCCGGGGTCGACATGAACCGCTACGACTGGCTCGGGCACCCCGAGACGTTCTTCCTGGTCGCGAGCGTGCTCATCATCTGGATGTCGGTGCCCTTCGTCTCCTTCGCGGTCTACGCGGGCCTCACCCAGGTGTCGGACGAGGTCATGGAGGCCGCCGGCATCGACGGCGCCAACGCCTGGCAGCGCTTCTGGCGCATCATCATCCCGATGGTCCGCCCCGTGCTCTCCATCGTGCTGCTGCTGCAGCTCATCTGGGACCTGCGGGTGTTCGCGCAGATCACCCTGCTCAAGGACGCCGGATCGCGGTCGGGCGACTTCGACCTGCTCGGCACCTACATCTACAAGCTCGGCGTCAGCTCCAACGACTTCGGTGTCGCGAGCGCGGTGTCGATCGTCGTGCTCATCATCACCCTCGCCATCAGCTGGGTGTACGTGCGCGACCTGATCAAGGAGGACGAGTCGCTGTGAAGATCAAGACAGGGCGCACCGTCCTCACGGTGGTCGCCGTCGTCCTCGCCGTCATCTGGGTCTTCCCGGTCTACTGGATGGTCAACTCGGCCTTCATCTCGACCGCGGTGCTCCAGCAGTTCACGCCCCACTTCTTCCCGGGTGCGAACTTCACCGTCTCGAACTTCACCGCCGCGATCGAGAGCGGGGGCGGCCGCTTCTTCGGCGCGCTCGGCATGAGCCTCGCGATCACCCTCATCGTCGTGGTGGTCTGCCTGCTCTTCGCGTTCCTCGGCGCCGTGGCGATCAGCCGCTTCAAGTTCCGCGGGCGCAAGTCGTTCGTGCTCGCGCTGCTGCTCATCCAGATGCTGCCGGCGGAGGGACTCTTCATCGCCCAGTACAAGATGATGTCCTCGCTCGGCCTGCTCAACACCGTGATCGGCGTGAGCGTCATCTACATCGCCTCGGTCGTGCCGATCACGGTGTGGATGCTGCGCGGCTTCGTCGCGGGCGTGCCGGCCGAGCTCGAGGAGGCCGCCATGGTCGACGGCCTGAGCCGCTTCCAGGCCTTCATGCGCATCACCTTCCCCCTGCTGGCCCCCGGCCTCGTGGCATCCGGCGTCTACGCCTTCCTCCAGGCGTGGAACGAGATCACCGTCGCGGTCGTGCTGCTGCCCGAGCAGGCGTCGCAGACCCTGCCGCTGTGGCTGCGCAGCTTCGTGATGGCGTCGGCCACCCGCGAGACCGACTGGGGCCAGGTGATGGCGGCGTCGACGATCGTCGCGATCCCCGTCATCGTCTTCTTCCTCATCGTCCAGGGCCGCATGACGAGCGGCATCGTGGGGGGTGCGGTCAAGGGATGACGTCGACCGGCTCGATCGGCGCGGGCGCCGCGCCCTCCGCCACGGTGCTCCTCCCCGGCTTCGTCGGAACGGAGCTCCCGGAGTGGCTGGCGGCACGGCTGCGCGCCGGCCTCGGCGGGGTGTGCCTGTTCGCGGAGAACATCGTCTCCCGCGAGCAGCTCCGCGCCCTCACCGCGGCGATCTACGCGGCGAACCCGCTCGCGCTCATCGCGATCGACGAGGAGGGCGGCGACGTGTCGCGGCTCTATGCGGCCACCGGATCGCCGTTCCCCGGCAACGCGGTGCTCGGCCGGCTCGACGACCTCGAGCTGACCGCCGCCGTCGGCGCCGCGGTCGCGGCCGAGCTGCGCGCGGTGGGCGTGAACCTCAACTTCGCCCCCGACGCCGACATCAACTCCAACCCCGACAACCCGGTCATCGGGGTGCGCAGCTTCGGCACGGACGCCGCGCTCGTCGCCCGGCACACGGCCGCCTGGGTCGCCGCCCACGAGGCCGGCGGCGTGGCGGTCAGCGCCAAGCACTTCCCGGGCCACGGCGACACCGCCGCGGACTCGCATCACGCACTGCCCGTCGTGGATCTTCCGCTCGAGACGCTGCGCGAGCGCGAGCTCGCGCCGTTCCGGGCGGCGGTCGCCGCGGGCGCGCGCACCATCATGTCGAGCCACATCCTGCTGCCGCAGCTGGACCCGATCGCCCCCGCGACCTTCTCGTCGCGCATCCTGGGCGACCTGCTGCGGGGGAGCGTGGAGGACGGGGGGCTCGGCTACGCCGGGGTCATCGTGTCCGATGCGCTCGACATGGCGGGGGCGTCGGCCGAGACGGGGATCCCGGTCGCCGCGGTGCGCGCGCTCGCGGGCGGATGCGACCTGCTGTGCATCGGCACCCGCAACACGGATGCGCAGCTGGCCGAGATCGAGGCGGCCATCGACGCGGCGGTGGCCGACGGCACGCTGCCGGCCGAGCGCCTCGCCGACGCGGCGACCCGCGTGCGCACCCTGGCATCCGGGCTCGCGACCGGCGTGATCGACGACCCCGAGACCTTCGCGGCCGAGCCCGAGCTGCTGCAGGCCGCGTTCGAGATCGCGGACGGCGTCGTGCTGCCTGCCGAGTCGCGCCTGCTGAGCCTCGAGACGGCCGCCAACATGGCGGTCGGCCCGGATGTGCCGTGGGGCCTCGCGAGCGTCGGCCTCGTGCCCGAGCCGCTCCGCGCGGGCGACGCGCTGCCGGCCTCCGCGGTGCCCTACCTGATCGTCGGCAAGGACAACCACCGCCACGAGTGGACGCGCGCGCTCATCGACAGCGCCCGCGCCGCACAGCCGGGCACCGTGGTGATCGACATGGGCTGGCCCTCGCCCGACCGGCGCTACGCCGACATCGCGACCTTCGGCGCCTCGCGCAGCGTCTCGGCGGCGCTCCGCGAGCTGCTGAGCAGGGGCGTGCGATGAGGGTCGGTCTCGACATCGGCGGCACCAAGACGGATGCCGTCGCGATCGGCGAGGACGGGCACGTCGCGCACACCCTGCGGCTGCCCACCGGGTTCGGTGCGGAGGTCGTGCTGCACACCGCCGTCGCCGCCGTGCATCAGCTCGCCGCGGCGACGGGCACCGCGGTCGCCGACTTCAGCTCCATCGGCATCGGCATCCCCGGCGCGGTCGACTCCGAGTCGGGACGCGTCAGCCACGCCGTGAACCTCGGGCTCGCCGACCTCGAGCTCGGCGCGCTGCTGCACGAGCGGCTCGGCCGCCCGGTGCGCGTCGACAACGACGTGAACGCCGCAGCGCTCGGCGCCTTCCACCTGCAGGGGCTCGGCTCCGGCCAGTCGATGGCGTACCTCAACGTCGGAACCGGCCTCGCCGCGGGCCTCGTGCTCGACGGGCGCCTGTGGAGCGGCGTGAGCGGCGTCGCGGGCGAGATCGGCCACATCCCGGTCGACCCGCAGGGCCCGGTGTGCCCGTGCGGCCAGCGCGGCTGCCTCGAGCTCTACGCCTCCGGATCCGCGGTCGCGCGGCAGTGGCCGAGCGACGACCCGCTCCCGGTGCGGGCGCTCTTCGCCGCGGCGGCATCCGGCGACGCCACGGCCGCTGCCGTGCGCGACCGGCTGCTGCTCGGCGTCGCGGAGGCGGCGCGTATCCTGGTGCTCGCGGTCGACGTCGACGACGTCGTGATCGGCGGCGGCATCAGTCGCATCGGCGACGAGCTGATCGAGGGAGTGCGCGGGGTCATCGCGCGCTGGGAGGCCGACTCGGCCTTCGTCGCCTCGCTCGGCCTCGCCACGCGGCTGCGGCTGCTGCCGGCCGACTTCCCGGCGGCCGCGGTCGGAGCCGCCTTCGTGGGCGACCCGGAGGCGAACTCACTGGAGGTGGTCTGATGGCCGAGATCGTGATCCTGCCCGGAACCCCGGACGAGGCGAAAGCGGCGGCGGGCGAGCTCGCCGCCGATCTCATCGAGAAGGCCGTGCGCGAGCGCGCGGACGCCGTGCTCGGCCTCGCGACCGGCTCGACGCCCCTCCCGGTGTGGAGCGCCCTCGCCCGCCGCGGCCTCGACTGGTCGCGCGTGCGCGGTTTCGCGCTCGACGAGTACATCGGGCTGCCCGAGGGGCACCCGGAGAGCTACCGCGCGGTCATCACGCGCGAAGTCGTCGACACCCTCGGCCTCACGCCGTCGCTCGTCCACGTGCCTGGGGACGACGGCGGGCCGATCGAGACCGCGGGCGAACGCTACGAGGCCGCGATCCGTGAGGCCGGGGGCGTCGACATCCAGGTGCTCGGCATCGGGCGCACGGGGCACATCGGCTTCAACGAGCCGGGATCCTCGTTCGCCTCGCGCACCCGCGTGAAGACGCTCACCGAGGCCACCCGGATCGACAACGCCCGCTTCTTCGACGCGCTCGAGGACGTGCCCCGCCACTGCCTCACGCAGGGTCTCGGCACCATCCTCGACGCACGGCACCTCGTGCTGCTCGCCTTCGGCGAGACGAAGGCGGATGCCGTGGCCGGCGCCGTCGAGGGCCCCGTCTCGGCGTCGCTCCCGGGCTCCGCCATCCAGCTGCACCGCGACGTCACCGTGCTGCTCGACGAGGCGGCGGCGTCGAAGCTGCGCTTCGCCGACTACTACCGCTACGCCTGGCACCACCGGCCCGACTGGGCGCGCTGAGCGGCTGCGGCGCGGCCCGCGGCCCGCGGCCCGCGCGGCGGAGGATGGTTGCAGAAGCAGGCTGAAGGAGACCGCTCCCGGGAGCTGGCCGGTAGCGGGGCGGTTCGAGCCTGCTTCTCCGGCGCCGGACGCGGCGCTGCATCGCTCCTCCTCCACCCTGGACCGCGTCGTTCCTCCCCGGATGCCGGGGCGCCCGGCTCGTTGCCGTTGCACCGTGGCCAGGATGCTGCTCGTGTCGATCACAGGAGCATCCCCCTCGCCGCGGCTCGTCCGAACGCGCGAGCTGAAGCAGCATGGATGGAGTGACCGCCGCATCCGGGGCGCGGTTGCGGAGGGACTCCTCGTCCGGCTGAGGGACGGTGCATTCTGCGCCCCGGGCACCGACCCCGGTTGCATCGTCGCAGGCCGCGAGCGCGGGCGGCTCGCCTGCACCTCGGAGCTGCGCCGCTTGGGCGTCTTCGTCATGGGGGAGTCGGGGCTCCATGTGCATGTGGACTCCTCGGCCGCTCGTCTGCCCGCGATCGCACGGCACCGTCGCCGTCATCGCCGCCGGCTGCTGCGGACGCCTCACCCCGACGCCCTGAGCGTCGAGCCCATCGATGCGGTGCGCGATGCGGTCCTGTGCCAGCCGCCGCGTGTCGCGATCGCGACGATCGACTCCGCCGTGCACGAGGGGGTGCTGCACCTCGACGACCTCGACGAGCTGTTCGCCGCGCTGCCCCGTCGCTTCCGGCGCCTTCGGCGTCTGCTCGACCCCCGTGCCGAATCCGGTCCGGAGAGCCTCATGCGGATCATCCTCCGCTCGCTCGGCTGCTCGTTCGAGGCTCAGGTCGAGGTGCCCGGTGTCGGCCGCGTCGACTTCCTCGTCGACGGATGGCTCATCGTGGAGTGCGACAGCGAGGCCCATCATGCCGGCTGGTCCGCCCAGAGGAAAGACCGCCGACGGGATCTCGCCGCGGCGGCGCAGGGCCTTGCGACCATCCGTCCCATCGCGGAGGACATCATGTGGCATCCCGACATGGTGCGGTCGGCCGTCGCGGGCCTGCTCGCCATTCGTCACGCGACGCAGAAGCAGGCTCGATCGGCCACGGGGCGCGTGTAGCCGGCCCGGCCCACGAATCCGCCCTGCTCCTGTGACACCGAGGACGACCCCCGCGGCGCCCGAACATGGAGGGAGCGGGCCACCCTTCGGGCGACCCGCTCCCTCCAACGGCGGAGGATGGGGGATTCGAACCCCCGAGGGCTTTCACCCAACACGCTTTCCAAGCGTGCGCCATAGGCCACTAGGCGAATCCTCCTGGGACCCCCCGCGCACCCGCCAGAGCCCGGTTACCCTTGCTGCGTCTCCGCCCTGGGGGAGTTGGCCTGGATGGCGCCACGCGGGGAGCCACCGAGAGTCTACCGGCATCCGGAGCCACCCTGTCCCCGTCGGCCGTGCCGACTACTCTTGACCCGTGGTCACCGCCCTCTATCGTCGCTATCGCCCGGAGACGTTCGCCGAGCTGATCGGGCAGGCCCAGGTCACGGATCCGCTGCGCACCGCCCTGCGCACCGACCGGGTGGGCCACGCCTACCTGTTCTCCGGCCCGCGCGGCTGCGGCAAGACCACGAGCGCCCGCATCCTGGCCCGCTGCCTCAACTGCGCCGAGGGCCCCACCGACACCCCGTGCGGCGTGTGCCCGAGCTGCGTCGAGCTGTCGCGCGACGGAGGCGGATCGCTCGACGTGGTCGAGATCGACGCGGCGAGCCACAACGGCGTCGACGACGCGCGTGACCTGCGCGAGCGCGCCGTGTTCGCGCCGGCCCGCGACCGCTACAAGATCTTCATCCTCGACGAGGCCCACATGGTCACGCCGCAGGGCTTCAACGCCCTGCTCAAGATCGTCGAGGAGCCGCCGGAGCACGTGAAGTTCATCTTCGCGACGACCGAGCCCGAGAAGGTCATCGGCACGATCCGCTCCCGCACGCACCACTACCCGTTCCGGCTCGTGCCGCCCGCGCAGCTGCTCGAGTACGTCGGGAAGCTCTGCGAGGAGGAGGGGGTGTCGGCAGAGGCCGGCGTCCTCCCGCTCGTCGTCAAGGCGGGCGGCGGCTCGCCGCGCGACACGCTGTCCCTGCTCGACCAGCTGATCGCCGGGTCGGACCCTTCGGCGGACTCGGGGGCCGTGCGCGTCGAGTACGACCGCGCCACCGCGCTGCTCGGCTACACGAGCGCCTCCCTGATCGACGACGTCGTGACCGCGGTCGCGGAGAGCGACGCGGCCGGCGCGTTCGCGAGCGTCGACCGCATCGTGCAGACCGGGCAGGACCCGCGTCGGTTCGTCGAGGACCTGCTCGAACGGATGCGCGACCTCATCGTGGTCGCGGCGACGGGCGACGCCGCCGCGAGCGTCCTCCGGGGCGCGCCGGCGGACCTGATCGCGGCGCTGACCGTGCAGGCGCAGCGGTTCGGGGCCGCCGAGCTGTCCCGCATCGCGGACACCGTCAGCGACGCGCTCGACGAGATGGTCGGCGCGACCTCGCCCCGCCTCCACCTCGAGCTGATGGTCGCCCGCATGCTCGTGCCGGCGTCGGACGCGGGCGCGGCCACCCGCATCGAGCGGCTGGAGCGGCGCGTCGGCGTCGAGTCCGCGCAGCCCGCGGCCGCACCGGCTCCGGCCGCGCAGCCCCAGCGGTCGGCCGCCGCGCC
>JASLGG010000022.1 GCA_030150265.1 Protaetiibacter sp.
CGAAGTCGGTGATGCCTGCCTCGATGTCGACGCCACCGGTGCCGATGAAGGCCACGTCGGGGTAGACCTCCGAGAGGAACGACCGCGCCGGCGGCCCAGAGATCGACATGTCCCCGCCGCGAACGATGCCTCCCGGCACGAGCACCGTGATCTCCCGCGATTCCAGCAGCACCTCTGCGACGCGCATCGACGGCGTGACCACGGTCCCCTGGAACCCTCTGACGAACTCGTGCGCGACCGCGACCGCCGTCGTGCCCAGGTCGAGGAACACCGTTCGCGCACCGCCGACGAGTTCGAGCGCCGCGTGGGCGATATCCCGTTTCTCGCCTTGGGCGAGGCGCTGGCGATCGGGGAACGACGGTTCGGTGGGAAGCGAGTGCCGCTGGCGAACCGCGCCGCCGCGGACCTTGCGGATCTGACCGCTCTGGTCGAGCTGGTCGAGGTCTCGACGGATCGTCTCGCCCGAGACGCCGAGACGCTCGGAGAGCTCGGGGATGGTGACCGATCGCTGCGACCGGACCAGTTCGACGATGATGCTGCGTCGCTCCGCTGCCAACACTCGAGTCATCTCCTACGTTTCCGGATCATCGACGATCCGCTTGCAGCAGTATGCCCGAATTTGTCAGATTCTGTCAATATTCCACAGAATTCAACATTTGATCACAGTCTTCCATCGACGATCAGGCCGGATTCGCCTCCACTCCCGCGGCGACGAACCGAGCGGCCGTCCGCGATGACGCCCCGACGAGGCGCACCGTCCGAGCCAGGCGCGCCGTCGGCAGATCCGAGACGGAATCCGTCAAGAACTCCGCCTCGGCGATCGGAATGCCGGCCTCGAGGAGCGCCTCGGCCTTGCGTGCGCCGATGCGGTGATCGGCGAAGCGCGGCCCGTCCGCACCGAACCCCAGAGATGACGCCGAGAGCAGGTCCACCCGCACGCCCGCGCGCTCGAGCAGCGCGGAGACGAGCTGTTCTTCGCTCGCGGTCGCGATCACGACCCGAACGCCGGCGGCGCGCTGGGAACGGATCCGGTCGATGAGCCGGAGCCTGAGCCTCCGTGGGTCGGCACCGATCCGCCTCCCCACGCGCGCGGCGAGGCGCGCATACTCGTCGGCGGTCATCCCGCGAAGCACCACCGCGGTGACCGCGCGGGACCGCGCGGCGCGAGTCTCGGCGGAACGGGCGAGCGCCCAGCGCAGCAGCATGGGCAGCGCGCGCAGCGCCGAGATCGGCGACCGGGCCGCCCGCTGCAGGAGCAACACCGCGAAGCTGTCGCCCCGCACGATCACGCCGTCGAGGTCGTAGACGACCAGGGCCGGGTTCCCATCCGTACTCACGTCGGGCAACCCTAGTGCGATCCGGCCCGAAGCGGAAACGAGCCGCCTCCCCGCACGGATGCGGAGGGGCGGCTCGCGTCTGTCCATCACTCGCTTCGACAGGCTCAGCGAACGGCTGGCGGAGGATCAGCGCGCCGCGCTGCCGTCCACATAGTCGCTATCGCTCTGCTTCCAGGCGAAGAGCTTGCGCAGTTCGCGCCCGGTCGTCTCGATCGGGTGCTGCTCGGCCTTGGCGCGGAGCTCCAGGAACTCCTTGCCGCCGTTGTCCTGATCGTCGATGAAGCGCTTCGCGAACGCACCCGACTGGATGTCGGCCAGCACGGCCTTCATGTTCTCCTTCACGCGCGGGTCGATGACGCGCGGGCCCGAGACGTAGTCGCCGTACTCGGCCGTGTCGGAGACCGACCAGCGCTGCTTGGCGATGCCGCCCTCCCACATGAGGTCGACGATGAGCTTGAGCTCGTGCAGCACCTCGAAGTAGGCGATCTGCGGCTGGTAGCCCGCCTCGGTCAGGGTCTCGAAGCCGTACTGCACGAGCTGCGAGACGCCGCCGCAGAGCACCGCCTGCTCGCCGAAGAGATCGGTCTCGGTCTCCTCGGTGAAGGTCGTCTTGATGACGCCGGCGCGCGTGCCGCCGATCGCCTTCGCGTACGAGAGGGCCGTGGCCCACGCGTTGCCGGAGGCGTCGCGCTCGACCGCGATGATGTCGGGGATGCCGCGGCCCGCGACGTACTCGCGGCGCACCGTGTGACCCGGCGCCTTGGGGGCGATGAGGATCACGTCGACGCCCTCGGGCGCGTCGATGTAGCCGAAGCGGATGTTGAAGCCGTGCGCGAAGGCGAGGGTCTTGCCCGCCGCGAGGTGCGGCTTGATCTCGTCGTTGTAGATGCCGCGCTGGTGCTGGTCCGGCGCGAGGATCATGATGAGGTCGGCCCACTCGGCGGCCTCGGCGACCGACTTGACCTCGAAGCCGTCCTCCTCGGCCTTCGCGGTCGACTTCGAGCCCGCCTTGAGGGCGATGACGACCTCGACGCCCGAGTCGCGCAGGTTCTGGGCGTGGGCGTGACCCTGCGAGCCGTAGCCCACGATCGCCACCTTCTTGCCCTGGATGATCGACAGGTCGGCGTCCTGGTCGTAGAAGATCTCAGCCAATTTTGCTTCCTTCGTTTCTGTTGGTTCGCGGGTCTCGTTACGTCGCTGCGCGGCTACTCGACCAGCGAGGTTCGTCAGTTCTTGTAGACGCGCTCGGTGATGCTCTTGCCGCCGCGGCCGATCGCGAGCAGGCCCGACTGGGCGATCTCGCGGATGCCATAGGGCTCGAGCACGCGCAGCAGCGCCTGCACCTTGCCGGAGTCGCCCGTCACCTCGATGACGAGCGCGTCCGGGGCCACGTCGACGACGCGCGCCCGGAACAGGTTGACCGCCTCGAGGATCTGGCTGCGGGTCGTGTTGTCGACGCGCACCTTGATCAGCAGGTGCTCGCGCTGCACGGAGGCCTCGGGGTCGAGCTCGACGATCTTGATGACGTTGACGAGCTTGTTGAGCTGCTTCGTGACCTGCTCGAGCGGCAGGTCCTCCACATCCACGACCACGGTGATGCGGCTGAGCCCGTCGATCTCGGTGGGGCCCACCGCGAGCGAGTTGATGTTGAAGCCACGGCGGGCGAACAGCCCCGCCACGCGGGTCAGCAGGCCCGGCTTGTCCTCCACGAGGAGGGAGAGCACGTGATGCGACATGGTCCTACTCCTCTTCCCACGCGGGCGCGTGATCGCGCGCGTACTGCACCTGCGAGTTGCCGACGCCCTGCGGCACCATCGGCCACACCATCGCGTCGCGGCTCACGACGAAGTCGATCACGACGGGGCGGTCGTTGGTGGCGATCGCGAGCTTGATCGCGTCGTCGATCTCCTCCTTCTTCGTGACGCGGATGCCGAGGGCGCCGTACGCCTCGGCGAGCTTCACGAAGTCGGGCACCATCCGGGTGGTGTTCTCGCCGTCGAGGGCGCCCGTGTTGAGGTCGGTGAACGAGTGGCGGCCGTCGTAGAAGAGGGTCTGCCACTGGCGCACCATGCCGAGGGACGAGTTGTTGATGATCGCGACCTTGATCGGGATGTCGTTGATCGTGCAGGTCGCGAGCTCCTGGTTGGTCATCTGGAAGCATCCGTCGCCGTCGATCGCCCACACGAGGCGGTCGGGCTCGGCGACCTTGGCCCCCATCGCGGCGGGCACCGCGTAGCCCATCGTGCCGGCGCCGCCGGAGTTGAGCCAGGCGTGCGGGCGCTCGTAGCCGATGAACTGCGCGGCCCACATCTGGTGCTGGCCGACGCCCGCGGCGTACACCGCCTCGGGGCCGGAGAGCTCGCCGATGCGCTGGATGACGTGCTGCGGCGAGAGCAGGCCGTCCTCGGGCTCGGTGAAGCCGAGCGGGTAGTTGGCGCGCAGCTGGTCGAGCCGCGTCCACCACTCGGCGAGCTGGGTCTTGGCGTCCTGCTGCCGGTAGGCGTCGATGAGGTCGACGATCACCTCGCGCGCGTCGCCCACGATCGGCACGTCGGCGTGGCGGATCTTGCCGATCTCGGCCGGGTCGATGTCGACGTGCACGACCTTGGCGTGCGGCGCGAAGTCGGCGACCTTGCCCGTGACGCGATCGTCGAAGCGGGCGCCGAGCGCCACGATGAGGTCGGACTCCTGGAAGGCGAGCACCGCCGGCACCGAGCCGTGCATGCCGGGCATGCCGAGGTGCTGCGGGTGGGAGTCGGGGAACGCGCCGCGCGCCATGAGGGTCGTGACGACCGGCGCCCCCGTGAGCTCGGCGAGCTCGAGCAGCTCCTTCGAGGCCTCGGCGCGGATGACGCCGCCGCCCACGTAGAGCACGGGCCGCTCCGCCGCGGCGATGAGCTCGGCCGCCGACTGGATCTGCTTGCCGTGCGCCTTGGTGACCGGCCGGTAGCCCGGCAGCTCCACCTTGGGCGGCCACACGAAGGGCGCCGAGTTCTGCTGGGCGTCCTTCGTGATGTCGACGAGCACGGGGCCGGGCCGGCCGGTGGTGGCGATGTGGTACGCCGCGGCGATCGTCGCGGGCACCTGCGCGGGGTCGGTCACGAGGAAGCTGTGCTTCGTGATGGGCATCGTGATGCCCGTGATGTCGACCTCCTGGAAGGCGTCCGAGCCCATCAGGGTCGAGAACACCTGGCCCGTGATCGCGAGCAGCGGCACGGAGTCCATGTAGGCGTCGGCGATCGCCGTCACGAGGTTGGTGGCGCCGGGGCCGGAGGTCGCGATCGCGACGCCGACGCGTCCGGACGCCGCGGCATAGCCCTCCGCCGCGTGGCCTGCGCCCTGCTCGTGGCGCACGAGGATGTGGCGGATGGCGGTCGAGGCCATCAGCTCGTCGTAGAACGGCATGATGGCGCCGCCCGGGATGCCGAAGACATCGGTGACGCCGAGCTTCTCGAGGCTCGCGAGCACGGCGCCGGAGCCGGTCAGGATGGGGGGTGCGGTGCGCCCCGCGGGCGCGGGGGCGGGAGCTGCGGACGACGCCGGGGCGCCGTCCGCTGGTGTAGCGGGCGCGGTCATGAAAGCTTCCTCAGTGATGGCGATCGGTGGGAATCAGAGGGATGCGCGCGAATGACGTCATCGCCCTGATCAGAATGCCGCCGTCCGCTCGTAGTGCGGGCGACGCCCACGCCAGGACTGGTTGTGCCACCCGGGTGTCTATCGTCCAGCCATGCTAGCCGATGTTGCATGCCCGATCCGTCCGCCCCCTCAGTCCACCTCGGTGGAGCGCACCTCGCCCGCGTCGTCGACGTGCGATCCCCCATCTCGAAGCGGCTCGCCGAAACTCCGTCTCCAGCGGCATCGATCCGACGGCCTCGACGACCGGGTCGGCCACCCGCATCGCGCCGTGCTCGACCGTCGTCGTGCGCTCACCGTAGCGCGCGCAGCACGGATCGCATCCGGGCGGTGTTGCGCGCAGGCGGCGGAAGCAGTTGCTCCCGCCGGACGTGCGCTTTCCCGCCCGGGCCGGTAATTGCTCCCGCCGACAGCGAGGTTGCTCCCGCCGCTGGCCTCGACGCAGGCTCAGCCGGTGACGGCGCCCTCCGCGGCGGAGCGCACGAGCTTGGAGTACTTGGCGAGCACGCCGCGGGTGTAGCGCGGGGGCAGCGGCGCCCAGCCCTCACGGCGATCCGCGAGCTCCTCGGCGTCGACGAGCAGCTCGATCGAGCGCGCCGCGATGTCGACCCGGATGCGATCGCCGTCGCGCACGAAGGCGATGGGGCCGGCATCCACCGCCTCGGGGGCGATGTGGCCGATGCAGAGGCCCGTGGTGCCGCCCGAGAAGCGGCCGTCCGTGAGCAGCAGCACGTCCTTGCCGAGCCCGGCGCCCTTGATGGCCGCCGTGATGGCGAGCATCTCGCGCATGCCGGGTCCGCCCTTCGGGCCCTCGTAGCGGATGACCACCACGTCGCCGTGCTCGATCTCCCCGTTCGTGAGCGCGTCGAGGGCGGCGCGCTCGCGCTCGAACACGCGCGCGGGACCCTCGAAGGTGGCGGCGTCGAAGCCGGCGGTCTTGACGACCGCGCCCTCCGGCGCGAGCGAGCCGTGCAGGATCGTCAGGCCGCCGGTCTCGTGGATGGGGTTGTCGAGCGTGCGCAGCACGTCGCCGTCGAGCGGCGGGATGGGGCCGATGTCGGCGAGGTTCTCGGCGAGCGTCTTGCCGGTCACCGTGAGCGCATCGCCGTGCATGAGGCCGGCATCCAGCAGCGCCTTCATGAGAACCGGGAGCCCGCCGCGACGGTCGACGTCGTTCATCACGTACCGGCCGAAGGGCTTGAGGTCGCCGATGTGCGGCACCTTCGAGCCGATGCGGTTGAAGTCGTCGAGGGTCAGCTCCACCTCGGCCTCGTGGGCGATCGCGAGCAGGTGCAGCACGATGTTGGTCGAGCCGCCGAGCGCCATGCCCACCGCGATGGCGTTCTCGAAGGCCTTCTTGGTGAGGATCTGGCGGGCCGTGATGCCCTTCCGCAGCAGCTCGACCACGGCCTCGCCCGAGCGGTGGGCGTAGTAGTCGCGGCGGCGGTCGTAGCTGGGCGGCGATGCCGACCCCGGAATGGAGAGCCCGAGCGCCTCGGCGACGGAAGCCATCGTGTTGGCCGTGTACATGCCGCCGCAGGCACCCTCGCCGGGCGCGAAGGCGCACTCGATGGCGTGGGCATCCGCCTCCGACATGATCCCGGCCTTCACGCCGCCGACCGCCTCGAAGGAGTCGATGATCGTGATGTCCTTCTCGGTGCCGTCCGAGAGGCGCACCCAGCCGGGTGCGATCGAGCCCGCGTAGAGGAAGACGGATGCGAGATCCAGCCGCGCCGCCGCCATCAGCATCCCGGGGATCGACTTGTCGCATCCGGCGAGCAGCACCGAGCCGTCGAGCCGCTCGGCCTGCATCACGGTCTCGACCGAGTCGGCGATCACCTCGCGCGAGACGAGCGAGAAGTGCATGCCCTCGTGGCCCATCGAGATGCCGTCAGAGACCGACACCGTGCCGAACTGCAGCGGGTAGCCGCCGCCCGAGTGCACACCCTCTTTCGCGCCCTGCGCGAGCCGGTCGAGGCTCAGGTTGCACGGCGTAATCTCGTTCCACGAACTCGCGATGCCGATCTGGGGCTTGTCCCAGTCTTCGTCGCCCATACCGACAGCCCGAAGCATGCCGCGAGCGGCCGCTTTCTCTATGCCATCCGTGACGTCGCGACTGCGCGGCTTCATATCGATTTGTGCCATCTCTGC
>JASLGG010000028.1 GCA_030150265.1 Protaetiibacter sp.
CCCCCGCGCCCGCCCCCGCCGCGCCGGTCGCCGAGGCCCCCGCGGCGCCTGCCGAGCCCGAGGCTGCACCGGCATCCGCCCCCGCGGCGCCGACCGCTGCTGCGCCGAGCCCGGCCACCACCTCCCACGCGGGCTACGTGACGCCGATCGTTCGCAAGCTCGCGAACGAGAAGGGCGTGACGCTCGAGGAGGTCACCGGCACCGGCGTCGGTGGTCGCATCCGCAAGCAGGATGTGCTCGCCGCCGTCGCAACGGGCGTCCCGGGCGAGCAGCCCGCCGCCGCTCCGAGCGCTCCCGCCCCCGCCGAGGCCTCGCCGCTCCGGGGCACCACGGTCCCCATGACGCGCCTGCGCAAGGTCGTGGCCGAGCGCGCCGTCGCGTCGATGAACTCCACGGCGCAGCTCACGACGGTCGTCGAGGCCGACGTCACGAAGATCGCGGCCCTGCGCGACGAGGTCAAGGGCGCCTTCCTCGAGAAGACCGGCACGAAGCTCTCCTTCATGCCCTTCTTCGCCCTGGCCGCCGCCGAGGCGCTGCGGGTCTACCCGATCATCAACGCGACGGTCGACGGCGAGAACATCGTCTACCCCGAGACCGAGAACCTCTCGATCGCGGTCGACACCGAGCGGGGCCTGCTCACGCCGGTCATCCGCGACGCGGGCGACCTCGACATCGCGGAGCTCGCGAAGGAGATCGCCGACCTCGCCGAGCGCACGCGCGACAACAAGCTCAAGCCGGACGAGCTCGCGGGCGGCACCTTCACGCTCACGAACACCGGATCGCGCGGTGCGCTCTTCGACACCCCGCTCGTGTTCCTGCCGCAGGTCGCGATCCTCGGCACGGGCGTCGTCGCGAAGAAGCCCGTCGTGGTGAGCGAGAGCGGCTCGGATGCGATCGCCATCCGTTCGACGGTGTACCTCGCGCTCTCGTACGACCACCGCATCGTCGACGGCGCGGATGCCGCACGCTTCCTGGGCGCCGTCAAGGCGCGCCTCGAGGCGGGCGACTTCCGCGGTCAGCTCGGCATCTGATCCGCCCCCGCGATCCAGTCGCGGATGCGCCATCCGGCCTCGCCCCTCATCAGGAGGAGCGAGGCCGGAGCCGTCTCCGGTCCCAGCTCGACGAGGACGCTGTCGCCGAGGCGTTCGATGAGGCGCGGGTCGAGCGGGTCGACCTCGACCACCTGGGCCTCGCGACCCGAGCGGAGCGCGAGGACCAGCTCGCGATCGGCCGCGAGAGCCGCGGAACCGGGCTGATCGACTCCCTCGAGGCACAGCAGCGAGAGCTCGCGGAGGCATCCCGATCGGAGCGCGATCAGCAGGACCACCGCGGCGAGCGGGTCGTCCGCGGTGCGGGGGTCGGCATCCGGACGGATGGGCGAGCCGTCGAGCGGTTCGATCGTCGCAGTGGTGGATGACGGCGTCGCACTCCCCTCTCGCGGCTCGGCCCCGCCGTCCGGCACCACCGCGAGCAGCACCGCCCCGGCGGCGACCGCCGCCGCACCGCCCACCACGAGTCGGCGCCGCATCGCGGGCAGCCCCGACAGCAGCGCCCTCCCGCGTGCGACGAGCGCCTGGAGCACGGGCACGACGCCGAGCGCCCCACGGGACGGATCTGCGGATGCCTTCCCGGAGGCTTCGCTCGCCGCGGGGACGGTTCGGGAGTGCTCGGCGCTCACGCCCGTCGGAGCCGGATGCCGCACCGCGATCGGGGCGGCGAGCTCCTCGAGCCCGGCGTCGAGCGCGGGGAGGAGCTCCGCATCCGGTGTCACGAGGATCGCGCGGGCGAGCTCGTGCGCGGCCTGCGACCGCGGTCCGACGACGCAGGCGAGGAGCTGCCCCGCGAGCTCCCGCACGGCGCGGCGATCGCGCGCCACGCCGGCGATCCGATCGCGCACGACCTCCGGAGCCCCGGCCGCGAAGAGCTCCGCCTGCGTGAGCTCGGTGAGCACGGGCCCGGCCTCGGTCAGCACGATGCGGTCGGCGGTGGGAGCCCCGTGGGCCGCGCCGACGCCGTGCAGGCGACGGAGCGCCGCCACGACGGGCCGGAGGACCGCGACCGTCTCTCCCGCCTCCCACGCCTCGCGCGAAGCGATCGCCTCCGACAACCGCGGTCCTGCCAGGTGCTGGAGCACGAGCGCGGGGGCGACGTGATCGTCGGTCACGTCGAGCAGTCCGACGACCGCGGCCCCCCTCCCACGCTCCAATGCGACGAGCTCGACGCGTCGCGCACGGGCCCCCGTCTCGTCGAGCGCCCGGGCGAGCACCGCCGTACGCGGCTCGTCGCCCTCGAGCCGCACGAGCAGCGTCTCGAGGTGCGCGTCGCGGGCGAGCGGGCGGAGCACCCGGATGCCCGGGCGCTCGGAGAAGGCGGTCACGCGACGATCCTGGCCGCCCCGAGCACGCTCCGGGTTGCTCGTGGCCGCGATCGGGAGAGATCCACGTGCACTCCGGCTCGGGAGGAGACGCCGGCCGCTCGACGGCTAGGCTGGGAGAATGGTCGACTACGTCGACGCGGGGCTAAGCGCCAACTCCGTGTCGTATTCGACGGCCCTCGAACGCCAGCGTGCCCTGCACGCCGACGTCGTGAGCGGCCGGGCGCCCGATACCGTCCTCCTCCTGGAGCACCCGCCCGTCTACACCGCCGGGCGGCGCACCGAGCCGCACGAGAGGCCCGTCGACGGCACGCCCGTCATCGACGTGGACCGCGGCGGCCGGATCACCTGGCACGGCCCCGGCCAGCTCGTGGGCTACCCGATCCTGCGACTCGCCGAGCCGCTCGACGTCGTCGCCTACGTGCGCCGGCTCGAGGAGCTGCTCATCGGCGCGCTGGCCGACTTCGGCATCCTCGGAGCGCGCGTCGAAGGGCGCAGCGGCGTCTGGATCGAGCGCCCGGGGGCGCCCGCCGACAAGATCGCGGCGATCGGCATCCGCGTCGCCGAGGGCGTCACGATGCACGGCTTCGCGCTCAACTGCAGCAATGCGCTGGAGCCGTACGCCGCGATCGTGCCGTGCGGCATCCGGGATGCGGGGGTCACGACGATGAGCCGGGAGCTCGGACGCGAGGTGACGCCGGCGGATGTCGTGCCGAGCATCGTGCGCCGCTTCGAGCCGGCTCTCGCCGCGAGCCTCGCCCCGCATCCTGCGGCGGTGCCCGCATGAGCGTCATCGGCACGGCCGCAGCCCCCGAGGGGCGCCGGATGCTGCGCCTCGAGGTGCGCAACGCGCAGACCCCGATCGAGCGCAAGCCCGAGTGGATCAAGACGCGCGCCCGGATGGGACCCGAGTACACCGCGCTACAGGGTCTCGTGAAGGGCGAGGAGCTGCACACCGTCTGCCAGGAGGCCGGCTGCCCCAACATCTACGAGTGCTGGGAGGATCGCGAGGCCACCTTCCTGATCGGCGGCAGCCAGTGCACGAGGCGCTGCGACTTCTGCCAGATCGACACCGGCAAGCCCGCCGCCTACGACACCGACGAGCCGCGTCGCGTCGCGGAGTCGGTGTCGCGCATGGGCCTGCGCTACGCGACGGTCACGGGTGTCGCGCGCGACGACCTGCCCGACGAGGGCGCCTGGCTGCACGCCGAGACGGTGCGCGCGATCCACGCGGCGAACCCCGGAACGGGAGTCGAGATCCTGGCGACCGACTTCTCCGGGAACCCGGCGCTCCTCGGCGAGGTCTTCGCGAGCCGGCCCGAGGTGTTCGCGCACAACGTCGAGACGGTGCCGCGCATCTTCAAGCGCATCCGCCCCGCCTTCCGCTACGAGCGCTCGCTCGGCGTTCTGACGCAGGCACGGGACGCGGGGCTCATCACGAAGTCGAACCTCATCCTCGGCATGGGCGAGGAGCGGGCCGAGGTGAGCGAGGCGCTCCGCGAGCTGCGGTCGGCCGGATGCGACATCATCACGCTCACCCAGTACCTGCGGCCCTCGCCGCGCCACCTTCCGGTGGCCCGCTGGGTGAACCCGGCGGAGTTCGTGGAGCTGAAGCAGGAGGCCGAGGAGCTCGGCTTCCTCGGCGTGCTCGCGGGGCCGCTCGTGCGGTCGAGCTACCGCGCGGGGCGGCTGTGGGCCCGCTCGATGCTCGCCTCGGGCCGCGCCATCCCGGATGCCCTCCGCCACCTCGCGGAGGGCGGGACGGAGTTCGCGCAGGCGGTCGGCTGAGGAGCCCGTAGGCTGGAGACCATGGCACGCAGCACCTCCGAGAAGGAGCCCGGTCGCATCAAGCAGATGTGGCAGGTCTACCAGATGACCCGTCGCTCCGACCCGGGCATCACCTGGTATCTCATCATCGCCTTCCTCCTGCCGATCGCCGTGGCGATCGTGGTGGGGCTCCTGTTCTTCGCGGAGACGGTCGTCGGCCTGATCCTGATGATCGTGACGGGCGTCATGCTCGGCCTGCTGCTCGTGCTGGTGGTGCTCGGGCGCCGCGCGGAGCATGCGGCATACACGCAGATCGCCGGCACTCCGGGTGCCGTCGGCGCCGTGCTCAAGAACGGCCTCCGCCGTTCGTGGATCGGCAGCGAGGAGCCGATCGCCTTCAGCCCGAAGACCAAGGATGCGGTCTACCGTGCCGTCGGCAAGCCCGGTGTGGTGCTCATCGGCGAGGGACCGCGCTCGCGAGTCCAGCCGATGCTCGACAAGGAGCGCGCCAACATCACGCGCCTGTTCGACAACGTGCCGGTCTACCTGCTCACCGTCGGACCCGACGCCGAGTCGGTCCCCCTGCACAGGATCCCGCGGGCCCTGCGCAAGTACCCCCGCAAGCTCACCAAGGCCGAGGTGGTCCAGGTCGACCGCCGCCTCACCTCGGTGGCCAAGGTCAAGGGCTTCAAGGTCCCCGGCGGCATCGACCCGATGCGGATGCGGGCCCCGCGCCCGCGCTGATCGCGCGCCCCGGCGCGGCTCAGCTCAGACCCGCACGAGCACGGTGCCCGCCGCCTTGTCGTGCAGGCCGCGCTGGTCGCGGTCCCAGATGAGGGCCGGGATGGCGAGGCACAGCAGCACCGTGCGCACGGCGGGCCGCCACAGGCCCAGGTAGCCGCCGCCGAGGGGCACGAGGCGCAGGCGCACCAGCAGGTGCCCGAGGCCGCCGCCCGCGACGATCAGGAACAGGTACTGCATCGCCGCGAAGATGCCGAGCGTGATGAAGGGATCGGTGCCGAGCGGCGTGCGGAAGAACGTCCACGACAGCAGGTAGGCCACCGCCCAGTCGATCGCGAGCGCCCCGATGCGGCGCCCCGGCCGGGCGACCGAACGGGGGCCGCGCTCGGGCAGACCCAGCCGCTCCCCGGGCCAGCGGTTGTCGGCGGGGACGGATGCGGTGCTCACTCGACCACTCTAGGCGCGCCCCGCCGCGGCCCCGGGCGCGCGCGGTGCCGAACGCCCGCGTAACACGCCCGAAACACGCAGGTCACGGTCGGGAAACGCCGCCCGCCTAGCCTCGGAGCGGCCGCAATCGTCGGTCCACCGTTCCCGCCCCTGGAGTCTGCCCCATGTCCAAGCCCCTGTTCAGCGACTCGTCCGAGGTGCTGAAGTTCATCAAGGACACCGACGTCAAGTTCGTCGACATCCGCTTCACCGACCTGCCGGGCATCCAGCAGCACTTCAACATCCCGGCGTCGGCCGTCGACGAGGACTTCTTCACCGTCGGCCAGCTGTTCGACGGCTCGTCCATCCGCGGCTTCGCGTCGATCCACGAGTCGGACCTGCAGCTCATCCCGGACATCTCCACCGCCTACGTCGACCCGTACCGCACCGAGCGCACCCTCGTGCTGCTGTTCGACATCTACAACCCCCGCAACGGCGAGATCTACGGCCGCGACCCGCGTCAGGTGGCGAAGAAGGCCGAAAAGTACCTCGCCTCGACCGGCATCGCCGACACCGCCTACTTCGCGCCCGAGGCGGAGTTCTACATCTTCGACGACGTGCGCTACGAGGTGAAGCAGAACAAGTCCTTCTACGAGGTCGACTCCTCCGAGGCGGCGTGGAACACCGGCCGCGTCGAGGAGGGCGGAAACCTCGCCTACAAGACGCCCTACAAGGGCGGCTACTTCCCCGTCACGCCGGTCGACCAGCACGCGGACCTGCGCGACGACATCGTGCTGAAGCTCCAGGAGGTCGGCCTCCAGGTCGAGCGCAGCCATCACGAGGTCGGCACCGCGGGCCAGGGCGAGATCAACTACCGCTTCGACACGATGGTGCACGCGGGCGACGACATCCTGAAGTTCAAGTACATCGTCAAGAACACCGCCCTCGAGTGGGGCAAGACCGCCACCTTCATGCCGAAGCCGCTCATGGGCGACAACGGCTCGGGCATGCACACCCACCAGTCGCTGTGGAACGAGGGCAAGCCGCTCTTCTACGACGAGCAGGGCTACGGCGGCCTCTCCGACATCGCGCGCTGGTACATCGGCGGCCTGCTGAAGCACGCCCCCGCGGTGCTCGCCTTCACGAACCCCTCGGTGAACTCGTACCGCCGCCTCATCCCCGGCTTCGAGGCGCCCGTCAACCTCGTGTACTCGGCGGGCAACCGCTCGGCGGCCATCCGCATCCCGATCACGGGCACCAACCCGAAGGCGAAGCGCATCGAGTTCCGGGCGCCGGACGCCTCGGGCAACCCGTACCTCGCCTTCGCAGCCCAGCTCATGGCCGGCCTCGACGGCATCAAGAACAAGATCGAGCCGCACGAGCCGGTCGACAAGGACCTCTACGAGCTCCCCCCGGAGGAGGCGCGCAACATCCCGCAGGTGCCGGGCTCGCTCGACGAGGCGCTGAAGGCGCTCGAGGAGGACCACGACTTCCTGCTCGAGGGCGGCGTGTTCACGAAGGACCTCATCGACACCTGGATCGAGCTCAAGCGCGAGAAGGAACTGCTGCCCTTCGCGCAGCGCCCGCACCCCTTCGAGTACGAGCTGTACTTCGGGGTCTGATCAGCACCGCTACGGAACGGGCCGTCTTCTTCGGAAGGCGGCCCGTTCCGCGTTCTTAGAGCCGCGAGCCGTAGAAGAGCCGCTCGAAGACCTGGCGGGCGAGGCGCGTCGTGCGCAGGTAGTCCTCCTCGAGGCGCGAGGCCGAGTGCCTCGGGTACTCGAGGAGGCGGGCGACGCCCTCCAGGGTGCGGCGGTCGGTGGGCAGCACATCCGCGGTCTTCGCGGTCCACAGGGTGAGCGCCGAGCGCACCCGGGAGGCGAGGAGCCACGCCGCGCGCAGCCGCTCGGCGTCGGCGGACGGCACGAGACCCGCATCGACGGCGGCGTCGAGCGCGTGGAGCGTCGAGGTGGTGCGGAGGCCCGGCACGGCGTGCGCGTGCTCGAGCTGCAGCAGCTGCACGAGCCATTCGACGTCGGAGAGGGAGCCGCGGCCGAGCTTGAGGTGACGCGCCGGATCGGCGCCCTGCGGCAGCCGCTCGGACTCCACGCGCGCCTTGATGCGCTTGACCTCGCGCACGGCGTCCGCGCCGATCGCGGCCGGGTAGCGCTCCTCGTCGGCCAGTCGCTCGAAGTCGGCGAGCAGCGCCGCGTCGCCCCCGACCGTGCGGGCGCGGAGCAGCGCCTGCGCCTCCCAGGTGAGCGACCAGCGCTCGTAGTAGGCGCGATAGCTGTCGAGCGAGCGGACGACCGCGCCGTTCTTGCCCTCCGGCCGGAGTCCCAGGTCGAGGTCGAGGGGCAGTCGCAGATCCTCGGTCAGCCGCTTGATCTCGTGCACGATCCGCTCCGCCCGGCGCTGCGCCGCCTCCGGCTCGGCTCCCGCCGGGCGGTAGACGTACATGAGGTCGGCGTCGCTGCCGAAGCCGAGCTCCGCCCCGCCGTAGCGGCCCATCGCGATCACGCCGAACTCGAGCCCGTCATCGCCCGCACGGGCGAGGCGGAGGGCGCCCGTCAGGATCGCCGTGGTCACATCCGAGAGCGCGACGCCGAGCTCCTCCACCCGCACGACGCCGACGATCGCGGCGAGGGCGAGGCGCAGCACCTCGCGACGGCGCGCCGTGCGGAGCACCGCGGCAGCGGCATCCGCATCCGCGTGGCGCGCGATCGTCGCCTCGGTCTCCTCGAGCAGCTCGGCGAGCGGACGCGGGCGCAGCTCGGCGTCGTTCTCGAGCCAGGCGGCCGCCTCCGGCAGGCGCTCGAAGAGGGCGCCCACGAAGCGCGAGCTCGCGAGCACGTGGCTGAGCCGGTAGGCCGCGCCGGATGAGTCGCGCAGCATCCGCATGAACCAGTGCGTCTCGCCGAGGTCGTCGGAGAGCCGGCGGAACGCGAGCAGCCCGTAGTCGGGGTCGGCACCCTCCGCGAACCACTGCAGCATGACGGGCAGCAGGGTGCGCTGGATGGCGGCACGGCGCGAGACGCCTCCCGTGAGCGCCGCGATGTGCCGGAGCGCGCCGCGGGGGTCGAGGAAGCCGATCGCCGCGAGTCGCGCCTCCGCCTGCTCGCTCGTGAGCGCGTAGCCGTCCTCCGGCAGCGCCGCCACGGCCGAGAGCAGCGGGCGATAGAACAGCCGCTCGTGCAGACTGCGCACCTGCTGCTGCACCTCGCGCCAGGCATCGATGAGGTCGGCAGCCGTCGTCGCGAGGTGCGAGCCGCGGGCCAGAGCGCGCTGCGCCGCCTCCTCGCGCGGCATCAGGTGGGTGCGGCGCAGCCGGGACAGCTGCAGGCGGTGCTCGAGGAGGCGCAGGAACCGGTAGTCGTGGGCGAACTCCCCCGCCTCGGCGCGGCCGATGTAGCCGCGCTCGGCGAGCGCAGCCAGCGCGTCGAGCGTCGAGCGCTGGCGGATCTCCGGATCGGCGTGGCCGTGCACGAGCTGCAGCAGCTGGATCGTGAACTCGACGTCGCGCAACCCGCCCGGACCGAGCTTGAGCTGCACGTCGACCTCGTCGCGCGGGATGTGCTCGAGCACCCGTTCCCGCATCCGCTGCACCGACTCCACGAAGCCCTCGCGCGAGGATGCCGCCCACACCTTCGGGGCGACGCCCGCGACGAAGCGCTCCCCCAGCTCGGCATCGCCCGCGAGCGCCCGCGCCTTCAAGAGCGCCTGGAACTCCCAGCCCTTCGCCCAGCGGTCGTAGTAGGCCAGGTGCGATTCGAGGGTGCGCACGAGCGCCCCGTCCTTGCCCTCCGGGCGCAGGTTGGCGTCGACCTCCCAGAGCGGCGGCTCGAGGCCCGGCTCGTGGATCGCCTGCATCGTGTCGATCGCGAGCCGCGTCGCGATCTCGACGGCCCGGGCGTGCTCGATGCCGTCACCCTCCCCCACGAAGATGACGTCGACGTCGCTCAGGTAGTTGAGCTCACGCGCTCCCGCCTTGCCCATCCCGACGATCGCGAGGCGCGTGGCGGCGACCTCCTCGGCAGGGAAGCGCGCGTCGGCGCGGGCGATGGCCAGCGCCGCGTCGAGCGCCGCGCCGGCGAGGTCGGCGAGCGCCGCCGCGACCCGCGGCAGCACCTCGATCGGATCGGATCGGTCGAGGTCCCACACGGCGAGGCGCGTGAGCTCCCGCCGATACGCGGTCCGCACGGCGCCGCGTGCCGGCTCGCCGCCGAGGCCGCGGACCGCGCCCACCAGCAGCTCGCGGTACCGCTCGGCGTCCAGCGGCTCGGACAGCGGATGTGCGAGCGTCGCGAGCTCCTCGGGGTGCCGCCGCAGGAACTCGGCGAGACCCGCGGATGCGCCGAGCACGGTCACCAGGCGGCGCGCGGCGTGCTCGTCGGCGAGCACCGCATCCGTGCGCACCGCATCCCTCTCCCGCAGCGCCACCAGCTCGCGGAGCGCCTGGTCCGGGTCGGCGGCCGCCTGGAACAGCGGCACGACGGCCTCGGGCACGCCCGGAAGCGCGGCGGCCGCGCCCCCGAGATCGACGAACCCCAGCCGGGCGAGCTCGGTGAGGGTGACCGCGCTCCGGCTCAGAGGACCTCCAGGTTCGCTTCCAGCTCGAAGGGCGTCACCTGGGCGCGGTAGCCCGCCCACTCCCGGCGCTTGTTGAGCAGCACGTAGTTGAACACCTGCTCGCCGAGGGTCTCGGCGACGAGCTCCGACTCCTCCATGATGTTGAGCGCGCGGTCGAGGCTCGACGGGAGCGCCTGGTAGCCGAGGGCACGCCGCTCGGCGCTCGACATGTCGAACACGTCGGAGTCCGCCTCGGGGGGCAGCTCGTAGCCCTCCTCGATGCCCTTGAGCCCCGCCGCGAGCAGGAGCGCGTAGGCGAGGTAGGGGTTGGCCGCCGAGTCGATGCCGCGGTACTCGATGCGCGCGCTCTGCCCCTTGCCGGGCTTGTAGAGCGGCACGCGCACGAGGGCCGAGCGGTTGTTGTGCCCCCAGGTGATGTAGCTGGGGGCTTCGTCGCCGCCCCACAGCCGCTTGTAGGAGTTCACGAACTGGTTCGTGACGGCCGTGATCTCGGGGGCGTGGCGCAGCACGCCCGCCACGAACTGCCGGCCGATCTGCGAGAGCTGGTACTGCCCGCCCGCGTCGAAGAACGCGTTCGCGTCGCCCTCGAAGAGCGAGACGTGGGTGTGCATGCCCGACCCCGGATGCGCGGAGAGCGGCTTCGGCATGAACGTCGCGTAGACGCCCTGCTCGATCGCGACCTCCTTGATGACCGTGCGGAAGGTCATGATGTTGTCGGCCGTCGTGAGGGCGTCGGCGTAGCGCAGATCGATCTCGTTCTGCCCGGGGCCCGCCTCGTGATGGCTGAACTCCACCGAGATGCCGAGATCCTCCAGCATCCGCACGCTGCGGCGGCGGAAGTCGTGCGCGGTGCCGCCCGGAACGTTGTCGAAGTAGCCCGCCGAGTCGACGGGCACCGGCTGCCCGTTCTTGAGCTTGCTCGACTTGAGCAGGTAGAACTCGATCTCGGGGTGCGTGTAGAAGGTGAAGCCGCGGTCGGCCGCCTTCGCGAGGGCGCGCTTGAGCACGTTGCGCGGGTCGGCGACGGCGGGCTGCCCGTCGGGCGTCGTGATGTCGCAGAACATGCGCGCGGTCGGGTCGACGTCGTCACGCCACGGCAGGATCTGGAACGTCGTGGGGTCGGGATGCGCGAGCACGTCCGCCTCGAACGCCCGCGTGAGCCCCTCGATCGCGGAGCCGTCGATGCCGACTCCCTCCGAGAAGGCGCCCTCGACCTCCGCGGGAGCGAGGGCGACCGACTTGAGGGTGCCCACGACGTCGGTGAACCAGAGGCGCACGAACTTGACCCCGCGCTCCTCGATCGTGCGCAGAACGAAGTCTCGCTGCTTGTCCATCCGGGCCCTCCTGAGCTGGGTCGCGCGCTCGTCCTAGGCTATCGTCATGCCCCGTCTGCGATTGGCACTCGCCCAATCAGATCCCACCGTCGGCGACCTCGAGGGGAACGCCGCGCTCGTGCTCGCCGCCGCGCACGACGCCGCCTCCTCCGGCGCCGACATCCTCGCGACCGGCGAGATGGCCCTCACCGGCTATCCGATCGAGGATCTCGCCGCGCGCCCGAGCTTCCTCCGCGCCGCCGCCGCAGCGGTCGAGCGCCTCGCCGCCCGTCTCGCGGAGGAGGGCCTCGGCGAGCTCGTGGTCGTCGTGGGCCACCCCGACGGACCGCACGAGCCGCGTCTGCTCGGCACGAGCAACGCGCCGACCGCCATCGCCCAGAACTGCGCCTCCGTCCTGCATCGCGGCCGGGTCGTCGCCCGCTACGCCAAGCACCACCTGCCCAACTACTCGGTGTTCGACGAGTACCGCGTCTTCATCCCGGGCGACGAGCTGCTCGTGCTGCGCCTGCGCGGCGTCGACGTGGCTCTCGTGGTCTGCGAGGACCTGTGGCGCGACGGCGGGCCGGTCGCCCGCGTGCTCGAGGCCGATGCGGGCCTCCTCCTCGTGATCAACGCCTCGCCCTTCGAGCGCGACAAGGACGAGGTGCGTCTCCCCCTCGTCACCCGCCGCGCCGTCGAGACCCGCACGATCGTGGCCTACGTGAACCTCGTGGGCGGGCAGGACGACCTCGTGTTCGACGGCGACAGCGTCGTCGTCGACGAGAGCGGCCGCGTCCTCGCGCGCGCGCCGCAGTTCCGAGAGCATCTGCTGCTCGTCGACGTGGAGCCGGATGCCGCGGGCGACGCCCCGCTCCCCGGCGACGTGCGACGCGTCGAGCTCGACCTCGGCCCCGAGCCGGATCGCGAGGACCTGCCGCGCGGCGTCGCCGAGCTGCCCGACGACCGCGAGCAGCTCTGGAACGCCCTCGTGCTCGGGCTGCGCGACTACGTCGAGAAGAATCGCTTCCCCGGCGTCGTGCTGGGCCTCTCGGGCGGCATCGACTCCGCCGTGTGCGCGGCGCTCGCGGTCGACGCGGTCGGCGCCGACCGCGTGTTCGGCGTGGGCATGCCGAGCCGGTACAGCTCGGACGGCTCCAGGGACGACGCGAGCGAGCTCGCCCGGCGCACCGGCCTGCACTACCGCGTCGAGCCCATCGCCGAGCTCGTGCACCCGGTGGAGACCCAGCTCGCGCTCGACGGCGTCGCCGCCGAGAACCTGCAGGCGCGCATCCGCGGCGTCATCCTCATGGGGATCTCCAACATGGAGGGCCAGCTCGTGCTCACGACGGGCAACAAGACGGAGCTCTCGGTCGGCTACTCGACCATCTACGGCGACTCCGTCGGCGGCTTCGCGCCCCTCAAGGACGTGCCGAAGACGCTCGTCTGGGAGCTGGCGCGCTGGCGCAACGAGGCCGCGGCCGCGCGCGGCGAGACGCCCCCCATCCCCGAGAACTCGATCTCCAAGCCGCCGAGCGCCGAGCTGCGCCCCGGGCAGGTCGACCAGGACAGCCTCCCGCCCTATCCGCTGCTCGACGCGATCCTCGAGGCCTATGTCTCGCAGAGCCTCGGTCGCGACGAGGTCGTCGCGCTGGGATACGATGCGGAGACAGTCGACTTCGTGATCCGTCTCGTCGACCGTTCAGAGTGGAAGCGCCGTCAGGGCGCCATCGGCCCGAAGATCTCGGGTACGGCGTTCGGTCGCGACCGCCGACTCCCGATCACCTACCGTCCCGCGGGCTGATCCCGCGAGCGATCATCCGCCGCTCTGGCGAGAAAGCCGTCTGACGCACGTGCAGCTTCATCCCTACATCGAGAACGTCTACACCTCCACCGTCGCCCGCAACCCCGGCGAGCCCGAGTTCCACCAGGCTCTCTACGAGGTCTTCGAGTCCATCGGCCCCCTGTTCGACCACCATCCCGAGTACATCGAGGCCGGCATCCTCGAGCGTCTCGTCGAGCCGGAGCGTCAGGTCATGTTCCGCGTGCCGTGGGTCGACGACGCCGGCAAGGTGCGGGTCAACCGCGGCTTCCGGGTGCAGTTCAACTCCGCGCTCGGCCCGTACAAGGGCGGCCTGCGCTTCCACCCCAGCGTGAACCTCAGCATCATCAAGTTCCTCGGCTTCGAGCAGATCTTCAAGAACTCGCTCACCGGCCAGGGCATCGGTGCCGGCAAGGGCGGCTCCGACTTCGACCCGCACGGCAAGAGCGAGCGCGAGATCGAGCGCTTCGCGCAGAGCTTCATGACCGAGCTCTACCGCCACCTCGGCGAGCACACCGACGTCCCCGCGGGCGACATCGGCGTCGGCGGCCGCGAGATCGGCTACCTGTTCGGCCAGTACCGCCGGCTCACCAACCGCCACGAGGCGGGCGTGCTCACCGGCAAGGGCATCGGATGGGGTGGGGCGCAGGTGCGCACCGAGGCCACCGGCTACGGCGCGGTGTTCTTCCTGCAGGAGATGCTCGCGCGCCGCGGCGAGGACCTCGACGGCCGCACCGCCATCATCTCGGGCTCCGGCAACGTCGCGATCTACGCGATCGAGAAGCTCCACCAGCTGGGCGCGAAGGCGATCACGGCATCCGACTCCTCCGGCTACGTCGTCGACGAGGCGGGCATCGACCTCGAGCTGCTCAAGCAGATCAAGGAGGTCGAGCGGGTGCGCATCTCCGAGTACGCGGAGCGCCGCCCCTCGGCCCGCTTCGTGCCCGGTCGCCGGGTCTGGGAGGTGCAGGGCGACGTCGCGATCCCCTCGGCGACCCAGAACGAGCTCGACGCCAACGACGCGGCCGCCCTCATCAAGAACGGGGTCGTCGGGGTGAGCGAGGGCGCCAACATGCCGAGCACCCCGGATGCCGTGGAGGCGTTCCAGGCGGCCGGCGTGCTGTTCGCGCCCGGCAAGGCCGCGAACGCGGGCGGAGTGGCGACCTCCGCGCTCGAGATGAGCCAGAACGCCTCGCGCCAGCGCTGGGGCTTCGACGACAGCGAGGCGCGTCTGCGCCAGATCATGCGCGACGTGCACGACGCCGCCTACGCCGCATCCGAGCGCTACGGCCGCCCCGGCGACTACGTGCTCGGCGCCAACGCCGCCGGCTTCGTGCGCGTCGCCGACGCGATGCTCGTCCAGGGCCTGATCTGAGATGCGACGGGCCCCGCTGCTGCTGGGTGCGCTCGTGCCGTTCTTCGCGGTGTCGGCGTTCCACCTGGTGGTCAAGGCGGCGGGGCTCGTCGATCTCGACCGGGCGAGCAAGGGCTTCACGGTGCCCGCGCTGCTCGTCGGCGCCGCGCTCGTCCTGCTGATCGGGCGCCTCCGGATGACGCTGCCCGTCACGTGCCTGCTCGGCGCGGCGCTCGTGCTGTCCTGGCTCGGCGATGTGACGCTCGGTGCGAGCTTCGAGCTGGGTCTCGGCTCCTTCCTGCTCGCACACGTGGCCTACATCGTGCTGTTCCATCTCGCGTTCCGCCGCAGGACCTCGTGGTGGGCCGTGGGTCTCGTGCCGTGGTTCGCGGGGCTCCTGCTGGCGCTGTGGCCGTTCCTCGGGCCGCTCCTCCCCCTCGTGGCGTTGTACGGCGCGGTGCTCGGGTACATGGCCGCCTCCGCGACACGCGGGAACGCCTTCACGATGATCGGCGGCACGCTGTTCGTGGCGAGCGACTCGATCCTGGCCTTCCGGCTCTTCACCCCGCTCTTCCAGACCCCGCTCGAGGATGTGCTCATCATGGGCCTCTACCTCGCGGCCCAGCTCTGCATCGTCGTCGGGGTGCTCCGCACGGCCGCGCCGCGCGCCGTCTCGCCGCGGAGCGAGGCGGCGGTCGCCGCCTAGACTGGCCGGATGACAGACGAGGTCGTCAAGAAGGTCCGCACCCGGCATTTCCAGAACGCCAAGGCCGAGGGCATCAAGATCACCGGCCTCACGAGCTACGACCAGCTCACGGCCGCGGTGTTCGACAAGGCCGGCATCGACTTCCTGCTCGTGGGCGACTCGGCGGGCAACAACGTGTTCGGGTACGACACGACGCTCCCCGTGACGGTCGACCAGCTCATCCCGCTCACACGAGCCGTCGCGGGCGCCGTCAAGCGCGCGTTCGTGGTCGCGGACATGCCGTTCGGCTCCTACGAGACCGGACCCGACGAGGCACTGCACACGGCGTTCCGCTTCATGAAGGAGACGGGCGCGCACGCGGTCAAGCTCGAGGGCGGGGTGCGCTCGGCGGAGCAGATCCGCCGCATCGTGTCGGCCGGAATCCCGGTGATGGCGCACATCGGCTTCACGCCGCAGAGCGAGCACCAGCTCGGCGGCCACGTCATCCAGGGCCGCGGCGAGCGGCTCGAGCAGCTCGTGGCCGATGCCCACGCGGTCGAGGAGGCCGGGGCGTTCGCCGTCGTGCTCGAGCTCGTGCCGGCCGAGGCGGCGAAGCGCATCACCTCCGAGCTCACGATCCCGACGATCTCGGTCGGCGCGGGACCGCACACCGACGGCCAGCTCCTCGTCTGGACGGACTGGGCGGGACTCACCACCGGTCGCATCCCGAAGTTCGTCAAGCAGTACGCCCAGCTCGCCGAGATCCTCGGGGATGCCGCACGCGCTTGGATGACCGACGTCTCGGCGGGCGCCTACCCCGGCCCGGAGCACTCCTATGAGGACGCCTAGCGGCGCATGGTCGCCATCCAGGCCGTGAACAGCACGAGCTCGAGCACCGAGACGCACCCGAGCACGATGCCGGCGATCGCGCGACCACGGCCGTCGGGCGGATAGCCGGCGCGCTCGCGGGTCCGCGCGCGGGTCACGCCGATGGCGCCGAAGGCGATCGCCATCGCGCTGATGACGATGACCGGCAGGAGGAGCGAGACGATGCCCCACACCAGGGAGCGCGTCGCGACCGAGCGTCCGCTCGGCACGACAAGGTTGAGGGCGGTGAAGCCCGGCCTGTCGTCGAAGGCGTAGGGCAGCGGCGGCGAGCTCGCCGCCGGGGCCGCTGCCGCGGTGTGCTCGGTCCATCCCCGGCCGCTCCACCAGCGCACGAGACCGGCGTGACCCGGATCCGGATACCATCCCGGAGGCACCTGCGCGTCGGAAGGCTGAGTGAACGTCATGCCAGCCATGGTGGCAGCCGGCCGTCGCGGACCGCCCGCCCCCGTTCGGGTGAGCGGTCGCTCCGATCCTCCACAAGCGCCTACGTCGCAGCGCATCCACGAAAATGGCGCCTTCCTGCCACGGTCGAACGACCGGCGGCATACTGGCAGCTATGACCTCGGAGACCGTGACGATCCTGGCGTCCGGCGCAGGCGTGCTCATCGCCGCGATCGGAGGGCTCGGCGGAGTCCTCGCCTGGGGCATCCGACGGATCGACGCCCGGTTCGAACGGATCGACGCCCGGTTCGAGCGCGTCGACGCGCGATTCGACCGGGTCGACGCTCGCTTCGAGCGCGTCGACGCGCGATTCGACCGGGTCGATTCCGGGATCGCCGCGATCAAGGACGAGCTGACCGAGGTGAAGGTCATCCTCGCCCGGCTCGAGGGACCGCGTCCGCGTCTCATCGTCGACGGCCGCTGACGCGCATCCGCGAGCCGGATGCTGGACGCGCACCGCATCCCCGGATCAGGATGGACGGATGGCGACCGCACGCGTGGGCATGTCGGGCTGGACCTACGCGCCGTGGCGCGGCGATTTCTATCCGAAGGGGCTGCGGCAGGCTGACGAGCTTCGCTACGCCGCGGAGCAGGTCACCTCGATCGAGCTCAACGGCTCCTTCTACGCACTCCAGAAGCCGTCCAGCTGGCTGAAGTGGCGGGACGAGACACCCGACGACTTCGTCTTCGCCGTGAAGGCGCCGCGCTTCATCACCCACGTCAAGCGCCTCGACGACGTCGCCGAGCCGGTCGCGAACTTCCTCGCCTCCGGGCTCCTGGGTCTCGGCCCCAAGCTCGGTCCCATCCTGTGGCAGCTGCCGCCGAGTCTCGACTACGACCCGGAGCTGATCGCCGCGTTCCTCACCCTGCTCCCCCACGACACCGGCGCGGCTCTCGAGGCGGCCCGCCGGCGGAGCGAGCGGATGGCGGGCAAGGAGCTCCTCGAGATCGACGAGGTGCGCCCCCTCCGCCACGCGATCGAGCCGCGCGCCCACAGCTTCGACGATCAGGAGTTCGCGGATCAGGCGGCCGCCGCGGGCATCGCGGTCGTGCTCGGCGACAACGCCGGGCGCTGGCCACGACTCGACTGGGTCACCGCCGACTTCGCCTACGCGCGCCTGCACGGCGACAAGGAGCTCTACACCTCGGGCTACGACGAGGCGGCGCTCGACGACTGGGAGGAGTGGACGCGCGATCATCTCGATCACGATCGTGACGTCTACGTCTACTTCGACAACGATCAGAAGGTGCGGGCGCCCTTCGATGCGATGTCCCTTCTGCGACGATTGAGCCGATGACCGAACAGATCGACCCCGACGCGCCCTCGCCCTTCGTGCTCCCGCCCGCGCCCGCCGAGCTCCGCCTCGAGACCGAGCGGCTCGTGCTCCGCCCGCTCGAGGAGGGCGACCTTCCGGCGATGACCGCCTACCGCGGCGACCCCGAGGTGTGCCGCTTCCTGCCGTTCCCTCCGCAGACCGTCGACGACATCCGGGCCCGGATCGGTCGGCTGCTCGGAACCACGACTCTCGCCGGCGAGAACGCGGGCATCCCGGTCGGCATCTTCCGGCGCGACGACGGGCTGCTGCTCGGCGACCTCGTGCTGTTCCATCTGGATGCCGTGCACGGTTCCGCCGAGATCGGATGGGTCATCCGCCCCGATGCGGGCGGCCGGGGCTACGCCACCGAGGCGGCCCGCGCACTCCTCGACGCCGCGTTCCGGATCTACGGCCTGCGGCGTGTGATCGCACGCCTCGACGCCGAGAACATCCTATCCGCACGCCTTGCGGAGCGGCTCGGCATGCGGCTCGAGGCCCGCCTGATCGAGAACGAGTGGTACAAGGGCCGCTGGGGCGACGAGCTCGACTACGCGATCCTCGCGCGGGAATGGCCGGTCGAGGAACGCCCGGCGATCTAGCGCTCGGCCTCGTCCTCGGCGGCCCAGGCCCGGGCGCGCTCGCGTGCGATCTCCGGGGCCCGCTCGGCCTCCTCGCGTGTGGCGAACGGGCCGTCGCGATCCGTTCCCAGCGACTGCGGGCCCTCCTCGACCTCGCCCGTCCTGTGGTTGTACCACCACTCGGTCATGCCGCGCCTCCTCCGCTCGATAGTCTTGAGCCTATGCCTCGCGACGCCGCCGGTCACCTCGTCGCAGGCCGCGTGACGGCCATGCGCGCCGTGCCCGCCTCGATCCCCCGGCCCGAGTACGTCGGGCGACCGGGACCGCGCCCGTTCACCGGGTCCGACGTCTACACCCCCGGCGAGATCGAGCGGATCCGCACGAGCGGGCGCATCGCGGCGCAGGCGGTCGAGGCGGTCGGAGCGGCGGTCCGCCCGGGCGTCACGACCGAGGAGCTCGACGCGATCGCCCACGACTTCCTCGTCGCCCATGACGCCTATCCGTCCACGCTCGGCTACCGCGGCTACCCGAAGTCGAGCTGCACCTCGCTCAACGAGGTCATCTGCCACGGCATCCCCGACGACACAGCGCTCGAGGACGGCGACATCCTCAACGTCGACATCACCGCGTTCCACGACGGAATGCACGGGGACCTCAACGCGACGTTCCTGGTGGGCGACGTCGCTCCCGAGGCGCGCGATCTCGTCGAGCGCACGCGCGAGGCGCTCGCCCGCGGCGTCAAGGCCGTCGCGCCGGGCCGCGCCGTGAACGTGATCGGCCGCGCGATCGAGAGCTATGCGCGGCGCTTCGGCTACGGCGTCGTGCGCGACTACACCGGCCACGGCGTGGGCAGCGCCTTCCACACGGGCCTCATCGTGCCCCACTACGATGCGGCGCCCCGCTTCGACACCGTCATGGAGGTCGGCATGGTGTTCACGATCGAGCCCATGCTGACCCTCGGCACGCCGGAGCGCCCCGGCACCGTCGAGTGGGACGAGTGGGACGACGGGTGGACGATCACCACGCGCGACAAGAGCCTCACCGCCCAGTTCGAGCACACGCTCGTCGTCACCGAGACGGGCGCCGAGATCCTGACCCTGCCCTGAGAACCCCGAGGAGACCCATGAGCACGCTGGCCGTCGGCATCGACATCGGAGGGACGGGCATCAAGGGCGCCCTCGTGGACGTCACGACCGGCGAGCTCGCCGGCGATCGCGTGAAGGTGCCGACGCCCGAGGGCGGCGACCCGGATGCCGTGCTCGCCGCCGTCGCCGAGATGGTCGCGGGGTTCGGCGAGATCGCCCGCGAGGTGCCGGTGGGCGTGTGCTTCCCCGCGATCGTGCTCCACGGTCGCACGATGTCGGCGGCGAACGTCTCGAAGCGCTGGATCGGGCTCGAGGCGGAGGCGCTGTTCGAGAAGGCGCTCGGACGCGACATCCACTTCGTCAACGACGCGGATGCGGCCGGCGTCGCGGAAGCCGTGTTCGGCGCCGCGAAGGGCGTCGACGGGCTCGTCATCGTCACCACCCTCGGCACCGGCATCGGCAGCGCCTTCCTCTACGACGGGGTGCTCGTGCCCAACACCGAGCTGGGGCACCTCCAGCTCCGCGGCAAGGACGCCGAGAAGCTCGCCTCGTTCGCCGCGAAGGAACGCGGCCGGCTCAGCTGGAAGCGCTGGGCTGACCGCCTGCAGCTCTTCTACGGCACGGTCGAGTTCCTCTTCTCGCCCGAGCTCTTCGTGGTCGGCGGCGGGGTCTCCAAGAGCTACGAGGAGTTCCTCCCGCTCCTCGAGCTGCGCACCCCGATCGTGCCCGCGACGCTGCGCAACAACGCCGGGATCCTCGGCGCGGCCTGGCTCGCCACCCGCCCCGCCCACGCGTGACGTCATGTTGCAGTTCGATGAAATCTGTGTGCGGATATTGCCTCGACGACGGTCGGGTGGGCTAGGTTGAGCAGACGTCTTCGATTTGGAGGCGTGCGCACCATGAAGAAAGCAGTCTCATGCCCACTGGAACCGTGAAGTGGTTCAACGCCGAAAAGGGATTCGGCTTCATCACCCCCGACGACGGCGCTCAGGACGTCTTCGCGCACTACTCGGCCATCGACTCGAGCGGTTACCGCACCCTCGAGGAGGGTCAGCGCGTCGAGTTCGAGGTCGCTCAGGGCCAGAAGGGACCTCAGGCAGCCAACATCCGCGTCGCCTGACGATCTCCACCACGAGAAAGCGCCTCCGGGATGATCCGGGGGCGCTTTCTCTTGCGAGGCGAACGGGCCGGCCGATACGCCGGGTTCTGTCATCCGGTGCACGGCTTCGCAGCCACGCACCGGACGGACGGCCATCTCTCTCGGGAATGCGTTGCCGCATCCCTCTTGCGGTCTACCCGACGCCTCGGCGAGCAGCCTCATCGGCGTCTGTCTGACCTTGCTCCGGGCGAGGTTTACCCAGCGAGCCCGATCACTCGGGCCCCTGGTGGTCTCTTACACCACCGTTTCACCCTTACCCCGGGCGCAATGCCCGTGGCGGTCTGCTCTCTGTTGCACTTTCTCGCGGATCACTCCGGGTGGGTGTTACCCACCGCCCTGCTCTGCGGAGCCCGGACGTTCCTCGGCGCACGCACCACGCCTCGAGAGGCGGATGCGCGCGACGCGACCGTCTGGCCGACCCGTTCGCGTACCCCAGGATAGCGGGCCCGGCCGGGCGCTCAGCGCTCGAAGCTCACCCGGCGGTCCATCGCCTCGTTGGCGAGCCTGTCGGCGCGCGAGTTCTCCAGCCGCGGCACCCACTCGAAACGCACGGGGGTGCCCGAGAGCAGGGTCCGCGCCTCGGCCGCGAGCTCCGCCATCGCGGGGTGCTTGATCTTCCAGCGGCCCGACATCTGCTCCACGACGAGCTTCGAGTCCATCCGGATGCGCAGCTCGGCGTCCGGCGCGAGGGCGAGCGCCTTCGCGACCCCCGCGATCATGCCCCGGTACTCGGCGACGTTGTTGCTCGCGATCCCCACGTACACGCCGATCTCGGCGAGCACCTCGCCCGTGGCGGCGTCGATCACGACGGAGCCGGACCCCGCCTGCCCGGGGTTGCCGCGGGACCCGCCGTCCGCCTCGACGATGAGCTCGCGCGGGCTCACAGGCCGGACTCCGCCGTGCGCACCAGGATCGCGCTCGAGTCGGGGCAGAGCAGCACGTCGTCCGGGGCCGCGGCGCGCACGAGGTTGAGGTCGGTCGCGTTGAGCGCGACGCCGCTCGCGCTCGAAACGCCTCCTCGGAGGTGCGACGCGCCCACGCCGTAGCGGGCCCGCTGCTTCTCGTAGAGAGCCAGCAGCTCGTCGGGCACCCGCCCCGCGATCGTCTCGCGGTCGGCTGCCGCACGCGAGCGGTCCCGTTCGATCGCGGCCGCGGCGGCGTCGCGCGCGGAGCTCGTCTCCGCGATCCGCGCATCGAGCGCCGCGACCTCGTCCCGCGTCGCCGCGAGCGCCTGCTCGTGCTCCTCCACGCGCTCCATGACGACGAGCTCGATCTCCTCGAGCTCGTCGCGCCGACGAGCGAGCGCCGCGAGCTCCTGCTCGAGCGCCTGCACGTCCTTCACCGACGAGCTCGCCTCGAGGCGCTCGCGGTCGCGGGTGATGCGAGCCTCGACGACCGCGACGTCCGACTCGACGCGGCCGAGCTCCGCCTGCGCATCCTCGAGCACCCCGGTGCGCTCGGCGAGCGTGCGCCGAAGCGCCTCGCTCTCCCCGGCGAGCTGCTCGAGCACCGCCGTCTCCGGCAGAGTGCGCGCGCGGTGGCTCAGCTGCTGCAGGCGCGTGTCGGCCTCCTGCAGCTCGAGCAGGAGCGCCTGGTCGGCGGGAGCGGCCTTGAGGCCCATACGGTGTCCGTTCTTGTTCGGGGTCTGGATACGGGGTCAGACGAGGGCGAAGTCCCAGGGGTCGGTGCGCAGCTCGCTGACGGTCACGCGCACCTCGGGGAGCGCGGCGCGCAGCGATGCGGCGGCGGCATCCAGCCACAGCCACTCCGCCGCCCAGTGCGAGACGTCGAGCAGCGCCGGACCGCCGGCGACGCGCGCGTTCTCCCGCGCCTCGGAGGCCGGATGATGCCGCAGGTCGCTCGTGATGTAGACGTCGGCGCCCACGACCTCCGGGTGCGCGAGCAGCGAGTCGCCCGCGCCCGCGCACAGCGCGACTCGGCGCACCGGCGTCGCGTAGTCGCCCGCGCCCCGGATTCCTTGTGCTGTCGCCGGGAGGATCGTCTGGAGGCCGCGTGCGAGCTCGCCGAGCGCCACGGGCGACGCGAGCTCGCCGACGCGGCCGATGCCGAGCTGCGGGTCGGACGGCGAGGGGTCGATCGGACGGACGTCGCGGAGCCCGAGCCGGCGCGCCAGCACGGCGGAGGTGCCGTCCGCCACGATGTCGGCGTTCGTGTGCGCCGCCAGAAGACCGCATCCCCCGCGAATGAGGCGGCCGAGCACGGCGCCCTTGTAGCGGTCCTCGGCGATCGAGGTCACGCCGCGCAGAAGCAGCGGATGGTGCACGAGCAGCAGTTGCGCGCCCTGCTCCACCGCCTCCTCGGCGGTCTCGACGACCGCGTCGACCGCGAGGTGCACCGCCGTGACCGCGCTGGCGGGGTCGCCCGCGAGCAGACCGGGCGCATCCCAGCTCTCGGCGCCGCCGAGCGGCCACAGCGTGTGCGCGACATCGGTCACGCGGGCGAGGGTGGGCGTCACGTCCTCAGTCTATGAGGGCGTGCCCTCACGCCGAGGCGGGGTCTTCATCCGCCGCCGCTCCCTCGCGCTCCTGCCGACGGATCGCGGGGATGCCGGTCACGATCGGCAGCAGGAACCCGAGGGCGAGGGCCACGAGCACGCCGATGTCGGCCGTCGCAAGCGGCGAGGTCGGCGCCAGACCCACCACGCCGAACAGGTATCCCTGCCAGTCGAAGCCCGCGAGGCCCCCTGTCGTGAGCCCGAACCCGATGGCGCTCGCGACCACGAGCCCGAGGAGATTGATCCAGCGGACCGCCGGGTAGATGCCTCCGCTCGCGAGCAGCGACGGCGCGTGGAAACGCCGCAGCCGGATCATCATCTCGCTCGCGAAGATCCCGACCCAGGCGGCCACCGGCACGGCGAGCGTGGTCACGACATCGCGCAGGATGTCGCGCGTGTCGGCGCCGAGCAGCAGGAGCGCCGCGGCGACGAGCGTCACGAGCACCGCCGCCACGATCGTCGCGGCGGAGCGCGGCACCCGCAGCCCCACCGAGATGAGGGCGAGGCCGCCCGAGTACATCGTCACGATGGTCCCGGACACGAGGCCGAAGCCCGCTGCGCCGAGCAGCGGCAGCGCGAGGCCCTCCGGCACGAGCGAGACCAGCGTGGCGAGCGGGGCCCGCGCGAGCTCGGCACCGAGCCCGGCGTCGGATGCCGCGAGCACGGCGCCCCACGAGAGGAGCGCGAGGGTCGGGACGATGACGCCGAAGCTGCTCCACAGCATGTTGGCGGCGCCGGATCCGCCCGGACGCTGGTAACGCGCGAGATCGGAGCTCGACTGCGCCCAGGCGAGCCCGACCACGCTGAACACCGTGACCGCGCCGCCGATCGCGAGCGTCCACGGGCCGTCGTCGGTGCGGAGCGCCGTCGCGATGTCGACGTGCGAGGCGGTGAGCGCGATGGTCGCGCCGACGAGCACGAAGGAGAGGAGGCCGAGCACGCGCTGCACGCGATGCAGCAGACCGTATCCGAAGGTGGCCACGACCGCTGCGAGCGCGGCACCGACGACGAGCACCACGAGCGCGGGAACGCCGGCGTCCGTCCCGACGGCGCCGGGGACCAGCACGGCCCCCGCGGTGACCGCGAGAAGCCACAGCAGCACGCCGCCCCACAGCACGCGTCCGAGCACCGCCAGCAGGGCCGGGAGCACGTTGCCGACGAGGCCGAAGGTCGCGCGCGACACGATCATGGTGGGCTGGCCGCTCCACTTGCCCGCGAGCGAGCCGAGCCCGAGGGGCAGGGCCGACAGCGCGACCCCCGCCACGACCGCGACGAGGGCCTGCCGCAGGCTCATCCCGGCCGAGAAGACGACCGCGCCCACCGCGACCATGACGATCGAGGAGTTGGCGGCGAACCACAGCCAGAACAGTCGCGCCGCGTGCCCCGCGCGGTGCTCGGCGGGCGTCGGGCCCGCCGCCACCCTCTCCACGTGGAACGCAGGCGGGTCGGTCGCCGGAGCTTCCGGCGCCTCACCGACCGCGACCATCGTGGCCGTCGAGGCCGGCACGACCGCGGGCACGCTCTGCACGTTGGACCCGGTGTCGGGCGGTGCCGCGGAGAACTCCGCGGGGTCGTCCGCGACGGCCGGGACGGCGGCGACCGACGGAGGCGGCAGCAGGCTCACATCGACGGGCCCGTCGGGGCCGAGGATCGTGCCGGACATCGGATGCGGTGTCTCGGGCAGGGCTGTCTCGGGCACAGCTGCCTCGGGCACGGACGGCGCGACCGCGGCATCGGGCGTCGCGATCTCCGAGATCGTCGCCTCCGGCACCGCCTCCGCCGCCAGCGGCGGGGGCAGGAGCGTCGACGGGTCGGTGCCGTCGAGCCGCGGCGCGGGCGGCGGCTCGACGAGGGCAGGGGGCTCGAAGCTCGGCGGCGGGGCGTCGATCCACGCCTGCTCGCTCGCGGGCGGGATGTCTGCCGGGGGCGTCGGCGGCAGCCCGGGCTCCGCGAGCTCGGGCTCCGCCGGAGGGCGCACCACGATCGGCTCGGCCGCGTCGTCGACGGGCGGGAGCCCCTGCCTGCGGCGGAGCTCGTTCTCCAGCAGCAGGATCGCGTCGAGCGTCGAGCCGGACGACACGGAGTCCTCGACACTGCGGCTCAGCTCGTCGTCGCCGAGTGCCGGCGACGACGTCGCCGGCGGGAACCCACCGCCCGCGAGAGGCTCGGGGTCGGCCGCGATCGCATCCGGGGCCACATACGCGGGAGCCGGCGGAGGCGGGGGCGGAGGCGGGAGCAGCGGGGCGGCATCCGGCAGCGGCGGAGGCGCCCCGTCGAGCGTGGGCGGCGGAACCTCGGCGTGCAGCTCGGCGGGGTCGGGCCGGAAGACCGGGTCGGCGTTGGCGAGAGGGACGCTGATGGGTCCCGTGTACATCGCCCGCTGCGCGGCGAGCGCAGCATCGAGCTCGTCGTCCCCGCGCACCTCGGTCATGCCTGGAAGTCTAGGGCGGCTCGGCTCGTCAGCGGCGGAGGACCGGCCGTCGGTCTCCGACGCCGTCGTCGCCGGCGATAGCATCGGTTGTCCGGGCGCTTAGCTCAGCTGGTAGAGCGCCTCCTTTACACGGAGGATGCCGGGGGTTCGAGTCCCTCAGCGCCCACGGCGCCGCGGCTCACGCCGAGACGAGCACCTCGTCGAGCGCGGCGCGGTACTCCTCGATCGACCGGGCCTGGCCCGGCGCCGTGATGAACGAGGCCCGGATGATGCCCTTGGCGTCGATCACGAAGGTCGCGCGGTTCGCGAAGCCCTTCTCCTCGAGGAACACGCCGTACTCCTTGGCGACCGCGCCGTGCGGCCAGAAGTCCGCCAGCAGCGTGAAGTCGTAGCCCTCCTGCTCGCCCCAGGCGCGCAGCGCGGCCTTCGAGTCGACGGAGATGCCCATGAGCTCGACGCCGTGCTCCTGGAACAGCGCGAGGTTGTCACGCAGCTCGCACAGCTCGCCCGTGCACGTGCTCGAGAAGGCGAGCGGGAAGAAGACGAGGGCCACCGGCTTGCGACCGCGGAAGTCGCTCAGCCGGACGTGCTCGCCGTACTGGTTGGGCAGGTCGAAGTCGGGTGCCTGCGTGTCGTTCTCGAGAGCCACGAGCGTCGATCATACGCGCGGCCCCGCGGATGCGCCGATCGCCGCGCGCGGACGGGCCTAGACTGAAAGATGGCCACGACACGATCAGGAAGAGGTCAGCGGTGACGGTGAACGACCAGGACCCGTACTCGGTGCACAACATCGATCAGGATCCGGAGGAGACCGCCGAATGGCAGGAGTCCCTCGACGCGCTCGTCGAGGAGAAGGGGCGGGGGCGCGGCCGCGAGGTCATGCTCAGCCTGCTGAAGCGGTCGAAGGAGCTGCGCCTGGGCGTGCCCATGGTGCCCACCACCGACTACATCAACACGATCGCGCCGGAGAACGAGCCCGATTTCCCCGGTGACGAGGAGCTCGAGCGCCAGTACCGCCGGTGGATCCGCTGGAACGCGGCGATCACGGTGCACCGCGCGCAGCGTCCGGGCATCGCGGTGGGCGGGCACATCTCGACCTATGCGTCGAGCGCCTCCCTCTACGAGGTCGGACACAACTGGTTCTTCCGCGGCCAGGACCACCCCTCGGGCGGCGACCAAATCTTCTACCAGGGCCACGCATCCCCCGGCATGTACGCGCGCGCGTTCCTCGAGGGCCGGCTCGGCGAGCAGGACCTCGACGGCTTCCGTCAGGAGAAGTCGCGCGCCCCGCACGCGCTCAGCTCCTACCCGCATCCGCGTCTCATGCCCGAGTTCTGGCAGTTCCCGACGGTGTCGATGGGCCTCGGCCCGATCAACGCGATCTGGCAGGCGCAGAACAACAAGTACCTCACCAACCGCGGCATCGTGGACCGCTCCGACAGCCGGGTCTGGGCGTTCCTCGGCGACGGCGAGATGGACGAGGTCGAGAGCCGCGGCGCCCTGCAGTGGGCGGCCAACGAGAAGCTCGACAACCTGACGTTCGTCGTCAACTGCAACCTGCAGCGGCTCGACGGCCCGGTGCGCGGCAACGGCAAGATCATCCAGGAGCTCGAGAGCTTCTTCCGCGGCGCGGGCTGGAACGTCATCAAGGTCATCTGGGGCCGCGAGTGGGACGAGCTGCTCGCCCGCGACAGCGGCGCGCTCGTGAACCTCATGAACGCGACGCCCGACGGGGACTACCAGACCTACAAGGCCGAGGACGGCGCCTACGTGCGCGAGAACTTCTTCGGCCGCGACCCCGAGACGCTCAAGCTCGTCGAGGGCTACAGCGACGAGCAGGTGTGGAACCTCAAGCGCGGCGGCCACGACTACCGCAAGGTCTATGCGGCCTTCAAGGCGGCCGTCGAGCACGAGGGCCAGCCCACCGTCATCCTCGCGAAGACCATCAAGGGCTACGGCCTCGGCAAGAGCTTCGAGGGCCGCAACGCGACCCACCAGATGAAGAAGCTCACGCTCGCCGACCTCAAGCAGTTCCGCGACGAGCTGCGCATCCCGATCAGCGACGCCCAGCTCGAGGAGAACCCGTACCTCCCGCCGTACTACCACCCGGGCGAGAGCGACCCGGCGATCCAGTACCTGCAGGAGCGCCGCCGCGAGCTCGGCGGCTACCTGCCCGAGCGCCGCACGACGCATGTCGACCTCAACCTCCCCGAGGACTCGGCCTACGAGATCGCCAAGAAGGGCTCCGGCAAGCAGGAGATCGCCACGACCATGGCGTTCGCCCGCCTGCTCAAGGACCTGCTCCGCGCGCCGGGCATCGGCGAGCGGATCGTGCCGATCATCCCGGATGAGGCGCGCACCTTCGGCATGGACGCCTACTTCCCGACGGCGAAGATCTACAACCCGAACGGCCAGCACTACACCTCGGTCGACCGCGAGCTGCTCCTGGCCTACAAGGAGAGCCCGCAGGGTCAGATCGTGCACGTCGGCATCAACGAGGCGGGTGCCTTCGCGGCGTTCACCGCGGTGGGCACCGCCTACTCGACGCACGGCCAGCCGCTCATCCCGGTCTACGTCTTCTACTCGATGTTCGGCTTCCAGCGCACGGGCGACGCGATGTGGGCGGCGGGCGACCAGATGGCGCGCGGCTTCATCATCGGCGCGACCGCGGGTCGCACGACGCTCACGGGCGAGGGCCTGCAGCATGCCGACGGCCACTCGCCGCTGCTCGCCTCGACCAACCCGGCCGTCGTCGCCTACGACCCGGCCTACGGCTACGAGATCGGGCACATCGTGCGCGCCGGCCTCGAGCGGATGTACGGCGGGCAGGCTGCGCTCGAAAAGCACGGGGACCCGAACGTCATGTACTACCTGACGGTGTACAACGAGCCGATCGTGCAGCCGGCCGAGCCGGAGGGACTGGATGTCGAGGGGCTGCTGCGCGGCATCTACAAGCTCAAGGACGCCACGATCCGCGGGCCGAAGGCGCAGCTGCTGGCCTCCGGCGTCGCCGTGCCGTGGGCGCTCGAGGCGCAGGAGCTCCTCGCGCGCGACTGGGGCGTCGCGGCCGATGTCTGGAGCGTCACCTCGTGGAACGAGCTGCGCCGCGACGGCGTCGCCGCCGACGAGCACAACTTCCTCAACCCGACGCAGCAGCCGCAGGTGCCGTACGTGTGGCAGAAGCTCAACGGCGCGGAGGGCCCCTTCCTCGGCGTGACCGACTACATGCACGCGGTGCCCGACCAGATCCGCGCCTGGGTGCCCGGCGAGTACGCGACGCTCGGCGCCGACGGCTTCGGCTTCAGCGACACGCGGCCCGCGGCGCGGCGCTTCTTCAAGATCGACGGCCCGTCGATCGTGGTGCGCACGCTGCAGTCGCTCGCCCGCCGCGGCCAGGTCGACCCGGCCTACGTGCTCCAGGCGATCGACAAGTACAAGCTGCACGACGTCACGGCCGGCACGACGGGCTCGGCGGGCGGCGAGAGCTAGGCCGACGCCACCCGTGCCGGAGAGGACGAAGGCGCAGACGCTCGCCTGGCTGCGGACGCTGTCGGGCGAGCTCGCCACCACCACGCTCAAGCGCCTCGACGAGACGCTCCCCTGGTATCGCGAGATGCCGCCCGGCCGCCGCAGCGCGGTCGGGCTCGTCGCCCAGGCGGGCATCACCTCGTTCATCTCCTGGTACGACGATCCCAGCTCGACGCCCTGGATCGCGGCCGACGTGTTCGGGGCCGCCCCGCGCGAGCTGCTGCGCTCGGTCAGCCTGCAGCAGACGCTGCAGCTCATCCGGGTCACTGTCGAGGTCGTGGAGGAACGCGTCACGAGCTCGGGCGACGAGCTGCGCGAGGCGATCCTGCTGTACTCGCGCGAGATCGCCTTCGCAGCCGCCGACGTCTACGCGCGTGCCGCCGAGGCGCGCGGCCTGTGGGACGCCCGTCTCGAGGCGCTCGTCGTCGACTCGATCCTCACCGGCGAGTACGACAGCGAGCTCCCGAGCCGCGTCGCGGCGCTCGGCTGGAACGGTCACGGCGCGGTCGCGGTGCTCGTCGGCACGGCGCCGCGGATGCTCGACGTCGACCAGCTGCGCCGCACGGCCCGGCACCTCGACGCTGACGTGCTCATCGGCGTGCAGGGCAGCCGGCTCGTGCTCGTGATCGGCCGCGTCGACCGCCCGGACGACGCCGAGACGCGCGACCCGCTCCCGTTCATCGAGATCGCGCGCCAGCTCGAGCCGGGCTTCGGTCCGGGGCACCTGGTGCTCGGCCACGAGGTGCCGTCGCTCGTCGAGGCGGCCCGCAGCGCGAAGGCCGCCCTCGCGGGCTTCGCGGTCGCCAAGTCGTGGCGGGGGGCGCCGCGTCCGGTGCTCGCCGACGACCTGCTTCCCGAACGCGCCCTCGCGGGCGATCCGCTCGCCCGGGCCACGCTCATCAACCGCATCTACAAGCCGCTCCAGGACCATTCGACGGAGCTGCTGCTCACCCTGTGGGCCTACCTCGACAACGGCCGCTCGCTCGAGGCGACGGCCCGCGAGCTCTTCGTGCACGCCAACACCGTGCGCTACCGGCTCAAGCGCATCAGCGAGATCATCGGCTGGGACGCCACGGGGGCTCGCGAGGCGCTCATCCTGCAGTCGGCGCTCATCGTCGGCTCGATCGCCGACACGAAGCGCGGCTGACCCGCCGCGCACCGCTCCTTCCCAGCCCTTCTCACCGGCGACCGACGACTCGCACGCGCGCCCGGCATCCGCTGCCCCGTGGAGGTCGCCGCGTAGCGCTTTGTGCGATGCCGCCAAGGTCTCGGCGGATTTCTCGTGCGCGACATGCCGACACGCGCACGCGGTGTTGGCAGGATGGACGGGTGACCGTCGTGATCGTCGCGCCCGGACAGGGCTCGCAGACCCCCGGATTCCTCGAGCCCTGGCTCGCCGAGCCCCGTTTCGCCGAGCACCTCGATGCGCTCGCCGATGCCGCGGGCGTCGACCTGCGCGCCCATGGGACGGTGTCGGATGCCGACACCATCCGCGACACGGCCGTCGCCCAGCCGCTCATCGTGGCGGCCTCGCTGCTCGCGCTCGGCGGCGTGCTCGACGGCGGACGCCGCGACGCGATCGCCGGGATCGCAGGGCACTCGGTCGGCGAGCTCGCCGCCGCGGCCGGTGCGGGCATCCTGAGCGAGGCCGACGCCATGCGTCTCGTCGCGCTGCGCGGCCGGGCGATGGCCGACGCCGCCTCCCTCGCCGAGACCGGCATGAGCGCGGTGATCGGCGCCGACGAGGCCGAGCTGCTCGCGAAGCTCGAGTCCCTCGGACTCTCCCCCGCCAACTTCAACGGCGGCGGCCAGATCGTCGTGGCGGGTGCCCGCGAGGCGCTCGCCCGGCTGCAGGCCGAGCCGCCCGCGGGCGCACGCGTCATCCCGCTGCAGGTCGCCGGGGCGTTCCACACGCGCTACATGGAGCCGGCCGTCGAGGCTCTCCGCGCGGCGGCTGCCGACCTCGAGGCCGCCGACCCGAGCCTCACGATCTGGACCAACCGCGACGGCCAGGCCGTGGCATCCGGGCGCGCCTTCCTCGACCTCGTCGTCGGCCAGGTCGCCTCGCCCGTGCGCTGGGACCTCGACATGGAGGCGTTCGCGGCCGCCGGCGTCACGGGCCTCGTCGAGCTCGCCCCGGCGGGCGCGCTCGTGGGCCTCGCCAAGCGCGGCCTCAAGGGCCTCCCGACGGTCGCCGTGAAGACCCCCGACGACCTCGCCGCCGCCCACGCCCTCATCGATCAGGAGTCCGCCGCGTGACCATCCACCTCAAGCAGGCGCAGGGCGCCCCCGGCAGTCGCATCCTCGCCCTCGGCGCCGCCCGCGGCGACCTCGTCGTGCCGAACGACGACCTCGTCGGCCCGATCGACTCGAGCGACGAGTGGATCCGTCAGCGCACCGGCATCGTCACGCGCAAGCGCGCCTCCAAGGGCGTCGACGCGATCGACCTGGCCGAGGCCGCCTCGCGCGAGGCGATCGAGAAGTCCGGGGTCGAGCCCGCGCGCATCGGCGCCGTGCTCGTCTCGACGATCAGCAACGTCGCCGTCACGCCCTCGATGTCGACCCTGCTCGCGGAGCGCATCGGCGTGAGCCCGGCCCCCGCCTACGACATCAGCGCCGCGTGCGCGGGCTACACCTATGCGATCGCGCAGGCGGATGCGCTCATCCGCGCCGGCGCCGCCGAGTACGTGCTCGTGGTGGGGGCCGAGAAGCTCTCCCAGTACGTGCACCCGGAGGACCGCTCGATCTCGTTCCTGCTCGGCGACGGCGCGGGCGCCGCGGTGCTCGGCCCCGCCGACGAGCCGGGCGTCTCGAAGACGGTCTGGGGCTCGGACGGGTCCAAGTGGGACGCCGTCGGCATGAACGCGACCTTCGAGGAGTACCTCGACAAGAAGAAGCCGTGGCCCACCATGCGCCAGGACGGCCAGACGGTGTTCCGCTGGGCCGTCTGGGAGATGGCGAAGGTCGCCAAGCGCACCCTCGAGGAGGCCGGGGTCGCGCCGGAGGATCTCGCCGCGTTCGTCCCGCACCAGGCGAACATGCGCATCATCGACGAGCTCGCCAAGCAGCTGAAGCTCCCCGAGCACGTCGCGATCGCCCGCGACATCGAGACCACCGGCAACACCTCGGCCGCCTCGATCCCCCTCGCGACCCACCGCCTGCTCGAGGAGCACCCGGAGCTCTCGGGCGGCCTGGCCCTCCAGATCGGCTTCGGCGCCGGCCTCGTCTTCGGGGCCCAGGTCGTGCGCCTCCCCTAAACTTGTCCCCGGTCACTCGACACCCCTAGGAGAAACGAAATGGCACTGTCCACCGAAGAAGTCCTCGCCGGCCTGGCTGAGCTCATCAACGACGAGACCGGCATCGCGGCGGACACCGTCGAGCTCGACAAGTCGTTCACCGACGACCTCGACATCGACTCGATCTCGATGATGACCATCGTGGTCAACGCCGAGGAGAAGTTCGACGTCAAGATCCCCGACGAGGAGGTCAAGAACCTCAAGACGGTCGGCGACGCCGTCAGCTACATCGTCAACGCCCAGAGCTGATCGATGACGGGCGGGGGCGACACGCCTCCGCCCGTGCCCCCTTCGTCCCGCACACCCCGCGGGATGCGTTCCACCACACTCTCGGAGTACCTCGAATGACCAAGAAGATCGTCGTCACCGGCATAGGCACGTCGTCCCCTCTCGGCGGCACGGCGCCTGACAGCTGGAACGCCCTCCTCGCCGGCGAGTCCGGCGCCCGCGCGCTCACGCACGAGTGGGTGGCGGAGCTCGAGCTGCCCGTCACCTTCGCCGCGGAGGCCAAGGTGCGCCCCGAGGAGGTGCTCGAGCGCACCGAGATCAAGAGGCTCGACCCCTCGAGCCAGTTCGCGCTCATCTCCGCCCGTGAGGCGTGGGCCGACGCGGGCGCCCCCGAGATCGAGCCCGAGCGCCTCGGCGTCGACTACGCCACCGGCATCGGCGGCGTCTGGACCCTGCTCGACGCCTGGGACACCCTCAAGGAGAAGGGCCCGCGGCGCGTGCTGCCGATGACGGTGCCCATGCTCATGCCGAACGCCGCGGCCGCCGCGGTGTCCATGCACCTCAAGGCGCGCGCCTTCGCGCGCACCGACGTCTCCGCGTGCGCCTCGAGCACCGAGGCCATCGCGAACGCCTACGACCACCTGCAGCAGGGGCTCGCCGACGTCGTCATCGCCGGCGGCACCGAGTCCGCCATCCACGGCATCACGATCGCGTCGTTCGCGTCGATGCAGGCGCTCTCCAAGCGCAACGACTCCCCCGCCACGGCATCCCGCCCCTACGACCTCACCCGTGACGGCTTCGTCATGGGCGAGGGCGCGGCGTCGATCGTCCTCGAGACCGAGGAGCACGCGAAGGCGCGTGGCGCGCGCATCTACGCCGAGCTCGCGGGCGGCGGCGTCACGAGCGACTCGTACCACATCACCGCTCCCGACCCGGAGGGCTGGGGCGCCTCGCGCGCGGTGCGCGCCGCCCTCGAGCAGGCGGGCGCCTCGCCCGACGAGGTCACCCACATCAACGCCCACGCCACGAGCACCCCGGTCGGCGACATCGCCGAGTACAAGGCGCTCCTCGCGGTGTTCGGCGAGCGGGTGCACGGCATCCCGGTGTCGGCGACCAAGGCGTCGACCGGTCACCTGCTGGGCGGCACGGGCGCCCTCGAGGCGATCTTCGCGATCCTGGCCGTGCAGAACCGGCTCGCCCCGCCGACGATCAACCTCACCGAGCAGGATCCCGCGATCCCGCTCGACGTGGTGACGGAGGCGCGCGCGCTCGGAGACGGGGCGCAGCTCGCGATCTCGAACTCGTTCGGCTTCGGCGGCCACAACTCCGTGGTCGCGTTCCGCTCGGTCTGAGTCAGCGGATGCTGCGGCAGCCCTCGTGCTGCGTGCAGCTCCCGTCGAAGCCATCGTCCGCGTCGTCGAGCTCCACGACCTCGGCGACGTGGATGAGGGGCTCCTCCAGCTCGTCGAGGAGCTCGCGGAGATCGATCTCGTTCGTCTTCAGCATGTTCCCGGCCTTTCCGATGAGGTCTGTGCTGATCGGTCAGCACCACGCGTCGCAGCCCGTACGGGCGCGGCGCTAACTAACCCTGTGCAGCCAGACGACGGGGCTGTCCTCGCCCGCGTGACGGAAGGGCTCGAGCTCCTCGTCCCACGCCTGCCCGAGGGCGAGGCGCAGCATGCGGTGCAGCTCGAAGGCGTCCGAGCCCGCCGCCTCCATGGCCGCACGGATGCGGTCCTCGGGGACCACCATGTTGCCGATGGTGTCGGTCTGGGCGAAGAACACGCCGAGATCGGGCGTGTGCATCCAGCGACCGCCGTCGGTGCCGAGACCCGCATCCTCGGTCACCTCGTAGCGCAGGTGCTCCCAGCCGCGCAACGCGGAGGCGAGCTCGGCGCCCGTGCCGCGGGGGCCCTCCCAGCTGTACTCGGTGCGCTGAGCGCCCGGCAGCACGGGCTGCGGCCGCCAGTCGAAGCTGACGGCGCGCCCGAGAGCGCGTCCCGCCGCCCACTCGACATGGGGGCAGAGAGCACGAGGAGCGGAGTGGACATACACCACCCCGCGAGTCATCGCAGCAGCCACTTTTCTCTCCGTTCGTCAGATGCGACTTCCCCATCGACCTGACGTACGTGCGCTGGTGCTTGCCGACATTATGCCCGGTCGGACCGCGGAATGACAAGCGTGTGCTTCGCGTGGCGCCCGTTCACTTCGCGTCGGCGTAGCTGTCGACGATGGCGACCGTGAGCGGGAAATCGACCGGCGCGGCGCCGAAGAGGATGCGCCCCGCCTCCCCGGCGGACGCACGCAGCGCCTCCGCCGTCTGCTCCGCGAGCTCAGCGGGCGCGTGCACGATAAGCTCGTCATGCAGAAAGAACACCAGGTGCGGCCGGTCGAGGAGGGGCCGGTCGGATGCGTCTCCCCCGCCCAGCTGCCACAGCATCCGCCGGAGCGAGCCCATCCAGCACAGCGCCCACTCGGCGGCGGTGCCCTGCACGACGAAGTTGCGGGTGAAGCGCCCCCAGGCGCGGTCGTCGCTGCGCGCGCGGCCGCGCTCCTCCTCGCTGCGGGTCTCGTCGTAGGCGGCGTGCCGCCCGGCGGGCGAGCTGCGTCCGAGCCAGGTGCTCACTGGGGCACCGGCCTCGCCCGCGCGCGCCGCGGCCTCCACGAACGCCATCGCGCGCGGGAAGGCGCGCTCGATGCGGGGCCGCATCCGCCCCGACTCCCCCGTGGTGCCGCCGTAGATCGCGCCGAGCATCCCGTACTTCGCCTGCGAGCGGGTCTCGACCGCACCCGTGTCGACCATTCCCTGGTACATGTCGTGGGCCTGCCCCGCGCGCGCCATCGCGGCGTCCCCCGACATCGCGGCGAGAACGCGCGGTTCGAGCTGCGCCGCATCCGCCACGACGAGCTTCCACCCGGGATCGGCCACGACCGCGCCGCGCACCTGTCTCGGCAGCTGCAGGGCGCCCCCGCCGTCCGAGGCCCATCGGCCCGTCACGACGCCCGCGGGCACGTAGACCGGCCGGAACCTGCCGTCGTGCACCCACTCCTCGAGCCATGTCCAGCCGTTGGCCGTGTAGAGCCGGGCGAGCTTCTTGTAGGCCGTGAGCGGTGCGATCACCGGATGCTCCACCCCCGCGAGCTCCCAGCGACTCGTGCTCGACACCCGGAGCCCCGCCCGCTGCAGGCTCTTGAGCAGGGTCGGCGCCGAGTCGGGGTTCACCTCGGGGTCGTCGAGCGCGGCGCGGATCTCGCCGACGAGCCGTTCCATGCGGGCGGGGCGTCCGCCCGGCATCCGCTCACCCAGCAGCTCGCGCAGGATGCGGTCGTGCCGTGCCGCATCCCACGGCAGCCCCGCGAAGCGCAGCTCCTCGGCGACGAGGGCGCCGACGCTGTCGGCGGCGGTGAGGAGGGCGAGCCGGCCCGGCGCCTCGCTCGCGGCGATCGCCTCGCGCTGGCGGCGCAGCTCCGCGACGGGATCGTCGTCGGGACGCGGCTCGGCGAGGTCGAAGAGCGCGGCCGGATCGGCCCGTTCGCCGGGCGGACGCTCGTCCCACCCGTCGTGCGGGGCGCGGGCGAGCGCGGTCGCCGCGGAGGCGGTGGAGGTGCGCAGGACGGCGCGGCACATCCGGAGGTCGACGCAGCGCTCGACGCGGACCCCCTCCGCGAGCAGGGACGGGTACCAGCGGCGCGTGTCGGCCCAGACCCAGCGCGGATGCGCCGCCTCGCGCCGTGCGGCCCACCCCGCGAAGGCGGGCTCCGCGAGACGCTCGCGGCCGAGCTCGGCACCGTCGCCGTCGAGCTCGACAACCTCGACGGCCCCGGGCGCCGGCGAGCTCACGGCGAGGTGCATGCCCTCATCCTGCCGCCCGCCGCCGACGCCGCGGTCCGCGCACAGGCGTCAGGCGCGGGTCGCCGCGACCCAGCGGTCGAGGGTGGCGGTGGCGGCGCCCGAGTCGATGACCGATGCCGCGACCGCGATCTTGTCGCGGAAGCGCGAGCGGATGTCCTCCTCGCCCCGCGTGTGGTCCTGCGCGAGATCCCAGGCGACGAGCCCGGCCGCGCTGTTGAGAAGCACGATGTCGCGCACGGGGCCGCGCTCGCCGCCGATCACGCGCCGCGCGATGTCCGCGTTGTGCGCCGCGTCGCCGCCTCGCAGATCCTCGATCGACGCCCGGGGCAGCCCGAGATCCGCGGGGTCGATGTCGTGCTCGTCGACCGCGCCGCGCGACACCTCCCAGATGTGGCTGTGCCCCGTGGTGGTCAGCTCGTCGAGGCCGTCGTCGCCGCGGAACACGAGCGCCGTCGCGCCGCGCGTCTGGAAGACGCCGACGATGAGCGGCACCTTGTCGAGGCTCGCGACGCCCACGGCCGAGGCCTCGGGGCGCGCGGGGTTGCACAGCGGCCCGAGGAAGTTGAAGACCGTCGGGATGCCGAGCTCGGCCCGCACGGGACCCGCGTTCTTGAAGCCCGGGTGGAAGTGCGAGGCGAACACGAAGGTGAGGCCGGTCTCCTCCAGGACGGCGGCGACCCGCTCCGGCTCGATCGTGATGTCGGCGCCGAGGGCCGAGAGCACGTCGGAGGAGCCGGATGCCGAGCTCGCCGCGCGATTGCCGTGCTTGGCGACCGGCACCCCCGCCGCCGCGCACACGATCGACGACATCGACGAGACGTTCACGGTGCCGAAGCGGTCGCCGCCCGTGCCGACGATGTCGAGCGCCATCGGGTCGATGGCGAGCGGGCGGGCCGCCGCGAGCACGGCGTCGCGGAAGCCGACGATCTCGTCGACCGTCTCGCCCTTCGCCCGCAGCGCCACGAGGAACGCCGCCAGCTGGGCGTGCGTCGCCTCCCCCGACATGACCTGCGCCATCGCCCACTCGGCCTCGGAGATCGAGAGGTCGTTGCCCTCGAGGAGCTCGGACAGCACGGCGGGCCAGGTGAGTTCGGTCGGCATGGGCACGATCGTAGCGACTCCCCCCGCCACCCGATCCCGGCGAAATCCGACGCATCCTGCAGGACCGGCGGCGCGGTGAATTCGCCGTGGGCGATATCGGCCATAATGGTCTCGTGACCACTACCTCTGCCGTCAGCGCCTCGAGCACGCCGGTCATCCATCGGCCCAACACCGTCGCGGTGGGCACGATCGTCTGGCTCGGTAGCGAGGTCATGTTCTTCGCGGGACTCTTCGCCGTCTACTTCACGCTCAAGGCCGTCTCGCCGGGGCTGTGGGAGGAGCAGACCGCCAAGCTCAACGTCTGGTACGCCGCGGCGAACACCACGATCCTCGTGATCTCCTCGTTCACGGCCCAGTTCGGCGTGTTCGCGGCCGAGCGCATGCAGCCGCGCCGCACCGGCGGCATCTTCGCGATCGCCAAGTGGGGCATGGTCGAGTGGTTCTTCCTGAGCTACGTGCTCGGCGCGATCTTCGTGGTCGGCCAGATCTACGAGTACGGACAGCTGGTCTCCGAGCACATCGGCTTCCAGTCCGACTCCTACGGATCGGTGTTCTACTTCGCCACGGGCTTCCACGGCCTCCACGTGACGGGCGGCCTCATCGCGTTCCTGCTCGTGATCGGGCGCACCTTCGCGGTCAAGAAGTTCACCCACAAGGAGGCGACGAGCGCGATCGTCGTCTCCTACTACTGGCACTTCGTCGATGTCGTCTGGATCGCGCTGTTCCTCGTCATCTACGCCCTCAGATAGACCGGCAGAAACGGATCATTCCCACGATCATGGCGACCTCCGCTCACCCTGTACGCACTCGTCGCGTCGGCCGGCGCTCCCCGCTGGCGTCGGCTGCGCTGCTGCTCATCGGACTCCTCGCGACCGGCGGCGCCTACGCGGCGATCACCGCCACCTCGAGCGCCGACGCCTCGAGCCAGACCCGCGTCGAGAAGCTCACCGAGGAGGGCGAGAAGCTCTTCGCCGCCAACTGCGCGAGCTGTCACGGACTCCAGGCCCAGGGCACGGGAGACGCTCCGAGCCTCATCGGCGTCGGCGCGGCCGCCGTCGACTTCCAGGTCGGCACGGGTCGCATGCCGATGGCCGCTCAGGGGCCCCAGGCCGAGAAGAAGCCCGTCCAGTTCACCGACGAGCAGATCGCCGCCCTCGCCGCGTGGGTCGCGTCGCTCTCGCCGGGGCCGGCCATCCCGGATGAGCGCTACCTTCAGGGCGACGGCGACCTCGCGGTCGGCGCCGAGCTGTTCCGCATCAACTGCGCGATGTGCCACAACGTCGCGGGCGCCGGAGGCGCTCTCACCGAGGGCAAGTTCGCCCCCGCGCTCGCGGGCGTGACGCCCAAGCACATCTACGAGGCGATGATCACGGGCCCGCAGAACATGCCCGTCTTCAACGACGCGAACATCACGCCCGAGGACAAGTCGGCGATCATCAGCTACCTCAAGTACATCGAGACCAACTCCTCGCCCGGCGGGTTCGACCTCGGCAGCCTCGGCCCGGTGTCGGAGGGTCTGTTCGTCTGGATCTTCGCGCTCGGCGGGATCGTGGCGATCACCGTCTGGCTGACCGCGAAGTCGAACTGACGCGTGAGCACGGAAACACAGGAAGGGAAGCGCATGGCAGAGACCGACGGGGCCGGCACCGGCACCGCAGTCGAGAGGCACGAGAGCGCCCCGCTGTCATCCGGGGTCGCCGTCATCTCGGACGACGCCGTTCAGAACCCGGGCTTCCCGCCGTACCGGGCGCGCGTCTCCGACCTCGACCCGGTGAAGGAGCGGCAGAACGAGCGCCGCGTCTTCTGGCTGTTCCTCGCCTCGATGGCGGGCAGCGTGTTCGCGGTCGTCGCCTACATCGTCTTCCCGATCCGCGAGGGCGACCTGGGCTCGGTGCAGCTCAACAACATGTTCCTCGGCCTCGGCTTCGCGCTCGGCCTGCTGGGCATCGGCTTCGGCGCCGTGCACTGGTCGAAGTCGCTCATGGACGGGCACGACCTCGTCGAGCAGCGTCACGAGACCCGCGGCAAGCCCGAGACGATCGCCCGTGCGAGCGAGATCTTCACGCTCGGCAACAAGGAGTCGGGCTTCACGCGGCGCAAGCTCATCCGCAACGGCCTGCTGGGCGCCCTCGCTCTCGCCCCGCTGTCGGCGATCGTGATCTTCCGCGACTTCGCTCCGCTCGAGGACCCGGTGACCGCCCTCAAGCACACGATGTGGAAGGAGGGGGTGCGCCTTGCGCGCGACCCCAGCGGCATCCCCATCAAGGCGGCGGATGTGACGCTCGGCTCGGTCTTCCACGTGATCCCCGAGGACCTGCACGACGCGGAGCACCCGCTCGAGGAGAAGGCCAAGGCGGCCGTGCTGCTCATGCGCCTGCGCCCCGAGGACCTGCACGTCTCCGAGGGACGCGAGGACTGGAACTTCCGCGGCATCGTGGCGTACTCCAAGATCTGCACGCACGTGGGATGCCCGGTGGCGCTCTACGAGCAGCAGACCCACCACCTGCTGTGCCCCTGCCACCAGTCGCAGTTCGACATCACGCGCGAGGCCGCGGTCATCTTCGGCCCCGCCAAGCGCCCGCTGCCGCAACTGCCCATCACCGTCGATGACGAGGGCTACCTGGTCGCCCGGAGCGACTTCACCGAGCCCGTCGGTCCGAGCTTCTGGGAGCGTTCGCTGTGACCACCACCGCCACCACGACCGAGGCGACGGAGACGAAGCCGGCCCCCGGCAACGGGATGCGCTTCGTCAACTGGGGCGCCAACTACATCGAGGACCGCACGAGCCTGTCGGGCTTCGTGAAGGAGCTCGGGCGCAAGATCTTCCCCGACCACTGGTCGTTCATGCTCGGCGAGGTCGCGCTCTACAGCTTCGTCGTCATCCTGCTGTCGGGCACCTTCCTGACCTTCTTCTTCCAGGCGTCGATGGCGCCGGTCGTCTACGAGGGCTCCTACCCGACCCTCAAGGGCGTCCAGATGTCGGCGGCCATGGCCTCGACGCTCGACATCAGCTTCGACGTGCGCGGCGGCCTGCTCATGCGGCAGGTTCACCACTGGGCGGCGCTGCTGTTCGTCGCCTCGATCGGCCTGCATATGCTCCGCGTGTTCTTCACGGGTGCGTTCCGCAAGCCGCGCGAGATCAACTGGGTCGTCGGCTTCGTGCTCTTCGTGCTCGCGATGGGCGAGGGCTTCACGGGCTACTCGCTCCCGGACGACCTGCTCTCGGGCAACGGCCTCCGGATCATCGACGGCATGGTCAAGGGCATCCCGATCGTCGGCACCTGGATCTCGTACCTGCTCTTCGGCGGCGAGTTCCCGGGCGAGGCGATCGTGGGCCGCCTGTACACGCTGCACATCCTGCTGCTGCCGGCGCTCGTCGTCGCCGCGATCGGCGTGCACATGATCCTGCTGATCGTGAACAAGCACACCCAGTTCGCCGGCGCGGGCCGCACCGAGAACAACGTGGTCGGCGTGCCGATCATGCCGGTGTTCGCCGCCAAGGCGGGGGGCTTCTTCTTCATCGTGTTCGGCGTGATCATGCTGATCGCGGCCACGGTGACGATCAACCCGATCTGGAACTACGGACCGTACGACCCCTCCCCCGTCTCCGCCGGCACCCAGCCCGACTGGTACATCGGCTTCGCGGACGGCATGCTGCGACTCATTCCGCCGCACTGGGAGTTCGTGCTCTGGGGCTTCACCTTCTCGCTCAACATCCTCGTGCCGGTCGTCGTGCTCGTCGCGTTCCTCGTGCTGGTGGCGCTGTACCCGTTCATCGAGGGCTTCATCACGGGCGACAAGCGCGAGCATCACATGGCGGACCGCCCGCGCAACGCCCCGACCCGCACCGCCATCGGCGCCGCCGGCGTCATGTTCTACGCGGTCATGTGGGCGGCGGCCAGCTCGGACCTCATCGCGACGCACTTCCGTCTCTCGATCGAGGGGGTGACGCACGCGCTTCAGGTGCTGCTGATCGTCGGCCCGATCATCGCCTACTTCGTCGCGAAGCGGATCTGCCTCGGCCTGCAGAAGAAGGATCGTGAGATCGCGCTGCACGGCTTCGAGTCGGGCCGTATCGTGCGCCTCCCGGGCGGCGAGTACATCGAGGTGCACGAGCAGCTGTCGGACTACGAGCGCTGGCGCCTCGTGAGCTACGACGACTACGCGCCGCTCATGGTGCGCCCGAACGCCAAGGGCAAGATCACGCTGGCGACGCGCATCCGCTCGGTGCTCTCGCGCTGGTTCTTCGAGGATCGCATCGCGCCGGTCACCCAGTCGGAGATCGAGGCGTCGCGCCACGGTCACCACTGATCGACGACGAGGAAGGGGCGGGGCCTGATGGCTCCGCCCCTTCGTCGTCTCCCGTCTCCGCTCTGCGTCTTCCGGTGCCGCGCTCAGCGGCCCTGACGGCTCTGCGCCGAACGGGCGGCCATCGCGACGGCGGCCGCGTCGCGACCGGCGCTGAGCGCCTCGCGCGCCGAGGCGGCATCCGCCGCGTCGAGTCCGGGCGCCGTGTCGCTCGCCGCTCCCCTGCCGCGCAGCACGATCACGACGATGAGCCACACGACGATGAGCGCCGCGACGCCGGCGATGCCGATCCAGAGTCCGTCCATGGACCCATCCTGCCAGCGCGGGCACGTCGAGAGAACAGCTGGGCACCCCCGAGAAGAGGGGCCAGGAGCCCCTGACGCGACCGTGGAGGCTAGAAGAAGCGCCGCATGTACTCGGCCGACTCGTGGAAGCCGAGCCGGTCGTAGAAGCCGCCCGCGCGGCGGCTGGCAACCGTGAGCTGGGTGACGCCCCGGCGCTCGCACTCGGCCTCGACCGCGTGCACGAGCTCGGTGCCGTAGTCATGCCCTCGAGCGTCAGAAGCCACCACGATCTCCTGGAGCTGCGCGGAAGGGCCGTTGGTGGAGAGCAGCGGGACGATCGTCGTCAGGGCGTAGCCGCGCACGGCGGTGCCGTCGTCGACGACGTAGAGCAGCACGGTCGGCTGCCCGCCCGCCAGATACGATGCCATGGTCGCGTCGAACGCGCGTCGATCCGGCGCGAACGCGTGACCGAGCTCCTGGACGAGCGCGAAGATCGCGTCCTCGTCGCCCGCCCGCGCCTCGCGGACGGTCATCAGCGGGCGAAGTTGTTGCGGTAGTGCTCGTAGTTCCAGCCGACGATCGCGATGAGCACGAGCGGCCCGCCGATGAACGAGAGCCAGAAGCCGGTCGCGAGGCCGAGGAACACGAGCGCGAGCGCCGCGCCGAGCACGAGCGGCCACCAGCTCCACGGGCTGAAGTGACCGATCTCGGGGTCGTCATCGTCGATGTCGGCCGTCAGCGTGTCCTGAGCGAGCTCCCCCCCCTGCGCCTTGTGCACGCGGGTGAGGTAGAAGGCCACGAAGAAGCCGAGGATCGCCGACAGCGTCAGGGCGACGGTTCCGACCCACTCCATGTGGTGGTAGTCCCAGTCGACGGTGATGCCGACCCAGACCGTGTAGGCGACTGCTGAGAGGGCGAAGAAGACACCGATCACCCACATGATTCCGGCGTTGGCGCGCATGGCGTTACTTCACCTCTCCGTTGGCGAGGTCGACCACCGGAGCGTCCGGCGCGTCCTTCGCGGGTCCGATGCCGAGCTGAACCGTCTGCTCGGGGTGGTGCAGGTCGAAGGCGGGCGACTCCGAGCGGATGCGCGGGATCGACGTGAAGTTGTGACGCGGCGGCGGGCTCGAGGTGGCCCACTCGAGCGAACGCGAGTTGCCCCACGGGTCGTCGACGGTCACCTTCGGCGCCTTGCGGGCCGTGATCCACACGTTGAGGAAGAACGGCAGCAGCGAGACCGCGAGGATGGCCGAGCCGATGGTCGAGAGCTGGTTCTCCCACGTGAAGCCGTCGTTCGCGAGATAGCTCGCGTAGCGACGCGGCATGCCCTCGACGCCCAGCCAGTGCTGGATGAGGAACGTGGTGTGGAAGCCGATGAACAGCAGCCAGAAGTGGATCTTGCCGAGCCGCTCGTCGAGCATCTTGCCGGTCCACTTGGGCCACCAGAAGTAGAAGCCCGCGAACATCGCGAACACGACCGTGCCGAAGACCACGTAGTGGAAGTGGGCCACGACGAAGTAGGTGTCGGACACCACGAAGTCGAGCGGCGGGGAGGCGAGGATCACGCCCGTGAGACCGCCGAACACGAAGGTCACGAGGAAGCCGAGCGTCCAGATCATCGGCGTCTCGAACGTCACCGAGCCGCGCCACATCGTGCCGACCCAGTTGAAGATCTTCACGCCGGTCGGAACCGCGATGAGCATCGTCATGAGGGCGAACCACGGCAGCAGCACCGATCCCGTCACGTACATGTGGTGCGCCCACACGGTGACGGAGAGAGCCGCGATCGAGATCGTCGCGTAGACGAGCGTCTTGTAGCCGAAGATCGGCTTGCGGCTGAAGACCGGGATCACCTCGGACACGATGCCGAAGAACGGCAGCGCGATGATGTAGACCTCCGGGTGCCCGAAGAACCAGAAGAGGTGCTGCCAGAGGATCGTGCCGCCGTTGGCGGGATCCAGCAGGTGCGCGCCGAAGGCACGGTCGGCGCCGAGCGCGAACAGGCCGCCGGCGAGCACCGGGAAGGCGAGCAGCACCAGGATCGAGGTGACGAGCACGTTCCAGGTGAAGATCGGCATCCGGAACATCGTCATGCCCGGCGCACGCATCGTGATGATGGTCGTGATGAAGTTCACGGCGCCGAGGATCGTGCCGAAGCCCGAGAGCGCGAGGCCGAACACCCAGAGGTTGCCGCCGAGTCCGGGCGAGAAGGTCGTGCTCGAGAGCGGCGCGTAGGCGGTCCAGCCGAACCCGGCGGCACCCTGCGGCGTGAAGAACCCGCCGACCGCGATGAGCGATCCGAAGCTGAAGAGCCAGAAGGCGAACGCGTTGAGGCGCGGGAACGCCACGTCGGGGGCGCCGATCTGCAGCGGCATGATGGCGTTCGCGAAGCCCGCGAAGAGCGGCGTCGCGAACATCAGCAGCATGATCGTGCCGTGCATCGTGAAGATCTGGTTGTAGACCTCGTTCGACGGCACGACGTCGACGCCCGGCGTGAACAGCTCGACACGCAGCACGAGGGCGAGCACGCCGCCCACGCAGAAGAAGATGAACGAGGTGATGAGGTAGAGGTAGCCGATCGTCTTGTGGTCCGTGGTGGTGATCCACTTGACGATGGTCTCGCCCTTGCGGTGCGGACGCGGCGGCGGGGCCGTCCGCGTCGTGGTGGGGCTCGGAGCTGTGGTCGTCATCGCTCTCAGTCCTTGTTCTCGCTCACGGTCCCGGTATTGCCCGGCAGATTCTGGTTCACGTTGTACTCCGGACCCAGGCGTCCCTCGTTGCCGGCGGCGCGCAGCTGCGCGATGTGGGCGTCGTACTCCTCCTGGGAGACGACGTGCACCGTGAACAGCATGTCCGCGTGGTACTCGCCGCAGAGCTCGGCGCACTTGCCGCGGTACACGCCCTCCTGGGTCGGGATGAAGTACATGTAGTTCGACTTCGCGGGGATCATGTCCTTCTTGTAGAGGAAGTTGATCACCCAGAAGGAGTGCGCGACGTCACGGGACTCGAGCTGGATCTCGACCTTCTTGCCGACCGGGAGGTACAGCGCGGGGAGCGTGTCCTCGTCGAGCTCGCCCTTCGCGTCGGGCTGCGCCTGCACGCCCTTCGTGTAGACGTCCTCGTTGAGGTAGTTGAAGTCCCACGACCAGCGCTTGCCGAACGCCTCGATGCGGACGTCGGGGTTGCCCGGGTCCTGCTCGATCGCGGCCTGATCCCGCGCGGTGAAGGCGAAGAAGCCGAGGATGAGGAACAGCGGCACGACCGTGTAGAAGACCTCGATCGGCATGTTGTAGCGCATCTGCACCGGCAGGCCCGTCTGGCCCTTGCGGCGGCGGTACACGATCGCAGCCCAGAGCATGAGGCCCCAGGTGACGACGCCGACGCCGAGCAGGACGGTCCACGAGGTGACCCAGAGCCCGATGACGCGGCCTGTGTGGTTGGTGGTCTCGGGGTCGGCCGGCAGGAAGCCGTTCAGCTGCTCCTGCGTGCAGCCGGCGAGCACGATCGCCACCGCCAGCCCGATCGGAAGGACCGCCCAACGGGCGAGTCGTGAACGGCGGGCCGGACCCTCTGGGCGATTGGAGCGCACCTGGAACCTCTCGGACGTCGACGTGGTGATTCGGCCCCAGTCTATAGCCGAACCGACCGCCCCCAGGCGCCATCCCGGCGCTGCGTCGCGGATGACCTCGGGTGTCGGCTGTATGCGCACACGTAACGGCGCGCGACCACGCTCGTGCGCCGTTACGGCGCAGCGCCGCGGACTATCGCGGCGCAGAAGAATTCAGTGGAACGAGTCGCCGCAGGCGCAGCTGCCCTGCGCGTTGGGGTTGTCGATCGTGAAGCCCTGCTTCTGGATGCTGTCCTCGAAGTCGATCGACGCGCCGTCGAGGTAGGGCACGCTCATCTTGTCGACGACCACCTCGACGCCGTCGAAGTCGCGGGTCGCGTCGCCGTCGAGCAGCCGCTCGTCGAAGTAGAGCTGGTAGATGAGGCCGGAGCATCCGCCGGGCTGGACGGCGACGCGGAGGCGCAGGTCGTCACGGCCCTCCTGCTCGAGGAGCGACCGCACCTTCTGCGCGGCGGTGTCGGAGAGGGAGACCCCGTGGGTCGTCTCGAGCGTGTCGGTCATGCGGCGATTCTAACCGCCCGAGCTCGGAGGATGCCGGGTCAGCGGGCGCCGAGTCTCGCGAGCAGCAGCGCCTCGCCCAGGATCGCCTTCTCGAAGCTCGGCAGGTGCACCGACTCGTTGGGGCTGTGGGCGCGGGAGTCCGGATCCTCGACGCCGGTCACCAGGATCTGCGCCCTCGGGAAGCGCTCCGCGAGCTCCGCGATGAACGGGATCGATCCGCCGACGCCCATCTCGACCGTCTCGTTGCCGAAGGCCTCCTCGAGCACGGCCTTGACATCCGCCACCGCCCAGCCGCTCGTGTCGACGAGGAACGGCTGCCCCAGGTCGAGGCCGTCGACCTCGAGCTCGGCGCCGAACGGCGCGTGGGCGCGGAGGTGGCCGATGATCGCCTCGTAGGCCTCCTGGGCACGCTGGCCGGGGGCGACGCGTGCGCTGACCCGCACCCGCACGCTCGGCACGAGGGTGTTCGAGGCGTCGCGCACGCTCGGGGCGTCGATGCCCGTGACGGTGATCGCCGGCTGGTTCCAGATGCGGGAGACGATCTCGCCGCGGCCGATCGGCGACGCGCCGGCGAGCAGCCCGGTCTCGGCGCGCAGCTGGGCCTCGTCGTAGGCGGGGGTCTCGGCCTCGCGCGAGGTGAGGCCGGGCACCGCGACCGCGCCGTCGGCATCCCACAGCGAGTCGAGCATCCGGATGGCCGCGAGCATCGCGTCGGGCACCGCTCCCCCGAACATGCCCGAGTGCGAGGCGTGCTCGAGCGTCGTGACGCGCAGGTTGAAGGCGACGGCACCACGGAGGCCCACCGTGATCGCGGGGATGTCGATCGACCAGTTGCCGGAGTCGGCGACGACGATCACGTCGGCGTCGAAGGTGTCGCGGTAGTGCTCGAGGAAGGTCGAGATCGACCGCGAGCCGAACTCCTCCTCGCCCTCCGCGTAGAGCACGAGGCCGATCTCGGGGTCGCCGAACACCTCGCGGTAGGCCCGGATCGCGGCGAGATGGGCGACGACACCCGCCTTGTCGTCGGCGGCGCCGCGGCCGTAGAGCCGGTCGCCGCGGAGGGTCGGCTCGAAGGGGTTCGAGTCCCAGTCCTCGTCGGCCCCGGGAGGCTGCACGTCGTGGTGGGCGTAGAGCAGGATCGTCGGCTTGCCGTTCCGCGCCGGGCGCGATGCGACGACGGCGGGCTGGCCGAGCGCATCCGATCCGGGGTCGGAGACCGGCAGCTGCACGACCTCGACGGTCTCGAACACGCCGGTCTCGCGCGCGAGCTCCGCGACCCGCTCCGCGCTCGCCCGCACGTGGGCGAAGTCGAAGCCGTCCCACGAGACCGAGGGGATGCGCACGAGCTCCGAGAGCTCGGCGATCGCGGCCGGGAGCCCGGCCGACACGACCTCGCGGAGCTCGTCGATGCGGGGGGTGGATGCGGACGCGGACGACGGGTCGGACTCAGCCATGTGGGCTATCTTAAGCTGACCGACCAGCGAGGATCACGTGCCCAAGAACACCCCCACCGACCCGCCCGCGGCCTCCGAGACCCCGGAGACCCCCGAGGCGGCCGCCGCCGGCAAGGGGCGGGCGACACCGAGCCGTCGCGAGCAGGAGGCCGCACGCAAGCGGCCCCTCGTGCCGGACGACCGCAGGGCTGCCGCGAAGCAGTCGCGCGCGCAGCTCAACGTCGAGCGCGAGCGCGCTCGGATCGGCATGGCGAACGGCGAGGAGCGGTACCTGCCGCTGCGCGACAAGGGCCCGCAGAAGCGCTTCGTGCGCGACTACGTCGACGCGCGCTGGAGCGTCGGCGAGGTGCTGCTGCCGCTCATGGTGCTCGTCATCCTCACCTACTTCTTCCCCAGCCAGTACGTCGTGATGTACGCGCTCGCCGCCGTGTGGGCGGTCATCATCCTCGTCGTGATCGACTGCCTGCTGCTCGGCCGCACGCTGCGCAAGAAGCTCGCGGCGAAGTTCGGCGCGAGCAAGGTCGAGCGGGTCACCTGGTACGCCGCGATGCGCGCGGTGCAGATGCGCCCCCTGCGGCTGCCGAAGCCGCAGGTGAAGCGCGGGCAGTTCCCCGCCTGAGTCAGGCGGCGGGGCGCACGCGGCGCAGGCCGCGATTGACCGCGCGCGCCCAGAACGGTCCCTCGTAGAGGAAGGCCGTGTACCCCTGCACGAGGGTGGCGCCGGCCTCCAGGCGCTCGCGCACCTCGGACGCGGTCGTGACGCCGCCGACCGAGACCAGGCAGAGCTCCGGGCCCACCGCCGCCCGCAGCAGGCGCAGCATCGCCAGCGAGCGGGCCGCGAGCGGAGCCCCCGAGAGGCCGCCCTCCCCCGCCGCCGCCACGACATCCGGGTCGCTGACGAGGCCCTCGCGGGACAGCGTCGTGTTGGTCGCCACGATGCCGGCGAGGCCGAGGCGCAGCACGAGCTCCGCGATGCGGAGCGCCTGCTCGTCGGTGAGGTCGGGCGCGATCTTGACGAGCACCGGCACGGCACCCGCCGCATCCCGCACCGCGACGAGGAGCGGCTCGAGGCGGTCGAGCTCCTGCAGGCCGCGGAGTCCCGGGGTGTTGGGCGAGCTGACGTTCACCACGAGGTAGTCGGCGTGCGGCGCGAGCAGCGCGGTGCTCGCGAGGTAGTCGGCGATCGCGTCCTCGACGGCCACGACCTTGCTCTTGCCGATGTTCACGCCGATCACCGGCCGCAGCGCGCGATCGCGCTCCCGGGCGATCCGCGGGGCGCAGACCTCGGCGCCCGCGTTGTTGAAGCCCATGCGGTTGACGACGGCGCGGTCCGGGATCAGGCGGAACAGCCGGGGCTTCGGGTTGCCGGGCTGCGGGAGCGCCGTGATGGTGCCGACCTCGACGTGCCCGAAGCCGAGCGCACCGAGGCCCCGGATGCCGTGCGCCTCCTTGTCGAAGCCCGCCGCGAGGCCGAACGGCGACGGGAACTCGAGACCGAGCGCCTCGACCCGGAGCGCCGGGTCCGGCCGCGTGAGCGCGCGCGCGAACGGACGCAGCAGCGGCCAGCCGAGCATCCGGATGACGAGGAACGCGAGGTGGTGGGCGGACTCGGGGTCGAGGCGCGACAGAACGAGCCGGAAGAGGAGACGGTACATGCCGTCCCCAGGCTACTGGAGCGCGGTCGTGCGGCTGTCGTCCGCCGGGCCCTTCGCCCCGCTCGCGTGCTCGACACGCAGCAGGGTGATGGCCGACTCGAAGTCCTCGAGGGAGTCGAAGCCCTGGTAGACGCTCGCGAACCGCAGGTACGCCACCTCGTCGAGCTCGCGCAGCGGCGGCAGGATCGCGAGGCCGATGTCGTTGGCGTCGATCTGCGCCACGCCGGTCGCGCGGATCGCCTCCTCCACGCGCTGGGCGAGCAGCGCGAGGTCGGCGTCGCTCACGGGGCGACCCTGACAGGCCTTGCGGACGCCCGTCACGACCTTCTCGCGGCTGAACGGCTCCACGATCCCCGAGCGCTTGATGACGTTGAGGCTCGCCGTCTCGGTCGTCGAGAAGCGTCGCCCGCACTCCGGGCACTGGCGGCGCCGGCGGATCGACAGGCCGTCGTCGCTCGTGCGGGAGTCGACGACGCGGCTGTCGGGGTGACGGCAGAAGGGGCAGAACATCCCCTCCAGGGTAGACGCTCGGCCGCGCTCACGCGCGGAAGCGCACCTCGACCGCGTCGCCGTGCGCGCTGGAGCTCAGGGCGAAGGCCGCTGCCGGCCTTCGCCGCGACGCCAGCGCCGCCGCCCGTCTCGGGCGGCGGTTCACTCGAAGCGACGCGCGACCGCGTCGCCGTGAGCCGGCAGCTGCTCCGCGTCGCTGAAGGCGCGGATGCGCTCGGCGACCCCGGCGAGGCCCTCCCGCCCGTAGCGCACGAGCTGCTGCGGCCGCAGGAACGTCGCGGCGCCGAGTCCCGAGGAGAAACGCGCCTGTCCGCCCGTGGGCAGCACGTGGTTGGAGCCGGCGAGGTAGTCGCCGAGGCTGACCGGCGAGAACGGCCCGAGGAAGATCGCACCGGCGTCGCTGATGCCGGCGAGCACCGCATCCGGATCGGCCGTCTGGATCTCGAGGTGCTCGGGGCCGTACAGGTTGCTGAACTCGGCGGCGGCGGCGAGGTCGTCCACCAGCACGATCGCCGACTGCGGCGCGTCGAGCGCTGCGGCGGCGCGGTCGTGGTGGGTCGTTGCCGCGAGCTGACTCTCGAGCTCGCTCGCCACCCGGCCCGCGAACGCGGGGTCGGCGGTCACGAGGATCGCCGCGGCCAGCTCGTCGTGCTCGGCCTGGCTCAGCAGGTCGGCGGCCACATGCACCGGGTCGGCGGAGCCGTCCGCGATCACCAGGATCTCGGTGGGTCCCGCCTCCGCGTCGATCCCGACCACCCCGCGCACGACGCGCTTCGCCGCGGCGACGTAGACGTTGCCGGGCCCGGTCACGACGTCGACCGGCTCGAGACCGGCATCCGGGACCCCGTAGGCGAGGGCGCCGATCGCACCGGCACCGCCCATCGCGTACACCTCGGTCACCCCGAGCAGCCCCGCGGCCGCGAGGATCGTCGGGTGCACCGAACCGCCGAAGTCGGCCTGCGGCGGCGAGGCGAGCACCACCGATGCCACCCCGGCGACCTGGGCCGGCACGACGTTCATCACGACGCTCGAGGGGTAGACCGCCTTGCCGCCGGGCACGTAGAAGCCGGCGCGCCGCATGGGCTGCCAGCGCTGCTCGATGCGCGCATCCGGTCCGAGCTCGGTCACCGCGGGTGCCGGCACCTGCGCGGCAGACGCCGCGCGCACCCGCACGATCGCCTCGTCGATCGCGGCCCGCACGCCCGGATCGAGCGCCGCGACGGCGGCCTCGATCTCGGCCGGCGCCACCCGCAGCGCCGCCGGGCGCACGCGGTCGAAGCGCTCCGACTGGCCGAGCAGCGCGGCCGTACCGTGCTCGCGGACCTCGTCGATGAGGGTCCGCGCCGCCTCGACGGCGACCGACACATCGGTGCGCGCGCGGGGGATCAGCGCGCCGAGCTCGGCGCGCGTCGGACGGGTACCACGGAGGTCGAGAGTCTGGATCATCGCGAGACAATGCTAGAGCGGGTGCGGAATGACCGCGGCCCCGAAGCGGTTGGAACGGATGATGGACGCCAGCACCGAGAACGAGCCCCGGATCGTCGACGACCTCTCCGCCTTCAAGCTCGCGTTCCGCCGGCTCGCCGCGGGGGTGTCCGCGATCACGGCACGGGACACCGACGGGCGTCCCGTCGGGTTCACCGCGACCTCCCTCGCCTCGCTCGCGGCGGTTCCTCCCCTCGCGACCTTCAACATGGCGCGGGTCTCGAGCGCCTGGCACGCGATCGAGCAGACCGACCACGTGATCGTGCACATCCTGGGCGCCCGCAACCGCGACGTCGCCGCCCAGATGGCGGCCGACCACGACCGGCGCTTCGACGGCGACCACTGGGCCCCGGGTCCGCTCGAGCTGCCGCTGCTGAAAGACGTTCCCGCGTGGATGCTCGGGCGCATCGTCGGGCGCTACCCGGTGCACGAGAACGCGGTGATCGTGGTGCAGATCGAGGACGGCGGCCTCGGCGCCCCCGACGAGGCGCTCCTCTACCACGAGCGCTCGTTCCTGCGGCCCGGGCTGCCCGCCTGACGCGACTGGGTCAGGCCCTTGCCGCTGAGCGGCCAGCCGCGGCGGCGGTTTCGAGACGCGTGCCGCCTGCGGCGGCGCGCTCCTCAACCCCCTGATAGCAGAGTCACCTGTGTGCGCACCCGGATGGCCGGGCGCTCGCGCGCGGCCATCCATCCGGCGCGGCGCCGCGGATCACCGCGGCGCTAGACGACACAGTTCGGCCCGAGCAGGCTCTTGAGCTCGCCGTAGAGGTCGGCGGTCACGGAGACGGGGTAGGGGATCTCGAAGAGCCGGGCCGTGTCACCCCGCACGAGGCGCAGGCGCACCTCGTTGTCGCCGCTGTGCCGGATGAGCACGTCGGAGAGCGCCGACACCACCTCGGTGGTGGCGCGGTGCTCCGGCACCTGGATGACGAGCGGGCCGGAGCCGAGGCTCTGGCCGGTGTCGGGCTGGAACATGCTCGCGGCGTGCAGCGCGATGCCGTCGTCGCGCCGGCTCACGCGCGCCCGGATGACGGCGATCGCGTCGGGCTGCAGGCCCGGCGAGAACTCCTGGTACGTCTTGCCGAGGAACATGACGCCGACCTCGCCGCCGAAGTCCTCGATCGTGACGACGCCGTAGGGGTTGCCGGAGGCTCGGGCGGTGCGATGCTGCACGCTCGTGAGGAGCCCGGCGACGGTGACGGTCTCGCCGTCCTCGATGGTCTCGGACTCGAGGAGCGCGCCGATCCCGATCGAGGCGTGTTTCGCGAGCAGCACCTCGAGCCCGTCGAGCGGATGCTCGGACACGTAGAGGCCGAGCATCTCGCGCTCGAAGGCGAGCTTGTCCTTCTTCGACCACTCGGGGCGCTCGGGCACGTGGTCGACCGCGGCGGGCTCGTCCCAGAGGGAGTCGAAGTCGAAGCCCACCTGGCCGTTGGCCTCGTTGCGCTTGACCGACACCGCCGACTCGACGGACTCCTCGTGGATCTCGATGAGCGCGCGGCGGGAGGCGCCGAGCGAGTCGAAGGCACCCGCCTTGATGAGCGACTCGATCGTGCGCTTGTTGAGGGCGCTGAGCGGCACCTTGCGCAGGAAGTCGTGGAACGAGGTGAAGGCGCCCTTCTCCTCGCGCGCGGCCCGGATCTGGTCGACGACGCCGAAGCCCACGTTGCGCACCGCACCGAGGCCGAAGCGGATGTCCTCGCCGACGGCCGCGAAGAAGCCGATCGAGGCGTTGACATCCGGCGGCAGCACCTGGATGCCCATGCGGCGGCACTCCCCCAGGTACATCGCGAGCTTGTCGCGCGCGTCGCCGACGCTCGTGAGGAGCGCGGCCATGTACTCGGCCGGGTAGTGCGCCTTGAGGTAGGCCGTCCAGTAGCTGAGCACGCCGTAGGCGGCCGAGTGCGCTTTGTTGAAGGCGTAGTCGGAGAAGGGCAGCAGGATGTCCCACAGCGTCTTGACGGCCGTGTCGGAGTATCCGCGCTCCTTCATGCCCGCGCTGAAGCCCTCGTACTGCTTGTCGAGCTCGGACTTCTTCTTCTTGCCCATCGCGCGGCGCAGGATGTCGGCTTGGCCGAGCGAGAAGCCCGCGACCTTCTGCGCGATCGCCATCACCTGCTCCTGGTAGATGATGAGGCCGTAGCTCGTGTCGAGGATGTCCTTCAGAGGCTCCTCGAGCTCCGGGTGGATCGGCACGATCGGCTGCTGCCCGTTCTTGCGCAGCGCGTAGTTGGTGTGCGAGTTCGCGCCCATCGGGCCCGGACGGTAGAGCGCGATGACGGCGGAGATGTCCTCGAAGTTGTCGGGCTTCATGAGCCGCAGCAGCGAGCGCATCGGCCCGCCGTCGAGCTGGAAGACGCCGAGCGTGTCGCCGCGCCCGAGCAGCTCGTAGGCGGCCTCGTCGTCGAGCGCGAGCTCCTCGAGCACCGGCCGGAAGCCGCGGTTCGCCTCGATGTTGTCGAGGGCGTCGTCGATGATGGTGAGGTTGCGCAGCCCCAGGAAGTCCATCTTGATGAGGCCGAGCGCCTCGGCGGCGGGATAGTCGAACTGCGTGACGATCTGGCCGTCCTGCTCCCGCTTCATGATCGGGATGATGTCGATGAGCGGCTCGCTCGACATGATGACGCCCGCCGCGTGCACGCCCCACTGGCGCTTCAGCCCCTCGAGGCCGCGGGCGGTCTCGAAGACGGTGCGCGCATCCGGGTCGGTGTCGAGGATCGCGCGGACGTCGCCCGCCTCCTTGTAGCGCTCGTGCGCGGAGTCGACGATGCCGGCGAGCGGGATGTCCTTGCCCATGATGGCGGGCGGCATCGCCTTGGTGAGCTTCTCGCCCATCGAGAACGGGAACCCGAGCACGCGGCCCGCGTCCTTGAGTGCCTGCTTCGCCTTGATCGTGCCGTAGGTGACGATCTGGGCGACGCGCTCCTCGCCGTACTTGTCGGTCACGTACTTGATGACCTCGCCGCGACGACGCTCGTCGAAGTCCACGTCGAAGTCGGGCATCGAGACGCGGTCGGGGTTGAGGAAGCGCTCGAAGATGAGGCCGTGCTGCAGCGGGTCGAGGTCGGTGATGCGCATCGCGTAGGCGGCCATCGAACCGGCGCCGGATCCGCGGCCGGGCCCGACCCGGATGCCGTTGTCCTTCGACCAGTTGATGAAGTCGGCGACGACGAGGAAGTAGCCCGGGAAGCCCATCTGGGTGATGACGCCGACCTCGTACTCGGCCTGCTTGCGCACCTCGTCGGGGATGCCGTCGGGATAGCGGACGTGGAGCCCCTTCTCGACCTCCTGGACGAACCAGCTCTCCTCGGTCTCGCCGTCGGGCACCGGGTAGCGCGGCATGTAGTTGGCGGAGGTGTTGAAGGCGACCTCGCAGCGCTCCGCGATCGCGAGGGTGTTGTCGCACGCCTCCGGGTGGTCGCGGAACAGCTCGCGCATCTGCGCCGGGGTCTTGAGGTAGAACTCGTCGGCGTCGAACTTGAAGCGCTTCGGGTCGTCGAGCGTGGACCCCGACTGCACGCACAGCAGGGCCGCGTGGGAGCCCGCGTCGTGCGCGTGGGTGTAATGCAGGTCGTTCGTGGCGACGAGTGGCAGCCCGAGGTCCTTCGCGAGCCGGATGAGGTCGGTCATGATGCGGCGCTCGATGCCGAGGCCGTGGTCCATGATCTCGGCGTAGAAGTTCTCCTTGCCGAAGATGTCGCGGAACTCGGCCGCCGCATCCCGAGCCGCCTCGTACTGACCGAGCCGCAGGCGGGTCTGCACCTCGCCCGAGGGGCAGCCCGTCGTGGCGATGAGGCCCTTCGCGTAGCTCTGCAGCAGCTCGCGATCCATGCGCGGCTTGAAGTAGTAGCCCTCGATCGAGGCGAGGCTCGAGAGGCGGAACAGGTTGTGCATGCCCTCGGTGCTCGAGGCCCACATGGTCATGTGGGTGTAGGCGCCGGCGCCCGAGACGTCGTCCTCTCCCCCGTCGCCCCAACGCACGCGCGTCTTGTCGGTGCGGTGCGTGCCGGGGGTGAGGTAGGCCTCCGTGCCGATGATGGGCTTGACGCCCGCCGCGGTGGCCTGCGACCAGAAGTCGAAGGCGCCGAAGTTGTTGCCGTGATCGGTGATCGCGATCGCCGGCATGCCCTGCGCCGCGACCTCCTTCATGAGGTCGCCGACGCGCGCGGCGCCGTCGAGCATGCTGTATTCGCTGTGCACGTGCAGGTGCACGAAGGAATCGCTGCTCGTCACGCCGTCTCCGTCTGGGTCCTCTCCAGACTAATCGGCGCGGAGGACGTCGAGCGCCCGCTGCAGGTCCTCCGGGTAGCGTGTCTCGAACTCGACGTGCTCACCGGTGCCCGGATGCCGGAACCCGAGCCGCACCGCGTGCAGCCACTGCCGCGTGAGCCCGAGCCGGGCCGAGAGCGTCGGGTCGGCGCCGTAGAGGGCGTCGCCCACACAGGGGTGCCGCTGGGCCGCCATGTGCACACGGATCTGGTGGGTGCGCCCCGTCTCGAGGTGGATCTCGAGGAGCGTCGCCGAGCGCATCGCCTCGAGGGTGTCGTAGTGGGTGACGGCGTGCTTGCCGTCGGCCGTGACCGCGAACTTCCAGCTCGACCCCGGATGCCGCCCGACGGGAGCGTCGATCGTGCCGGAGAACGGATCGGGGTGGCCCTGCACGACCGCGTGGTAGATTTTGTCGACCTCGCGGTCGTGGAACTGGCGCTTGAGCTCGCTGTAGGCGCGCTCGCTCTTCGCGACCACCATGAGTCCGCTCGTTCCGGCGTCGAGACGGTGCACGATGCCCTGCCGCTCGGCGGAGCCCGAGGTGGCGATGCGGTAGCCGGCGCCCGCCAGCGCCCCGAGCACCGTCGGCCCGTCCCATCCGGACGCCGGATGCGCGGCGACACCGACGGGCTTGTCGATCACCACGAGGTCGTCGTCATCGTGCACCACGTGGAAGCCGGGCACGAGCTGCGGCACCACGGCGGGCTCGAGCCTCGGCGCCCACTCGACCTCGAGCCAGCCGGGCCGCATCCGGTCCGACTTGCCGAGCACGACGCCGTCGAGGCTCGCGCCGCCGGCCTCGATCACCTCGGCGGCGAAGGTGCGCGAGAAGCCGAGCAGGCGTGCGACGGCCGCATCCGCGCGATCGCCGACGAGGCCGTCGGGGATCGGCATCTCCCGCCGCTCCATCACTCCCCCGACGACGGCTTCGGGATGCGCTCGATCGTCTCGGATGCCTTCGTGCCGTCGAGCCGCACGCCGCGCAGCGTCAGCAGCAGGAACAGGCCCATGGCCGTGCAGATCGCGACGTCGGCGATGTTGAAGATCGCCGGGAAGCCCCAGATCTGCAGGAAGTCGACGACGTGCCCGACGCCGAAGCCGGGCTCGCGGAACAGCCGATCGGTGACGTTGCCGAGCGCGCCGCCGAGCAGCAGGCCGAGCATCCACGCCCAGCTGGCGGCCTTGATGCGGCGCGCGAAGAGCACGATCGCGACGATCACGCCGAGCGCCACGATCGAGAGGATCCAGGTGAACCCGCTCGCGAGCGAGAACGCCGCTCCCGAGTTCTTGACCAGGTGGAACTGGAGGAGCTCGCCGAGCACGGGCACGACCTCGCCCATCTGCAGGGACGCCAGGATGAGGTACTTCGCCAGCTGGTCGAGCGCGAGGATGCCGAGGGCGACCGCGCCGAGCAGCACGAGGGCGCGCACGCTCACGCGCGCGCGCCCCGTGTCGTGCGGTGCGCCCTGCGGCTCAGTTGCCGCCAAGGCCGGGGTACTCGTTCGGCTGCTGCTGCGAGTAGACGGGGTACTCCGGCTGCTGCGAGACCTGCTCGGCGGGGGCCGCCGGATACTCCGGCGTCACCTGCGGCGCGGGGAACGCGGCGTAGGCGGGCGGCGTCGAGGTCGCGGGCTGCGGGGCCGCCTGCTGGCCGAAGTCCCCGAACGGCGCGGCCTGACCGGGCTGCGCGGTGTCGACGGCGGGCGTCTCGTAGCTCGGCGCGGCGTAGCTGGGGGCGTCGTACCCGGGAGCCGCGTAGCTCGGTGCCGCGGAGACCTGCGGCTGCGCCTCGGCGGCGGCGATCGGGGCGGCCGACTCGAGCTCGCGGAGCTGGCCCTCGATGTAGCCCTTGAGCTTGTCGCGGTACTCCGACTCAAAGATGCGCAGCTCCTCGATGCGGGTCTCGAGCGAGGTGCGCTCCGCCACGAGCGCCTCGATCTGGGCACGCTGCTCGCCCTCGGCCTCGGAGACGATGCGCGCCGCCGCGGAGTGGCCCTCGGCGATGAGCTGGTCGCGCTTCTCCATGCCCTCGCGCACGTGCTCCTCGTGGAGGCGGCGCGCGAGCTGGAGCAGGTTGTTGGTGTTGCTCTGGTCGATCGACCCGTCCTGAGCGGCCCCGAACTCGGGGGCGGCCGCCGGCACGGGCGCCGGCGTGGGGACGGGCGCCGGCATCGGGGCGGGCATGGCCGCGGGGGCCGCAGGGGCGGGCGCCGCGACGGGCGCCTGGCTCGCGGAGCGCTGCAGCTCGCTGATGCGCGCATCCGCGGCGACGAGGCGCTGACGCAGCTCCTCGTTCTCCTGGCCCAGGCGCCTCAGCTCGACGACCACCTCGTCGAGGAAGTCGTCGACCTCGTCCTGGTCGTATCCCTCCCGGAACTTCGTCGGGTTGAAACGCTTGTTGACGACATCTTCCGGCGTCAGAGCCATGACCGCACCTCTACTGCTTTCCTCATCCGGTTCACGCGAATCCTCCTACCGTAGCAAGGTTCAGCCTCGGCTTGAGGGTCGCGGCGTCCAGATTATCGTGGCGCGCCTGTGAGGGCGCTGCCCCCCGTTCGGTCGCCAGGGCGCACGCGACGGATGCGTGGCCTCAGCGCTCGGCGAAGAACGCCGCGTCGACGTCCGACTCGGCCTCCGCCGCGTCGCCGCTCACCGCGACGTGCTCCGGCGAGAGCAGGAAGACCTTGCTCGTGACACGCTCGAAGCGTCCGTGCAGCCCCATCGAGAGACCGCTCGCGAAGTCGATGAGACGGCGGGCGTCGGGCTCGCTCATCTGCGAGAGGTTGATGATGACCGGGATGCCCTCGCGGAAGCTCTCGGCGATCGTGGGGGCGTCCTTGTAGTGGCGCGGGTGCACCGTGAGGATCTCGTTCATGCCGGCGGGCGCGGTGCGCGGGGCGCTCGCGCGACGCAGCGGCGTCACGGGCGCGGGACGACCGCTCTGCGGGGCGGCGGCCTGGTGGGAGGCAGCCGGGGCGGGGGCCGCGTACTGCTCCTGCTCGAGGTCGTCGTACTCCTCGTCGGCCAGGCCGAGGTAGACCATCGTCTTGCGCAGCGGGTTCGCCATGTCGTCCTCCGGATCGTGCGTTTCCTCTGGCAGATTAACCGCGCTCGGGCCGCTTTCCCGTGATTGCCGTGCCGATCCGGAGGTGTGTCGCGCCCTCGAGGATCGCCTCGGCGTAGTCGCCCGACATCCCGGCGGAGATGCGGTCGGCGTCCGGCGCGAGCGTGCGGATGCGCTCCGACACCTCCCGCAGGCGGGCGAACGCCGGGCGCGGCTCGGCCCCCAGCGGCGCGACGCCCATGACGCCGGCGAGCCGCAGCCCCGGGGTCCGGAGCACCCGCTCGGCGAGCCGCTCCGCATCCGCGGGGTCCGCGCCGCCGCGGCCCGGCTCCCCCGAGAGGTCGATCTCGAGGAAGCCGTCGAGCAGCGCCCCGTCGTCGTCGGCGAGAGCGTCGACGAGCGAGTCGCGGTCGATCGAGTGCACGGCGTGGGCGTAGCGGCGCACCGCACGCGCCTTGTTGCTCTGCAGCTGGCCCACGAAGTGCCAGCGGAGGCCGAGACCGGCCGTCTCGGCCGCCTTCGCCTGCGCCTCCTGGTGACGGTTCTCCCCGACGTCCCGTACGCCGAGGGCGGCGAGCTCGCGCACGAGCGCCGCCGGATGGAACTTCGTCACGACGATGCGGGTGAGCTCGCCCGGGCCGCGACCCGCGGCGCGCGCGGCATCCGCGATCCCGGCGTCGACGGCGGCGAGCCGCTCGGCGAGCGACGCGTCGGTGCCCATCGCTACTTGAGGAAGTCGGGGATGTCGAGGTCGGAGTCGTCGTCGAAGTCGTCGAGCGCCGCCACGACCGGCACCTCGGGCTCGCGAGCCCAGCCCTCCGACGCGGACGCGTCGCCCTCGGCGCCGATCGCGGCGCCCGGGGCCGCCGCCCCCACCACGGCCGGGGCCTCGACGTAGCTGCTGCGTCGCTGATCGGCGTGCGCGGGACGCACGGTGGGCTCGCCGCCGTCGAAGCCCGCCGCGATGACGGTGACGCGCACCTCGTCGCCGAGGGTGTCGTCGATGACGGCGCCGAAGATGATGTTGGCCTCGGGGTGCACGGCCTCCTGCACGAGGCGGGCCGCGTCGTTGATCTCGAAGATGCCGAGGTTCGACCCGCCCTGGATCGAGAGCAGCACGCCGTGCGCGCCGTCGATCGAGGCCTCGAGGAGCGGGCTGGCGACGGCGAGCTCGGCCGCCTTGATGGCGCGGTCGGCCCCTCGGCTCGCGCCGATGCCCATGAGCGCGGAGCCCGCGCCCTGCATGACCGACTTGACGTCGGCGAAGTCGAGGTTGATGAGGCCCGGCGTCGTGATGAGGTCGGTGATGCCCTGCACGCCCGCGAGAAGCACCTGGTCGGCCGTGGCGAAGGCCTCGAGCATCGAGATGCCGCGGTCGCTGATCTCGAGCAGGCGGTCGTTGGGCACGACGATGAGGGTGTCGACCTCGTTCTTGAGGGTGGCGACGCCGATCTCGGCCTGAGCCTGACGGCGCTTGCCCTCGAAGCCGAAGGGCTTCGTGACGACGCCGATCGTGAGGGCGCCGATCGACTTGGCGATGCGCGCCACGACGGGGGCGCCGCCGGTGCCGGTGCCGCCGCCCTCGCCCGCGGTCACGAAGACCATGTCGGCGCCGGCGAGCGCCTCCTCGATCTCCTCCGCGTGGTCCTCGGCGGCGCGACGGCCGACCTCGGGGTCGGCACCCGCGCCGAGCCCGCGGGTGAGCTCGCGACCCACGTCGAGCTTGACGTCGGCGTCGCTCATGAGCAGCGCCTGCGCATCCGTGTTGATGGCGATGAACTCGACGCCCCGGAGGCCGAGCTCGATCATCCGGTTCACCGCGTTCACGCCACCGCCGCCGATGCCGACGACCTTGATGACGGCGAGGTAGTTCTGGTTCGAAGTCACGTCCGGCCTCCTGGAGAAAACCTTCAACCTCTACTTGAGGTTTAGAGACTTTCTCAGTACTCTTATGTGCCCTCACGCTAAGCGCGCGAGGGCGCCCGCCGGATGCGATACCCCGCGTGTCGCGAAACGGACTCGGGCTCAGCCGGCGTGGAAGACCGCGGTACCCGGCGCCGACACGTCGTAGACCCCCACACCGGATGCCCCGTGGATGCCGATGAGCGCCGCGAGCACGCGCGCCTTGTGGTCGGAGTCCTCGGCGCTCCCCCACACCACGCGTTGCGCGGAGCCGACCAGGGTGAGCGTGACGTCGTCACGGGTCGTCGCCGCGACGGTGTCGACCTGGGCGAGCAGCGACGCCGGCATGGCGGCGAGGACCGCCGCGATCGAGCGGTAGGCCGCCGAATCCACGTCGCGCGCCGCGAGCTGCACGAGCGGCAGCCCCTCGGGGCGCTCGGGCGCACTCGAGAGCACGACGCCCGCCGCGTCGAGCACCTGGAACGCGCCCCCGTCGGCCACCACCCCGATCGGGGTGCGCTCGACGATGTGCACGATCAGGGTGCCGGGCGGCAGGATCTCGGTCGTATAGCTCCGGATGAGCGGGAACTCCCCGAGCTGCCGCCGCAGCTCGCCCTCGTCGAGCAGCGCGAGCGGCGTGCCGAGCTGCCCGTCGATCGCGCCCATGAGCTTCGCGGGGTCGAGACTCGTCGTGCCCACCACCTTGATCTCGCGGAGCGCGAGCAGGGGCGAGTAGACCGCTCCGACGCTCAGCCCGACGAGCGCCAGCACGACCCCCGCCGCGGTGAGCCAGGCGATCCGGCGATGGCGCTGCCGCCGGGTGAACCTCCGCAGCTCCTGCCGCTCGGCACGCTTGCGCGCGCGCTCGGCGGCTTTGAGCTCGGCCTCGGCGAGACGGCTCGCGGAGGGCCGCGGCGGCCGATCGGCGGATGCCTCGCGCGCGGGCTTCCGGGTGGGCGCCTCGCGCGTCGGCCGCTCGCGCGCGGGCTTCTCGCGCGCCGGCTTCTCACGCACCGGCTTCTCGCGCACCGGTCTCCGCACAGGCAGCTCGCGCGCGCGACGCGCCGGCGGCTCCGGGGCCGGGGCGTCGAAACCCTCCGGCCGCTTCACGGCCGTCGCCTCGTCACGCCGGCTCCGTGCCGAGCGCCTCGATCACCTGCGGGATGATGCGGTACACGTCGCCGCAGCTGAGCGTCATCACGAGGTCGCCCTCGCGCGCGATCTCGGCGACGCGCCGCGCCGCATCCGCCCAGTCGGGCAGGAAGTCGACGTGCGCGGGGTCGGCGAACCGCTCGGCGACGAGCGCGCCGGTGACGCCGGGCTCCGGGTCCTCGCGGGCCCCGTACACGTCGAGCACGACCGTGTGGTCGGCCAGCCGCTCGTACACCTCGGCGAAGTCGCCCGCCATCATGCGGGTCCGGCTGTAGAGGTGGGGCTGGTGGATGGCGATGACGCGCCCCGACCCGACCACCGAGCGCGCCGTCGCGAGCGCCGCCGCGACCTCCGTCGGATGGTGGGCGTAGTCGTCGAAGACGCGCACCCCGCGCACCTCGCCGTGCAGCTCGAAGCGGCGACCGGTGCCCGTGAAGGCCTCGAGACCGCGCACGACCGCCTCCGGGTCGTGGCCGAGCGTCACGAGCACCGCGAAGGCGCCCGCCGCGTTGACCGCGTTGTGCGCGCCCGGGACGGCGAGCCGCACCGGGAGCTCGCGCCCCGCGTGGACGATCGTGAAGGAGACCGGGCCGTCGGCGACGACATCCGTCACCCGCACCTCCGCGTCCGCCGCGTGGCCGAAGCTCACGACCCGCGTGCCCACGAGCCGCCGCGTCACCGCGAGCGTGCCGGGATCGTCGCTCGAGGCCACCACGAACTCGCTCGCCTCCTGCGCGAAGCGCACGAAGGCGTCCTCGAACGCGGCCTGCGTGCCGTAGTGGTCGAGGTGGTCGGCGTCGACGTTCGTGATGAGGGCCACCGCGGTGTCGTAGAGCAGGAAGGAGCCGTCCGACTCGTCGGCCTCGACCACGAAGAGGTCGTCGGCGCCGTAGGCGGAGCTGCGGCCGTAGCCGGCGATCACGCCGCCGTTCACGAAGCCCGGATCGGCGCCGAGCTCCCGCAGGGCCGTCACGATCATGCCGGTGGAGGTGGTCTTGCCGTGCGCGCCCGCGACCGACACGAGGCGGTGACCGCGGATGAGCCAGTTCAGCGCCAGCGAGCGGTGCAGCACCGGGATGCCCTCGGCGAGCGCCCGCCGGTACTCCGGGTTGTCCTGCCAGAGCGCGCCCGTCACGACGAGGGTGTCGGCATCGCCGACGTTCGCCGCGTCGTGGCCGATCGCGATCGTCGCGCCGGCCGCCCGCAGCTCCTTCACGGCGTCCGTCTCGCGGAGGTCGGAACCGGTCACGCGGTGACCGGCCTCGAGAAGCAGGCGGGCGATCCCGCTCATGCCGGAGCCGCCGATGCCGACGAAGTGCACGGCGCCGAGCTCGGCGGGGAGCTCCTGGTCGAGGTCGGGCTTGATCATCCCGTCAACGCTACCCGTCCGCGGCCGGGGCCGCCGTCGCGCCGCGGACGGCGTCCTGCACCATGTCGACGAGCCGGTCGGCGCCGTCGCGGGCGCCGACCTGGGCGATGCGTGCCGCCATGTCGGCGACGAGAGCCGGGTCGGCCAGCAGCCGCTGGAAGGGGCCGCGCACCCACTCCGCGTCGAACTCGGCATCCGCGACGAGGAGCGCTCCCCCCGCGTCGACGGCGGAGCGGGCGTTGAGCGCCTGCTCGCCGTTGCCGACGGCGTAGGGCACGAACACCGCGGGCACGCCGAGCGCGGCGAGCTCGCTCACCGTGGCGGAGCCGGCGCGTGAGATCGCGAGGTCGGCGGCCGAGAGCGCGAGGTCCATGCGGTCGCAGTAGGTCATGAGGTGGTACCCCGCCAGCCCGGGGTCGGCCACCGGCGCGCGGTCGCCCGTGATGTGCAGCACCTGCCAGCCGGCGCCGAGGATCGCGTCGACCGCCTGGGCGACGCCCTCGTTGAGGCGGCGCGCGCCGAGCGACCCTCCCGTCACGAGGAGCGTCGGACGGTCCGCGGCGAGCCCGAACTCGGCGAGCGCCGTGGGACGTGCGGCGAAGCGGTCGAGCCCCTCGATCTCGTGGCGCAGCGGCAGACCCACGACACGGCCGTGCCGGATGCGGGTGCCGGGGAACACGGTTCCCACGTGCCGGGTGAGAAGGGCGCCGTAGCGGTTGGCGATCCCGGGCCGCGCGTTGGCCTCGTGGATCACGAGCGGCAGGCGCTCGCGATGGGCGGCCGCGTAGGCGGGGGCCGACGCGTATCCCCCGAAGCCGACCACGGCATCCACCCCGCGTTCGCGCAGGATCTCGCGCGTGCGCGCGACGCTCGCGCGCCACCGCGAGGGGAAGCGCACGGCGTCGGCGTCGGGACGGCGCGGGAAGGGCAGCCTCGGAACCGTCACGAGCTCGTAGCCGCGCTGCGGCACGAGCCGCGCCTCGATGCCCTCGGCGGTGCCCAGCACGAGCACCTCGGCGTCGGGCTCGCGCTCACGTAGCCGGTCGGCGGTCGCGAGCAGCGGGTTGACATGGCCGGCGGTGCCGCCGCCCGCCATCAGATAGACCGTCACCGGTGCTTCTCTCCTCGAGGGTCGTGCCGCGCGAACGACAGGACGACGCCCACCGCGACGAGGGTCGTCACGAGCGAGGAGCCGCCCGCGGAGATGAACGGCAGCGGCACCCCGAGCACCGGCAGGAGCCCCAGCACGACCGCGATGTTCACGAGCGCCTGGCCGACGATCCAGACCATCGCGACGCTCGTCGCGAGCCGCGCGAAGGGGTCGACCTGGCGACGCACGATGCGCACGAAGCACACCGCGAGCAGCACGAAGAGCGCCACCACGAGCAGCGCGCCGACGAGACCGAGCTCCTCGCCGATGACCGCGAAGATGAAGTCGGTCTCGGCCTCGGGCAGCCAGTTCCACTTCGACTCGGAGTTGCCGAGCCCCACGCCGAACACCCCCCCGTTCGCGAGGGCCTGCCAGCCGTGGAGCGTCTGGTAGCAGTACTTGCCGATGAGGGTCGGGTCGCCGTCGAGGCAGCCGGTGAGCCAGGCGTCGATGCGGTCGCTGCGCGAGGAGCTGATCCGCACGCCGACGAAGGCCAGGATGCCGAGCACGACCGTCACGGTCGCCATGATGCGCATCCGGATGCCCGCGAAGAACATCGCCCCGAGCACCATCCCGACGAGGATCATGGCCGTGCCGAGGTCGTTGCCGAGCATGACGAGCATGAGGGCTCCGCCCGCCACCGGCACGAGGGGCAGCGCGTACTGCTTCCAGTCGTTGCTGCGCCAGTCGTTGATGACCGGCGCCTTGCGCGTGACGATGAGCGCGAGCCAGGCCACGAAGGCGAGCTTGATGAACTCGGAGGGCTGGAAGCTGAAGCCCGCGATCGTGAGCCAGTTGTTGTTGTAGCCGCCGTCGCCGATCACGATCACGAGCGCCTGCAGGGCGAGCGCGCCGATGATCGCGTGCCAGGCCCAGCGCCGCCAGAACACGGCGGGCGCGCGGGCCGCGATGAGCATGAGCGGCACGCCGATCGCGGCGAGGATCGCCTGCCGGCTGGCGCGCGCGAAGAAGTCGCCGTCGGAGACCCAGGACTCGATCGACGACGACGAGAGCACCATCACGAGCCCGAACACGACGAGGAAGAGCGTCGTGCCGAGCAGCAGGAAGTACTCGGGCGTCTCGGCCGCGAAGATGCGGCGCACGGCCACCACGGCGGCTGGGCCGCGCCGCGGCTCAGGAGGCGGGGTCGCCCCCGGATGCGGGGCCGGCGGTCGGGTGGTCGTCATCCGCTCCGCCCTCCAGGTGCCTCCGCACCGCCTCGGCGAACCGCCTGCCGCGGTCCGCGTAGTCCGTGAACTGGTCCATCGACGCCGCCGCCGGAGCCAGCAGCACCACGTCGCCGTCTCGGGCGACGGATGCGGCCGCGCGCACCGCGGCGGACATCACGTCCTCAGTCTCCGATCCGTCGACCTCGAGCACCGGGACGCCGGGCGCGTGTCGCTCGAACGCGGCGCGCAGCTCCGTGCGGTCGACGCCGATCAGCACCGCCGCCCGCAGGCGCTCCGCGTGGCGCTCGACGAGCGGTGCCGGGTCGACGCCCTTGAGCAGGCCGCCCGCGATCCACACGACGCTCGCGGAGGCCCGCAGCGACGCATCCGCCGCGTGGGCGTTCGTGGCCTTCGAGTCGTCGACCCACACGACGCCCGCGGCGGTCGCCACGACCTCGGTGCGGTGGGCGTCCATCCGGAAGCTGCGGATCGCCTCCCGGATGCGCGCCGGCGCGACCCCCGCCGCGCGGGCGAGGGCGGATGCCGCGAGCACGTTCGCGACCGAGTGCGGCGCGCCGAGGCCCGCCTCCCGCAGCTCGCCGAGCGTCGTGAGCTCGAGCGCGTGGCTGTGCCGCTCGTCGAGGAACGCCCGATCGACGAGCACGTCCTCCACGAGCCCGAGGTCGCTGCGGCCCGGCACGTCGAGGCCGAAGCCGATCGCCCGGCAGCCCTCCTGCACCTCCGCCTCCTCCACCAGGTGCATGGTGGCGTCGTCTGCGCGGTTGTAGACGCAGGCGATGCGGGTGTTCTCGTACACCCGGCCCTTCGCGGCGACGTAGGCCTCGCGCGAGCCGTGCCAGTCGAGGTGGTCGTCGGCGATGTTGAGGCAGACGCTCGCGAGCGGCGCGATGTCGTCCGCGGGGTCGCCGGCGCGATGCATCCAGTGCAGCTGGTAGCTCGAGAGCTCCACGACGAGCACGTCGAAGCCCCCCGGGTCGCGGATCGCGTCGAGCACCGGGATGCCGATGTTGCCCGCCGGCGCCGCGCGCAGCCCGCCCGCGACGAGCATGTGGGCGGTCAGCTGCGTCGTGGTGGTCTTGCCGTTGGTGCCGGTGACGAGGATCCAGTCGGCCGGGGTGCCGTCGGCGCGCACGACCTTGTCGCGCAGGCGCCAGGCCAGCTCGATGTCGCCCCACACCGGGATGCCGGACTCCCCCGCCCAGGCGAGGAGCGGATGGTCGGGGTGGTAGCCGGGCGACACCACGACGAGCTCGGGTCCGAAGAGCAGCAGCTCCTCGGGGACCCCCGCGTCGTCGGGATGCTGCAGCAGGCGTCCGCCGATCACCTCGAGCAGCTGCCGGTGCTCGTCTCCGGCGCGCGCCGCCACCACGAGCACCTCGGCGCCCAGCTCGACGAGCGTGTCGGCGACCGCGAAACCGGTCATGCCGAGACCGAGCACGGCGACGCGCAGCCCCGACCAGTCGGCGCGCCAGCTGGTCAGCGATGCCGGACGGGCGTTCTGCTCGGCGATCAGCGGACCGCCCACTCGAGGTAGAAGAGGCCGACGCCCGCCGCCACGAACAGCGCGGCGATGATCCAGAACCGCACGACGACTGTGATCTCGGCCCAGCCCTTGAGCTCGAAGTGGTGGTGCAGCGGGCTCATCAGGAAGATGCGGCGGCCCGTGCCGAAGCGCCACTTGGTGACCTTGAAGTACACGCGCTGCAGGATGACCGATCCGGTCGTCACGATGAAGAGGCCGCCGATGAGCAGCAGCAGCAGCTCGGTGCGGCTGAGGATGGCGAGGGCCGCCAGCACGCCGCCGAGAGCGAGCGATCCGGTGTCGCCCATGAAGAGCTGCGCCGGCGAGGTGTTCCACCACAGGAAGCCGATGAGCCCGCCCGCGACGGCGGCTGCGATGACCGCGAGCTCGAGCGGGTCGCGCACCTCGTAGCACCGGTAGAGGTCGGCCTCGGCGACGCGGGAGCCGAAGCACCACTGGTTGTTCTGCCAGAAGCCGATGAAGATGTAGGCCGAGACGGCGAAGATCGACGCGCCCGTCGCGAGGCCGTCGAGGCCGTCGGCGACGTTGACGCCGTTCGAGGCCGACACGGTGATGAGGTTGACCCACACCAGGAAGAGGATCACCCCGATCACCGGCCCGAAGGCGAACAGGTTCAGCCACGGGATGTCGCGCACGCCCGAGATCAGTCCGGATGCGGCGGTGAGGCCGTTCTCGTCGGTCGAGACGAGCGCGAGCAGGGCGAAGGTCGTGGCGATGATCACCTGCCCGGCGATCTTCGACCAGCCGCCGAGGCCCAGGCTGCGCTGCTTGCGGGTCTTCAGGAAGTCGTCGACGAAGCCGACGAGACCGAGGCCCACCATCATGCCGATGACGAGCATCGCGACCCGGGTGGGGGGCGTGTCGGTCACGAGGTGCCCGACGAAGTAGCCGATCACCGTGCCCGTGATGAACACGATGCCGCCCATCGTGGGCGTGCCGCGCTTGGCGTGGTGCGCCTCGGGCCCGTCGTTGCGGATGAACTGACCCCAGCCCAGCTTCTTGAACAGCCGGATCCACAGCGGCGTCGTGAAGAGGGTGAAGACGAGCGAGACGCCCCCGGCGATGAGCAGCGTGATCACGAGGCGCCCTCCTGAGCGAGACGGTCGCCCAGGAGCCGCAGCCCCGCGGACTTCGAGGACTTCACGAGCACGAGGTCTCCCGGTCGAAGCTCATCACGCAGCACATCGTAGGCGGCATCCGGGTCGGTCACGAGCACCGACTCCCCGTCCCACGAGCCCTCCAGTCCCGCGGCGGCGTGGATGTGGCGTGCGGCGTCGCCCACCACGACGAGACGGCGGATGTCGAGGCGCACCGCCAGCCGGCCGATGCGGTCGTGCTCCTCCTGCGCGTAGGGCCCGAGCTCCGCCATCTCGCCGAGCACCGCGACGGTGCGCATGCCCTCGTCGCGCCCGAGCTGGGCGAGCGTCTTGAGGGCCGCCGCCATCGAGTCAGGGCTCGCGTTGTAGGCGTCGTTGATCACGACGACGCCGTCGGCGCGGGTCAGCAGCTCCATGCGCCCGCGCTCGGCGCGCGGCACCTCGGCGAGGGCGGCGATCGCGCGGTCGAGGTCGACGCCGAGCTCCCGCGCCACCGCGAGGGCGGCGAGGGCGTTCATGACGTGGTGCTCGCCGAGGATGCGCAGCCGCACCGGGCGGCGGACGCCATCCGCCACGAGCGTGAAGGAGGTGCCCCGTACGCTCGTCGCGACCCCCTCGGCGCGCACCTCGGCCGACGCGGAGAGGCCGAAGCCGACGACGCGCGCGGGCGTGCGCTGCGCCATCCGGGCCACCCGCTCGTCGTCGACGTTGAGGATCGCGACCGCGTCGGCGGAGAGGTCGGTGACCATCTCGGCCTTGGCGGCCTCGGTCGCCTCGATGCCGCCGAAGCCGCCCGCGTGGGCGAGGCCCACCTTGAGCACGACGCCGATGTCCGGGCGCGCGATGCCGACGAGGCGCGCGATCTCGCCCGCGCCGCTCGCCCCCATCTCGACGATGAGGTAGCGCGTCGCACGGTCGATCCGCAGCATCGAGATCGGCGCGCCGACCTGGTTGTTGAACGAGCCCTCGGGCGCGACCGTGGGCCCCTCGGCCGAGAGGATCGCACGCAGCAGGTTCTTGGTGGTGGTCTTGCCGTTGGACCCCGTGACGCCGACGACACGGAGGGTTCCCTCGGCGTGGACGCGGGCGACGACCTCGCGCGCGAGCGATGCCAGGGCGTCGAGCCCGTCCGCCACGACGAGCTGGGGCACGTCGACGGCGAGCTGCTCGCGGCAGATGACGAGCGCGGCGCCGGCGGCGGCCGCATCCGGGGCGAAGAGATGCCCGTCGGTCACCTCGCCGGGCAGGGCCACGAAGATCGAGCCCGGCGAGACGAGGCGCGAGTCGGTCTCGACGCTCCCCTCGACGACCGTGCCGGCGTCGGCGCCGACGGGCAGCACGAGACGACCGTCGAGGAGCTCGGCGAGCTCCCCGAGACGGAACGGGATCATGCCCAGCCCGCCTCGCGGAGGGCCGCCCGGGCCTCCTCGCGCGCCGAGTAGGGCGTGCGCACGCCGCGGATGTCGCGGTAGTCCTGGTGCCCCGGTCCCGCCCAGAGGATCGAGTCGCCCTCGCGCGCGAGGCCGACCGCGACGCGGATCGCCTGCTCGGGCGGGCTGACCTCGTGGACCTCGGGCTGGTGCTCGGCGAGGGCCGCGCCCTCGAGCAGGGTCCTGCGGATCGAGACCGGGTCCTCGAAGCGCGGGTGGTGATCCGTGATCACGAGGATGTCGCTGCCCTCCGCCGCGACCCGCGCCATCTCGTGGCGCTTGGTCGCGTCGCGGTCGCCGTCGGCGCCGAACACCATGATCGTGCGGCCCGTCGTGAACTTGCGCACCGCGGCGAGGGTGTTCTCGAAGGCGTCGGGGCTGTGGCCGAAGTCGACGTAGACGCTCGGGCCGCGATCGCCCGAGACCCGCTCGGTGCGGCCGGGCAGGTGGGCGCGGATGCCGCCGTCGGCCTCGAGCGCCTGGCCGATCGCCTCGAGCTCGAAGCCCGCCTCGACGAGCATCACGATGGCGAGGGCCGCGTTGGCGGCCATGTGCCAGCCGATGAGCGGCTCGCGCGTGACGAGCTCGCGTCCGTCCGGGCCGGTCAGGCGGAACCCGGTGTAGGCCGCGGTCTCGTCGAGCACCTCGACGACCCACTCGGCGGCCTCGACGTCCTCCGGCGAGGCGTGGCCGACCGTCGCGATCGTGGTGACCGGGATGCGCGAGGCGGCCACCACGCGGCGCCCGTACGGCGAGTCGAGGCATACGACCCCTCGCCGCGCCTGCTCGGGGGCGAAGAGCGCGAGCTTGGCGGAGAAGTACTCCTCCATGTCGGCGTAGTCGTCGAGGTGGTCGTGGCTGAGGTTCGTGAAGCCGGCGACGTCGAAGACGAGCCCGTCGACGCGGTGCCGGGAGAGCGCCTGGGCGCTCACCTCGACGGCGACCGCGCGCACGCCGGCCTCGCGCATCCGGGCCAGCAGCGCGTGCATCTCGCTCGCCTCGGGCGTCGTGAGGAGGCTCACGACCGAGAGCTCGCCGATGTGGCGCTCCGCGGTCGTCGAGAGGCCTGTCACGAGGCCGAGCTGCCGCAGCACCGCCTCGAGCAGGTAGCTCGTGGAGGTCTTGCCGTTGGTGCCGGTCGTCGCGAAGAGCAGCGGCGGGTGGTCATCGGTGCGGTAGACCCACGCCGCGATCTGGCCGAGCGCCGCGCGCGGCGACGGCACGAGCACGACGGGCAGCCCGCTGTCGGCGGCGAGGGCCGCCCCGGCCTCGTCGGTGACGATCGCGACGGCGCCGCCCTCGGCGGCGCGCGCCGCGAAGCTCGCGCCGTGCACCTTGGCGCCGGGCACGCCCACGAACAGGTCGCCCGGGTGGAGGTCGCCCGTGGAGAGCGTGACGCCGGTGACCTCGAGTCCGTCGAGGTCGCCCCGGTGCTCGAGCCCGAACTCCTGCACGAGCCGGGCGAGCGGCCGCGGCGTGGGATGCTCGGGACGGAGGACCGGAGGGATCCGTGAGCTCACGCTGCGTGGCCTCCTCTGCCTGTGGTCAGACCGTGTTCTCGTCCGCGGATGGACCCGTCACCAGGTGAGCGGGTTGTCCGGGGCGGGCACCGTCGAGGGCGTGACACGGAAGGTCTTGATGACCTGCTTGACGATCGCGTTGAAGGTGGGGGCCGCCGCGGCGGACGTCTTCATCGTAACCGGCTTCGCGAAGGTCACGACAACCGCGTACTGGGGGTTGTCGACCGGGAAGACCCCGGCCACCGAGACGATCCGGTCGGAGCCGTAGCCGCCCCCCGCGGCGACCTCGGCGGTGCCCGTCTTGGCGGCGATCCGGTACCCGGGTACCGCGAGCACGTTCGCGAGGTGGTACTGCGTGGTGACGCCCTCGAGCATCGTCAGGGTCGTGTCGGCCGCGTACGGGGAGACCACGCGCGTGCCCTGCGGCTGGGGCACGTCGACGTAGCTGCCGTCGGGCTTCTCGCAGCCCTCCACGAGGGTCAGCGGGATGCGCACCCCGCCGTTGCCGATCGTCTGGTAGAGGCTCGCGACCTGCGCGCTGGTCGCCGTCATGCCCTGGCCGAACTGCTGCGTCACCGAGGTGATCGCGTCGCTCTGCGCCACCGAGCGCACGAGTCCGTCGTTGTCCTTCTCGCCGAGGAAGTCGGCGCCGGTGGGCGAGCCGAAGCCGAACTTCTTCAGGTAGGCGATGCGCTCATCGAGCGGCATGAGCTCGGTCATCTGGGCGATGCCGATGTTGGAGGAGTTCACGAGGATGCCGGCGGTCGTGTAGTGCACCTCGCCGTGACCGAAGGAGTCGCGGATGTTGAAGCCGACCGGCTCCACCGTGTAGTACGGCGGCACCGTGAACGGGGTCCCCGCGTTGAGCTTTCCGGCGTCGAGCAGCGAGGCCACCGTGGCGGTCTTGATGACGGAGCCCGGCTCGTAGGGCGCCGTGAAGGTGCGGGCCCCCGAGTCGTCGGCCGGCACCGAGTTGAGGTCGTTGGGGTCGATCGAGGGCCAGTCGGCCGCCACGACGACCTTGCCGGTCTTCACCTCGACGACCATCGCGGTGGCCCACTGCGCCCCGATCGCCGTGCCCTGCTCGGCGAGCGCCTGCTGCGCGAACCACTGGAGGTCGGCGTCGATCGTGAGGTGCACGGTGCCGCCGTCGGTCGCGGGCTTCTCCACGATCTCGGAGCCCGGCATCCGCACGCCGTCCTGGCTCACGGCGTAGCTGGTCTCGCCGTTCGTCGCGGCGAGGCAGCTGTTCCACTGGTACTCGGTGCCCGCGAGCGGGCCGTCGGTGCCCATGAGGCCGACGAGGTTGCCCGCCACGGCGCCGTTCGGATAGCTGCGGGCCGGCTGGGGCTCGCTGTAGACCCAGGGGATGCGGAGCGCCACGACGGCGCGGAAGACGTCGAGCTTGACGCCCTTCACGAGGTAGGCGAACTTCGCGGTCGAGTCCGCCGTGAGCGCCGTCCGGAGGGTGGCGGGATCGGCGCCCGTGAGGCCGGCGATCTCCTGCACGGCCTCGTCGAAGCCCACGTGCACGCGCTTCTTGACCCCGTCGACCTTCTCGACGCGGTCGAAGCCCTCGAGGTTCACGAGGTCGGGCGCGGCCGTGATGTTGAAGCGGTCGACGCTCGTGGCGAGCACCGTGCCGTTCGCGTCGACGATGCTCCCCCGGGTGCCCCAGGTGGGCACCGTGCGGTAGTTGCTGCCCGCGGCCACGCGCAGGGTGTCGGCGCGCACCAGCTGGATGTCGACCAGCCGGATCGAGAAGACCACCACGATCGCGAAGACCGCCAGGATCGCGAGCGCCAGCCTCCGGCGCCCTCTGCGTGCTTCGATCACGTTCTCCCCCGCCCGATCAGCGTGTCGTCGGCGACGGTAGTGTGCCGCTCGCCTGCCCCGTGGGAGCGACACCCGCTCCGCCCGCGGAGCCCGTCGTCGTGCCCGTCGCGCTCGGCGTGGCACCCTCCGCCCCCTGCGCCGACGCGACAGCGGCGGGGTCCAGGAGGTTGCTGCCGTCGGCGAGGAGCGCGTTGCCGATCAGGTTGCCGCTCGATCCGACGATCTGCCCGCGCGGTGCCCCGGCCACGCCGAGCTGCTGTCCGGTGGCGACGTCGAGGAACACCGGGTTGCCGCTCGACACCATGCCGAGCTTCGTCGCGTTGTCGATGAGGCTCTGGGTCGAGCTGAGCTGCTCGAGGCTCTCCTGCGAGGCGTGCTGCTCCCGCGCCAGGTCGCGCGCCTGGCCCTGCAGGCCGGCGATCTGGTAGGCGCCGTCGGCGAGCACGATGCTCATGAGCAGCTGGGCGAGCAGGATCGCGGCGATGCCGCCGATCGCGACGAGCGCGGCGTAGACGCGCGGGCGGGCGCGGCGCTGGGCGCGCGAGGGCGCGATGTCGAGGTGGCGGCGGGGCGCCTCCTCCTCCCGCGCCGGGAGCGGCATCCGCAGCGCTTCGGTCGCGATGCTCATGCGGCCATCTCCCTGAGTCGTTCGGCGGCGCGCAGCCGCACGGGGGTCGCGCGCGGGTTGCGTGCGCGCTCGGCGTCGTCCGCGAGCTCGGCACCGCGCGTCAGGAGCCGCAGCTCGGGCGCGTGCTCCGGCAGCTCGACGGGGAGCCCGCGGGGGGCCGTCGAGGCGGAGCGCGCCTGGAGCTCGCGCTTCACGAGGCGGTCCTCCAGCGACTGGTACGACATCACGACGATGCGCCCGCCCACCTCGAGCGCGTCGATGCCGGCCGGGATCGCCCGCTCGAGCACGGCGAGCTCCTGGTTGACCTCGATGCGCAGCGCCTGGAAGACGCGCTTGGACTGGTGGCCGGCGCGACGCGCGGCTGCGGGCGTCGCGGCGTCGATGATCGCCACGAGCCGCGCCGAGGTCTCGATGGGCGCGCTGCGGCGCTCCTCCACGATGCGGCGTGCGTAGCGGGGCGCGAGCTTCTCGTCGCCGTACTCCCAGAAGATTCGACGGAGCGCCGCCTCGTCGTACTCGGCGAGCACGCGCGCGGCGGTGAGCTCGGCGGTGTCGTCCATGCGCATGTCGAGCGGCGCGTCCTGCGAGTAGGAGAAGCCGCGCTCGGTCTCGTCGAGCTGCATCGAGGAGACGCCGAGGTCGAACAGGATGCCGGCGATGCGCGCGATGCCGAGATCCGCGAGGACCTCGGGCAGCCGGTCGTAGACGGTGTGCACGAGGTGCGCCCGCTCGCCGAAGCGCGCGAGCCGCTCCCCCGCGAGCGCGAGCGCGTGGCGGTCGCGGTCGATGCCGACGAGCTGCGCGTGCGCGAAGCGCGTGAGCAGCGCCTCGGAGTGACCGCCGAGGCCCAGCGTGGCGTCGACGACGACGGCCCCCGGCGCCTGGAGCGCGGGGCCGAGGAGCTCGAGGCAGCGCTCGAGGAGGACGGGGACGTGGAGCTCGTTCATGGGATAGAGGCGCCGAGCCCCCGGATCCGATCCCCATCCGGCGCCGCCTGACACCGGGGAAGGTGCGTCAGGAAGCGCGGCTGAGGGTCGCATCCGAGGGATCAGAACAGGCCGGCGATCACCTCCTCGTCGGTGTCGGCGAAGTCGGCCTCGGTCGCCTCGTAGTAGGCGTTCCAGGCCGCGGTGTCCCAGATCTCGGCGCGGTTGCCCGCACCGATGACGGTGAGCTCGCGATCGAGCCCCGCGTACTCGCGCAGCATCGGCGGGATCGTCACGCGGTGCTGCTTGTCGGGCATCTCCTCGGCCGCGCCGCTCAGGAACATGCGCAGGAAGTCGCGGCCCTTCTTGCCGGTCACGGGCGCCTGCCGGGCACGCTCGTGCAGCTCCTCGAACTCGCGCTGGCTGAACAGGTAGATGCAGCGCTCCTGACCGCGCGTCATGACGACGCCGTTCGCGAAGTCCCCCATGAACTTCGCGGGAAGGATGATGCGCCCCTTCTCGTCGAGCTTCGGGACGAACGTGCCGAGCAGCATGCCATCCCCCTTCGCTCCGGCCGGATCCAGGTCTGCTCCACTTTACTCCACACTCCACCACCAAACAAGGAAAATCGACCGAAAGGCGTCGACTTTCCCCGTGAGTTGCCTGTAATAACAGGGCAAAAGGCGGTGGAGGAAGGTGGAGGGATTTCCCACGAGAAGCCCGATCCCGGGCACGAAAAAAGGCCGACCCGAAGGTCGGCCGGAGACGCGGTCAGCCCGCGTCGGGGATCAGCGTCGGTCGTGCGGGCGCGAGGGCACCGTGAACCGCAGCGGCGGTGCGATCACGAGCACCGCGCCCGCGAGCATCGCCGCGAAGCCCAGCACCCCCACGAGGGGCTGCCGGATGATGACGCCGGTCAGCAGAAGGCCGATCCCGACGACGAACCCGAGCGCCGCGAGCGCGATCGCGGTGCCGTTGGCCCGCCCCCTGCGCGCGCCGACCGTCGTGACGTCGTCGGCGTCGCTGTGATAGAGGTTGCGCTCCATCTCGTCGAGGAGGCGCTGCTCCTGTTCCGAAAGCGGCATCTCGAGCTCCTTCAGGCATCCGGCGCCCGCGGTGTCGCCGGTGAGTCCGATTGTAGGCGCGCCCGCCTGGCTAGGCTAGGCGCGTGGCTGGGAGTACGCGGTTAGTCGACCGGGTGGCTGCTCGGATCGACGACGCGCTCGACGGTCACGCGACCGCCCTCGCGCAGATCGCCCCCGATCTCGAGCCGTTCATCGCGCGGGCACGCGAGCTGCTCGCGGGAGGCAAGCGCTTCCGCGCGCTCTTCTGCTACTGGGGGTGGCAGTCCGTCGCCGGCATCGCCGACGCGGGCGACCCGCTGCCCGATCCGGATGCCGGGGGCGCGGATGAGCACGCCCTGCCCGCCGTCGTCTCGGTCGCGGCCGCGCTCGAGCTGTTCCACGCCGCGGCCCTCGTGCACGACGACATCATCGACCGCTCGGACCTGCGTCGCGGACGCCCCTCCGCGCACCGCGCCTTCGAGGCGCTGCACCGCGAGCAGGGCTGGTCGGGCGACGCCGCGCGCTTCGGCGTCTCAGCGGCCCTGCTGCTCGGCGACCTGCTGCTCGGCTGGAGCGACGAACTCCTCGACGAGGGGCTCGCCGAGCTCGGCGACCCCGAGGCCGCGCGCGCCGCCCGCGCCGAGTTCACCCGGATGCGTACCGAGGTGACCGCCGGCCAGTACCTCGACGTGCTCGAGGAGGACTCCTGGCGCTCGCGCCCGGATGCCGAGATGCTCCCCCGTGCCCACCGCGTGATCGTCTACAAGTCCGCCAAGTACAGCGTCGAGGCGCCGCTCGCCATCGGCGGCGCGCTCGCGGGCGGCTCGCTCGCGCAGCTCGCGGCGCTGCGCGACTTCGGCCTCCCCCTCGGCACCGCCTTCCAGCTCCGCGACGACATGCTCGGCGTCTTCGGCGACCCGGAGGTCACCGGCAAGCCCTCGGGCGACGACCTGCGGGAGGGCAAGCGGACCGTGCTCATCGGGCTCGCGAGGCAGAAGATGCCGCCGACCGCCGTGCGCGTTCTCGACGAGCTGCTGGGCGATCCCTCTCTCGACGACGCCCAGGTGCGGATGCTGCAGAACACGGTGCGCGACAGCGGCGCGGCCGACCAGGTGGAGCGCATCATCGCCCACAACGTGCGCATCGCCCGCGAGGCCCTCGCCGAGGCGCCGCTGAGCCGCGCCGCGCGGTCCGAGCTCTCGGAGCTCGCCGACCGCGTCACCCGCCGCGAGGCCTGAGCCGTGCCTCCCGGGTGACTCCAGGATACGCCCTCCGGCTGCACGCCGGCCTGGTGAAAAGACGCGCGGACCGTGTGACGATGGCAGGCCGACCTCGCGAGCGAACCCACCCATCCGGAGCCTGCCTGTGACCCCTAGCGCCTTCGATCTGCCCGACCGCCTCTCCGCCAAGGCGGACCCGGCCCTCATCGCCGCCGACGAGCGGCGCTTCGCCGCGATCGCGGCCGCCGTCGAGCGCCAGCTCGCCGAGCTCGAGCGACGCCTCGCCGACGCCCGGCTGCGCGAGGGCGACAACAACCAGGAGGTGCTCGAGCGCGACCTCGAGGTGCACGAGCTCACCGCGCGGATCCGGATGCTGCGGCGCTTCGGCCTCGACGTGTGCCTCGGCCGCATGGTCGCCGCGGGCGACCCCGAGCCCGTCTACGTCGGACGGCTGAGCCTCGCCGACGCCGACGGCGCCCGGCTGCTGATCGACTGGCGCGCGCCCGCCGCGGAGCCGTTCTTCGCCGCGACCCACGGTGATCCGATGGGCCTCGTGAGCCGGCGGCGCTACCGGTGGACGCGCGGGCGGGTGACCGACTACTGGGACGAGGTGTTCTCCCCCGACGCCCTCGAGGGGCACGCGGCCCTCGACGACCAGTCGGCGTTCATCGCGAGCCTCGGCGCGAGCCGCTCCAGCCGGATGCGCGACGTGCTCGCGACGATCCAGTCCGATCAGGACGCCATCATCCGCGCCTCCTCTCGCGGGCCTCTCGTGGTGGACGGCGGTCCCGGTACCGGCAAGACGGTCGTCGCGCTGCACCGCACGGCCTACCTGCTCTACGCGGACCCCCGGCTCGGCCATCGCCGCGGCGGCGTGCTGTTCGTGGGCCCGCACGAGCCGTATCTGGCCTACGTGTCCGACGTGCTGCCGAGCCTCGGCGAGGAGGGCGTGCAGACCTGCACGCTGCGCGACCTCGTGCCGGAGGGCGCCGGCGCGATCCCCGAGGCCGATCCGGGGGTCGCGCGGCTCAAGGCCTCCGCGCGGCTCGTGGAGGCCGTCGAGCGCGCCGTGCGCCGCTACGAGGAGCCGCCGACCGAGGAGCTCGCGGTCGAGACGCCGTGGGGCGCCGTCTGGCTCGGCGCGACCGAGTGGGCCGAGGCGTTCGCGACGCCCGAGCCGGGCACCACGCACAACGAGGCGCGTGCCCAGGTCTGGGAGGCGGTGCTCGAGATCCTCGGCGACCAGCTCGACCCGGACCAGGCGCCCCCGCACCTGCTGCGGCGGGCGCTCGCCCAGAACGCGGAGCTCGCCGGACGCTTCGCCCGGGCATGGCCGCTGCTCGACCCGGCCGGAGTGGTCGTCGACCTCTGGACGGTCCCCGCCTACCTCCGCCTCTGCGCGCCCTGGCTCGACGAGGACGGGGTGCGGATGCTGACCCGCGCCGACGGCCGCGCCTGGACCCTCGCGGACCTCCCCTACCTCGACGCGGCCCGGCAGCTCATCGGCGACCCCGCCGCCGCCCGGGTCGCCCGCCGGCGCGCGGCCGCCCTCGCGGTCGAGCGGGAGGTGCGCGAGCGCGTCGTCGACGACCTCATCGCGGCCGACGACGACCGCGAGGGCGAGGTGCAGGCGCTCCGGCAGCAGCCCTTCGCCGAGCGCCTCATCGACGAGGAGGCGCTCCCCTCGCTCGCCCCGGACGAGCTCGCCGGCCCCTACGCGCACCTCGTGGTCGACGAGGCGCAGGAGCTCACCGACGCCGAGTGGACCATGCTGCTGCGGCGGGCGCCGTCGCGCAGCCTCACGATCGTGGGCGACCGCGCCCAGGCGCGCCACGGGTTCCGCGAGAGCTGGAAGGAGCGCCTCGCGCGCATCGGGCTCGACGACGTGCGCATCGCCTCGCTCACCGTCAACTACCGCACGCCCGAGGAGGTCATGGCCGAGGCGGAGCCCGTCATCCGGGCCGCGATCCCCGACGCGAACGTGCCCGTCGCGGTGCGCAGCAGCGGGCATCCGGTGGTGCACGGCCGGCACGCCGACCGCGACGCGATCCTGGACGCCTGGCTCGCCGAGCACGACGAGGGCGTCGCGTGCGTCATCGGCGACCCGGGGTTCGAGCCCCGGCCGCGGGTGCGCTCGCTCGACCCCGAGCTCGTCAAGGGCCTCGAGTTCGACCTCGTGATCCTCGTCGACCCGGATGCGTGGGGCGACGGGATCGAGGGCGCCGTGGACCGCTACGTGGCGATGACGCGCGCCACGGGCAGCCTCGCGATCCTCAGCTGACGTGACCCGTTTCCCGCTCGCTCAGAACGCGAGAGCCTGGGCGACCCGTCGCACCTCGGCCTTGCGACCCGCGCGGAGCGCGTCGATGGGAGCGGCGCCGAGACTGTCGTCCTGGGTGGTGAGCCAGCGCATCGCCTCCTCGTCGCTGTAGCCGGAGTCGGCGAGCAGCACGATCGTGCCGCGGAGCTCGCGCAGCGGCTCGGCGCCGTCGAGGAACTCGGCCGGCACGCGGAGCACGCCGTCGACGCGGACGGCGAGCAGGTGGCGGTCCTCGATGAGGCGGTGCACCTTGCTGGGGGTGAGCCCGAGGCGGTCGACGAGATCGGGGATGGTGAGCCAGTCGCTGGCGGGTTCCGTCACGTTCCTAGCGTGCCACGAGCGAGTCGTGACACCCGCATCCGGGATTTGTTACAAGCGTGTTAACTCAAACAACATCAGCAACGGTAATTGACACTGTTAAACATCTGTGACACGTTATCCCCGGACCGCAACACGCCCTCTAGGCCGGAGGGGAAGGGCAGGACGGCGATGCAGAGCAGTCAGCAGACGGAGGATCGCGCCCGTGCGGTGTTCGCGGGACTGACCCCGACGATCACCGCACCGCAGCACAGCCATCGCGAGACCGGGGCGCACTCGGCGCTCGCCAAGGGCATGATGGCGACGATGCCGATCGTGCTCGCCGGCACGCTCGTCACCGGTGTGGTCGCGCCCGCGAACGCGAGCCCCGCCGCGGAGCGGAAGCCCGCCAAGCCCAAGGCCGCTCTCGGCAGCACGCTGCGCGCCGCCGCCGCCACGGCGACGGCCACCGCGACCGCCGCGGCCCGCACCCAGATCGCTCCCCCGACGACCTACACGGTCGTGGCGGGCGACACCGTCTCCTCGATCGCCGGCCGCTACGGCCTCGCGACCGCGAGCGTGCTCGCCCTCAACGGGCTCGGCTGGAAGTCGCTCATCTTCCCCGGGCAGGTGCTCAAGCTGACCGGCGGCGCCGTCGCCCCGGCACCCGCGCCCGCGCCCGCCACCGGCGGTCGCTACACGATCCAGAAGGGCGACACCATCAGCGGCATCGCCGGGCGCTTCGGCGTCACGACGCAGTCCGTCCTGACGGCGAACGGCCTCAGCTGGTCGAGCATCATCTACCCCGGCCAGACGATCGCGATCCCCGGCACCGTGCTCGCCGCGGAGAACGTCTCCTCGGTGACCCCGATCACGCCGCCGCCGCCCGCGCCGAGCGCCCCCGCCGAGGAGCCGACCACCCCGGTGGTCTCGACGCCCGCGCCGACGCTCAGCACGAGCTACCTCATCAAGACCGGCGACACGATCTCCTCGATCGCGCAGAGGTTCGGCGTCGGCATCCAGGCGATCCTCGACGCGAACGGCCTCGGCTGGTCGAGCATCATCTACGCGGGACGCTCCCTCACCATCCCCGGCGTCAACGTCGTGCAGGACGGCTCGACGGTGACGCCGCTCACCGCCGAGATGGCCGCCAACGCGCAGATCATCATCCAGGTCGGACGCGAGCTCGGCGTGCCGGATCGCGGCATCGTGATCGCGCTCGCCGCGGCGATGCAGGAGTCGAGCCTGCGCAACATCGACTACGGCGACCGCGACTCGATCGGCCTCTTCCAGCAGCGTCCGAGCACGGGATGGGGCACGAAGGAGCAGATCCTCAACGCCTCGCACGCCGCGCGCCTGTTCTACGGCGGCCCGTCCAACCCCAACAAGGGCAAGACGCGCGGTCTCCTCGACATCGCGGGGTGGCAGTCGATGAGCCTGACCCAGGCGGCGCAGGCGGTGCAGATCTCCGCGTATCCGAACGCGTACGCGAAGTGGGAGACGAGCGCGACCTCATGGCTGGCTCAGCTGGGCTGACCGAGCCGCTCGCCACGGTTCCTGCGGGTTCCGTGTGGCTGCCGGACCGGGACGACGCGCCCTCCTACACTCGTAAGGTGACCACGAGTACGACCGATCCGCTGATCGGCCGCCTCATCGACGGCCGGTACCAGGTGCGATCCCGCATCGCCCGGGGCGGCATGGCGACCGTGTACCTCGCCACCGACCTGCGTCTCGAGCGCCGCGTCGCGGTCAAGGTCATGCACGGGCATCTCGCCGACGACAACCAGTTCAAGCAGCGCTTCATCCAGGAGGCGCGCTCGGCCGCCCGACTGGCGCATCCGAACGTCGTCAACGTCTTCGACCAGGGGCAGGACGAGGACTCGGCCTACCTCGTCATGGAGTACCTGCCCGGCATCACCCTGCGCGACCTGTTGCAGGAGCACGGCGCCCTCACCTCCGAGCAGACGATCGACATCGCCGAGGCCGTGCTGGCGGGGCTCGCCGCGGCGCACAAGGCCGGCATCGTGCACCGCGACCTCAAGCCCGAGAACGTGCTGCTGGCCGACGACGGCCGCATCAAGATCGGCGACTTCGGCCTCGCGCGCGCGGTGTCCGCCAACACCGCCACGGGCGCCGCGCTGCTCGGCACGATCGCGTACCTCTCCCCCGAGCTCGTCACCCGCGGCATCGCCGACGCCCGCAGCGATATCTACGCGGTCGGCATCATGATGTACGAGATGCTCACCGGCGATCAGCCGTACAAGGGCGAGCAGCCCATGCAGATCGCCTACCAGCACGCCAACGACTCGGTGCCGCCGCCCTCGAACGCCAACTCCCGCGTGCCCGCCGAGCTCGACGAGCTCGTGCTGTGGGCCACCGCCCGCGACCCGGAGGAGCGCCCGCGCGACGCCCGCGTCATGCTCGAGCAGCTGCGCGACACCGAGACCATGCTGACGACGGCGCTGCCGACCGGCAGCGTCACGACCCAGAAGACGATGGTGCTGCCCTCCGTGCGGCAGAACACGGCCGAGACGCAGGTGCTCGGCGGTCGCGCGCTCGTCACGACGCAGGAGACCGGCCCGGTGAGCCCCAACGCGGCGAAGCTGCGCGGGGCATCCGACGCCCGTCGCCGCCGCGGATGGATCGCCGCGGTGCTCGTGATCGTGCTCGCCCTGGCGGCGGGCGGCACCGGCTGGTGGTTCGGGGCGGGCCCCGGGGCGCACGTGACCATCCCCGAGTCGATCGTGAAGATGGCCCCGGAGGCGGCGAGCGCGACCCTCACCGAACTCGGCGTCCAGGTCGCCAAGGATCTCAAGCACGGCAACTCCGTCGAGGTGGAGAAGGGCCTCGTGATGGGCTCCGACCCCGCGCCGGGCGAGAGCGTGCGCAAGGGCTCGACGGTCGCGCTCGTCGTCTCGGACGGCCCCGCCCCCACCACGATCGGCGCGCTCGCCGGCCAGCACCTCGACGAGGCCAAGGCGATGCTCGAGAAGGCCGTGCTCCGCCTCGCGGGCGACCCCGTGTACCAGTTCTCCGACCAGGAGAAGGACATCGTGATCGCGGCCTCGGTCGGCGACACCGACATCTCGCAGGGTTCGGATGCGCTCCTCCAGGGTCAGCAGGTGGCGCTCGTCGTGTCGGCCGGATCGCTCCCCCCGATCAGCGGGCTGAGCGTCCCGGAGGCGACGGACAAGCTCGTCGCGGCCGGCGTCAAGGTCGCGAGCGACGCCCAGCAGAACTACGACGAGCAGGTGCCCGAGGGCGCCGTCATCGGCATCGTCGACCAGGGCGCGGTGCACCCCGACGACACCGTCATCCTCAACGTCTCCCTCGGCCCCCCGCTCGTCGCGGTGCCGGATGTGATCGACAAGACCTGGGCGGTCGCGAAGCCCATCCTGGAGAAGGCGGGCTTCAAACTCGACTACAACGGCTTCGTCGACGGCGCCCCGAGCTTCTTCACCGTGTCGAGCATCAAGCCGGGTGTCGGCACCGAGGTCAAGAAGGGCAGCACCCTCAAGATCAAGTTCGACGGCTGACGCCGCGCGAGCCGACCCACCGAGGCTGCGACGCGCCTCAGCGCGCCGCGAGCTCCTCGGCCACCAGGAACGCGAGCTCGAGCGACTGCATGTGGTTGAGGCGCGGGTCGCACAGCGACTCGTAGCGCGTCGCGAGGGTCGCCTCGTCGATCTGCTCCGAGCCGCCCAGGCACTCGGTCACGTCGTCGCCCGTGAGCTCGACGTGCAGGCCGCCGGGGTGGGTGCCCGCGGCGCGGTGGGCCTCGAAGAAGCCCCGCACCTCGTCCACGACGTCGTCGAAGCGCCGCGTCTTGTAGCCGTTCGGCGTCGTGATGCCGTTCCCGTGCATCGGGTCCGTCACCCACAGCGGGGTGGCGTCCATCCCCTTGATGGCCTCGAGCAGCGGCGGCAGCGCGTCGCGGATCTTGCCGGCGCCCATGCGCGTGATGAAGGTGAGGCGCCCGGGCTCGCGCTCGGGGTCGAGCTTGTCGATGATGCGCTCCATGACCTCGGGGGTCGTCGACGGCCCGAGCTTCACGCCGATGGGATTGCGGATGCGCGAGAAGTAGTCGATGTGCGCCCCGTCGAGGTCGCGCGTGCGCTCCCCCACCCACAGGAAGTGCGCCGAGGTGTTCACGGGAGTGCCGTTGCGCGAGTCGATGCGCGTCATCGGGCGCTCGTAGTCCATGAGCAGGCCCTCGTGCGAGGTGTAGAACTCGACGCGCTTGAGCTCGTCGAAGTCGGCGCCCGCCGCCTCCATGAAGCGGATGGCGCGGTCGATCTCCTTCGCGAGGCCCTCGTAGCGCTGGTTCGCGGGGTTGGCCGCGAACCCCTTGTTCCACGAGTGCACCTGGCGCAGGTCGGCGAAGCCGCCCTGCGTGAACGCACGGATGAGGTTCAGCGTCGAGGCCGCCGTGTGGTACCCCTGCACGAGCCGTGCGGGGTCGGCCTGGCGCGACTCGGGCGTGAAGTCGTAGCCGTTCACGATGTCCCCGCGGTAGGCGGGCAGCGTGACGTCGCCGCGGGTCTCGAAGTCGCTCGAGCGCGGCTTCGCGAACTGCCCCGCCATGCGGCCCATCTTCACGATCGGCATCGAGGCGCCGTAGGTGAGCACGACCGCCATCTGCAGGATCGTCTTGACCCGGTTGCGGATCTGGTCGGCGGTCGCCCCCGCGAAGGTCTCTGCGCAGTCGCCGCCCTGCAGCAGGAACGACTCGCCGCGCGCCGCGCGTGCCAGACGGTCGCGCAGGATGTCCACCTCGCCCGCGAAGACCAGCGGCGGCAGCGTGGCGATCTCCGCCGAGGCGGCGCGAACCGCCTCCGGGTCGGACCACTCCGGCTGCTGCTTGATCGGCAGACCCCGCCAATAGTCGAGACCGGCGATCACTGCGGGATCTGCCTGCACGACGGTCTCGGTGGGGTCTACCACGGGTGGTTCCTCTGATTCGGTTCGGATCGGATGCGGGCGAACGGCCCAGCGGCCCAGCCTATCCGAGCGGCGGCGGCCTCCGCTGACGGCCGGGCGCCAGCGCGGAGGCCGGCGCGGTGCGGGCTGCGGGCTTCTGGGACAATGCGAGGGTGAGCCACGCGATCGGCATCGACGCGGCCCTGGTCGCCGAGCTCGTCGGGGAGCAGTTCCCCCGCTGGGCGGAGCTCCCCGTGCGCCCGGTGCCCCATCAGGGGGTGGACAACCGCACCTTCCGCCTCGGCGAGCACCTGTCGGTGCGGCTCCCCAGCGCGGAGGCGTACGCGGCGGGAGTCGAGAAGGAGAGCCGCGCGCTCGGGTTCCTCGCGGGGCGGCTCCCAGTCGCCGTCCCCTCCGTCGAAGCGCTCGGGCGGCCCGGCCGCGGCTACCCGCTCCCCTGGTCCGTTCGCGGTTGGCTCACCGGCGACACCGTGGATCGCGCGGCGGACCTCGACCCGCTCCGGCTCGCCCTCGATCTCGGGGCCTTCCTCCGCGAGCTGCGATCCCTCCCGACCGACGCGGGCATGGCCGCCGGGCGGCACTCGTTCTTCCGCGGCTGCCACCCGAGCGCGTACGGCGACGAGGTCGAGGAGGCGCTCGGGAAACTGCGCGGAGAGGTCGACGCCGAGCGGTGCCGCGGCGTCTGGCTCGCCGCGACGACCACCGTCTGGGATTCGCCACCCGTCTGGTTCCACGGCGACGTCGCGGTCGGAAACCTCCTGGCGAGGGACGGCGCGCTGTCCGCGGTGATCGACTTCGGCACGTGCGGCGTGGGCGATCCCGCCTGCGACCTGGTCATGGCGTGGACGTACTTCGACGGCGAGGCACGCGCCGCGTTCCGGGATGCGGCCGGCGTCGACGACGCCACCTGGCGCCGCGCCCGCGGCTGGGCGCTCTGGAAGGCTCTCGCGACCCTCGCCGGGCAGCCCGACGCGGCATCCGGCGACATCCAGCGGCGCGTGCTCGGCGCGGTGCTGGACGACGCGCGCGACGACGCGCGGTGAGCCGCGTGCGCTACGCGGTGTGAGCCTGGGGACGCCCCTTGACGCTCGAGGCGTAGACGTCGACGTACTCCTGGCCGCCCAGGTGCTCGAGCTCGTACATGATCTCGTCGGTGATCGAGCGCAGCACGAAACGGTCGCCCTCCATCCCCGCGAAACGCGAGAAGTCGAGGGGCTCGCCGAACACGATGCCGACGCGGCGCACCTTCGGCAGCTTCGCCCCGACCGGCATGACCTTGTCGGTGTCGATCATGGCCACCGGGATCACCGGCACGCCCGCCTCGAGCACCATCCGCGCGATGCCGGTGCGCCCGCGGTACAGACGCCCGTCATGGCTGCGGGTGCCCTCCGGATAGATGCCCAGCCAGCCGCCCGACGCCAGGTGGTCGAGGCCCGTGTTGAGCGAGGCCTCGGAGGCCTTGCCGCCCGAGCGGTCGATCGGCAGCTGACCGACCCCCAGGAAGAACCAGCGGATGATGCGGCCCTTGAGCCCGCGTCCCGTGAAGTACTCGCTCTTCGCGAGGAAGCGGATCTGCCGGTCGACCACGAGCGGCAGGAAGATCGAGTCCATGAAGGAGAGGTGGTTGCTCGCGAAGATCACGGCGCCCTTGCGCGGCACGTTCTCGGAGCCGCGGATCCACGGCCGGAACACCGAGAGCAGGAACGGGCCGACGATGACGTTCTTCAGGAACAGATAGAACACGCGAGCCCTCCCTCGGCGAGTTTATGCGCGCCGCATGCCGAGCGCGTCATGCGCCCCGGGAATCGGAGTGGATGCGCGCGAGGTCCGCGGCGCCCACGATGCCGGCGTCGTTCACGAGCTCGGCGGTCGCGAACGCGGGCTCCGGGTGGAAGCCGCGAGCCGGCAGGTGCGCGAGGTACGCGTCGCGGATCGGCTCGAGCAGCAGCTCCCCCGCCGCCGCGACGCCGCCCCCGAAGACGAAGAGCTGCGGGTCGAGCACCGCGCTCAGCGACGCGGCCGCCTGGCCGAGCCAGCCGCCGAGCTCGCGCAGCGCGAAGAGCGCGCCCGGATCCTCGGCGACGATGAGCTCGTACACGATGCGGCCATCGAGCTCGCCGTGCTCCTCGCGGGCGGCCGCGAGCGCCTGGCCGATGCCGCGCTGGTCGGCGATCTCGTTCGCGAAGCGCAGCAGGGCACGCCCGGAGCCGTACTGCTCGATGCAGCCGCGCTGGCCGCAGCCGCACGGGAGGCCGCCCGGCACCACGCGCATGTGACCGATCTCCGCCGCCGCGCCGAAGCCGCCGCGGAACAGCCGCCCGTCGGTGACGATGGCGCCGCCGACACCCGTGCCGATCGTCAGCAGGGTCATGTCGCGGTGTCCGCGCCCCGCGCCGAAGCGGTACTCCGCCCATCCGGCCGCGTTCGCGTCGTTGTCGATCGTGATGTCGAGCCCCGGCAGGCGCTCGGAGAGGTCGGCGCGCAGCGGCTCGCTGCGCCACGGGATGTTGGGCGTGTAGTAGACGGTGGACTGCGCCTCGTCGATGAAGCCCGGCGCGGCGACGCCGACCGCCGCGACCTCCTCCGCCTCGCGGAGGCTCTCGACGACCTCGACGACCGCCCGGATGATCTCCGCACCGTCACCGGACGGCGTGGGACGCCGCTCCTGCCGCAGGATGGTGCCGTCCTCGGCGACGAGGCCGCCCGCGATCTTGGTCCCGCCGATGTCGATTCCGATGGCATGCACGAGCCCCGAGTCTATCCAGCCCGCCCGGTTCGGACGCGCCGGGGTACGCGCCGGGTTACAGTGGACCCACGCCCGACCACTCATCGGTACCGAAGGAGCTGCCGTGAACGAGATCTTTGTCCCTGCCGTCGTCCCGGCCGATCCGGAGGCGAACGCCACCGATCTGCTCGTCGACCGTGTCGCGACCACCCCCGACGCCCCGCTGTTCGCCCTGCCGACCGACGACGGCGGCTGGGAGGACGTCTCGACCGCGGAGTTCCACCGCCAGGTCGTCGCCCTCGCCAAGGGGCTGATCGCCGCCGGCATCCAGCCCGGCGAGAAGATCGGGTTCATCTGCCGCACGCGCTACGAGTGGACCCTCGTCGACTTCGCCACCTGGTTCGCGGGTGCCGTGCTCGTTCCGATCTACGAGACCTCCTCGCCCTCGCAGATCGCCTACACGCTCACCGACTCGGGCGCCACCGCGATCATCGTCGAGACGCCCGAGCACTTCGCCCGCTTCGACGAGGTGCGCGCCGACCTCCCCCAGGTCACGAAGGTGTGGCAGCTCGGGCTCGGCGACCTCGACAAGCTCGTCGCGGGCGGCACCGCGGTCACCGACGACGAGGTCGAGACCCGCCGCACCGCCGCCAAGGGCTCCGACCTCGCGACCCTCATCTACACCTCGGGCTCGACCGGGACGCCCAAGGGCTGCATCCTCACCCACTCCAACTTCGTGGAGCTCTCCCGCAACGCGGCCGTCGCCATGAAGGAGGTCGTCGCGCCGGGCTCCTCGACGCTGCTGTTCATCACCACCGCCCACGTCTTCGCACGGTTCATCTCGATCCTCGGCGTGCACTCGGGCGTCAAGGTCGGCCACCAGGCCGACACCAAGCAGCTGCTCCCCGCGCTCGGCAGCTTCAAGCCGACCTTCCTCCTCGCGGTCCCGCGCGTGTTCGAGAAGGTCTACAACTCCGCCGAGCAGAAGGCCGCGGCGGGCGGCAAGGAGAAGATCTTCCACAAGGCCGCGGACGTCGCGATCGCCCACTCCAAGGCGCTCGACGCCGGCAAGGTGCCGCTCGGCCTCAAGCTGCAGTTCGCGCTCTTCGACAAGCTCGTCTACGGCAAGCTCAAGGAGGCGATGGGCGGCCGCGTGCGCTACGCGGTCTCCGGATCGGCGCCGCTCGGCCTGCGCCTCGGGCACTTCTTCCGCAGCCTCGACGTGCAGATCCTCGAGGGCTACGGCCTCACCGAGACGACGGCCCCCGCGACCGTCAACGTCGTGTCGAAGTTCAAGATCGGCACCGTCGGCACCGCGCTGCCGGGCGTCGGCATCAAGATCGCCGACGACGGCGAGGTGCTCGTGAAGGGCATCGACGTCTTCGACGGCTACTGGAACAAGCCCGCCGAGACCGCCGAGGTGTTCACGGGCGAGTGGTTCCACACGGGCGACATCGGCGCGCTCGACGACGAGGGCTACCTCACGATCACCGGTCGCAAGAAGGAGATCATCGTGACCGCCGGCGGCAAGAACGTCGCTCCGGCAGTGCTCGAGGACGCCCTGCGCGCGCACCCGCTGATCAGCCAGTGCCTCGTGGTGGGCGACTCGAAGCCGTTCATCGGTGCGCTCATCACCCTCGATCCGGAGGCGCTGCCGGGCTGGAAGGAGCGCAACGGGCTGGCCGCGGACACGCCGATCTCCGAACTCGTCAAGCATCCCGAACTGATTGCCGAGATCGACTCCGCCGTCGTCGAGGGCAACCGGAAGGTGTCCAACCCCGAGCAGATCAAGAAGTACCGGATCCTCGAGGTCGACTTCACCGTCGAGACCGGCGAGCTGACGCCGACCCTCAAGCTCAAGCGCAACATCATCCACGAGCAGCACGCGGCGCTGATCGAGCGGATCTACACGTAAGCACGGCAACGATTTCCGGGCCCGGACGCGACTCACACCGCGTCCGGGCCCGGCTCGTATCGGTAGGTCCTGAACGGCGGGCTC
>JASLGG010000062.1 GCA_030150265.1 Protaetiibacter sp.
TGGTCGCCTGACGACGATCACCGATGGGGCCGGCAATGTGACGGTGATGGTCTATGGCCGCACGTGCGCGAATCAGCCGGCCTACGGACTGGAAGGGTTGCTGACGGCAACAAAGTTCCCGACCTACTGCGAAGAGTACAAATACGACCAACGCGGCAACCGCACCCAGGTCATCCGCGTCCTGCCGAACGACACCGATCCACCGGAACGCCAGGTCACCACGACCGGCTACGACGCCAAGGGTCAGACGATCAGCACCACCGATCCGCTCGGCCGGACCACGCAATCGACCTACGACGCCCTGGGCCGCCTCAAGGCCGTCACCGATGCCGCCGGCGGCATCACCGCCTATACCTATGACGCACAGGACAACCTCAAGACCGTCACCGACGCCAACCAGCACACGCACACGTTCACTTACGACAAGGCCAACCGGGTCACGACCGAAGCACGCCCGCTCGGCCAAGCCATCACCTACGCCTACGACGAGGTCGGCAACCTGGCCACGCGCACGAGCCCGAACGGCGAGCGCCGCCAGTACGGCTACGACGATGCCGGCCGGCGCACGACGGAAAACCACTACCCCAAGAACAGCCCGACGCCGAGCCAGACCGTCACCTACAGCTACGACGGAAGAAACCTGCTGACGGCCTACACGCAAATGGGCGACACCGAAAGCCGCGCCACCTACACCTACGACACCAAGGGCCAGAAGACGGACGAGACGGTCACCTACGGAACCGGAACGAACGCGATCAGCAAGACGATCCACTATGCCTACGAACCGAACGGCCTGAAGAAGAGCCTGACCTACCCCGACGGCACGGTACAAACCAGCACCTACGACAAGAACCGCCTGAAGGACATCACGATCAAGGGCAACACGATCCGCTACCAGGACTACCAGTGGCGCGTGCCGACGAAGGTGACGATGCCGGGCGCCACCCGCACGCTCACCTACGACCCGCTGCAGCGCCCGACGCGGATCAAGAGCGAATCGGTCGCTGGCGCGATCATCATGGACTACCGCTACACCTACGACGCCGCCGGCAACATTACCCGGCGCGAGACGGAAGACGGCGCCTACGCTTACACCTACGACCGCCTCGATCGCCTGACCGGCGCCACCCCTCCGCCCAGCGTCCAGCAAGGGCCTGCCAACCCGAATGGCCTGCCGGTCGAGCAATATACCTACGACCCGGTACACAACCGCAAGACCAGCGCGCATCAGCCCGGCAACTGGAGCTACAACGCGAACAACGAACTGAACACCTATGGCGCCGGACAGGACGAACAGACCTACGCCTACGACGCAAACGGCAACACGGCCGAGCAGAAGACTGGCAGCCCGCAAAGTCCGAGCAAGACGCGGCAGTTCATCTACAACGCGGCCGAACGCTTAAGCGAGGTCAAGGACAACGGCACGACGATCGGAAAGTACCAGTACGACCCGATGGGCCGGCGCATACGCAAGGAAACCAACGAGGGTATCACCTGGTTCCAGTATGCGGACGAGGGGCTCATTGCGGAGTACAGCCAGAATGGGGCGTTGCAGAGGGCCTATGGGTGGCAAAATGGAGCTAGGTGGGCGACTTGGCCTCAATGGGTTTCCAATATATTAGATAACAATTGGAATGTTAATTTTTATCATAATGATGGCATTGGGTCTCCGCAGAAGTTAACAAGTATAAATAGTTTTATAGTTTGGAGCGCCGAGTACGAGGCGTTCGGAAAAGTAAATTTAGAAGTAAGCATAATTAATAATCCAATGAGGTTTCCTGGTCAATATTTTGATGAAGAGATAGGTGTTGGATATAATTTATTCAGAAACTATAGTTATGAAACAGGCAGGTATATTGCTATGGATCCAGCCGGATTGCGTGGAGGAATTAACTACTACATATATGTTTTCGCCAATCCGTTGCGATTTGTGGATCCCAAGGGGCTCAATGGCTGGGATGCCTGGAAGGATTGCATGGGTTACGTGATGGATCCGGCTGAGTGCGATATTTATTACGCCACTGCTGAGGCTGAGAGGGAGTGGGGTAAGATCTGCGATGATGCGCGTCATGGTATTAAGTGTTTAGTCAATTGTTCAGTAAAAGTCGTGGTTGGTGATGATTTTCCAGAGGTTTGGAAAAATCTCGCAAAAAAGGGGGCGGAAGAGGCCGTGAAAAGAGGGGCAGAAAATGCAATAGCGCTAGCCGAAAGTTTAGGTGGAAGAATCGCAAAAAAGGGTGTTGCAAAACTTATACCTTTGTATGGTCAGGTAAGTTTTGCTTATGATGCTTATCAAGTCGTTGATTGCACCTGGAGTTGTTCGGAGTATTGATCCATGAAGAAGTGGGTGAATTCTTTTTTAAGAAAAATATGGATGATTATTCTTGCGCCAATTTTCTCAATTCCAGCAACGTTGGGTTTGAGTAATAGATATCGAATGGATTTTGATCTCTTTTCTCTCAATGGATTTTTTATGTTTATACTAATAACGGCCATATTTGCAGTACTTCTTTACATCCTTGGAAGCCGCTGAGTCCGTGCAATTGACGAAAGGGAGGTGCAGGGCCTAGCTTCGTAGCATTCACTAGCGGCAATGGGATGCATATGGTCCTTCCCCCGTAGAGTGAGTCCAGAGATTCCTGGAAACTTCCCCCAACGGAGGTTTCCATGCGCAAGTCGAAGTTCACAGAGAGTCAGATCGCGGAGATCTTGAAGGAAGCGGAGGCCGGTTT
>JASLGG010000010.1 GCA_030150265.1 Protaetiibacter sp.
TGTTGGTGCTGCGGCGGCCAGCGTGATGCACACGTGAGGCTCCACTCTCTCCCTACGCTGCCCTGTTTCTATCTACGCGGCAACGCGCACTCCGATTGGTGCTATGTCGTCGACGCCGGCGGGCATGAACGGGGCGTGCGGACCGGCTCGGGTGCCGGTCCGCACGGCTCCCCGGATGTCGGCGGGTCCCGCGACACTGCGCGGCACGACGATCGGCGCGGATCAGGCCGTGCGCATGCTGAGGCTCTTCGCCGCGCATCTCGGCGTCGCGATCGAGGGCTGACGCGTACTCGGGAACTGCATCTTTACCACGTGGTAAGCCACGTGGTAAACCAGAGGGGTCCCCGAGCAAAGGAGCTCAGATGAACGTCCGTCGCCGTCGTTTCCTCCCCCTCGTCCTCGCTGCCGTCGCCGGCATCGCGGGCGCGACCCTCTCACCCCCGCTCGCGCCCGACGCGCACGCCGACGGGCAGTCCGTCGGCGTCTGGCTGACCACCGCGAACCTCTCCTCCGCCCTCGCTCCGCAGACCTCCCTCGCCTTCGCGGCCGACTCCGGGAGCACCCCGCTCACGATCGAGGTCGACGACGAGCGCCGCTATCAGACGATGGACGGGTTCGGCGCGACGTTCACCGACTCCTCCGCGTGGCTGCTCAACACCAAGCTCACCTCGACGCAGCGCAACGCGGTGATGTCGAACCTGTTCGGCAGCGGAGGCATCGGTCTCGACCTGCTGCGGCAGCCGATGGGGTCCACCGACTTCATCCACGTGCTCGGCGGCTATTACACCTACGACGACGTGCCCGGTGACACCACCCTGTCGAGCTTCTCGATCGGCCACGACACGGCCGACATCATCCCGATGGTGAAGGCCGCGATGGCGGTGAACCCCGACCTCAAGGTCAACCTCACCTCGTGGAGCGCGCCCGCGTGGATGAAGGACAACAACTCGCTCAAGGCGCCGGCCCAGGACGGCTACCCCGGAACCCTCCTGTCGCAGTACTACGACGTCTACGCGCGGTACCTCGTGAAGGCGATCCAGGCGTACGAGGCGCAGGGCATCCCGATCTGGTCGACGAGCGCCCAGAACGAGCCGACCACGGGCAACACCTACAACACGATGCACCTCTCGACCGCCCAGTCGATCGACTTCATCACCAACTACCTCGCCCCGAAGCTGTATGCGGCGGGGCTGCAGCCGCGCATCTACGCGGGCGACACGGTCGACTTCAGCACGAGCTACGCGCCCGCGGTGTGGGCGGACGCCGGAGGCCGCGCCGAGACCGAGGGCTCCTCGCACCACGGATACATCGGCTCGCCCTCGGCGATGGGCGTCGTCCACGACGCGTTCCCCTACAAGCCCGTCTACCAGTCCGAGCTCGCCCCGTACTGCACCGACGAGGACTTCCGGGACGTGCTCGTCAACGGCACGCGCAACTGGGCGCAGACGATCGTGAGCTGGAACGTCGCGCTCGACACGACATCCGGGCCGTACCACACCGGCGCCGTCGACATCTGCGACTCCGCGTCGCACCCGGGCATCCCGATCCAGCCGCTCGTCACGGTCGACCAGGCGACCGGCGCGGTGACCTACCGGCCGTCGTACTACTGGACGGGCCACTTCTCGAAGTTCGTGCAGCCGGGCGCCGTGCGCATCGCCTCGACGAGCTTCTCGAGCACGAGCGTGCAGACGGTCGCCTTCCTCGACCCCGCGGACGGCAGCCGCGTGCTCGTGGCGTGGAACCGCACCGCGGGCTCCGGGAGCGACACCATCAAGGTGCGCAGCGGCTCGCAGTCGTTCAGCTACGCGCTCCCGCGCGGCGCGATGGCGACCTTCCGCTGGACCGGCGGCACCTCGGGCACCGCGCACGGCTGGGGCGACTCGGTCCGCGGCACGGATGCCGGCACGCTCTACGGCGGCGGGCTGCGCACCGGCGCCTGGACGACGTCCACCGCGACGAGCGCCGCCACGACGAGCATCGGGGCCGGGTGGAACTCGATCTACACCGGGTCCGACACGCGGCTGAGCGACTTCGCGGCCACCGTGTCGGTGGTCCGCAACTCGACCGGCACGACCTCCGCGCATCCGAAGTACGGCGTCTACGCGTGCTACTACGACTCGAACAACTACGTGCAGGCGTGGATCGACCCCAGCAACAACGAGTTCGTCTCCAACGTGCGGCTCGGCGGCACGGACTACGGGTTCTCGAGCGCCCAGGCGCTGCCCTCGGGGTTCAACCCGGCGGTCGCCCACACGATCGGCGTCAACAAGGTGGGCAGCACCTTCGAGTTCACCCTCGACGGGGTGGCGCAGCCCTCGCGCCCGGCGCCGATCCCCGGATGCCAGCTGGGCCTCGTGACCGAGGACACGCGTGCGAGCTACTCGGCGCTGACGGTCTACGACCGCCTGGCCTGGGGATCGTCGCGGAACGGAGCCAACGCGGCGAACATCTACGGCGGCGGCCTCCGCCGCGGGCCCTGGACCGTCAACGACACGAAGAGCCTCATGGGAACGGGTCTCGGCTCGGGCTGGAACGCGATCTACGGCGTCGACGGCATCCAGTCGTCGAACTACACGATGAGCGCGTCGGTGCGGCGGGTGAAGGCCGGCACGACCTCGGCGCACCCGAAGTACGGGGTCTTCGCCTGCTATCGCGACGACTCGAACTACGTGCAGGCATGGCTCGACCCGAGCAACAACGAGTTCGTGACCCACGCGCTCGTCGGGGGAGTGGATCTCGGCTGGAGCCCGACGACGTTGCCCGGCGGCTTCGACCCGGCCACCGGTCACACCATCAGCGTGACCAAGTCGGGCTCGACGTTCACCTTCAAGCTGGACGGCGTGACGCAGGGAACCCGCACGGCGGCGATCTCCGGATGCCAGATCGGCCTCGTGACCGAGGACGTCGCCGCGAACTTCCGGGCGATCACGGTCAGCTGAGGCGCCGGTGAGAGGGGAGGCCCGCCTCCCCTCTCACCGCGAGCTCACCGCCCGCCGGCGCTGCTCTCGCGGACCTGGAGCGAGAAGTCGGTCAGGGTGTCGCCCTCCTCGATCTCGCCGCCGTTGATGAGCGCGATGAGGTGGGAGACGGCGGTCTCGGCGATGAGCTTCTTGTCGGGCGCGATCGAGGTGAGCGAGGGACGGCTGTAGGCGGTCTCCTCGACGCCGTCGAAGCCGACCACGGCGATGTCCTCCGGGATCCGCAGGCCCGCGTCGGCGATCGCGCGCATCGCGCCGAACGCCAGCAGGTCGTTCGCGCAGAACACCGCGTCGGGACGGCGGGAGGCGTCCGGGGTGAGCAGGCGCGACATCGCCCGTGCGCCGTCGGGCCGGTGGTAGCCGGCGACCGTCTCGATGAGCGCGGGCTCGAGCGGGAGGCCCGCGGCGGCCAGCGCCTCGCGGTATCCCTGGAGGCGCTGGTCGGCCATCTGCGAGTCGGTCGCGGCGCCGGCGCCGATGAAGGCGATCCGCGTGCGGCCCAGGGAGACGAGGTGATCGGTCGCGGTGCGCGCGGCCGCGACGTTGTCGATCCCGACGTGGTCGAGGCCGGGGAAGGTGATCTGCTCGCCGAGCAGCACGATCGGGAAGCGGCCGGGCCGCTCGGTGATCTCCTCGGCGGAGCACGCGATGGGGCTGTAGATGAGCCCGTCGATGGCGCGCTGGCTGAAGGCGTTGAGCAGCGATCGCTCGCGCTCGGCGCTTCCGAGCGTCTGCACGATGACCACGGTGAGGCCGTGGCGCTCGGCCGCCTCGACGACGTGCCGGGTGAGCTCCGCGAAGTACGAGATGTCGAGCTCGGGCACGGCGAGGCCGATCGCCCCCGATCGTCCGGTGCGGAGGTTCTGCGCGGCACGGTTCGGCTGGTATCCGAGCTCCGCGATCGCGTCGAGCACGCGCTGGCGCACCGCGGGCCGCACGTGCGCGTAGCCGGTGATGACGTTGGAGACGGTCTTGCGCGCCACGCCGGCTCGACGTGCGACGTCTTCCTGGGTGACGTTCATCGAATGCTCCTCGGGTCCGGCCTCCGAATGTACAGGATCGACTATACGAGCCGTTTGCCACGTGGTACAGTTTCTTTGCCACGTGGTAAATGCAACACAGAGAGGTGTCACATGAGCAGGATCGCCGTCGCCCCCGTCTTCACCGGAGCGGGCCGCATCGAGTTCCGCGAGCGGGAGTACCGGGCGCCCGGCCCCGGCGAGCTGCTGCTGCGGGTCGAGGCCAACGCGATCTGCGGCACCGACCGCGAGCAGTACGACGAGGGCTCGGAGGTCGTTCCCGGTCACGAGGCGGCGGGCATCGTCGTCGCCGGAGGCGAGGGCACGTCCGTCGAGGTCGGCACCCGCGGCGCCGTCTTCCTCATGGACTACTGCGGCGAGTGCCGGAGCTGCCTGCTGGGCTACACGAACCAGTGCTTCGCGAAGCGCGCCGACATGGGCTTCACCGCCGACGGGGGTTACGGCCCCTACGAGATCGTCCACGAGTCGAACTTCTTCCCGGTGCCCGCCTCCATCGGCGGTGCCGAGGCGACCCTCCTGCTCGACGTGATGGGCACCAGCCGCCACGCGCTCCGCCGGCTCGCCCTCGTCCGTCCCGACGTGGAGTCCCTCTACGTCGCCGGCGCGGGGCCCATCGGCCTCGGCGTGCTCGCGATGGCGAAGGCGACCCTCGGGCACGACGTGCCGGTCTACATCAGCGACCTCTCCCCGTGGCGCCGCGACTTCGCGGCCCGGCTGGGCGGGATCCCGCTCGACGCGGCGGACGGGCTCGACGCGGCGCAGGGCGTCGACGCGGCCATCGACTCGACGGGGAGGTCCGTCGCCCGCCGCGCGGCCCTCCGCCTCACCGGCAAGCGCGGCGCGCTCATCTGCGTCGGGCACGGCGAGGGCCTCGATCTCGAGGTGTCGGGCGATCTCATCGCGCCGGAGCGCGCCGTGCTCGGCAGCGAGTACTTCCGCTACGACGAGATGGCCGAGAACCTGCGCCTGCTCGAGGAGAACCTCGACTACTTCTCGCAGATCATCACGCACCGCATGCCGGTGACGGCGATCGACGAGGCCTTCGCGCTCTTCCTCGGCGGTGAGACCGGCAAGGTCGTGGTCGTGCAGGACGCCGCCTGATGGGGGCGCAGTTCGCCGACGGCCGCTTCCGGATCGGGGTCGGCATCGAGGACACCTTCGTGCCCCAGGAGGCCGTCGGCCGACGCGCGCTCGACGAGTACGCCCTCACCCAGCACTACGCCTCGTGGGAGGAGGACCTCGCGCTCGCCGCGGAGTCGGGTGCCACGACGATCCGCTACGGCCTGCCCTGGTACCGGGTGAACCCGGAGCCCGGCAGGTTCGTGTGGGACTGGGCGGATCGCGTGGTCGACCGCCTGTCGGAGCTCGGCCTCGAGGTGATCCTCGACCTCGTGCACTACGGCACGCCGTTCTGGCTCGACAACCAGTTCGCGAACCGCGCCTACCCCGACCGCGTGGCCGAGTACGCCGCCGCCCTCGCGGCTCGCTACGGCGACCGCATCACCGCGTGGACCCCGCTCAACGAGCCCCAGTGGACCGCGCGGCTCGGCGGCGAGTCCGCGACCTGGCCTCCCGCCCTGAGCGGCCACGACGGGTACCTGCAGGTGATGCTCGCGATCTGCCGCGGCATCTGCCTGAGCCAGCGCGCGATCGTCGAGGCGAGCCCCGTGGAGCCCAGCTTCGTGCACGTGGAGGCGAGCTTCCGCTATCCGGTCGTCGCGGCCTCCGCGAGCGCCGAGCGCGATCTCCTGACCGACCGCCGCTTCCTCGCCCTCGACCTCGTCACGGGGGCCGTCGACGACAGCCACCCGCTCGCGGGCTACCTGGCGGAGCACGGGGTCACGGATGCCGACCTCGCCTGGTTCGCGGAGCACCGCGTCCGCCCCGACGTGCTCGGCGTCAACTACTACCCCATGTGGTCCACGATCGAGTACGCGGGGGAGTCCGGCGTCGAGCGCGACGACGGCGTCGACGGTCTCGCCGACGTGCTGCGCGTGTACGCGGAGCGCTACGAGGTCCCCGTGATGGTCACCGAGACGAGCTACGAGGGCACGATGCCGCAGCGCGCCTCCTGGCTCGCCGACTCGCTCGAGACGATCCGCCGGCTGCGTGCCGAGCTCCCGGTGGTCGGCTACATCTGGTGGCCCTTCTTCGACCAGGTGAAGTGGCAGTACCGCGAGGGCACCGCTCCCGTGACCGACTTCCTCCACCCTCTCGGGCTCGTCGACCTCGTCCCCGACGAGGTCGGCGTGCTGCACCGGCGCCGCAACCCGCTGTTCGCCGACTTCCAGACGTTCGCGCTCGCCGAGCGCGCTCGAAAGTAACCCCCTACCCGAGAGACACCGAAAGGAAAGCTCCATGAGAAACCGCATGTTCGCGGCGTCCGCAGGCATCGTCGCCGCGGCGCTCGGCATGGCCGGCTGCAGCTCCACCGGCGACGCCGGCCCCGGCGAGGTCGGAGACTGCAGCGACTACGCCGCCTACGGCACCTTCGAGAACGCGAAGGTCACGATGTACTCGGCGATCGTCGCCCCCCAGGACCAGGCCTACCTCGACTCCTTCGCGCAGTTCGAGGCCTGCACGGGCATCACGATCGAGTTCCAGGGCGACAAGGACTTCGACTCCCAGATCCGCGTGCGGCTGAAGGGCGGCAACGCCCCCGACGTCGCGGTCTTCGCCCAGCCCGGCATCGTCAAGCAGCTCGTCGAGGACGGCTCGATCGTGGCCGCTCCGGAGGGGGTCGTGAAGAACCTCGACGCCTTCTGGTCGGACTCCTGGAAGGCCTACGTCGAGTTCGGCGGGACGGTCTACGGCGCGCCCCTCGGCGCCAACGTGAAGTCGCTCGTCTGGTACTCGCCGTCGCGCTTCGCGGAGCAGGGCTGGGAGATCCCGACCACGCTCGACGGGCTGCGCGCCCTCTCCGACGAGATCGTCGCCTCGGGTGCCAAGCCCTGGTGCGACGGCATCGGCGCGGGCGACGCCACCGGGTGGCCGGTCACCGACTGGATGGAGGAGATGATGCTGCGCCTCTACGGCGCGGACGTCTACGACAAGTGGGTCGCCCACGAGATCCCCTTCAACGGCCCCGAGCCCACCGCGGCGCTGAACGCCGTCGGCGACTACCTGAAGAACCCCGACTACGTGAACGGCGGCCTCGGCGACGTGAGCAGCATCGCGTCGACGGAGTGGGTCGACGCCGGCCTTCCGGTCGCGGCCGGTCAGTGCGCGATGTACCGCCAGGGCTCCTTCTACGGCGGCTTCTGGCCCGAGGGCACCAAGGTGGCCGCGGACGGCGACATCTTCGCCTTCTACCTGCCCAGCGAGGACGCCTCCTCGAAGCCGGTGCTCGGCGGCGGCGAGTTCCTCGTCGCCTTCGCGGACCGTCCGGAGGTCCAGGCCTTCCAGCAGTTCATGTCGTCCGACACCTGGGCCAACGCCATGGTGGCGGCGAACCACTCGGGCGGCTGGGTGACAGCCAACACCGGGATGGACGCCTCGAAGCTCGGGAACCCGATCGACCGCCTCTCGGCGGAGACGCTGCAGGACCCGGGGGCGGTGTTCCGCTACGACGGCTCCGACCAGATGCCGCCGGCCGTCGGCGCCCAGTCGTTCTGGAAGAACGGGACCGACTGGATCCTCGGGAAGTCGACGAAGGACACCCTGGACGCCATCGAGGCGTCCTGGCCCGTCGGCTGATCCTCGGTCCGCGGTGGCCGGGCGCGTCCGGCCCGGCCACCGCATCCGTCAGAAAGGCACTCCATCGTGGAGATCCTCCAGAAGCTCGCGACCATGGTCGCGGCCCTGGGCGCGTTCGCCGTGCTCGTCGCCGCGATCCTGTTCGTCGCGGGACGTCTCGGCGGCCGTCGTGAGGGACGCCGCGTCGGGCTGCTGTTCATCGCGCCCGCGGTCATCGGCCTCGCGGTCGCGGTGGTCTATCCCGCGGTGCGCACCGTCCTCGCGTCGGGGTTCGACGCGGGAGGCCACGCCTTCGTCGGCCTCGACAACTACCTCCACGTGCTCACCGACCCCGACCAGCTCATCGTGCTGCGGAACACCGCGCTCTGGGTGGTGCTCTCGCCCCTGCTGGCCACGGGGATCGGCCTCGTCTATGCGACCCTCGTCGAACGCGCGCGCTTCGAGGCGCTCGCCAAGTCGCTCATCTTCCTTCCGATGGCGATCTCCTTCGTCGGGGCGTCGATCATCTGGAAGTTCGTCTACGAGTACCGGCCCGACCAGCCGGGGGTCCAGCAGGTCGGCCTCGCCAACCAGATCGTCGTGTGGCTCGGCGGCACGCCGCAGCAGTGGCTCCTCTCGGCGCCCGTGAACACCCTGTTCCTCATCGCCGTGATGGTCTGGATCCAGGCCGGCTTCGCGATGACCGTGCTCTCGGCCGCCATCAAGGGCATCCCGAGCGAGATCATCGAGGCGGCGCGCATGGACGGCGCCGCCGGCCTCTCGCTGTTCCGGCACGTGACCTTCCCCGCCATCCGTCCCGCGTTCATCGTCGTGCTCACCACCGTGGCGCTGTGGACGCTCAAGGTCTTCGACATCGTGCGGACCATGACGGGCGGCCAGTTCCAGACGAACGTGCTGGCGAACGAGTTCTACACCCAGGTGTTCCGTGTCGGCGACGAGGGGGTGGGCGCCGCGCTCGCGGTGCTGCTCTTCGTGCTCGTGCTGCCGGTCGTGGTGTACAACGTGCGCCAGCTCCGAAAGGTGGAGAGCCGATGAGCGCCCCGACGCAGGTCCTCGCCGAGGTGACCGCGACCGTCTCGCAGACCGCGCGCCGCGCGCGCCGTCGGCTGGGGTCGCCCGTGGCCTCGCTCGTGGTCGTCGTGCTGGCGGTCCTCTGGACGATCCCCACCTTCGGCCTGCTCGTCACCTCCTTCCGCAAGCCCGCCGACATCCTCGCGAACGGCTGGTGGAACGCCTTCGCCGACCCCGACCTCACCCTCGACAACTACGCGGCCGTGCTGGGCGCGCAGAACAGCGGCCACTCGCTGACCGACGCCTTCGTCAACTCGGTCGTGATCGCGATCCCCTCGGTGCTCGCGCCGGTGGTTCTCGCCCTGCTCGCCGCGTACGCGTTCGCCTGGACCCGCTTCCCGGGGCGCGACTTCCTGTTCGTGCTGGTCTTCGCCCTCCAGGTGGTGCCGATCCAGGTCACGCTCGTGCCGCTCCTGCAGCTCTTCGCGGGTGCCGGCCTTGCGGGCACCTTCTGGCCGGTGTGGATCTCGCACGCGATCTTCTCCCTGCCGCTCGCCGTGTTCCTCCTGCACAACTTCATGCGCGAGATCCCCGGGGAGCTCATCGACTCCGCGCGGGTCGACGGCGCCGATCACGCGCAGGTGTTCCTGCGGGTGATCGTGCCGCTCATGATGCCCGCGGTGGCCGCCTTCGCGATCTTCCAGTTCCTCTGGGTGTGGAACGACCTGCTCGTGGCGCTCACCTTCGCGAGCTCCCCGTCGACCAACCCGATGACCGTGGCGCTCGCGAACCTCGTGGGCAGCCGGGGCAACGCCTGGTACCTGCTGTCGGCGGGCGCCTTCGTGTCGATGATCGTGCCTCTCGCGGTGTTCTTCTCGATGCAGCGCTACTTCGTGCGCGGGCTGCTCGCCGGAAGCGTGAAGGGATGACGGGGATGGACCGCAGTTCGGGCAACAGGGAAGAAGGGGATGTCGTGACGGACCAGGGCGAGGCCAGGCGGCTGAGGGTCGCCGTCGTGGGCGCGGGCGGATGGGGCGAGCAGCACGCGCGCATCTTCTCGCGCCGCCGCGACACGGAGCTGTGCGCGATCGTGGGCCGGGACCCCGGACGCACGGCTGCGCGTGCTGCCGCCTACGGCGCGGCGCCGTACGTCGACCTCGACGCGATGCTCGACGCGGAGGCACCGGATCTCGTGTCGGTGTGCCTGCCCAACGAGGGGCACTTCGAGCCGACGCTCCAGCTCATCCGCCGCGGGGTGCCGCTGCTGGTGGAGAAGCCTCTCGTCTTCGAGCTGGAGGAGGCGGACGCGCTGCTGCGGGAGGCGGAGCTGCGCGGCCTGTTCTTCGCCATCAACTTCAACCACCGCTTCGCGGAGCCCTTCCTGCGGGCGAAGGCGGCCATCGACGCGGGCGAGATCGGCGCGCCCGTGTTCGCGACGTGGCGGTTCGGCGGGGAGGCGAATCACGGAACGTCCCGGCACGCGAACCTCATCGAGACGCAGTGCCACGGCTTCGACATGCTCGAGCATCTCGTCGGCCCGATCGCGTCGGTGAGCGCGCACATGACCGACATGACCTACGGGGACTGGAGCAGTCTCGCGATCTCGCTCTCCTTCGAGAGCGGCGCGGTGGGCACGATGCTCGGCAGCTACGACAGCTCGTACGCCTACCCGGACGCGCAGCTCGTCGAGGTGAACGGCACGACGGGGCGCCTCGTGGTCCACGACACCGTGCGGGAGCTCGTGGTGCAGTCCGCCGGCGATCCGGTGGAGCGGCGCTGGCGGGCGGGCTACTTCGACGACGAGGCCCGGAACTTCCACGGCACCTTCGATCGGCACGTGGACCGGGTGCTCGACGCCTTCCGCAAGGGCGAGGCGCCGCCGATCCACGCCCGCGCCGGGCGCCGGGCGCTGCGCCTCGCGCACGCCGTGATCGAATCGCATGAGACCAGTCGGGTCGTGGAGGTCGGTCGATGATGCGGGCGAGCGTCCTCGACGGCGGCTATCCGCGTCCGCAGCTCGTGCGCGAGGCGTGGACCTCGCTCGACGGCGAGTGGGAGTTCGAGTTCGACGACGCGGATGCGGGGCTCCGCGCGGGGTGGTTCCGGCGCGACGCCGCGGCGTTCGGCAGGCGCATCCGGGTGCCGTTCGCGCCCGAGTCGGAGCTCAGCGGCATCGGCGAGACGGGGACGCACGCGGTGCTGTGGTACCGGCGCGCCTTCACCGCCTCGGCGGGCGAGGGGGAACGCGTCGTGCTGCACTTCGGGGCGGTCGACCACGCGGCCCGGGTCTGGGTCGACGGGAACCTCGTCGGTGAGCACGTCGGGGGGCACACGCCCTTCGCGCTCGACGTCACCGAGGCGCTCGCGGCGGGTGACGAGCATGTCGTGGTCGTGCGCACGAGCGACGACGCCGGCGACCTCGAGCTGCCGCGCGGCAAGCAGGACTGGCGCGACAAGCCGCACGCCATCTGGTACACGCGCACCTCGGGCATCTGGCAGACGGTCTGGCTCGAGGTGGTGCCGGCGGTTCGGATCGCGTCGATCTCGTGGTCGAGCGATCTCGTCGCCGGCACGGTCACGGGCGAGGTCGCGCTCTCGGCGCGCCGCCACGGTCCGCTGCGGCTCGCGGTCGCGACCGAGGTCGACGGCCGAGCGCTCGCGTCGGCGACGGTGGACGTCGTGGACGGCACCGCCCTCGTGGTGCTCCGGCCGCGCGGGCTGCGCGCGGGGCACGTCCGCGAGGAGCTGCACTGGTCGCCCGAGAACCCCGTGCTCGTCGACGCGGAGCTCGTCCTCCTCTCGGGGGAGCGCGAGGTCGATCGGGTGGCCAGCTACCTCGGCATCCGCTCGGCGGCGGTCGCGGGCGGGGCGTTCCAGCTCAACGGCGTGCCCTGTGTCGTGCGCGCGGTGCTCGAGCAGGGCTACTGGCCCGACGGGCTCATGACGGCGCCGGATGACGACGCGCTGCGTCGCGAGGTCGAGCTCATCAAGGAGCTCGGCTTCAACACCGTGCGACTGCACCAGAAGGTCGAGGACCCCCGCTTCCTCTACTGGGCCGACCGGCTCGGGCTCATGGTGTGGGGCGAGATGGCCGCGGCGTATGACTTCAGCCCGCGCGCGGTGCGCGCCCTGACCGCCGAGTGGGGCGACGCGGTCATGCGCGACCGCAGTCACCCCTCCGTCGTGGTGTGGGTGCCGTTCAACGAGAGCTGGGGCGTCCAGGACGTCTCACGCAGCCGGGCGCAGGCCGAGTTCGTGCGGTCGGTGACCTCGCTGACCCGCGCCCTCGACCCGTCGCGTCCCGTGATCTCCAACGACGGCTGGGAGCACGTCGACAGCGACATCCTCACGATCCACGACTACAGCCCCGACGGCGCGGTGCTCCGCGAGCGGTACGGGTCGCGCGAGGGGGTGGCCGCGACGATCCGGTCGAGCGGACCGCAGGGGAGGGTGATCTCGCTCTCGGAGGAGCTCGTCGCGCGGGTGGAGTCGGGCGAGGTGCCGGTCATGGTGACGGAGTTCGGCGGGATCTCGTTCAGCGGCGACGGCAGCACCTGGGGCTATGCGACGGTGGAGTCGCCGGAGGAGCTCCGCGAGCTCGTGGCCGAGCTCTTCGCGGGCCTCACGGCGGGGGATGCGATCGGCGGCTTCTGCTACACGCAGCTGACCGACACCGGCCAGGAGGCCAACGGGCTGCTCTACGCCGATCGCCGGCCCAAGCTGCCGAGCGAGTCGCTCCGCGAGATCGTGACGGGCCGCACCGCCGACGGCAGGCACTTCGTCTGGCCGCCCGTGACCACCTGAGGGGACGGCGCGCTCCGCCCGGGCGCGACTTCATCCTCGTCGGCGTCTGGGTCGCGGCGACCGATGTCGGACGTGCACGGGCGAGGGTACGGCGACTGGCGCCGCCGGGATCGCGCCGCGTCCATTTCGCCAAGCTGTCAGGTACTCAGCGGGATGCGGTGCTCGCGGTCGACCATCTTCGCGCACCAGACGATCCGTTGCTGTGGGCTGCCGACGCGATCGCGTGGTGTATCCAGCGTGGCGGCGAATGGCACGAGAAGGTGGTCGATCGCGTCGTGCTGAGGAGCGTCGTATGAATGCGTAAGCCCGACTCGGCCACCCTGGGTGGACGTTCGGGCTTACAGCTCGACTGTACTCCCGGCCCGCTGACCGGTCGAGAGGGGGCGGTTGCCGGAGCCCCGATCCGTAACTTGCGCAAGTCGTTGAATATCGCCTAGGATCGTGCGCGGACATCCGGGCCGTTCGGGCAACCGGAGACCGGGAGACGACAGGAGGTGATCCGCCGTGAGCGACGACCATAGTCGACCGACCACCCCGCTCGGGGTCGCGGATCAGCTCCGTCGCGTGTGCTGACCGCCCCGGGCGGCGACCGCAGCATCCCCTCCGCGACCTCGCATCGCTCGCGCGCCTCACCGGGCGCGCGTCGATGCGGCGCGCCCGAAACCGCAGGGAGACCCCCTCATGCGCACCTTCCGCACCGACGTGGACCCGAAGGCCACGTCCGCTTCGCCCGCCCCCGTCCGCCGCCTCCGCACGCGCTCCGACGCGAGCACCGCGAGCCTCTCCTCCGGTCAGCTGAGCATCCTCGTCGAGTCGGCGACCCTCGATGCCGGCGCCACCCTCGACCGCCTCGGCACGACTCTCGACGGCCTGCCCGAGGCGGTCGTGGCCGAGCGCCGGGGACGCGACGGCCTCAACGAGATCGGCCACGACAAGCCCGCGCCCGCCGTGCTGCAGTTCCTCGCGACGTTCCTGAACCCGTTCATCCTGATCCTGCTGTTCCTCGCCGGGGTCATGCTCTTCACCGACGTGATCTTCGCCGACCCGGCCGACGGCCCGGACCTCACCGGCGTGATCACCGTGAGCATCATGGTGCTGGTCAGCGCGACGCTGCGGTTCTGGCAGGAGTACCGCTCCTCGCGCGCCGCCGAGCGGCTGAAGGCGCTCGTGCGCACGACCGCCGCGGTCACCCGGCTCGTCGAGGGGAGGCCGGTGACCGGGGAGCGCCCCATCGAGGAGATCGTGGTCGGCGACATCGTGCAGCTCGCCGCCGGCGACATGATCCCGGCCGACGTGCGGCTGCTCCGCACCAAGGACCTGCAGATCAACCAGGCGATGCTCACGGGCGAGGCGATGCCCGCCGAGAAGTCGGCCGCGCCCGAGTCCGCGCTCACCGCCGCGACCGTGCTCGACGCCCAGGGCCTCGGGTTCATGGGCACCTCGGTCGTCTCCGGATCGGGCACCGCGGTGGTGATCGGCACGGGCGGCCGGAGCTACTTCGGCAGCATGTCGGCCGCGATCACGGGCGCCCGCCCGGAGACCGCGTTCGACGTGGGGATCTCGAAGGTCACCTTCACCCTCATCAAGTTCATGGTGGTGATGGTGACGGTGGTGTTCGTCATCAACGGCGTCACCAAGGACTGGGCGAGCGCCTTCATGTTCGGTGTGACGACCGCCGTGGGCCTCACGCCCGAGATGCTGCCGCTCGTGGTGACCGCGGGCCTCGCCAAGGGCGCCAAGTTCATGGCGCGGCGCAAGGTGATCGTCAAGCGGCTCAACAGCATCCAGAACCTCGGCGCGATGGACGTGCTGGCCACCGACAAGACCGGCACGCTCACCGAGGACCGCATCGTGCTCGCCCGGCACCTCGACGTCGCCGGACGCAGCAGCGACGCCACGCTCATGTACGCCGCGGTGAACGCCCACTTCCAGACCGGGCTGCGCAACCTGCTCGACGCCGCGATCCTCGCGGAGGCGGGCCCCGACGAGATCGACCGCATCGAGCTCGAGCACGCCCTCGTCGACGAGATCCCGTTCGACTTCGTGCGCCGCCGGATGTCGGTGGTGGTCGACGACGGCCTCTCTCACCTGATCGTCACGAAGGGGGCGGCCGAGGAGGTGATCGCGCACTGCGCGACCGAGCTGCGCGACGGGGTCGAGGCCCCGCTCACGGCGGAGCGCCTCGCGGAGATCGGGGCGCTCGTCGCCGAGCAGAACGAGCTCGGCATGCGCGTGCTCGCCGTCGCGCGGCGCTCGATGGTGCCGACGCTGCCCGCGACGGACGCCGAGGAGCGGATGCCGGAGTACGCCGCCGAGGACGAGCGCGACATGACGCTCATCGGCTTCCTCGCCTTCCTCGACCCGCCGAAGGCGAGCGCGGGCGCCGCGATCGCGAGCCTCGGCGAGCACGGCGTGGCCGTGAAGGTCATCACGGGCGACAACCCGCTGGTCGCCGCCACGGTGTGCCGCCAGATCGGCGTCGACCCGGGCCGCATCGTGCTCGGCCCCGAGATCGACGCGCTCCCGCTCGAGGAGCTCGCCGCGCTGGCCGAGGAGACCACGGTGTTCGCGAAGGCCAACCCCGCGCAGAAGGCGCGCATCGTGGAGGCGATGCGCAGCGCCGGGCGCACCGTGGGCTTCATGGGCGACGGGATCAACGACGCCCCCGCGCTGCGCACCGCCGACGTGGGCATCTCGGTGGACACCGCGGTCGACATCGCCAAGGAGTCGGCCGACATCATCCTGCTGGAGAAGGACCTGACGGTGCTCGAGGGCGGCGTGATCGAGGGGCGTCGCACCTTCGTCAACACCATGAAGTACATCAAGATGACGGCCTCGTCGAACTTCGGGAACATGTTCTCGGTGCTCGTCGCGAGCGCGCTGCTGCCGTTCCTGCCGATGATCCCGCTCGTCGTGCTCGTGCAGAACCTCAGCTACGACCTCTCGATGCTGACCCTCCCGTGGGATCGCGTCGACCGGGCCGACATCGCCCAGCCGCGCCGCTGGGAGTCGGGGAGCCTCGCGAAGTTCATGGTCGTCATCGGCCCGATCTCGTCGATCTTCGACATCAGCACCTTCGCGCTCATGTGGTTCGTGTTCCACGCCGACAGCCCCGAGCACGCCGCGCTGTTCCAGTCCGGCTGGTTCGTCGAGTCGATCATCTCGCAGACGCTCATCGTGCACATGCTCCGCACGCGCCGCATCCCGTTCCTGCAGTCGCGCGCGAGCCTGCCGATCCTGCTCGCGACCGGCGCGGTGTGCGTGTTCGGGCTCGTGCTGCCCTTCAGCGGCTGGGGCGCCTCGCTCGGGCTCGTGCCCCTGCCGTGGACGTACTTCCCGTGGCTGGTCGCGACGCTCGCCGCCTACTGCGTGCTCGCGCAGCTCGCCAAGCGGGTGTTCATCCGCCGCTTCGGCGCCTGGATCTGAGTGGCGAGGTCAGCGGCCGGAGGTCGCCGGCGTCCGGTCGAACCGCGGGAGGCGGGGAGGGCGGCGGGCGTCGGCGGCTCCCGCGAGGGTGCCGTCGGGTGCGATGTGCGAGAACATCTGGTCGATGACGCCGAGGATGTGCGGGTCCTCGACGCGGTAGAGCTGGCGGCGCCCGTCGCGCCGGGCCGTGACGACGCCCGCCGCCCGCAGCTTGGCGAGGTGCTGGCTCGTGGCCGGCACGTTGGCGCCCGACAGCTCGGCGAGCGTGGTGACGTCGTGCTCGCCCGCGGCGAGCAGCCACACGAGGTGCAGCCGGCTGGGCGTCGAGAGCAGGTCGAACGTCGCGGCGGCCGCGTCGAGCTGGGCCTCGGTGACGGATCGGCGCTCCGGATGCGGGTCCATCCGTCCATCATCCCTCTATCTTTGAGATGCGCAAACCGTTGAATGTCGGTGCCGGGAGGAGTCCGCATGGCCGCACCCCGCATGGTCGGCTTCACGAGCCATGACGCGACGCTGCGCACCGGCCGTCTCGCGGCGGATGCCGTGGTGCTGGTGGCCGTCGCCGGCCTCTTCTGGCTGATGATCGAACTCTCGCACGGGGTGACCGCCCCCTTCGACCCGGGCACCGCGCCGTCGAGCGTCTCGACCGATCCCGCGAACCTCCCGTACTACGCGGCGCGCTCGCTGCTGCGGATGTTCGCCGCGCTCGCCGCCTCGACCGTGTTCACCTTCCTCTACGCCACGGCGGCCGCGCGGCTGCGGCGGGCGGAGAAGGTGCTGCTGCCGACGCTCGACGTGCTGCAGTCGGTGCCGGTGCTCGGCTTCCTCTCGGTGACCCTGTCGGTGTGGCTCGCCCTGTTCCCCGGCAGCGAGCTCGGGGTGGAGTTCGCGAGCATCTTCGCGATCTTCACGAGCCAGGTCTGGAACATGACCTTCGCGTTCTACCAGTCGCTCGTCACCCAGCCCCGCGACCTCGACGAGGCGGCCCGGCTGATGCGGCTGACCAAGTGGCAGCGCTTCTGGAAGCTCGACGTCCCGCAGGGCATGATCCCGCTGGTCTGGAACGGGATGATGAGCTTCGGCGGCGGATGGTTCTTCCTCATCGCCTCCGAGGTCATCTCGGTGAACAACCACGTGTACGCGCTGCCCGGGATCGGGTCCTACGTGGCGGCGGCGTCGCAGAACCAGGAGATCGACCGGCTCCTGCTGGCGATCGCCGTGATGGTCGTGCTGGTGATCGGCGTCAACTTCCTGTTCTGGCGGCCGCTCACCGCCTGGGCCGAGCGGTTCCGCGCGGGCGACACGGTCACCGCCGAGACCCAGCGCAGCGCGGTGCTCGACGTGCTGCGCCGCTCGGCGATCCCCGCGCTCGTCGGTCGCGCGCTCCGCCCGCTCGGCACGGCGGCCGACCGGGCCATGCGGCCGTTCGGCGTGGCCGACCGACCGCTCCGGGTGAACGCCGCACGCCGCCGCGTCGGCGACGTCGTCTTCGTGGTGCTCGTCGCGGCGGTGATCGTGTGGGGTCTCGTCAACATGCTGATCTACGTCGGTTCGCGCACCGGCCTCGAGCAGTTCGGGGTCGCCGCGCTGCTCGGCCTCGCCACCTTCGCCCGCGTCGTGGTGCTGCTCGTGCTCGGCACGCTCGTGTGGGTGCCGATCGGGGTGTGGATCGGGCTGAGCCCGCGGGTGACGCGCATCGCGCAGCCCGTCGTGCAGGTGCTCGCGAGCTTCCCCGCGAACTTCCTGTTCCCGTTCGTGACGCTCGCGCTCATCCAGACCGGCATCAGCCTCGACGTCGGCGGCGTGCTCCTGATGGCGCTCGGCGCCCAGTGGTACATCCTGTTCAACGTGATCGCCGGGGCGTCGGCGATCCCGAACGACCTGCGCGAGGCATCCGCCAACCTGCGGCTCGGCCGCGGGCTGCGCTGGCGCACCCTCTACGGTCCCGCGATCTTCAGCTCGTGGGTGACGGGGGGCATCACCGCGTCGGGCGGCGCGTGGAACGCCTCGATCGTCGCCGAGATCGTGAGCTACGGAGGCCACACGCTGACCGCGACCGGCCTCGGCGCCTACATCTCCGAGGCCACCCGGCAGGGCGACTTCGCCCGCGTGCTGGTGGGCGTCTCGGTCATGAGCGTCTTCGTCGTCGGCATCAACCGGCTGGTGTGGCGCCCGCTGTACGCGCTCGCCGAGCGCCGCTACTCGCTCTCCTGAGCCTCCGAGAGGACGTGACCATGAACCCCAGCTCGAGCACCCCGCGCGCGGAGCTCATCCGCGCCGACCACGTGTCCACCTCGTTCCCGGCAGCGGGCGGCGGCACTCTCCACGTGCTCGACGACGTGAGCCTCACGCTGCGCGAGGGCGAGGTGGTGGCGCTGCTCGGCAAGTCGGGCTCCGGCAAGTCGACGCTGCTGCGCACGATCGCGGGCCTCATCGCACCGACGAGCGGCGAGGTGCGCTATCGCGGCGAGCTGCTGAACGGGGCGAACCCCGGCACGGCGATGGTGTTCCAGTCGTTCGCGCTCATGCCGTGGCTCACGGTGCAGGACAACGTGGAGCTGGGGCTGCGCGCCGCGGGTGTCGCTGCCGCGGATCGCCGCGAGCGCGCCCTCGCGGCGATCGACGCGATCGGGCTCGACGGCTTCGAGACGGCGTACCCGCGCGAGCTGTCGGGCGGGATGCGGCAGCGCGTGGGCTTCGCGCGCGCCTTCGTGCTGCGCCCCGACGTGCTGCTGATGGACGAGCCGTTCTCGGCGCTCGACGTGCTCACGAGCGAGAACCTGCGCGGCGAGCTCATCTCGCTCTGGGAGCAGCCCGACTTCCCCACGAAGACGATCTGCATCGTCACCCACAACATCGAGGAGGCCGTGCTGCTCGCCGACCGGGTGCTGGTGTTCGGCTCCAACCCCGGGCACATCAAGGCGGAGGTCGCGGTACCGCTGCCGCGGCCGCGCGACCGCCGCAGCCCCACCTTCGAGGCGATGGTCGACCGTCTCTACGCGATCCTGACCGACCGCGACGCGAAGTCGGCGTCCGAGCGGGCGGCCGCACCCGGGCCGCTCACGCATCCGCTGCCCTCGGCGAGCGTCGGCGGGCTCGCGGGCCTCGTCGAGATCGTCTTCGCCCACGACGGGCAGACGGACCTGCCCGACCTCGCCGACGAGCTGCACTTCCAGGTCGACGACCTGCTGCCGATCGTCGACGCCGCCCACATGCTGGGGCTGCTGGAGATCGACGGCGCCCAGGTGTTCCTGACCGAGGTGGGCCGCACCTGGTACACGGCCGACATCCTGCACAGCAAGGAGCTCTTCGCCGCACTCGCCGTGGAGCGCGCGCCGCTCGTGCGGACGATCGTCACGGCGCTCGAGAACAGCAACGACGGAGCGCTGCGCGACGACTTCTTCCGCGATCTGCTGCGGCGCGGCTTCAGCGCGGAGGACACCGAGCGGCAGCTCTCCATCGCGATCGGCTGGGGACGCTACGGCGAGCTCTTCGACTACGACACCGACTCCGGCGAGCTCGTGCTCTCGGAGGTGGCGGCGGGTCTCGCGGCGGGGCTCGCCGAGGGCGGCTCGCCCATGGAGTGACTCCGTCGCGCCGCGAGAACATGCACATGCTACAGTATGTGCATGAAGACGGAGAGGCTGCAGATCCTCATCGACACGTCGCAGCGGGAGCGTCTCGAGCGCACGGCGGCGGCGCGAGGCGTCTCCGTCGCCTCGCTCGTGCGCGCGGCCGTCGACCTGGTGTACCCCTCGGAGGCCGAGCTGCGCGCCCTGTCCGCCTCCGACGTGCTCTCCGCCGAGCCGATGGAGGTCCCCGAGCCGGGGGAGCTGCGCGCAGAGCTCGACGAACTGCGCGGTCGCCGCGGATGATCCTGCTCGACACGACGGTGCTCGTCTACGCGGTCGGCGCCGAGCACGCGCTCCGCGAGCCGTGCCGGGCGCTCATCGCGGCGATCGGCGAGGGCAGGATCGCGGCCACGACGACGACCGAGGTCATCCAGGAGTTCGCGCACGTGCGCGCCCGTCGTCGAGGGCGGGCGGATGCCGCCGCCCTCGCGAGCAGCTACGCCACGCTCCTCGCGCCGCTGGTCTCCATCGACGCAGACGATCTCGCCGCCGGCCTGGGGGTCTTCCGGGAGCACGAGGGTCTCGGGTCGTTCGACGCGGTGCTCGCGGCCGTCGTCGGACGCCGTCCGCATCTGGCCGCCCTCGTCTCGGCGGATGCCGCCTTCGGCGGGGTGCCCGGCGTCACCCACCTGCGCCCGGGCGATCCGGCGCTCGCGGTGCTTCGGGACTGAGACGTTTCTTCCCGGGCCACGTCTCGCTCGGGCTTGCGCCCGCATCATCCACGCCTTACTCTAAGTCGTAGATAAAGAGCGAAGGCGCCGATGACCCGATACTTCACCACCCCCGCCGCCCCGGCGGACTCCCCGCAGCCGGATCTCGCGAACTTCCCCGCCGACTTCCTGTGGGGCGTCGCGACCGCCGCCTACCAGATCGAGGGCGCGGCATCCGAGGGCGGCCGCGGGCCGAGCATCTGGGACACCTTCTCGCACACCCCCGGCCGCGTGCATCGCGGCGACACGGGCGACATCGCGTGCGACCACTACCACCGACTGCACGACGACCTCGAGCTGCTCGCCGAGCTCGGCGTCGGCGCCTACCGCCTCTCGGTGTCGTGGGCGCGCCTGCAGCCGCGCGGCGAGGGCGAGCTGAACCCCGAGGGCGTCGCGTTCTACCGTGAGCTGCTCGCGGGACTCCGCGACCGCGGCATCCGCCCCGTCGTCACGCTCTACCACTGGGACCTCCCGCAGCCGCTCGAGGATGCCGGCGGCTGGCCCGCCCGTGCCACCGCCGAGCGCTTCGCCGACTACGCGCGTCGCACCGTGACGGTGCTCGGCGATCTCGCGCAGGACTGGATCACGCTCAACGAGCCGTGGTGCTCGTCGTTCCTCGGCTACGGCTACGGCCCGCACGCCCCCGGCCGCACCGACGTGCGCGCCGCGGTGGCCGCCGCTCACCACCTCAACCTCGCGCACGGCCTCGCCGTGCGGGCGATCCGCGAGGTGGCCCCGGATGCCCGGGTCGGCATCACGAACATCGTCACCGAGGTGGTCCCCGCCTCCGATGCGCCCGCCGACGTCGCCGCAGCCGGCCGCCTCGACGCGGTCAGCAATCGGGTGTTCCTCGGGCCCGCCTACCAGGGCGCCTACGACGCGGGCGTGCACGAGGCGCTCGACCCGTTCGGGCTCGCGGAGCTCATCCGCGACGGCGACCTCGAGATCATCGCGACGCCGTGCGACTTCGCCGGCGTCAACCACTACCAGCGCGTGATCGCCACCGACCGCCCGGTCGGGCCCGCGTTCCCGTTCGGCGTCGAGGAGACGCCCGCCCAGCCCGCCACGACCTCCTTCGGCTGGTCGGTCGTGCCGGACTCGCTGTACGCCGTGCTCACCCGCGTCGCGCGCGAGTACACGAGCCTCCCGCTCTACGTCACCGAGAGCGGCGCGAGCTTCGACGACTACGTCGACCCCGAGGGCGGGGTCGACGACGTCGAGCGCATCGCCTACCTGGCCGGCTACTTCGACGCGGCCGGCCGTGCCATCCGCGACGGCGTGGACCTCCGCGGCTACCTCGTGTGGTCGCTGCTCGACAACTTCGAGTGGGGCGAGGGCTACAGCAAGCGCTTCGGCCTCGTCTACGTCGACTACCGCACCCAGGAGCGCCTGCCCAAGGCGAGCGCCCACTGGTACCGCGCGCTCCTCGAGCGCCACCGCACCGGACTCCCCTCCACCGTCGACGCCGTCCGCGGCTGAGACACCACCCTGCACCGCATCCGAAAGGAACACCTCAGTGAAGAGAAACATCCTGATCGCCACGAGCGTGGTGGCCGTCGCCGGCCTCGCGCTCGCCGGCTGCAGCACGGACGGCGGGGACACCGCCTCCGACGCGAAGAGCCTCACCGTCTGGATCATGGGCGACAGCTCGGCGCACTTCGACGAGCTCGTGAAGCCGTTCGAGGACGAGACCGGCATCTCGGTCGAGACGGTCGCCGTGCCGTGGGACTCGATCGACCAGAAGTTCACGACGGCCGTCGCCTCCGGCAACGGGCCCGACCTGCTGCAGATCGGCATCTCGAAGCTGCGCACCTTCGCCGACAGCGGCGCGCTGCTGACGCTCGACGACGCGGCGGTCGCCGGCTACCCGAACCTCGCCTCGTCGAACTTCATCGACGGGGTGGCCGGCAAGGCGACCGCGATCGGCGGCCAGGTCGTGTCGATGCCGTGGGTGTCCGACACCCGCGTGCTGTTCACCCGCACCGACATCCTCGCCGAGAACGGCATCACCGCGCCGCCCGCCACCTGGGACGAGCTGCGCGCCGACGCCAAGACCCTCGCGGCCCGCGGCGACGGCCAGTACGGCTACTACATCCCGCAGTGGGACAGCGCCCTCCCGGTCGTGATGACCTGGGACCAGGGCGGCGACGTCGTGACCTCCGACGGCACGGTCGACTTCGACACCCCGGCCTTCCACAAGGCGGTCGACCTCTACACCGGCCTCTACGCCGACGGCTCGGTGCCGACCAACGGCGACTTCGACCAGACGCAGGGCTTCGTCTCGGGCGTCGCGCCGATGCTCGTGAGCGGCCCCTACCTCGCCGCCGCGATCGCGGACGCCGCCCCCGAGCTCGAGGGCAAGTGGACCGTGTCGGTGCTGCCGAAGGCGGCCGACAACACCTCGCTGCTCGCGGGCTCCAACCTCGGCGTCTGGGGTGCGACGAAGAACAAGGACGGCGCGCTCCGGCTGCTCGACTTCCTCTCGAAGCCCGAGACGCAGGTCGCCTGGTTCGGCCTCGACGGCCAGCTGCCCACCGTGAAGGCGGCGCTCGCGGATGCCAAGCTCACCTCCGACCCGCTCGTCGCGGTGTACTCGCAGCAGCTCGCGAACGCCCGCATCCTCCCGCTCGTGCCCAACTGGGACGGCGAGACCGGCAAGGCCCTGCTCGACGCGCTCAACGCGATCGTGCTGACCGGCGCCGACCGCGACCAGACGCTGCAGTCGCTGTTCGCCGCGACCGGCAGTACCTCCGTCAACTGAACCGGCGGTGCGGGCCGACGCCTCGTCGGCCCGCACCCCACCATGGGCCCATGAGAACTCGCTTCGCACCGTACGGCTTCATCGCGCCGGCGATGACCCTGCTCGTCGCCTTCGGCGTGCTCCCCATCGCGGTCGCCCTGCTGGTGAGCTTCACCGACATGAACCTCGCCGGCCTCGGCAACTGGTCGCGCATCCGCTTCATCGGCGGCGACAACTACGTGAAGCTGTTCGGCGACCCCGCCTTCTGGCAGGCGCTCGGCAACACGGCGTTCTTCGCGGTGATCGGGGTGCCGAGCGTCATCGTCGTGTCGCTCGTGATCGCGCTCGCCCTGAACCGCTCGCAGAGTCGCTTCTTCCGCGCGCTGCGCTCCTTCTACTTCGTGCCCGCGATCACCGCGATCGTGGCGGTCGCGCTCGTGTGGGGCTACCTCTACAACACGCAGTTCGGCCTCTTCAACCACCTGCTCTCGCTCGTGGGCCTGCCGCCCGTGCAGTGGCTCTCCGACCCCGTGGTGGTCAAGTTCTCGGTCGCCGTCGTCGCCATCTGGCGCGGCCTCGGCCTCAACGTCATCATCTTCCTCGCCGCGCTGCAGGGGGTGCCCAAGGAGTACCTCGAGGCGGCCTCGATCGACGGCGCGGGCTCCGTCCGGCGCACCTGGTCGATCGTCATCCCGCTGCTGCGCTTCGCGATCTTCTTCGTCACGATCACGACCGTGATCGCCTGGCTGCAGTTCTTCGACGAGCCCTTCGTGCTCACGAAGGGCGGGCCGCTCGGCGCCTCCACCTCGATCGCGCTGTTCCTCTACCAGAAGGGCTTCTCGTCGAGCCAGTTCGGCTACGCGAGCGCCGGCTCGGTCGTGCTGTTCGCGATCATCGCGATCGTGACCCTCGTCCAGATCCGCGCGAGGAGGGCCGATGTCGACTACTGAGCTCCGGATGCGCGGCCGCCGCGAGGGCCGCGCCGTCACGGTCGTCGTGGGCGCGCTGCTCGCGGTGGGGGCCTTCGCGACCGCGTTCCCGTTCATCTGGATGGTGTTCGCATCCGTCAAGCCGCGCGGCGAGTCGGTGGCATACCCGCCGCAGCTGCTGCCGCAGCAGCCGACCCTCGAGTTCTTCCAGAAGCTGTTCGTCGAGCTCGACTTCGGGCGCTACCTCGTGAACACGCTCGCGATCGTGCTCATCGGCATGGTGGGCCTCGTGCTCATGGCCGCCTGCGGGTACGGCTTCGCGAAGTTCGCGTTCCGGGGGCGCGACGCCCTGTTCTTCCTCGTGCTCGTCACGATGATGATCCCCGTCCAGGTGACGATGATCCCCACCTACCTGATCCTCAACGGAATGAAGCTCACCAACACGCTCGTCGGCGTCGCCCTGCCGACCCTCGTGTCGGGCTTCAGCATCTTCCTGTTCCGGCAGTTCATGTCGACGATCCCGACCGAGGTGATCGAGGCGGCGCGCATCGACGGGGCGGGGGAGTGGCGCATCTTCTTCCGCATCATCCTGCCGATGTCGCGGCCGATCCTCGCCGTGCAGGTCGTGCTGACCTTCATCGCGGGCTGGAACAGCTTCCTCTGGCCGCTCATCATCGCGAACGACCAGAAGCTCTACACCCTCTCGGTCGGCGTCGCCCTGCTCAACCAGCAGATCGCCACCAACCCCTCCCTGCAGATGGCCGCCTCGACCCTCATGGTCGTGCCCATCCTCATCGTCTTCATCGTCTTCCAGCGCTACGTCGTGCAGGGCTTCGCCCTGTCCGGACTCAAGTAAGAGGAGCCCGCCCCGCATGTCCGTCACCACCCGCACCGGCTTCGTCAGAGCCTCCGGAGCCCAGCTCGTCGACGACCAGGGGCCGCTGCTGCTGCGCGGCGTCGGCCTCGGCAACTGGCTGCTCGCCGAGGGCTACATGTGGCGCTTCGGCGACGAGCAGGCCTCGCCCCGCCAGATCGAGGCGCGCGTCGAGAGCCTCGTCGGACCGGATGCGGCGGCGGCGTTCTGGCGCCGGTTCCGCGACGTCTTCGTCACCGAGCACGACATCCGCGCGATCGCCGAGGCCGGCTTCGACCACGTGCGCCTGCCGATCAACGCGCGCGGGGTGATCGCGGACGACGGCTCCTTCCTCGAGGACGGCTTCGCCCTCATCGAGCGCGCCGTCGCGTGGAGCGAGGCGCACGGCCTGCGCATCCTGCTCGACCTGCACGGCGCGCCCGGCGGCCAGACCGGCACCAACATCGACGACTCCCCGAACGGGCGCCCGGAGCTCTTCGAGAGCGAGGTGTACCGCGCGCAGACGATCGCGCTGTGGGAGGAGCTCGCCCGCCGCTACCGCGACCGCGAGAGCGTGCTCGGCTACGACCTGCTCAACGAGCCGCTGCCCAACGAGTGGCAGCACCGCTACCCGGCCGAGCTCGTGCAGCTCTACCGCGATCTGACGGATGCGATCCGGGCGATCGACGACCGGCACCTCATCGTCTACGAGGGCAGCCACTGGGCCACCAACTGGTCGGTGCTGCGCGAGCGCTTCGACGACAACCAGCTGCTGCAGTTCCACCGCTACTGGTGCCCGCCGGACGAGACGAGCATCGCCGAGTACCTCGAGGTGCGCGACGCGCTCGAGACGCCGATCTACATGGGCGAGGGCGGCGAGAACACCCCGGGCTGGCTCTATGCGGCCACCCAGCTCTACGAGCGGCACGGCATCGGCTGGAACCTGTGGCCGTGGAAGAAGCTCGGCACGCTCACCTCGCCGCTCTCGGCACCGGTGCCGGACGGCTGGGAGCGCATCGCCGATCCCGCCGACGCCCCGGATGCGGCGGAGGCGCAGGGCGTGCTCGACGCGTTCCTCAAAGCGGTCGCCCTCGAGAGCTGCGAGCCGCGGGAGGCCGTGCTCGCCGCGGTCTTCGGGCGCCCGAGCCTGAGCATCCCGGCCTGGGCGGGCGTGCGCGACGGCGCCGAGACGCCGATCGCGGAGCTCGTCGACGGACCACTGCCGGAGGGCCTCTGGCATCACACGGCCGGCGCGCCGTATTCGGAGGAGGAGACGGCGCTCGCCGTGCGGCTCGACGCGGGCTCCCGGCTCGCGTTCGCGTTCGCCGAGGCCCCCGGCAGCTGGACGGTCGACGCCGACGACCCCGCGTCGCTCGAGGCGCGCGTCGAGGGCGCGTCGCTCGTGCTCGAGGCCCGGGGCCCCGTGCGGGTGCGCGGTGTCGATGTGAGCCGATGACCCGCTACGGTCTCAGCATGACGCTGCGCGACGCCGTTCCGGGGGCGCCCCTGCCGGAGGCGTCGACCGTCACCTCGCTGCGGCAGCGCAACCGCGCCGCGGCCCTGCAGGTGATCCTGCGGGAGCGGGAGACGACCCGCGCGGAGGTGGCGCGGCGCTGCGGGCTCTCGGCGGCATCCGCGGCGAACCTGGTGGCCGAGCTCATCGCCGACGGGCTCGTGGTGGAGACGGGCACGGTGAGCTCGCGCGGCGGGCGGCCCATCTCGCTCATCGCGCCGAACGCCGACGGCGCCTACGCGATCGGCGCCGACGTGGGCGAGCGCGGCGTGGCCGTCGAGCTCTTCGACCTGAGCCTCGGGATGGTCGACCGCGAGTTCCGCGGCGGCCGCGAGCAGGAGACGCCGTCGGGCATCGTGGCCGAGCTGCGCGAGGCGATCGCGGCGCTGCGCGCGCGCAACGCCGAGCGCTGGCCGCGCGTGCTCGGCATCGGGCTCGGGCTGCCGGGCGTGGTCGAGACGGATGCGCAGGGGGCGCAGACCCTCTACGCCCAGTCGCTCGGCTGGCCGGCGCTGCCGATCCCGCGGGCCCTCGATCCCGAGCTGCCGGTGTTCGCCGAGAACGGCGCCAAGACGCAGGCCCGCGCCGAGCTGTGGTTCGGGGCCGCGCGCGGCGCCGACCACGCGCTCGTCGCGCTGCTCGGCCGCGGCGTCGGCCTCGGCATCGTGACCGACGGCGAGCTGTACCGCGGCGCCTTCTCGAGCGCCACGGAGTGGGGCCACACCAAGATCCGCTTCGGCGGCGAGCCGTGCCGCTGCGGCGATCGCGGCTGCGTCGAGGCCTATCTCGGCGCCGACGCCGTGCTGGACGCCTGGCGCCGGGCGGGCGGCGCGTTCGAGGGCAGCGGCTGGCAGGCGCTCGGCGCGCTGCTCGACGCCGCGGATGCGGGCGACGCCGCGGCATCCGGGGTGCTCGACGGGGTCGTCGAGGCACTCGGCGCGGCCCTCGGCAGCATGGTGAATCTCACGAACCCCGAGCGCGTGGTGGTGGGCGGCTGGGTCGGGCTGCGGCTCATGGAGCGCTGCGCCGACCGCATCCGCGAGGCGATCGCCCGCAACAGCCTCCGCCGCCCCGGCTCGCAGTTCGAGCTCGCCGTGGCGAGCTTCGGCGGCGACACCGTGGCCCTCGGCTCGGCGCTCATGCCGATCGAGGCGCTGCTGCGCACGCCCGCCCGCTGAGCGCATCCGTCCGGGCTCCGGATGGTAGCTCCGAGCCGTGCCGATGTCATCCCCCTCGCGCGCGCGGCGGGCGAGGCGTCGACTGGGCTCGGAGAGGAGTCGGACATGAACCAGCCCATCGATCCGGTCCAGGACCGCTCGCTCGATGAGAGCACGGGGGTGAATCCGCAGCACTTCGACGAGGAGGGCTACGTGATCGGGCATCCGCACCACACGGCGGTCGCCGCCGACGAGCTCGGCCCGGACGGACGGCTCGCCGAGCCGGACGAGTCGATCGCGCCTCCGCCGGTCGGCCCCGACGACCCCGTCCCCGGCGCCCCGGAGGGCGTGCCCGTCGATCCGGACCTCACGCCCGACGAGCCCGCGCCGCTCGAGCCCGAGCAGCCCGACGAGCGCGGGGAGACGCCGCGCACCGTCGGAGGCGAGGCGTTCTGATGGTCGAGAAGGACCACCGCAGCCGCGACGGCCCCCTGGTCGAGCCGCACGAGCTGAGCGCCAAGGAGCGTCGCCGCGGACGCGGGCCGACGACCCGCAGCATCGGCACCGTGGCCGATCCCCCCACTCGACGATCGGGTGACGGCGACGCGTCGCCCGAGGGGTCGGCGGAGGCTCCGGAGGTGCGCCGACCGCGCTGACGTGATGCGCCCGGCGAGCGCCGCGCGGCTGTCTAGGCTGGTGCGGTGAGCGTCCGCCCCCCTGCCCCCGCTCGACGCGCGACCGGCGGTCCGGCACCCCTCACGACGCGCGACGGCGTCCCGGCGGGCGAGCTGTGGGCGCTCGATCCGGATGTCGTGCACCTGAACCATGGCTCCTACGGCGCCGCTCCCCGCGCGACCGTCGAACGGCGGGCGTCACTGCTCGCCGAGGTCGACGCGAACCCCCTGCGCTGGCACCTCGGCGTGGCGCCGCGGCGCGAGGAGGCGCGTCGGCTGGTGGCCGACTTCGTGGGAGCCGAGCCGCACGCGCTCGCCTTCGTGCCGTCGGCGAGCGCCGGGACCACCGCGGTGCTCCGCGAGCTGGTCGACGGCGAGGTGGTCGTCACGGACCATGCCTACGGCGCCCTCGCGAAGCACGTGACGTTGCAGGCCGCTCGCGTCGGTGCTCGAGTGGTCACCGCGCACGTGCCGCTGGATGCCGGGGAGGCGGATGCGGCGGCCGCGATCCTCGACGCCGTCGGCCCCCGCACGCGGCTCGTGGTGCTCGACCACATCACCTCGGGGACCGCGCGGGCCATGCCGGTCGAGGGCGTGGCCCGGGCCGCGCGTGCGCGCGGCGTCGCGGTGCTCGTGGATGCGGCCCACGCTCCCGGCCAGCTCGACGCGCCCGCGGTCGCGGCGGCGGACGCCTGGGTCGGCAACCTGCACAAGTGGGCCTGCGGGGTGCGCGGCTCCGCCGTGACGGTGCTGGGGACCGGGATCGCCGACGGGGTGCGGCCGCCCATCGAGTCGTGGGCGAGCGATGCGCCGTATCCGGCGTCGTTCGACGAGCAGGGCACCGCGGACGCGACCGGATACCTCGCCTCGGCCGCGGGGATCGCGATGCTCGAGCGGGAGATCGGCTGGGACCGCATCCGGGCGTACCAGGCGGAGCTCGTGGCCTACGGGCGCGACCTCGTCGCCGAGGCGTTCGCGGACCTCACGGGAGACGATCACCGCGTCGCGGTGGGCATGGCCGCCCCGGCCATGGCGCTCGTGGCCCTCCCCGCGGCGCTCGCCGCGCGAGCCGACGAGGCAGGGGCGCTGCGCCAGCGCATCGCGGACGAGCTGGGCTTCGAGACCCAGATCGCGGGCTGGGCCGGCACGGCGAGGCTGCGGCTCTCCGCGCATGCCTACTCGACGGCGGAGCACTTCGAGCGTTTCGCGGAGCACGCGGTCCCGACCCTGGTGCGCTGGTCCCGCGGGGTTGTTTGACGCCTTTGCCGCGGCGACGTATAGTCAACCCACGAACAGTTGCGAAATCGATTGTTCACCCCCGGAGGGGCTGTCCCCTGCACATCGCATCGCCCATCAGGGCATCTCAACGAGGAGATAGAGGTACGTGTTCACACATCGCAATCGACAGGGCCTGAAGCTCGCCGCCGTCGCGGCGAGCGCGGCCGTGATGATGTCTCTCGCCGCATGCTCGACGCCGGGCGACGCGGCCACGGGAGACGAGAAGATCGAGCTCCGCATGACCTGGTGGGGTGACGACACCCGCGCCGCCGCCACCAACGCCGCCCTCGACCTGTTCGAGGAGAAGAACCCGGGCATCACCGTCGTCCGCGACTTCAGCGGCTTCGACGGCTACCTGGAGAAGATCACCACGCAGTACACGGGCGGCAACTCGCCCGACGTGTTCCAGTTCTACAACGACGTGCTCGTCGAGTTCGCCGGACGCGGTCAGCTGCTCGACCTCGACACGCAGGTCAAGGCCGGCAACCTCTCGCTCGACGGCTGGCCGCAGGACCTGCTCGACGTCAACACGATCGACGGCAAGCTCAGCGCGCTGCCGTTCGGCATGAACACGCAGGGCTTCATCTTCGACCAGACCGCCCTCGACGCCATCGGGGTCACCGCCCCGAGCGAGGGCTACACCTGGGACGACCTGGCGAAGTTCGCGGCCGAGGTGCGCACGGCATCCGGCGGCTCCGTCGCCGGCGTGACCGACCTCTCGGGCGGCTACCAGGTCTTCGAGGTCTGGGCGAAGCAGCACGGCGAGGACTACATGGACGCCAAGGGCCTGGCCTTCAGCGCCAAGACGCTCACCGACTTCTGGAACTACTGGGCAGACGTGCGCGCGAGCGGCGGCGCCACGAGCCCGGATGTCACCACCGAGTACCTCGCGACGCCGTACGACGCGGTCGTCGCCAAGGTCGCGGCCTCGACGTTCCTGTTCGGCAACCAGTACGCCTCGGTGCAGTCGAAGACCCCGAACACGCTCACCCTCGACCGCTTCCCGGGCGAGGCGAAGACGCCCGGCCAGTACCTGCGCACCGCGATGAACCTCGTGGTCTCCGCCCAGTCCAAGCACCCGGAGGCCGCGGCGAAGCTCGTGAACTTCCTGCTCAACGACCCCGAGGCCAACAAGCTGCTCGGACTCAACCGCGGGTTCCCGGCGAACGCGAACGTGATCAGCGCAGCCTCCGAGGGCGCCGACGCCTCCGTCAAGCGCGCCATCGAGGTCTTCGAGTCGGTGCGCGAGAACGGCTCGCCCGCCCCGGTTCCGGCCCCCGCCGGCACCGGCACGGTGAACGCGATGTTCACCGAGATCGCCCAGGCGGTGCAGTTCGGTCAGCTGAGCGTCGCCGATGCCGTCAAGCAGTTCATGGACCAGGCGGCGTCCGAGCTCGGCTGAGCCCGTACGAAGGAAGCACTGGAAAGTACATGACATCGCTCACCGACGCGGCAGAGGCCTCGGCCCCGTCGCCGGAGAACGTGGGCACCGACCGTGCGCGGGGACCCGAGGGTTCCCGCGCACGGCGGCCCCGGTCGCTGCGCCGGGCGGTCCTCGCCGAGAAGATCGCGCCCTACACCTTCCTCGCCCCGTGGCTGATCGGCTTCTTCGTGATCACCCTCGGGCCGATGCTCTACTCGCTCTACCTGTCGTTCACCGACTTCAGCATGCTCGCCCCGGCGAAGTGGATCGGGCTCGACAACTACCTCAAGCTCTTCACCAACGACTCCAAGTACCTCGGCTCGGTGCGCGTCACGCTCATCTACGTCGTGATCTCCGTGCCGCTGCAGCTGGCCTTCGCGCTGCTCGTCGCGATGGTGCTCAACCGCGGCCTGCGCGGGCTCTCGCTCTACCGCTCCGTCTACTACCTGCCCTCGCTCATCGGCGCGAGCGTCGCGATCGCGGTGCTCTGGCGGCAGATGTTCGGCGCCGACGGCCTCATCAACCAGGTGCTCGCGCTGTTCGGCATCCACGGGCAGAGCTGGATCGGCAACCCCGACACGGCGCTCGGCACGCTCATCATCCTCAACGTGTGGACCTTCGGATCGCCGATGGTGATCTTCCTCGCCGCCCTGCGGCAGATCCCCGAGTACCTCTACGAGGCCGCCGCGGTCGACGGCATCTCCAAGCGGCAGGCCTTCTGGCACATCACGCTGCCCATGCTGAGCCCCGTGGTGCTGTTCAACCTCATCCTGCAGATGATCGGCGCCTTCCAGGCGTTCACCCCCGCCTTCGTGGTCTCGGGCGGCACCGGTGGTCCGGTGGGGTCGACGCTGTTCTACACGCTCTACCTCTACCAGCGGGCGTTCACGAGCTTCGAGATGGGCTACGCATCCGCGATGGCCTGGGTGCTGTTCGTCGGCATCGCGATCATCACCGCCGCCAACTTCTGGTTCTCCAAGTACTGGGTGCACTATGACGACTGACACCGCCTTCGACCAGCGCTCCCGCTTCCTGAGCGTCGGCACGAGCAGGAGCCGCACGCGCGACGCCTTCTCGCACGCCCTGCTCATCGCGGTCGGGCTCGTGATGATCTACCCGCTGATCTGGATGCTGGGGGCCTCGTTCAAGGAGAGCGAGTTCATCTTCTCCGAGATCTCGCCCATCCCGAACCCGGTCACGCTCGACAACTACGAGCGCGGATGGCAGGGAGCCGGCGTCGGCTTCGGCACCTTCCTGCTGAACTCGGCGATCGTCTCCGGGCTCTCGGTGGTCGGCAACATCGTCGCGTGCTCGCTCGCCGCCTACGCCTTCGCGCGCATGAGGTTCCGCGGGCGCGGCATCTTCTTCGCCTGCATGATGGCGACCCTCATGCTGCCGCACCACGTGCTGCTCGTGCCGCAGTACCTGCTGTTCTCCGGTCTCGGCTGGGTGAACTCGTTCCTGCCGCTCGTCGTGCCGAAGTTCCTCGCGGTGGATGCGTTCTTCGTGTTCCTCATGGTGCAGTTCCTGCGCGGGCTGCCCTCGGAGCTCGACCAGGCCGCGAAGATCGACGGCGCCGGGCCGTGGAAGACCTACTGGTACGTGATCCTGCCGCTCACCAAGCCGGCGCTCGCGACCACCGCGATCTTCACCTTCATCTGGACCTGGAACGACTTCCTGACCCCGATGATCTACCTCCAGGACCCGCGCAGCTACACCGTTCCGCTCGGCCTCAACGGCTTCCTCGACGCGAGCGGCAACAGCGCCTGGGGCCCGATGTTCGCCATGGCGGTCATCTCGCTCGGGCCGCTCTTCGGATTCTTCCTCGCCGGTCAGAAGTACCTGACGACCGGCATCGCCACGACCGGTCTGAAAGGCTGACACGACCCATGACCCCCCGAGCACGGATCGCCGTCATCGGCGCCGGCGGCATCGGTGCCGCTGCTCATCTGCCCGCGATCGAGGCGCTCGCCGAGGAGGCGGAGCTCGTCGCGATCGTCGACCCCGACGAGAGCCGCCGCACCGCGGCGGGCGAGCGGTTCGGCGCCCCGGCGCTCTACGCGGATGCGACGACGATGCTCGCCGAGGTCGCGCCCGACATCGCGGTCGTCGCGACGCCGCCGCACCTGCACGAGCCGCTCGCGATCGAGGCGCTGCGGGCCGGCTCGTGGGTGTTCTGCGAGAAGCCGCTCACCGGATCCCTCGCCTCCGCCGACCGCATCGCGGCCGCCGAGGCCGAGACCGGCAACTGGTGCGTCACGGTCTCGCAGTTCCGCTACTCGGGCGGGTCGCGCCAGGTGGAGCGCGACCTGCGGTCCGGCCGCTGGGGCCGGCCGCTCGTCGGCATCTCGCACACCAACTGGTACCGCGGTCCGGAGTACTGGGACGCTCCGTGGCGCGGCAAGTTCGCGACCGAGTTCGGCGGCTCGACGACGACGCAGGCCTACCACGCCGTCGATCTGCTGCTGTGGCTCATGGGCGGCGACTGGGCGAGCGTAAGCGGCGTCGCCGAGACGGTGTCGCGGCCGATCGAGGTCGAGGATGCGAGCGTCGCGAGCGTGCGCTTCGCGAGCGGGGCGATCGCGAGCGTCGTGTCGACGGTGCTGAGCCACGACCCCGTGACGCGGCTGCAGATCATGGCCGAGAAGGCATCCGTGTCGCTCGACACCCTCTACCTGCCGCTGCTGGATGAATGGGCGGTGCGCACGATCGGCGAGGGCGACGCCGCCCAGGACGTGGCCGACTGGGCCGTCGAGGAGCCCGAGATGCACGTCAACGCCCACCGGGCGCAACTGCAGGCGCTCATCGCGAGCCGTCGCGCGGGCGAGAGGCCCGAGCTCACGACGGCGGAGTCGCGCGCGACCCTCGAGTTCCTGACGGCGCTCTACAAGTCGTCCGCGGAGGGGCGCGTGGTCGCCCGCGGCGAGATCGTGGCGGGCGACCCCTTCTACGAGGCGCTCGACGCGGCGGGCCCGGGTCGGGCGGAGGCGCGTCGTGGCTGAGCTGGAGCTGCTCGACGCGGGAGGCGAGGAGCGCGAGCTCCGCATCGACGGCGAGCCGCGCGCGCGGTTGGGCGTTGGCACCGGCATCGGGCCGATCGACACGCCCAAGCCCTTCATCCATCCGCTGTGCACCCCCGGCGGCGTCGTGGTCACGGGCTTCGGCCCGGAGGACCACACCTGGCATCACGGCCTGCAGTTCGCGATGCCGCGGGTCGGCGCCCACAACCTCTGGGGCGGCGGCACCTACATGGACCCGGAGACCGGGTACATCGTCGTGGAGGACCAGGGCCGCATCGAGCACGTCGGGTGGACCGACGGCCGCGACGGTGCGACCGCCCGCATCTCCGAGTCGCTGCGCTGGGTGGGGCACGGGGGCGAGCCGCTGCTCGACGAGGACCGGCGCTGGAGCTTCCGGATCGCCGAGACCGACGGGGTCGACGCGCTCGTGATCGACTTCGCGACCGAGCTGCGCAGCGCGACGGGTGCCGACGTGAGCCTGCAGACCCCCGCGCAGCGCGGGCGTCCGGATGGCGGGTACGGCGGCCTGTTCCTGCGGCTCGGCGAGGGCTTCCGGGCCGAGGCGATCGACGGCGACGGCGTCGACCTCTCGGAGTCGGGCGGAGAGTCGCGCACCATGGTCGTGCACGGCGTCACCGGGTCGGGCGAGCGCGTGACGCTCGGCCTCGCCTTCGGCGAGGAGCCGCGGCAGGGCCACCACCGCTGGCTGCACCGCTTCGACCCGTTCTCGGCGATCGGCTGGGCCTGCGCCTACGTCGATGCGCTCACGGTGCCGGTCGGCGACTCGCTGTCCTTCGCCCACCGCCTGCTCGTGGCCGACGGGCACCTGGACCCGGCGGCGGTGCGCGCCGAGCTCTAGCGCTCCGTCGGGGGTCCGCTCGCTTTTCGTTTCACAAATGATGTGATCGCGCTCCGGCTCACCCTGGAGAGATCAAGGCGATCGATGAGCGCGCCGCGCGCGAGGGCAAGTCGCGATCGGAGGTCGTCTGCGAAGCGCCCCACCTACCGGCCGCGTGAAAGCTCACGACTCAACGCTGAAATACGGCGTTCTCCGGAGGATGCGATCCGGGCGGCGACATGGTCTGTGGATCGAGGATCTCGATGAGCGTTGCCGCGCCGTCGGTTAGCTCGATCGGTGAATAAGTGAGTCGGCCTCTTGCATTTCATCTACGCGCAGAGTACGGTCCGATCAGAGTCGAACTAAGTTCGCGAAATCGGCCATCAAGGGGGATTCGATGAGCAGGGCGAAGGTCATTGCCACAGGAGCGGCAGCGGGGCTGTTGGTGTTGTCGCTGGGAGGTGTTGGCCCAGCGGTCGCGTTTGAGACTGGTGGTGTTGCGGCGGACGCGCCTGGTTCGGATGCGGTGACGCGTGCTGCAGAGGCGGATGCGCGGGGGTACATCATCGTGT
>JASLGG010000013.1 GCA_030150265.1 Protaetiibacter sp.
GCCGAAGCCTGCCCTCCGGCGCCAACGGCGCATTAGCGTGAGTCACGAAGACCTCCGTGTTGACGATTTGAGTGTGGTAACCCACATCGTCCACGGAGGTCTTCGCTACCTCAAACGACCACAACGTCCCGAGGAACTACAACTAGCCTCGAGAGGTGACCGACGCCCCTCCGCCCGCCCCACGCGGCGAGAGCCAGGGCGTGGGCCTCGTCTTCGCGATCTCCGCCTACGGCCTGTGGGGCTTCCTCCCCGCCTACTTCCTGCTGCTCGACCCGGCGAGCCCGTGGGAGATCGTGGCGTTCCGCATCCTGATGTCGCTCGGCTTCTGCGCGATCCTGCTGACGGTCACGCGCGGCTGGCGCGCCTTCCTCGGCCTCGCGCGGCAGCCGCGCGTGCTGTTCGCGATGGCGGCCGCGGGCGTCTTCATCTACATCAACTGGCAGGTGTTCGTGCTCGCCACGATCACCGGCCATGTGGTCGAGAGCTCGCTCGGCTACTTCTTCAACCCCGTGGTCACGGTCGGGCTCGGGGTGGTGCTGCTGCGGGAGCGGATGCGACCCCTGCAGTGGGTCGCGGTGGGCGTCTCGATCGCCGCGGTGCTCGTGATCGCGATCGGCTACGGCACCTTCCCGTGGATCGCGCTCGCGCTCGCCTTCTCCTTCGGTATCTACGGCTACATCAAGAAGCGCGTCGGGGCGCAGGTCGACGCGGTGTCGGGCCTCACCCTCGAGACGCTGTGGCTCACGCCGGTCGCCGCCGTGCAGCTCGTGATCACGGGAGCCGTCGTGGGGCTCGCCTTCGGCAACGCCGGCTGGGTCAACACCGCGCTCATGATCCTGACGGGCGTCGTCACGGCCGTGCCGCTGCTGCTCTTCGCGGCGGCCGCCCGCCGCATCCCGCTCGTCGCGCTCGGGCTCACACAGTACCTCGCGCCCGCCATGCAGTTCCTCATGGGGGTGCTCCTGCTGCACGAGCCCATGCCCCTCGGCCGCTGGGTCGGCTTCGGGCTCGTCTGGATCGCGCTCGTGCTGCTCACCGTCGACATGGTGCGCGCCGCCCGCGCGGGACGCCGCGCCTCCGTCCCGACCGCGTGACGGCGCGATAGGGTCGCGACGACACGGAAGGATCCGGATGCCGTTCCCGCGCCGCCCCCGCCTCGCCGCGGTCCTCGGGGCCGTCGCCGCGCTCGCGCTGCTCGCGGGCTGCGAGGCGCCGGGCCCCGCCCCGACGCCGACCCCGACGGTGACCGTCGCGCCGAGCGGCGACGGCGTGCTGCGCATCGGCACGCTCTTCACGCAGACCGGCTCGCAGGCCGCCGTCGGCGCCGCGCAGCTCGCCGGCGTCTTCGCCGCGATCCGTGAGATCGGCACGGCGGGCGGCGCGCTCGGCGCGCCCGTCGAGCTCGTGAACCGCGACATCGGCGACGGCGATGCGGCAGCGGTCGCCGCGGTGTTCGCCGCGCTCGTCGAGCAGGGCGTCGACGTCGTCGTCGGGCCGTCGTCGTCGGCGCTCGCGCCGGGCCTCCGCGAGGCCGCTGCCGCGGCCGGGGTGCTGCTCGTCGCACCGGCGCCCGCCGCCGCATCCGACGCCGAGCCCGAGCCGGATGCCGATCTGCTCGCCCGCCTGCGGCTGGAGGACCCGGGCCTCGGCGACGGCCGCTTCGCCGCCGACGCCTACGACGCGGTCGTGCTCGCGGCACTCGCCGCGGCGGTCGCCGGGGATGACGGCGGACCCTCGATCGGCTGGCGGCTGCCGCAGGTGCTCGGCCAGGGGGTCGAGTGCACGAGCTACGGCGCGTGCCTCGCGGTGCTCGACGACGGGCAGGAGATCTCCTATCGCGGCGTCGCGGGCCCGCTGCATCTCGAGGGCGACCCGCTGGGCGGCGCCACGCGGCTGGTGCGGGGTGAGGCGAAACCCTCGCCCACCCCGAGTCGCACGGGCTGAGCGGGGAATCCCGGGAATAGCACGGGACCGGTTCGGTTAACATGGACTACCGGTCTCCGATGCCGCAGCCGGGTTCCCGCCCCGCGACCCAGAGGACACCATGGACCAGCCCGATCCCTTCGGTTTCGTCGGACTCACCTACGACGACGTGATGCTGCTGCCCGGGCACACCGACGTCATCCCGAGCGAGGCCGACACGTCCTCGCGGCTGACGCGCCGCATCCGGGTCGCGGCCCCCCTGCTCTCGAGCGCGATGGACACCGTCACCGAGTCGCGCATGGCGATCGCGATGGCCCGCCAGGGCGGCATCGGCATCCTGCACCGCAACCTCTCGATCGAGGACCAGGCGACCCACGTCGACAAGGTCAAGCGCTCCGAGTCGGGCATGATCACGAACCCGGTCACGACCACGCCGGATGCGACGGTCGCCGAGGTCGACGCCCTGTGCGGGCAGTTCCGGGTGTCGGGCCTGCCGGTCGTCGAGGGCGACGGCACGCTCGTCGGCATCATCACCAACCGCGACATGCGCTTCGTCTCGCCCTTCGAGAAGTCGACCACGTTCGTGCGCGACGTCATGACGAAGGCGCCGCTCATCACCGCTCCCGAGGGCATCGACCCGGATGACGCGGTCGCGATCTTCGCGCAGCACAAGATCGAGAAGCTGCCGCTCGTCGACGCGGCGGGGCGGCTGCGCGGCCTCATCACCGTCAAGGACTTCGACAAGTCGGAGAAGTACCCGAACGCCACGAAGGACGACGAGGGCCGCCTCCGGGTGGGCGCCGCGATCGGCTTCTTCGGCGACGCCCGGGAGCGCGCGGGGGCGCTGCGGGATGCGGGGGTCGACGTCATCGTCGTCGACACCGCGAACGGCGACTCGGCGGGCGTGCTCGACATCATCCGCCGTCTCAAGGCCGACGCGGCCTTCGCGCACATCGACGTCATCGGCGGCAACGTGGCGACCCGCTCGGGCGCGCAGGCGCTCGTCGACGCGGGGGCGGATGCCGTGAAGGTCGGCGTGGGCCCCGGCTCGATCTGCACGACCCGCGTGGTGGCCGGCGTCGGGGTGCCCCAGGTGACCGCCGTGTACGAGGCCTCGCTCGCGGCGCGCGAGCACGGCGTCCCGGTGATCGCCGACGGCGGCCTGCAGTACTCGGGCGACATCGCGAAGGCGCTCGTCGCGGGTGCGGACACGGTCATGCTCGGCTCGCTGCTCGCGGGCACCGACGAGTCGCCCGGCGACCTCGTGTACGTGGGCGGCAAGCAGTTCAAGAACTACCGCGGCATGGGGTCGCTCGGCGCGCTCTCCGACCGCGGCAAGAAGACCTCCTACTCGCGGGACCGCTACTTCCAGGCCGACGTGCCTTCGGATGCGCAGCTCATCCCGGAGGGCATCGAGGGCCGGGTGGCCTACCGCGGCTCGCTCGGCGCCGTCGTCTACCAGCTGGTCGGCGGCCTCCGGCAGTCGATGTTCTACGTGGGCGCCCGCACCATCGACGAGCTCAAGAGCCGCGGTCGCTTCGTGCGCATCACCCCCGCGGGCCTCAAGGAGTCGCACCCCCACGACATCCAGATGGTCGTGGAGGCCCCCAACTACTCCCGCTGACCTGCGCCGCCGGTTCCGTACGCCCGCTGGTTCTCCTCGCGGCGGGAGCTACGGCACCATCGGCGGGAGCAGTTGCCCGCGCGGGCGGTGCAACTCGCTCGTGGCGGGAGTAGTTGCTCCCGCCGCGAGATGGGTTCTCCGCCCGGTCGGCCGACAGCCCGGGCTGCGGATGTGCGGCGCGGCAGCTCCTTCACAACCTGGTCGCAGGAAGGTCGTCCACCGATCGCCCACGGCCGTGCCCGGCGGCGGGCGTCGGGCGGAGATCCTGCACGCATGGATCTCACCGCCGTCACGACGCCTCGTGGACTCGTGTTCACCTCCGACCATCTCCGCCTGGGCTCCGACGTCCGCGAGCTGACCCGTGCCGTGGAGCGCGGCGAGCTCGTGAAGCTGCGCCGCGGGGCCTATGTGCGTGCCGCGGTGTGGGAGGCGGCGGATGACACGACCCGTCACCTCCTGCGCGCCGAGGTCGCGAGCAGGGCGGCCCGGCAGGAGCTGCCCTTCGCGGGTGCCACCGCCGCCGCGATCTGGGGGATGTGGCTGCACGGCTATCCGGACGACGTCGTGTTCCTCGATCGGTGGAAGGGCGGTGGCCGCTCCGAGCCGGGGGTGCGACGGATCACGGCGGCAGCCGCATCCGCGACGATCCAGCGCGTCGGCGGACACCTCGTGACGGGTGTCGCGCGAACGGCGATCGATGTCGCGCGATCCGCCGACTTCGCGACGGCGATCGGGACCCTCGACTGGGCGCTGTGGCGGCGCAATCCGCATCGCGTCACGCGGGAGGAGCTCGCAGCCGAGCTCGCCACGCTTCCGAGCACCCTGCGCCGCCGGTTCGTCGAGCGTGCCATCGTGTTCGCCTCGCCGCTCGCCGACTCGTATGCCGAGTCGTATGCGCGCGCCCTCATGTATGTGCTCGGCTACGAGCTGCCCGAGCTGCAATGGGAGGTCCCGCACCAGACCGGCGTCTACCTGGCGGACTTCGCCTGGCCGGGGCGGCGGGTCATCGCCGAGATCGACGGATTCGGCAAGTACCTCGACCCCGCGATGAACGGGGGAGATCCGGCGCGCGTCGTGCTCGCGGAGAAGCTGCGCGAGGACGAGCTGCGGCGGCAGGGGCACACCGTCGTCCGCGTCTATTGGTCGGATCTGATGAACCCCGCGACGCTGATCGCCAAGCTCGATGCAGCCGGCATCCCGCGCGGGCGCCGCTGAGCCCGCGCGACGCGGTGAGGTCGCGTGGGTGTGCGGGCGGTCTTGCGTGCATGTGGCGGGAGCAACTGCCCCCGCCGGATGCGCGCTTCGCCGCCCGAGCCCGCGGTTGCTCCCGCCGAGGGGGAAGTTGCTCCCGCCGCCGGAACCGGAGCACCCCGGTAGGGTGGAGCGGTGAGCGACATCGAGATCGGGCGGGCCAAGCGGGCCCGGCGCGCGTACGCCTTCGACGACATCGCGATCGTGCCGAGCCGGCGCACGCGCGACCCGAAGGACGTCAGCGTCAGCTGGACGATCGACGCGTTCACCTTCGACATCCCCGTGCTCGCGGCCCCCATGGACTCCGTCGTCAGCCCGGCCACCGCGATCGCGATCGGCCGCCTGGGCGGCCTCGGCGTGCTCGACCTCGAGGGCGTGTGGACGCGGTACGACGACCCGGAGCCGGTGCTCGCCGAGATCCGCTCCCTCCCCGCCGAGGGCGCGACGCGCCGCATGCAGGAGCTCTACGCCGAGCCGGTGAAGCCCGAGCTCATCCAGGCGCGCCTCGCCGAGATCCGCGCGGCCGGCGTGCCGGTCGCCGGAGCCCTGAGCCCTCAGCGCACCCAGGAGCACTACAAGGCCGTCGTCGACGCGGGCGTCGACCTCTTCGTCATCCGCGGCACCACCGTGAGCGCCGAGCACGTCAGCAAGACGGTCGAGCCGCTCAACCTCAAGAAGTTCATCTACGAGCTCGACGTGCCCGTCATCGTGGGCGGTGCCGCCACCTACACCGCCGCGCTGCACCTGATGCGCACGGGTGCGGCCGGCGTGCTCGTCGGCTTCGGCGGCGGGGCCGCGACGACCACGCGCACGAGCCTCGGCATCCACGCCCCCATGGCGACGGCGGTGGCGGATGTCGCGGGTGCCCGCCGCGACTACCTCGACGAGTCGGGCGGGCGCTACGTGCACGTCATCGCCGACGGCGGCCTCGGCACGAGCGGCGACATCGTGAAGGCGATCTCGGTGGGAGCGGATGCCGTCATGCTCGGCTCGACGCTCGCCCGCGCCGAGGAGGCGCCCGGCGGGGGATGGCACTGGGGCGCCGAGGCGCACCACCCGGAGCTGCCGCGCGGCAACCGGGTGCAGGTGGGCACTCTCGCATCGCTCGAGCAGGTGCTCTTCGGGCCGTCGTCGCAGCCGGATGGGCGGGTCAACCTGATCGGTGCGCTACGCCGCTCGATGGCGACTACCGGCTACTCGGAGCTCAAGGAGTTCCAGCGCGTCGAGGTCGTCGTCGCGCCGTACCAGCAGAGCTGAGGCGCCCGCCGGAGCCTCTCGCGCATCCGCTGTCCGCCGAGCGCGGGCGGAGCACATGGCACGCGGCGGGAGTCGTTGCCCCCGCCGGGCGCTGGGTTTGCCGCCCGCATCCGTCGCTGCTCCCGCCGAGGGTGCGGTTGCTCCCGCCGAACGACTCGGCCAGGGGCGGATGCGCGCGTAGGGTGAGGACGTGGGTGAGTTGAGCCCCGAGGGGCGCGAGAAGGCGCTCGCGGCGATGCGGGAGCGGGAGCTCGACGTGCTCGTCGTGGGCGGGGGCATCGTGGGGGCCGGCACGGCGCTCGACGCCGTGACGCGGGGGCTCCGCACCGGCATCGTGGAGGCGCGCGACTGGGGCTCCGGCACCAGCAGCCGCAGCTCCAAGCTCGTGCACGGCGGCATCCGCTACCTCGAGCAGCTCGACTTCCGGCTCGTGCGCGAGGCGCTCATCGAGCGCGGCCTGCTGCTGCAGCGGATCGCTCCCCACCTCGTGAAGCCCGTCAAGTTCCTCTACCCCGTCACCGTGCCGCTCGTCGAACGCGCCTACATCGGCGCGGGGATGACCCTCTACGACCTCTTCTCCTGGACCGGCGGACGCGAGCCCGGCGTTCCGCACCACCGCCACCTCACCAAGCGGCAGCTCGCGAAGGCGGCGCCCGACCTGCATCCGGACGCCTTCCGCGGCGGCCTCGTGTACTACGACGCGCAGGTCGACGACGCCCGCTACGTGGCGAGCCTCGTGCGCACCGCCGCCGAGTACGGCGCGCACGCCGCGAGCCGGGTCAAGGTCGAGGGGCTGCTGCGCGAGGGCGCGCGCGTCGTCGGCGTGGAGGCGGTGGACCGCGAGACCGGGGAGCGCCTCGAGATCCGCGCCCGGCAGGTCGTGTCGGCCACCGGTGTCTGGACCGACGAGCTGCAGGAGATGGCGGGCGTGCGCCCCTTCCGGGTACGCGCCTCGAAGGGCGTGCACCTCGTCGTGCCGCGCGACCGCATCCGGGGCACGATCGGGCTGCTGCTGCGCACGGAGAAGAGCGTGCTGTTCCTCATCCCGTGGGGCCGGCACTGGCTCATCGGCACGACCGACACCGACTGGAACCTCGACCTCGCGCATCCGGCCGCGACCGCCGCCGACATCGACTACCTGCTCGAGCACATCAACCAGGTGCTCGCGACGCCGCTCACGCGCGACGACGTCGAGGGCGTCTACGCGGGGCTCCGCCCGCTGCTCGCCGGCGAGAGCGAGGAGACCAGCAAGCTCAGCCGTGAGCACATCGTCGCGACCCCCGTGCCCGGCCTCGTGGTCGTCGCGGGCGGCAAGCTCACGACCTACCGCGTCATGGCGAAGGACACCGTGGATGCCGTGGCGCGCGGGCTCGACCGCCCCATCCCCGAGTCGGTCACCGAGGACATCGGCCTGAGCGGCGCCGAGGGATACCAGGCGGCCTGGAACCGCCGCGGCCGGATCGCGCGGCGGCACGGGCTCACCGCGGGCGCCGTCGGTCACCTCCTCAACCGCTACGGCACCCACGCCCGCGAGGTGCTCGCCCTCATCCGCGAGCGCCCCGGGCTCGGCGAGCTGCTGCCCGGCACCGAGGACTACCTCGCCGCCGAGGCCGTCTACGCGGCCAGTCACGAGGGCGCGCTGCACCTCGACGACGTGCTCGCGCGTCGCACCCGGATGTCGATCGAGGCCTGGGACCGCGGCGTCTCGGCTGCCCCCGTGGCGGCCCGCCTCATGGGTGAGGCGCTCGGCTGGGACGAGGTCCGCATCGCCCACGAGGTGGAGCGCTACCTGGAGCGCGTCGATGCAGAGCGGGCCAGCCAGCTCGAGCCGGACGACGCCTCCGCCGAGCGCGTGCGGCTCGCGGCCCGCGAGGTCTGAACGGGCGGCTCGGCCCTCGCCGCGACGCCCGGATAGGCTGGAGGGGTCCGAACGAGCGTGAGGAGCTGGCATGGTCGACGTGCGGCGGGTCAAACTCCCGGGGGTGGGGGTGCTGCACACCTTCGTGACCGACGACGGCGGGAAGGTGGGCGTCATCACGCACCGCTCGGGCGCATCCGACCTCATCTCCTTCGTGGACGCGGAGGACGGCGACGCCCGCAAGGTCTCGCTGCGCCTCGACGAGGACGAGGCGCACACGCTGGCCGAGCTGCTCGGCGGCACGCGCATCACCGAGTCGATCAGCGGCCTCGAGCAGCTGCCCGGCCTCTCGATCGACTGGTTCCCGGTCGACTACGACCACCACATCGCGGGTCAGCCGCTCGGCTCCTTCACGGAGCGCGGCCTGCCCGGCGTGACGGTCGTCGCGGTCGTGCGCGGCGACTCCGCCAACCCCGGTCCCGACGCCGACTTCAAGGTGTTCCCCGGCGACACGCTCGTCGTGGCGGGGGCCCCGGAGAAGGTGGCCAAGGCGTTCCAGTTCTTCCGCACCGGCGAGCTCAAGGGCCGCTCGGGCGACGCGCCGCCCGGAGGCTGAGCCGTGGACGCCGAGCACCTCGGGTCCCAGCTCCTCGTGCTGGGCATCCTGTTCCTCATCGCCTACGTCCTGGGGCGGCTCGGAAAGCTCGTGGGGCTTCCCTCGATCCCCGTCTACATGCTCGTGGGCCTGCTCGCGAGCCCGCACTTCCACCTGTTCCCGCTCGAGTTCGACCACGGCTACGTCGAGCTCGTCGCGGTCTTCGGCCTGCTGCTGCTGCTCTTCAACCTCGGCCTCGAGTTCGACCAGGACGAGTTCTTCGGCAACGCGGGCAAGCTGCTCGTCTCGGGCGGCAGCTACGTGCTCGTCAACATGGGCGTCGGCTTCGCGTTCGGGATGATGGTGGGCTGGGGCACGCGCGAGGCCCTCGTGATCGCCGGGATGACGGCCACCTCCTCGAGCGCCATCGTCACCAAGCTGCTCATCGAGCTGCGGCGCCTCGCCAACCCCGAGACGCCGATGATCCTCGGCGTGACCGTCGTCGAGGACGTCTTCATCGCGATCTACCTCGCGATCGTGTCGGTCGTGCTCTCGGGCGAGACGGACCCCTGGGGCGTCATCGTCAAGCTGCTCGTGGCGTTCGCGTTCCTCGCGATCATGATCGCGGTCGCCCGCTGGGGCGGTCGCGTGGTGTCGCGGCTCGTGCAGACGAAGGACGACGAGCTCTTCACGATCCTGATCTTCGCGCTCGCCGTGACCTTCGGCGGCATCGGCGAGCTCCTCGGGGTCACGGATGCGATCGGCGCGTTCCTCATCGGCCTCGCGCTCGGCGCCACGCGCTTCCGCAGCCGCATCGAGTCGTTCGCGACCCCGCTGCGCGACGTCTTCGCGGCGTTCTTCTTCCTCAACTTCGGCCTCCAGCTGGACCCCTCGACCTTCGGCGAGGTGCTGCTGCCGGTGGGCGGCGCGATCCTGCTGACCTTCGCCCTCAACCTCGGCGCGGGGCAGCTGCTGGCCCGGTTCAACGGCTTCGGCCCGCAGGCGGGCCTCAACACCGCCGTGATCCTGGTGAACCGCGGCGAGTTCGTGCTCATCCTGGCGACGCTCGCCACGGTGGGCGGCCTCGATCCGCGGCTCACGCCGTTCGCGGGCCTCTACGTGCTCGTGATGGCGGTGGTCGGCCCGATCCTCGCGGCGAACTCGGAGCGGATCGGCGGGCTGTTCCGCCGCCGCCGCGTCGCCGCGCCGCCGCACGCCCTCGACGTGGAGCGGGATCGCGCCCTCGCGCTCGCCGAGTCGATCATGGCGGGGGAGTCGGAGGCCGAGGCGCTCGCGGAGCCGCCCGTGCTCGAGGACACCGTGCCCGACGTGGAGTCGGCGGCCGAGCGCGAGATCGACCCGGAGTACTGACGTGACCGACGCATCCGCGCCCCCGGCGCCCGCCTCGGACGAGGCCCGGCCGCCGCGGCCCACCCTCGCCCAGTTCCTCGGCGTCGCCCGTCGCCCGCGCTGGATCGGCGCGCTCGTGCTGGCGCTCGCCGTGGCCTCCGCGTTCGCCGCGCTCGGCCAGTGGCAGCTCGAGCGCAGCGTGCAGAACGCGACGGTGCAGGAGGCGCCCACCGAGACGCCGGCGCCGCTCGCGAGCGTGGCGCAGCCGCAGCATCCGATGTCGGACTTCGCGATCGGGCAGCGGGTCACCGCGCACGGCACGGTCGTGCCGGGGGACTTCGTGGTGCTCGACGGGCGCGAGAACGACGGCGTGCTGGGTGCCTGGCTCGTCGCCCACCTCGTGACCGACGACGGCGCCTCCCTCGCGGTGGGGCTCGGCTGGGCGCCGACCGCGGATGCCGCGGCCGCGGCTGCGGCGCAGGTCCCCGCCGAGCTCGCGGTCGCCGGCCGCTACCTGCCGTCCGAGTCGCCCGAGCTCGACGATGTCGAGAAGGGCGAGCACCGCGTGCTCTCGATCGGCGACCTCGTGAACCGCTGGCCGGATGCCGGCCCCATCTACGCGGGCTACGTCGTGCAGGCCGACCCGACGCCGGGCCTCGACGCCATCCACCAGCCGCCGCCGATCCGCGACACGAGCCTCAACTGGCTCAACGTGTTCTACGCCGTGGAGTGGGTGATCTTCGCGGGCTTCGCGGTGTTCCTCTGGTACCGGCTCGTGCGCGACGTCTGGGAGCGCGAGCAGGAGGAGGCGACGCCGTAAGGCGGCGTCGAGCGGGGCGCGCCGCTCAGGCGGCGCGGCGCTTGCGCAGCCGCAGCGCGAGGCCCGCGAGCAGCAGCGATGCCCCGGCCAGCCCGAGGGCGAGGACGTCCGCGCCCGTGGCGGCGAGCGCCGGTGTCGGGTCGCTCCATCGCGCGTAGAGGGTGATCGTCTTCGGGCCGCCGAGGCCCAGATCGGTCGCGTCGGTCACGCGCGTGCCGCCGACGGCCTGCGTGAACCATCCGTCGAAGGTGTAGCCCGTGCGCGTGGCATCCGCGGGGAAGGCGATCTGTCCATCCTGGAAGGTGCCCGCGTAGACGGCAGGCGGAGCCGCCGGCGCCGTGCCGCCGTTGCCGTCCAGCAGCACGGTGGCGTTGTGCCCCGTCACGTTCTCGGGGTTCAGGATGGTGCGGGCGTTCAGGATGACGCCGGTGTTCGCGAGCGTGCCCGAGACGGCGAGCGTGCCCGCGTTGCGGATCGTGCCGGAGTTGGTCACCACGACGCCCGCCGGGATGTTGATGCTGTTGAAGGGCGGCAGGATCAGGGTGCCGGCGTTGGACAGCGACCCGAAGTCGGTGCTGTCGGGCACGGGGACGCCAGGGCCGATCGCGCCGAAGCCGTCGAATCCCGGGCCGGCCGTGACCACCGCGCCCGCACCGATCGAGACGGATGCGCCGGATCCGAGGTAGCCGCCGCCGATCGCCGCGGCCATCTCGTTGGTGTTCGACGCTGTCACGGTGCCGCCGTCGATGACGATCGTGCCGCCGGCGCTGTTGCGACCGCCGCCGATCCCGGCGGCGAAGTCGCCGCCCGTCGCGGTGACGGTGCCGCCGTTGATCGTGGTGGTGCCGCCGGCGCCGCCGCCCCCGCCGCCGATCCCGGCTCCGTCGAATTCGCCCCGGGCCGTGATGGCGCCGCCATCGATGACGATCGTGCCCGCCGCTTCGCCGGCCGCTCCGCCGATTCCGGCTCCGCCGCCGCCGTAGCTGCCGGTCGCGTCGAGGGTGCCGCCGGCGCCGCCGGGCGCGGAGTCGATGATCGTGAGGGTGGTTCCCGCCGGGACTCCGAGGCCGGCGGTTCCGGTTGCATCGTCGCCGACCAGGGTGAGCCGGTGGCCGTTCAGGTCGAGGGTCAGTGCGTGGCCGGCGGCGACCTTGACGACGGGGCTGGTGTCATCCCCCGTGAGGTCGGCGTCGAGGGTGATCGTCGAGCCGGACGGCTGGGTCGCGAACGCGTTCGCCAGGTCGGCGATCGAGGCGACCGAGGTGTCGGCGAACGCCGCCGAGACGGGCGCGATCGCGAGGCCGGCGGCGGCCGCCGCGACGACGGCGAGCGCACCGACCCGCCGGGCGGCGCGGTGCGTCTCGGGGGCAGCGACGGTGCTGAGGCGGGACACCCGGTCAGCCTAGCGTTCCGTAGACTGGCTCCATGCCCGCTGGTCCTCGTATTTCCGACGTGCCCCGACTCCGGACGGCGCTCAAGGTCTATCGGGTCTCGGCCGCCATCACGGGCACCTTCCTGCTGCTGCTCGTCGTCATGATGGTGCTGCGCTACGGCTTCAAGGTCGACATCGAGCTCGGCGGCCCCTTCGGCCTCCTCGCCCTGACCCCGGTCGGCCAGATCACGGCGATCAACCTGTCGATCGTGATCCTCACGGTGCACGGCTGGCTCTACGTGCTCTACCTCGGCTGCGACTTCGTCATGTGGCGCCTCGCGCGCTACGGCTTCGGGCGGTTCCTCTTCATCGCGCTCGGGGGCATCGTCCCGTTCCTCAGCTACTACTTCGAGTTCCAGGTGCCGCGCCTCATCGACGCGCGCATCGGGGCCGTCACGGATGCGGCACCCGCCGCGGAGGAGGTGAGCGCGTGAGCGAGACCGCTCAGCGCCCGGCGTCGCAGCGCCCCGTGCTCGTCGTCGACTTCGGCGCGCAGTACGCCCAGCTGATCGCCCGGCGCGTGCGCGAGGCCGGCGTCTACAGCGAGATCGTGCCGCACACGATCTCGGCCGCCGAGCTCGCGGCGAGGAACCCGGTCGGCATCGTGCTGTCGGGCGGCCCGTCGAGCGTCTACGAGGAGGGGTCGCCGTCGCTCGACGAGGGCATCCTCGCGCTCGGGGTGCCTACCCTCGGCATCTGCTACGGCTTCCAGGTGATGGCGCAGCAGCTCGGGGGCGAGGTCGCGAAGACCGGTGCGCGCGAGTACGGCTCCACCGAGGTGCGGCTCGTCGGCGGCACCGACGGCGGCACGCTGCTCGCCGAGCAGCCGATCGAGCAGACGGCGTGGATGAGCCACGGCGACTCCGTCGTGAAGGCGCCCGACGGCTTCGACGTGCTCGCGGCATCCGACTCCACCCCGGTCGCGGCGTTCGCCAACGACGAGCGGCGGCTCTACGGCGTGCAGTGGCACCCCGAGGTGAAGCACTCGGCTTTCGGGCAGCGGGTGCTCGAGAACTTCCTGCACCGTGCCGCCGGCATCCCCGCCGACTGGAACTCGGGCAACGTCATCGCCGAGCAGGTCGAGCGCATCCGCGCCCAGGTCGGCTCGGGCCGCGTGCTGTGCGCGCTCTCGGGCGGCGTCGACTCCGCCGTCGCGGCGGCGCTCGTGCACGAGGCCGTCGGCGACCAGCTCGTGTGCGTGTTCGTCGACCACGGGCTGCTGCGCGCGGGCGAGCGCGAGCAGGTCGAGCAGGACTACGTCGCCTCCACGGGCGTGCGGCTCGTCACGGTGGACGCGCGCGAGCGCTTCCTCACGGCGCTCGCCGGGGTCAGCGATCCCGAGCAGAAGCGCAAGATCATCGGGCGCGAGTTCATCCGCACCTTCGAGGCGGCCCAAGCGGAGCTCGTGGCCGAGTTCGCTGCCGAGGGCGACCCGATCCGCTTCCTCGTGCAGGGCACGCTCTATCCCGACGTCGTCGAGTCGGGCGGCGGCACGGGAACCGCCAACATCAAGTCGCACCACAACGTGGGCGGCCTGCCCGAGGATCTGCAGTTCGAGCTCGTCGAGCCATTGCGCGCCCTCTTCAAGGACGAGGTGCGCGCGATCGGCCGCGAGCTCGGGCTGCCCGAGGCGATCGTCGCGCGGCATCCGTTCCCGGGGCCGGGGCTCGGCATCCGGATCGTGGGCGAGGTCACCGAGGACCGCCTCGAGACGCTGCGCGCCGCCGACCTCATCGTGCGCACCGAGCTGACCGCCGCGGGCCTCGACGCCGAGATCTGGCAGTGCCCCGTGGTGCTGCTCGCGGATGTGCGCTCGGTCGGCGTGCAGGGCGACGGCCGCACCTACGGCCACCCGATCGTGCTGCGGCCCGTCTCCTCGGAGGATGCGATGACCGCCGACTGGACGCGGCTGCCCTACGAATGGCTCGCGCGCGTCTCCAACCGCATCACCAACGAGGTGCCGAACGTCAACCGGGTCGTGCTCGACGTCACGTCGAAGCCGCCGGGAACGATCGAGTGGGAGTGAGCGGCCGCCGCTCGACGTCTCCGCGCACCGGCTGGTGGCGCGACATCGCCGTGTTCCTGTCGGGGCAGACGGTGTCGATGTTCGGGTCGATGCTCGTGCAGTACGCGATCATGTGGCACCTGACGCTCGAGACCAAGTCGGGTGTCGTGCTCATGGCATCCGCGGTGTTCGGGATGCTGCCGCAGGCGATCGTGTCGATCTTCGGCGGGGTGTGGGCCGACCGGCTCAACCGCAAGACGCTCATCATCGCGGCCGACGCCTCGATCGCCGTCACGACGCTCGCGCTCGCGGTGTTCATGATGGTCGGTTACCAGGAGCTGTGGCTCATCTACCTGACGCTCGCGATCCGCTCGACCGGCGCCGGCATCCAGCAGCCCGCCGCGATGGCGCTCATCCCGCAGCTCGTGCCGGAGGACAAGCTGCTGCGGGTCAACGGCGTGTTCCAGTCGATCCAGTCGGCGATGATGCTCATCGCGCCCGCGGCGGCGGCCGGCATCTACGCGAGCATGTCGATCATCGCGATCTTCTGGGTGGATGTCGTGACGGCCGCGATCGGCATCGGCCTGCTGCTGCTCATCGCCGTGCCGACCGTGCGCACCGTGATCGACACCGGCTACTTCACCGACCTCGCGAAGGGCGTGCGGTACACCTTCACGCACGGCTTCGTGCGCTGGCTGCTCGTGCTGTTCGCGATCGTGTTCGTGCTGACCGTGGCCCCCTCGATGCTGACGCCGCTCGTGGTCGTGCGCAGCTTCGGCGAGGAGGTGTGGCTGCTGACCGTCAACGAGCTCGCCTTCAGCGTCGGGATGCTGGTCGGCGGCGTGCTCGTGGCGGTGTGGGGAGGGTTCCGGAACAAGGTGCTGACGGTGCTCGCGGCATCCGTGGCGTTCGGGCTGCTCACGCTGGCGCTCGGGCTCGCGAGCAATATGTGGGTGTTCTTCGGGTTCATGCTGCTCGTGGGCCTCGCGGTGCCGTTCTTCTCGACGCCGTCGACGACGCTGTTGCAGGAGCGCGTGGAGCCGGAGTTCCAGGGCCGGGTGTTCGGCTTCGTGGGCGTCGTGATGGCCACGGCGATGCCCGTCGGCATGCTCGTGTTCGGGCCGCTGGCCGACGTCGTGCCGGTCGAGTGGGTGCTCATCGGGGCGGGGCTGCTGACCTTCGTGGTCGTCGCGATCGCCGCGGCGGTGCCCGGCGGGCGACGCGCGCTCGCGCTCGGCGCCGAGCCGGCGGCGGGGGCGGATGCCGAGCCCGCGCCGGGAGTCTGATCCGGGCTCATCCTTCGCCGCGCCTCCCCTTCAGGGGACTGCCGCGCCGTGCCGCGGCTGCCTACGCTCGAAGCATGAGGTGGAACGAGGAAGGCGTGCGCCTCGCGATCTCCGGTGCGGCGCGTACCGCGCCCACGCCGCTGTTCCTCGGCTTCCTGGGCGCGCTCGCGCTCGCGGCGCTCGCCTCGTTCCGCGGGGGCTTCGGCCTCGTCGCGATGGCCGACTTCCTGCTGCTCGCCTCGGTGGTGACCGCGTCGACGCTCGTGGCGTTCGCCGGCGTCATGGTGTGGGCGGCCCGCGCGGGCCAGCGTGCCGAGGTGCTCGCCGCGCATCGTCCGGGCTCCCTCGTGCTGCGCGCCGGCCGCGCCTACGGCCTGCGACCCGCGATGCATCGCGTGCGTCCGGATGCGGGCTACCTGCCGCTCGGCCTCACGCTGCTCGCCGACGAGTCGGGCTTCGAGTTCTGGTGCGGCTCGCCCGAGCATCCGCTGCGGCTCGGCCGCATCACCTGGGAGGACGTCGCCGAGGTGCGCGTCACGCGCGTGAGCCGCTGGGGCCGCGCGGGCGGGGGCATCACGGTGGTCGCATCCGCCACCGCCGAGCGCGCCGCGGTCGAGCTGCCCTTCGCCGTCACGGGTGCGGGGCTCGGCGGCCTCTTCGCGCCCCCCGGCGCTGAGCTCGAGCGCGTCGCCGCAGCCCTGCGCTCACGCCACGCCGCCGCCCCCCGCCCCTGAGCCGCGGCACCGCCGGCATCTCGCGAGGAGACGAGCGAGGAGGGCGCTGGCGAGCATGGTGGCGCCGATGAGGGCGAGGGCGGGGAGCATCCGGGTGAGGTCGGGGCCGAAGGCGTCGCCCACCAGCAGGCCGGCGACGAGCACCGGCACTGCTGTGATGAGGGCGAGCGGCGGCCGGTGTCGTGCGAGCAGCCAGAACAGGTAGGGGACGACGAGGACCACCGCGAAGCGCGGCCCCGCGAGCAGCATCGCGGAGGCGATCGCCGAGGGCGCGATCGCGACGAGCCGCCGCCAGCCCGCGGCGGGGAGCACGCACCATCCCGCGACGTGCGCCAGCATGCCGAGCCACAGCACCCACAGCGCCTCGGTGTTGGCGCCCGCGATCGCGAGGGTGCCGCCGACGAGCAGCCACAGGCCGACCCAGAGCCGGGTGGCGTGGTCGCCCCAGCGGAGCGGGAGGCGCGCGCTCGGCTCCTGCCACCGGCCTGCGGGGGCGGATGTCGTGGGCATGGTCGGAGCGTAGCGCGGGCCGGGGAGCGCGACGGCGGGGCCGCTCAGCGCAGCATCGCGCGGAGCTCGTCGCGGCCGGTCGCGCCGAGCTTGCGGTAGATGTTCGCGAGGTGGTTCTCGACCGTGCGCGGCGAGATGCCGAGGCGTTCCGCGATCTCGCGGTTGCGCTCCCGGTCGGCGGCCAGCCGGGCGATCGCCAGCTCGCGAGGCGAGAGCCCGTCGAGGGCGTCGCCGCGGTGCGGCTCGGGCTGCAGCTCGGGGG
>JASLGG010000017.1 GCA_030150265.1 Protaetiibacter sp.
GATCTCCTGGAGCTCCTTGTTCTTCTGCAGGATCTGCTTGACCGTGGTGGCCACGCGGTAGTGGTCATCGCCCAGGTAGCGGGGGTCCATGATGCGCGACGTCGAGGTCAGCGGGTCGATGGCCGGGTACAGACCCTTCGACGCGATCTCACGCGAGAGCTCCGTGGTGGCGTCGAGGTGGGCGAACGTGGTCGCCGGGGCCGGGTCGGTGTAGTCGTCGGCCGGCACGTAGATCGCCTGCAGCGAGGTGATCGAGTGACCGCGCGTCGAGGTGATGCGCTCCTGCAGGATGCCCATCTCGTCGGCGAGGTTCGGCTGGTAGCCCACCGCGGACGGCATGCGGCCGAGCAGCGTCGACACCTCGGAGCCCGCCTGCGTGAAGCGGAAGATGTTGTCGATGAAGAGGAGCACATCCTGCTTCTGCACGTCGCGGAAGTACTCCGCCATCGTCAGCGCCGACAGCGCCACGCGGAGACGCGTTCCCGGGGGCTCGTCCATCTGGCCGAACACGAGGGCGGTCTTGTCGAAGACGCCCGCCTCCTCCATCTCGTGGATGAGGTCGTTGCCCTCACGGGTGCGCTCGCCGACGCCCGCGAACACCGACACACCGCCGTGGTCCTGGGCGACGCGCTGGATCATCTCCTGGATGAGCACCGTCTTGCCGACGCCCGCGCCGCCGAAGAGGCCGATCTTGCCACCCTGCACGTAGGGGGTCAGCAGGTCGATGACCTTGATGCCGGTCTCGAAGAGCTGCGTCTTGGACTCGAGCTGGTCGAAGGCCGGGGGCTTGCGGTGGATCGGCCAGCGCTCGGTGATCTCGATCTGCTCGCCCGGCGCGCCGTTGAGGATCTCACCCGTGACGTTGAAGACCTTGCCCTTGGTGACGTCGCCGACGGGCACCGAGATCGCGGCACCGGTGTCGCGCACCTCCTGGCCGCGGACCAGGCCGTCGGTGGGCTTGAGGGCGATGGCGCGCACGAGGTCGTCACCGAGGTGCTGCGCGACCTCGAGCGTGATCGTGGTGGTCTCGTCGCCGATCGTGATGTCGGTCTTGAGCGCGTTGTAGATGTCGGGGATCGCGTCGTGCGGGAACTCGATGTCGACGACGGGGCCCGTGACACGCGCGATGCGCCCGACGCCGCCGGCGACAGCCTCCGGAGCCGCAGCCTTCTTCGTAGCGGTAGCCATGGTCTCTCTTTTCCTATCGTTACTTCGCCGAGCCGAGGGCGTCTGCGCCGCCCACGATCTCGGAAATCTGCTGGGTGATCTCCGCCTGGCGCGCGTTGTTCGCGAGGCGGGTGTAGTCGCGGATGAGCTTGTCGGCGTTGTCGCTCGCGGACTTCATCGCCTTCTGCGTGGCGGCCTGCTTGGACGCGGCCGACTGCAGCAGGGCGTTGAAGATTCGCGACTCGATGTACACCGGCAGCAGCGCGTCGAGCGCCGCCTCGGGCTCGGGCTCGAACTCGTAGAGCGGGAAGATCTCGGCGTCGCCGGGCTCCTCCACGCCTTCCACGACCTCGAGCGGCAGGAGCCGCACGACCTCGGGCTCCTGCGTGAGCATCGAGACGAAGCGGTTGTAGACGATGTGGATCTCATCCACGCCGCCCTCGGCCGTGTCCTGCACGAAGCGGGCCACGATCTCCGCGCCGATCTCCTGCGCCGTGCCGAAGCCCGGGGTGTCGGTGTCACCGATCCACGCGCGCTCCGGGGTGCGCTTGCGGAAGTTGAAGTAGCTCACGCCGCGGCGGCCGATCACGTAGTGGACGACCTCCTTCCCCTGCTCGGTGAGCAGGGTCGTGAGCTCCTCGCTCGCGCGCAGCACGTTCGCGTTGAACGCTCCCGCGAGGCCGCGATCCGAGGTGAAGACGACGACCGCGGCGCGCTCGATCTTCTCCGGCTCGGTCGTCAGCACGTGCGCCACGTTCGAGTAGGTCGCGACCGCCGAGACGGCGCGCGTGACCGCACGCGCATACGGCGCGGAGGCCGACACCCGCTGAAGCGCCTTCTGGATGCGGCTCGCCGCGATCAGCTCCATGGCACGGGTGATCTTCTTGGTCGTCTGGGCAGAGCGGATCTTCTGCCGGTAGACCCGAAGCTGGGCTCCCATGTCGTTCTCTCCTGTCGGGGTTCGTTACGGGCGCTGTCCGCCGAGGCGGATCAGCGCTTGCCCTTCACGATGCGCTCCTGGTTGACGTCCTCGACCTCGGCCGAGGCGAACTCCTCGCGGCCCAGTGCGTCGAGGTCGACGCCGCCGCCGGGCTGGAACTCGGCGATGAAGGCGTCGACCGCCTTCTCGAGCTCCGCCTCGGTCGCGTCGTCGAGCACGTTGGTGTCGCGCAGGGTGTCGAGGATCCGGGTGTTGCGACCCAGGTGGTCGAGCAGCTCCGACTCGAAGCGCAGCACGTCCTCCACCGGGATGGTGTCGAGCTTGCCCTTGGTGCCGGCCCAGATCGAGACGACCTGCTGCTCCACAGGGAACGGCGAGTACTGCGGCTGGCGCAGCAGCTCGGTGAGGCGGGCACCGCGCTCGAGCTGACGACGGCTCGTCGCGTCGAGGTCGGAGGCGAACAGCGCGAACGCCTCGAGCGCGCGGTACTGGGCGAGCTCGAGCTTGAGCGTGCCGGAGACCTTCTTGATCGACTTGACCTGGGCGTCGCCGCCGACGCGGGACACCGAGATGCCCACGTCGACCGCGGGGCGCTGGTTCGCGTTGAACAGGTCGGACTGGAGGAAGATCTGGCCGTCGGTGATCGAGATCACGTTGGTCGGGATGTAGGCCGACACGTCGTTCGCCTTGGTCTCGATGATCGGGAGACCCGTCATCGAGCCCGCGCCGAGCTCGTCCGAGAGCTTCGCGCAGCGCTCGAGCAGACGCGAGTGCAGGTAGAACACGTCGCCCGGGTACGCCTCACGCCCCGGCGGGCGGCGCAGCAGCAGCGAGACGGCGCGGTAGGCCTCGGCCTGCTTCGAGAGGTCGTCGAAGATGATCAGGACGTGCTTGCCGCCGTACATCCAGTGCTGACCGATGGCCGATCCGGTGTAGGGGGCGAGGTACTTGAAGCCCGCGGGGTCGGAGGCGGGAGCCGCGACGATCGTCGTGTACTCCATCGCCCCGGCGTCCTCGAGCGCGCCCTTGACCGCCGCGATCGTGGAGCCCTTCTGGCCGATCGCGACATAGATGCAGCGCACCTGCTTGTTGACGTCGCCCGACTCCCAGTTGGCCTTCTGGTTGATGATCGTGTCGATCGCGATGGCCGTCTTGCCCGTCTGGCGGTCGCCGATGATGAGCTGGCGCTGGCCGCGGCCCACCGGGATCATCGCGTCGATCGCCTTGATGCCGGTCTGCAGCGGCTCGTGCACCGACTTGCGCTGCATGACGCCCGGCGCCTGGAGCTCGAGGGCGCGACGGCCCTCGGCCTTGATCTCGCCGAGGCCGTCGATCGGGTTGCCGAGCGGGTCGACCACGCGGCCGAGGAAGCCGTCGCCCACCGGCGAGGAGAGCACCTCGCCCGTGCGGGTGACCTGCTGGCCCTCCTCGATGCCGGTGAACTCCCCGAGCACGATGACGCCGATGGCGTCCTCGTCGAGGTTGAGCGCGAGGCCCAGCGTGCCGTCCTCGAAGCGCAGGAGCTCGTTCGCCATCGCACCGGGCAGCCCCTCGACGTGCGCGATGCCGTCGGCCGCGTCGATGACGGTGCCGACCTCGGTCGTGGTCGCCTTGCCGGGCTGGTAGCCGGCGACGAAGTCCTTGAGCGCCGAACGGATCTCGTCCGGGCTGATCGTGATGTCTGCCATGTCTCTTCCTTGGAGTGGTGCGTTCGGTGGCCGGGTCAGCCGGCGAGGCGGATGCGGAGGTCGGCGAGGCGCGAGGCGACGGTTCCGTCGATGACGTCGTCGCCGAGCTGCACCCGGAGGCCGCCCACGATCGCGGGGTCGATGATGAGGTTGACGCGGAGCGTGTGCCCGTAGCGGGCGCCCAGCGACTTCTCGAGCGCGCCGAGCTGGGCGGCGGAGAGCGGGACCGCGGAGGTCACGGTCGCGACGATCGCCCCCGCGACGTCCGCGACGATGTCGGCGGCGCCGGAGAGCAGCTCGCCGATGCGGCGGCCGCGCGGGCTCTGCACCAGGTGGCGCACGATCGCGACGGTTCCGGGCTGGGCCTTGCGGGCCAGCAGCGTGGTCACGAGCTCGGCCTTGGCCGAGGACTCGCCGAGCTTGCTGCCGACCGCGAGCTCGAGCTCGTGGTCGCTCGCGACGGCACGGCCGAAGGCGAAGATCTCACCCTCGATGCCGGCGCCGGCGCCCGCGGCCATCGCGATCGCGCGGATGCCGAGCTGCTCCACCCCGTCGACGAGCTCGTCCGGGCTGGACCAGCGCGCGGCCGCCGCATCCGCGAGGACGCGGGCCGCGGCCGTGTCGAGCGAGCCGAAGATCGTCGACAGCAGAGCCGCCTTGCGCTCGGCCTCGACCGCGGGGTCGGCGAGCACGGAGCGCAGCTGCCCCGACGACTCGATCGCGCGCCCGGCGGCGAGCAGCTGCTCACCCGTGGCGAGGGTCACGCCCGTGGTGGCCGCGAGCTGTCGCTTCGCGGCCGCGAGCGCTTCGCGTGACGCCGAACCCATCTACTTGCCCGCCTTCGCCTTCTCGTCGGCCTCGAGATCCGCCAGGAAGCGGTCGACGAGGGCGCGCGCCTTGGCGTCGTCGGAGAGCGTCTCGCCGATCACGCCAGAGGCGAGGTCGAGGGCGAGGCTGCCGACCTCGGCGCGGAGCGACACGAGCGCTGCGGCGCGCTCGGCCTCGATCTGCGCCTGGGCGTTCGCGGCGATGCGCGAGGCCTCGGCCTGCGCCTGCTCCTTGAGCTCGGCGAGGATCGCCTGGCCGTCGGTGCGAGCCTGATCGCGGATGCGGGCCGCCTCGGCACGGGCCTCGGCGAGCTGCGCCGTGTACTCGTCGCGAGCGGCGGCAGCGGCGGCCTGCGCCTCCTCCGCCTTCTTGAGCCCGCCCTCGATGGCCTCGGCACGGGCGTCGAGCGCCTTGTTGAGGCGGGGCACGACGAAGATGCCCACGACGATCAGCAACGCGACGAAGATGATCGACGAGTAGATGATGTCGTAGTCCGCGGGGATCAGCGGGTTGGGAGTGCCCTCCGCACGAACGTCGAGGAATGCGCGCAGCATCCCGACCTCCTTCAGTGAGTCCGGATGGGGATCAGGCGGGGGCGGTGAACGGGATGAAGCCCGTGGCGATCGCGACGAAGGCGAGCGCCTCGGTGAACGCGATGCCGAGGAACATCAGACCGGTGAGACGGCCCTGGAGCTCCGGCTGGCGGGCGACCGACTCGATGGTCTTGCCGACCACGAGGCCCACGCCGATGGCCGAGCCGATCGAGGCGAGGCCGAATGCGATGGGGGCGAGGTATCCGACGATCATGGGATTTCCTTTTCTTTGATGGCTGGTGCGTGAGATGGATGGGTTCCGGCGGAACCGGAGGTCAGTGCTCGTCCGACAGCGACAGCTGGATGTAGACCGCGGCGAGGAAGGTGAAGACGTAGGCCTGCAGCACCCCGACCAGGATCTCGAAGACCGTGAACGCGGCGCCGAAGGCGAAGGTTCCGACGCCGAGAAGGCCGAGCAGGTTGCCGTCGGCGAACAGCAGGCTCACGAGGAAGAACTGCGTCGCCGAGAAGCAGAGCACGAGCAGCAGGTGGCCCGCGACCATGTTCATCAGGAGTCGCAGCACGAGCGTGACGGGCCGCAGGATGAACGTCGAGATGAACTCGATCGGCGTCACGATGATGTACAGCGGCCACGGCACGCCCGCGGGGAACAGCGAGTTCTTGAAGTACTTCACGCCGAACTTGCGGATGCCCGCGTAGACGAACATCACGTACGAGACGACCGCGAGCACGAGCGGCGTGCCGATGACCGAGGTGCCCGCGATGTTCAGGAACGGGACGATGCCCGTGAGGTTGAGTCCCAGGATCAGGATGAACATCGCCATCAGCGGCGCCATGAAGCGCTTGCCGTCCTTCTCACCGAGGGTCTCGATGACGATGTTGTTGCGGATGAAGCCCAGGATGAACTCGTTCGCGACCTGTCCGCGCCCGGGCACGACGCGCATGCGGCGCGTGGCGAGGAGCAGCCAGACGATGAGCAGCGCCGTGATGACGATGCGGATCATCATGATCCGGTTCATCTCGAAGGGCGTGCCGGCGAAGAAGATCGCGTCGGGGAAGAACTCGTTCAGCGACGGGCCGTGAAAGCCTCCGCTGTCATGGTCGTCGCCGAATCGGACCACGGGGATGAGGGCGGAAGCTAGCAGCGCTGACTCCAAACTCGGGGCGTGCGACGACGCGGCGATGGATTGGGGTTGATCTCAGCCTATCAGGGCGCGGGGCGTGCTCGGCACGCGTTCAGCGCTTCTCCGCGTCGTCGCCCGGCAGCGGGACGTCGACGTAGGGGGTGCGCGAGCGCACGAAGGCGAGGGCGTCGACCACGAGGGAGCCGATCACCGCGACGATGACCGTCACGAAGAACACCCAGGGCTGCAGCCAGCCCTGGCCGCGCAGCCACGACATGAACACGAAGAACACGATGAGCTTGAGGAGCCAGACGCCGAGCACGATGCCGTAGAACACCGGGCTGTTCGGCTCGCCCTCGGTCACCCGCTGGGCGATCAGCATGCTGAGGGCCGTGAGCGCGAGGAAGGCGAAGGCGAGTGCCGCGCCGAGGAGGCCCGCCCACAGCCCGGGCAGCCCCGCGACGAGCAGGCCGACGCCTCCCGCGACGACGGCGAGGCCGGAGGCGAAGAGACCGCCCCAGCGCACGGCGTTGGCGAGGATCGGGCGGGGCGAGGAGCTCGTCATGGTGCGGGGTCCTTGTCGGTGAGGGGCTCGTCGACCGCAGCGGCGTCGAGCGGGTCGAAGCGGGCGAGGTCGTCGGCATCCGCGCTCTGCGCCGCGACCTCGACGGCCTTGCGACGACTGAGCGGCGCGAGCGTGACGACGGTGCACACCACGAGCCCGAAGACCGTGGCGAGGGCCGCCCACCAGGTGTCGATGAAGAGGAACAGCAGGCCGCCGAGGGAGGCTGCGGCGGTCCATGCGTAGAGGATCAGCACCGCGTGCAGGTGCGAGTGGCCCATGTCGAGCAGGCGGTGATGCAGGTGCTTGCGGTCGGCGCTGAACGGCGACTTGCCGGCGCGCAGCCGGCGGATCACGGCGAGGCCGAAGTCGAGGAACGGCACCACGAGGATCGCGAACGGAAGCAGCAGCGGGATGAGCGCCGGGAAGTACTGGCGCGGACTGCCGACCGTCTCGGTGAGCGCCTCGGGGTCGATCTGGCCGGTGACGGCGATCGTCGACGCCGCCATCAGCAGGCCCACGAGCAGGGCGCCGGCGTCGCCCATGAAGAGCCGCGCGGGATGCCAGTTGAGGGGCAGGAAGCCGAGGCAGGCGCCGATCAGGATCGCCGAGATGAGCTGGGCGAGGTTGAAGTAGTCGCTCTGCCCCGTGGGTCCGTAGGAGATCAGGTAGACGTAGACCGAGAAGGCGCCGTTCGCGATGATCGCGACACCCGCCACGAGCCCGTCGAGCCCGTCGATGAAGTTGATCGCGTTCATCACGAGCACGATCGCGAGCACCGTGATGACGAGCGACTGCCACGGCGCCAGCTGCACGATGACGCCCGGGAGCGGGAACGACAGGAACTGGATGCCGCTCCAGGCGAGCAGCGCGGCCGCGAGCATCTGCCCGGCGAGCTTGGTGAGCCAGTCGAGGTCCCAGATGTCGTCGACGACGCCGATGGCGACGATCATGAACGCGGCCCCCAGCAGGCCCCAGATGTGGAGCGGCTGCGAGTAGACGAGCGCGAGCGGTGGCAGGAACGACCCGACCGCGAGGGCGGCGGCGACGCCGAGGAACATCGCCACGCCGCCGAGCCTCGGGGTCGGCCGGGTGTGCACGTCGCGCTCGCGGATCTTCGGGTAGAGCCGGTAGCGCGTCGAGAGCTTCCAGATCACCATCGACAGCGTGAAGGAGACGATGCCGGCGATGCCCGCGGTCGCCAGATAGAAGATCAGGCGCATCGCTCGGCTCCCACGACGCGGACGATCTCCTCGTCGGAGATCACGCCGTGGCGCACGATCCGCAGCTTGCCGTCGGGGTGCCCGAGGTTGGTGGCGTCGACGATCGTGGACGCGGTATGGGCGGCGGCATCCGGGTATGCCCCGCCCGCGACCCCGGCCTCGAGGTACACGGCGACGCTGTCGCCGAGCATCGCCTCGGCGTCGGCCGCGGTGACGGCGGCCGGCTCCCCCGTGCGATTGGCGCTCGAGACGGCGAGCGGGCCGGTCTCGGCGAGCAGCTCGAGGGCCACCGGATCGGACGGCATCCGCAGTGCCACGGTGCCGCGCGTCTCGCCGAGGTCCCAGTCGAGCATCGCGCGGGAGCGCAGGATGACGGTGAGGCCGCCCGGCCAGAACTCGGCCACGAGGGCGCGCACCTCCTCCGGCACCGGATCGGCAAGAGCCTCGAGCGCGGCGAGGCCCGGCACGAGCACGGGGGGCGGCGCGGTGCGGTCGCGGCCCTTCGCCTCCAGGAGCCGCTGAACGGCCGCCGGCGAGAAGGCGTCGGCGGCGACGCCGTAGACCGTGTCGGTGGGGATGACGACGAGCTCGCCGCGCGCGATCGCGCCGCGGGCGAGGCGCATCCCCGTCATCAGCTGCTCGGGGACGCCGGTGTCGTAGATCGCCATGGCATCCCCATCCTATGAGGGCGGAGCGGGGAGGTAGCTCAGCGCACCGCGGTCGTCACCCGGTCCCGGCCGAGCAGGTCGCGATGGGTGGCGGCGGCGCGCCAGCCGTCGGCGGCGAGGAGCGCCCGGATGTCGGCGCCCTGCGGCTCGCCGTGCTCGATCACGAGGGTTGCCCCCGGGCGCGCCAGGGCGAGACCGCGGCGCGAGAGAACGCGCACGACGTCCAGGCCGTCCGGTCCGCCGTAGAGCGCCAGGGCGGGGTCGTGCAGTCGCACCTCGAGGTCGCGCGGCACGGCCGCGTCGGGGATGTACGGCGGGTTGGAGACGAGAACGTCGACCATGCCGTCGAGCTCGGGCAGCGCGTCGGCGAGGTCGCCGCGCACGAGCCGCACGCGGCCGGGCGCGAGGCGCCGGATGTTGCGCTCCGCCCAGTCCGCGGCCTCCGCCGAGCGCTCCACGGCGACCACCTCGGCATGCGGCACCTCGGTCGCCAGCGCGAGCGCGAGGGCTCCCGATCCGGTGCCGAGGTCGACCGCGAGAGGCCGCGGGGCGGCCACCGCGAACAGCGCGTCGATCGCGAGCTGGGCGGTGAGCTCGGTCTCGGGACGCGGCACGAAGACGCCGGGGCCGACCTCGAGCTCCATCGAGCGGAACGGCGCGCGCCCCGTGATGTGCTGGAGCGGCTCGCGTGCGGCGCGGCGCTCCAGCACGCCGAGGAAGGCGTCGCGCTGCTCCGCCGCGAGCTCGGCGCCCAGGAGAGCCTTCGCCTGCACCTCGCCACGGCTCATGCCCAGCACGTGGGCGAGCAGCAGCTCGGCGTCGACGTCGGGCGTCGGGACGCCCGCGTCCGCGAGCATCCGGCTGCCGTCGTCGCGCAGCGCGGCGAGCGTTCTCGGCGCGCCGGCGGTCTCGAGAGGCGTCGGGCCTTCGGCCCGGCGCTCCTCAACCACCGTCGGACCCCAGCGCCGCGAGCCGCGCCTCCTCGTCCATCTGGATGCAGGAGTCGACGAGCGGCTGCAGCGAGCCGTTCATCACCTGGTCGAGGTTGTAGGCCTTGTAGCCCGTGCGGTGGTCGGCGATGCGGTTCTCGGGGAAGTTGTAGGTGCGGATGCGCTCGGAGCGGTCCATGGAGCGGATCTGGCTGCGCCGCGCATCCGAGGCGACCGCCGCGAGCTCCTCCTGCTGCCTCGCGAGCAGGCGCGCCCGCAGCACGCGCATGCCGGCCTCGCGGTTCTGCAGCTGCGACTTCTCGTTCTGCATCGACACGACGATGCCGGTCGGCAGGTGGGTGATGCGCACCGCCGAGTCGGTCGTGTTGACGCTCTGCCCGCCCGGACCGGACGACCGGAAGACGTCGATCTTGAGGTCGTTCGGGTCGATGTGGATCTCCTCCGGCTCGTCGACCTCGGGGAAGACCAGCACGCCGGTGGTGGAGGTGTGGATGCGGCCCTGCGACTCGGTGGCCGGCACGCGCTGCACGCGGTGCACGCCGCCCTCGTACTTGAGGCTCGCCCACACGCCCTCCGCCGGATCGGTGGCGTTCGACTTGATGGCGAGCTGCACGTCCTTGTAGCCGCCGAGGTCCGACTCGGTGCGCTCGAGCAGCTCCGTCTTCCAGCCGCGCGACTCGGCGTAGTGCAGGTACATGCGCAGCAGATCGGCCGCGAAGAGCGCGGACTCCTCGCCGCCCTCTCCGCCCTTGATCTCCATGATCACGTCGCGCCCGTCATCCGGATCGCGCGGGATCAGCAGGCGGCGCAGCTTCTCCTGCGCCGCCTGCACGCCCTCCTCGAGGGCCGGGATCTCGTCGGCGAACGCCTCGTCCTCGCGGGCGAGCTCGCGCGCGGCCTCCAGGTCGGACTGCGTCTGCTGCCACGCGCCGTGCGCCGCGACGATCTGGCTCAGCTCGGCGTAGCGCCGGTTGACCTTCTTCGCGCGTGCGGCATCCGCGTGGATGGCGGGATCGGCGAGCTGCTGCTGGAGCTGCTCGTACTCGGCCAGCAGCGACTGGACCGACTCGAACACGGATCAGCCCTTGTGCGCGCCGCCGTTGCCCGTGCCGTTCCCGGCCGGAAGCGACTGCTGGATCTGCACGAGGAACTCGACGTTCGAGCTCGTCTCCTTGAGCTTGCCGAGCACGACCTCCAGCTGCTGCTGGAGCTCGAGGCCGGCGAGCGCGCGGCGCAGGCGCCAGGTGATCTTGACCTCCTCGGGCGAGAGCAGCTCCTCCTCGCGGCGGGTGCTCGACGCGTAGATGTCGACCGCCGGGAAGATGCGCTTGTCGGCGAGGGCCCGCGAGAGGCGGAGCTCCATGTTGCCGGTGCCCTTGAACTCCTCGAAGATGACCTCGTCCATCTTGGATCCGGTCTCGACGAGCGCCGTGGCGAGGATGGTCAGCGAGCCGCCGCCCTCGATGTTGCGCGCCGCGCCGAAGAAGCGCTTGGGCGGGTAGAGAGCGGATGCGTCGACGCCGCCCGAGAGGATGCGCCCGGACGCCGGCGAGGCCAGGTTGTAGGCACGGCCGAGGCGGGTGATCGAGTCGAGCAGCACGACGACGTCGTTGCCGAGCTCGACGAGGCGCTTGGCCCGCTCGATCGCGAGCTCCGCGACGGTCGTGTGGTCCTCGGCGGGGCGGTCGAAGGTCGAGGCGATGACCTCGCCCTTGACCGAGCGCTGCATGTCGGTGACCTCTTCGGGCCGCTCGTCCACGAGCACCACCATGATGTGGACCTCGGGGTTGTTGTCCGCGATGGCCTTGGCGATGGACTGCAGGATGAGCGTCTTGCCCGCCTTCGGGGGCGCGACGATGAGGCCGCGCTGGCCCTTGCCGATGGGCGCGACGAGGTCGATGATGCGCGTCGAGAGCTTCTCGGGCGTGGTCTCGAGGCGCAGGCGCTCGTTGGGGTAGATCGGCGTGAGGGTCGAGAACTCGACGCGGCCGGCGGCCTCGTCGACGCTCTGGCCGTTGACCGAGTCGACCTTGACGATCGCGTTGTACTTCTGGCGGCCGCCCTGCTGCTCGCCGTCGCGCGGCTGACGGATGGCGCCGACCACGGCGTCGCCCTTGCGCAGGTTGTACTTCTTGACCTGGCCGAGCGAGACGTACACGTCCGAGGGGCCGGGGAGGTACCCGGTGGTGCGCACGAAGGCGTAGTTGTCGAGCACGTCGAGGATGCCGGCGATCGGGATGAGCACGTCGTCGTCGGAGATCTCCGGCTCGAGCTCGTCGACCCCGCCGCCGCGGCGGTTGCGGTTGCGGTCGCGGCCACGGCCGCGACGGCTGTCGCCCGCGCCCTCCTGGCCGGCCTGCTGCTGCTGAGCCGCGGGCTGCGCGGCCTGGCCGCTCTCGCCCTCCGCCTCGGTGCTCGCGGCGCCGTTCTGGGCGCCCTGGCCGTTCTGGCCGCGTCCGCCGCGGCGGTTGCGGCTGCGGCGGCTCTGCGGGGCGCCCTCGGCATCCGAGTCGCCCTCGGCCTGCTGCTCGGCCGGCGGCACGAGCTTGTCGAGCTCGAGGCCGAGCTCGGCCTGCGCCGCGTGCTGCGCGGCGCTGCGGCGCTGCGCCGTCG
>JASLGG010000052.1 GCA_030150265.1 Protaetiibacter sp.
CGTGGCGCGGCGAGCCCGCGCGCGCGCGACGCCGACCGCCTGGAGGGCGGCATCGTGCCCCGCCGCCCGGAACCGCGCGCCCGCGAGCGCCTCGGCGGCCGCCAGCAGGGCGGCCGGATCGGCGGCGTGAAGCGCGTCGGCGTGCGCCGAGAACATGCCCACGAGCGCCGACGCGGGTGCGCGCTCCGCGGCCTCGCGCAGCAGGCCGAGCACCGCATCCGGGTGGCCGAAGCGCACGGCGAGGTGCGCCGTCATCGCGGCGAAGCTCGTGTAGCCGCCCTCCATCGCGGATGCCGCGGCCTCGTCGAGCACGATCGCCGCCCGGTCGTCGGCGCCCTCGGCGTGCAGCAGCCAGGCGCGTGCCTCGGCGGCCTGGAGGGCGGCGGTGGGGAAGCGCTCGGCATCCGGCTGCAGAGCCGCGAGCAGCTCCTCCGCGCGGACACGGTCGCCGTGCACCGCGATCATGGCGGCGTGCAGGCCGCGCGCGGCCCCCAGCGCACCGAGGAAGTCGCGCCACTCGAGCTGCTCGACGGCGTCGCTCGCGAGCCGGTAGGCGTCGTCGAGACGGCCCGCGTGGTACTCGGCCAGCGCGAGCCCGTAGCTCCACATGCCCGCCGACTCGTCGAAGCGGTCGGGGCGCACCTGCTCGGCGAAGGCGGCCGCCTCGTCGCCGCGCGCCTCGAGCATCATCACGAGGTACTCGCCGAAGTCGAGCAGCTCGCGTCCGTGTCGCGTCACCCCGCGGGCCACGGGGATGAGCGGGCGCCCCTCCGCGAGCGCCGCGCGGGCGGCGACGAGGTCGCCCGCGAAGATCGCGACGGGCAGCCGCAGCAGGAGCGGACTGAGCGCGAAGGCGGCGTCCTCGGCGGGCTCGAGCGGGTCGCCGAGGTCGGCGGAGGTCTGCCCGGCCATGAGCCGCCACTTGGCGAGGTTGGCGGCCAGGTAGCTGCGGGACGCGGGATCGGTCAGGCGGTCGAGCACCTCCTGGCCGATCGCGGAGGCCCGCTCGGGCTCGCGCCGCCGCACGGCGTGGTGGAAGCCGGCGAGCACGGCGCCCTCCGCGAGCTCGGCGTCGTCGGCCGCGGCGGTGAGCGCCTCCTCGAAGGTGCGGTCGGCCTCGTCGAGGACGCCGCTCATCGAGAGCGCGGCAGCGAGCACCGTGAGGGCGGCGGAGGGCGGCGGCTCGGCGCGGGTGCGGGCCGACTCCACCGCGAGGCGCGCGTAGCGGATGGCGACCGCCCGGTCGTCGAAGGCGTTCGCGTGCGCGGCGGCCCAGCTGAGCTCGGCGGTGGCGGGCGGTTCGGCGGTCGACATCCGGAGCCCGAGGGCGCGGAACCGCAGCTCGTCGCGGCCCGTGGCCTCGAGCATCCGGGCGGCCTCGAGGCGGCGGTGCTCGCCGTCGGGACCGGCGAGCGTCGCGGTGAGATGCTCGCCGAGCAGCGGATGCGCGAGGTGGGCCCCCGTCACGTCGCGTACCGCGATGCCCCGGCGCTCGAGCTCGCGGAGGACGAGCGGCTCGGGGACGAGCTCGGGATCGAGCGGCTCGGCGATGGCGAGCAGCTCGGCGAGCCGGCGCTGTGCGGCATCGAGCGGCGCCAGCTGCGCGGCGAGCTCGCGTACGAGCGGCGGCGGCAGCGGCGGCGCAGGGATCACGAGCCCCGCGGGCGACGGCCGCACGCCGAGCTGCACGGCCTCCTCGACGAGGCGCCGCAGGTGCAGCGGGTTGCCCGCGGCTCGCCGGAGCAGCGCGTGCAGGCTCGAGGGCTCGGCCGGCCCGCCGAGCGCGTGCTCGACGGCGATGGCGGCCGCCTGCTCGCCGAGCGGTGCGACCGCCACCCGCTCGACGAGTCCCTCGGAGTCGAGGTGCTCGAGCGCCTCGGGCAGCGTCTCCCCGGTGCGCGCCGAGACGAGGCAGTGCACGCCCGAGCCGCGCACGAACTGGCGCACGGCCGCGGCGGATGCGGCGTCGAGCAGCGGCGCGTCGTCGATCACGAGGGCGGTGTGCACGGATGCGGGCGCGAGCGCCGCGGCGAGCCGCATCAGCCGGTCGGCGGGCGGCTCCCCGGCGGGTGCCTCGAAGCCGCCGAGCACCGCGGCCATCGCGCCGAGGGGGATGTCCCGGAGGGCGGCCTCCGCGAGCACCGGCAGCACCTGGTAGCCGTCGGACGCCAGCTGCCTCGCCATCGCGGCGCCGAGGGCGGTCTTGCCGACGCCCGCGGGGCCCTCGAGCAGCAGCACGCGTCCGCGCCGTGACACGAGCCGCGCGACGAGCGAGGCGACGAGCTCGTCGTCGGGCTCCGCGGTCCAGGTCACGGGAAAACAGTACGGCTCGCGGGGCGGTCGCGGGATGATGGCCGCGCGCATTGTCGTAGGTGGTCTCCACCTAGGGCAGGGCAACAAGCTGTTCCGCGCCGTCACCGCCTACTTCTCCTCGAGGTCGGCGGGGGAGGCGATCGCCTCGGCGTTCACCTCGATCGGCGCCGCGGTGTACCAGCAGGTGTCCTCCGACAACGTCGGCCTTCCACCAACTTCGACTGGAACACGATGACGCCCATCAAGCCGGGGGACCCGCGCTACGTCGCCCCGTGACGGATATCGTGGTCCCGTGAGCGAGCAGCGGCGCCCGTGGGTCATCGGGCACCGCGGGGCGAGCGGGTACCGACCCGAGCACACCCGGGCCGCCTACGAGCTCGCCTTCGCGCTCGGAGCCGACGCGGTCGAGCCCGACATCGTGGCGACGCGCGACGGCGTGCTCGTGCTGCGCCACGAGAACGAGATCTCCGGCACCACGGATGTGGCGCAGCATCCGGAGTTCGCCGACCGCCGCACGACCAAGCGCATCGACGGCGTGAGCCACACCGGCTGGTTCACCGAGGACTTCACCTGGGACGAGCTCACGACGCTGCGCGCGGTGGAGCGGCTGGCGGATGTCCGGGCCGCCTCGGCGACCTTCGACGGGCGCTACCCGATCCTGCGACTCGAGGAGCTGCTGGCGCTCATCGACGAGGCGTCCGCCCGGCACGGCCGCGCGCTCGGACTCGTCGCCGAGGTCAAGCACGCCACCCACTTCGACCAGATCGGGCTGCCGCTCGGCGAGCTCGTGGCGGAGGCGCTGGCCCGGTTCCGCGGGCCGCTCGTGGTGGAGAGCTTCGAGGAGACGGTGCTCGGCGAGGTGCGCGCCCGCGGCGTCGACGCGAGGCTCGTGTACCTGCTGGAGGGCAAGGGTGCGGCCCCGGATCTCGTGGCCCGGCTCGGCGCGGCGGCCCCCGACTACAGCTCGCAGCTCGACGACCCCGGCCTCGAGGAGCTCGCGGGGCGCGTCGACGGCATCAGCGTCGACAAGGGTCGCCTGCTGAAGCCGGATGCGCGTGCCGGCGTCGAGCTCGTCGACCGCGCCCATCGTGCGGGCCTCGAGGTCTTCACCTGGACGCTGCGCCCCGAGAACAGGTTCCTCACCGCGCCGTTCCGCACGGACGCCGGTGCACGCGAGTGGGGCGACTGGCGCGGCGAGTTCGAGGCGGTGCTCGCGACGGGCGTCGACGGCGTGTTCGCCGACCACCCCGACCTCGCGGTCGCGGCGCGCGACGGGCGCTGATCCCGCCTCGGGACAACCGCCCCTGGACTCCGGGACCCGGGGCACGGCATCCTGGCGAGCAGTGAGCCGCGCGACGCGGAAGGAATGCAGGCATGAGCGCCCCCGAGGACGCCGCGCGGATCGACCCGCGGGAGGCTCCCGCGCGCCCCGGGCGCGCGATGCTCGCCGCGGGGATCGCGGTCACCGCGGTGTCGTGGTCGCTCGTGGTCGCGACCGTCGTGGCCGCCGCCGTGATCGGCGAGCCCTACATCCGGCCGGACGAGATGCTCGTCATCTACGTCGGGTACGCGATCGTGTGGGGCGGCGTGGCCGGCATCATCGTGGGCCGCGGGGTGCGGCTGATCGGCGTGATCCTCGCGATCCAGGCGGTCGGCGCCGGGCTGTCGAGCCTGCTGACGGTCGTGCGGCACATCGGTCTCGAGGATCAGGCGGTGGACGGCCTGCTCGCCCACCTCGCGGACAGGCCGTGGATCCCGGGAGCACTCGCGAGCTTCTCCGTGCTCCCGCTGCTGCTCACGACGCGTCCGCTCGGACCCCGGCTGCGCGCCCTGCTGGGCACGGGCCTCGTCGTCGCGGTGATCCCCGTCGCGCTCGCGCCGTTGCGGCAGCGCGCCGGGCAGCCGGCCAACCCGCTCGCGATCGACGATCCGGCCTGGCAGGAGGTGCTGCGCTCGACGATCACGGTCGCCTTCACCGCCTCCGTCGCGATCGCGATCGCGAGCCTCGGGGTCGCCGTCTGGCGGCGCTGGTGGGGCCCGGAGGGCGATCGTGCCGGTCAGGGCTGGATCGTGCTCGGCCAGGCGCTCATCGTGCTGTTCGCCTCGCCGATGTTCCTTCCGATCTGGCCCCAGCTCGCGGACTGGCTCACCCAGGTCGCGCCGCTCACGCCGCTCGTGGCGCTGCTGTTCATGCCCGCCGTGGTCGTGGTCTTCTCGCTCGGGCGCCGGGTGGGGGGCATCGAGGTCGCGGTGAACCGCGCGGTCGTCAACGTGCTGCTCGTCGGGGTGCTCGTCGTCTCCTACTCGGCGATCGCGACGACGCTCGCCCTCGCCTTCCCCGTGCCGCCGCTCATCGCGGGCGTGATCGGGGTCGCGGCGCTCGCCCTCGGGCTCGAGCCGCTGCGGATCTGGATCCAGGGGCGGGTCGACGAGCTCGTGTACGGCGACGCCGCCGATCCCGCGCAGCTCGTGCGCACCCTCGGCGACCGGGTTCCCGACGATGTCGACGGCGACGACCTGCGGGCTCTCGCGGGGGAGCTGCGCTCGGCGCTGCGCCTCGCGCGGCTCGAGCTGCACTCGGCCGAGCCGGGCGGCGTGCGCGCCGTGAGCGGCGGCGCCGGGGGACCGGTCGCGCGCATCCCGCTGCGCGGCTCGACGGGCGAGGTCGGCTGGATCGAGGCCGCCGCACCCGGGCGCCAGCACGTCGACCGACGCGTCGTGCGCGTGCTCGACCACGTCTCGGGCGTGCTCGCCATCACCGTGCGCCTCGCCGAGATCAACCGCGACATCCTCGACGCGGGCGAGCGCGCCCGGGAGGTCGGCGCGGAGGAGCGCCGGATGGTGGCCCGCGAGCTCGACGAGGGGCTCGGGCCCGCGCTCGCGCGCAACGCCGAGCGGCTCGACCGCGTGCCGCAGCTCGTGGTGGCCGGGTCGCCCGCCGCGGGGGCCGAGCTCGCCGGCATCCGCGAGGAGCTCGCCGAGCGCACGAGCGAGGTGCGCGACCTCGCGCGCACCCTGCTGCCCGGCGCCCTCGACACGGGCGATGTCGACACGGCGCTGCGCGAGCTCGCCGCCCGCTTCTCGAGCGCGCGGCTCGACATCGCGGTCGAGGGTCGTCTCGGCGACGCGATCCCCGAGGGTCGCGAGGCGGCCGTCCACCACCTCGTCGCCGAGCTCGTGCTGCTGGCGCGACGGGCACCGGATGCGCGCACCGCCCGCATCGCGATCGAGGTCGCCCCCCGCGAGGTGCGGATCTCGCTCGACGTCGACGGCCGCGGCCGCGACGCCGACGAGGCCGCGATCCTCGCCTCGGTGCACGACCGCGCCGACGAGCTCGGCGGCACGCTGCTCGACTCGGCCGCGGATGCGGGCCGCCGGCTCGTCGTGGAGGTGCCGCGATGAGGGCGCGCCGGGTCGCGGCCCTCGCCGTGCTGGTCTCGGCGTGGAGCCTCGCACTCTCCTCCGTCGTGATCTCGTGGGTGTTCGAGCTGCCCGAGCTGCCGCTGCCCGGGGTGTTCCTCTCGGCGTGCCCGCCGCTCGTGCAGTCGCGCTTCGACGACATCGGCGTCGTGGTCGCCCTCATCTACGGCGCCCTCAGCGCGGTGCTCATCGCGCGGCGCCCCAACCCCGTGGCGGTCATCTTCGCGGTGCACGCCGTGGGGTCCGGGATCGCCGCCTTCGGCGTGCAGTGGGGCCTGCTGGGTGCCCGCATCCCCGGCCTCCCCGGCTGGGACCTGCTGGCCCACGCGGCCGGCTGGGGCTACATCCCGGGCACCGTGGCCACCGTCTTCGTGCCGGTGCTCGTGCTGCGCCGCCGGCTCGGCGCGCGCGGCATCGCCGTGGTCGCGACGGGCAGCGTGCTCGCCGCGGTGGCGACGCTCGCGGCCTTCGTGCATCAGGCATCCGTCGACCCCGTGACGGGCGGTCCGCTCAACCCCTTCGCGATCCGCGACGGGGCGCTCCAGGCGGCGCTGCCCTACGTCTACGGGGTCGCGGTGACCGCCGCGGTGCTCGTGTCGGCGGCGGTCGCCGTGTGGGTGGTCGTGGAGTGGCGGCGCGCGTCGAGCGGCCGCCGCGCGCGGGTCGGCTGGCTCGCGGTGGGGCACGCCTTCCTCACGGCCTCGTACGCCTCCCTCGTGCTCCCGGCCGAGGCCGGCGTGCCGGCGGTCGTCTGGGACTTCGGCATGATCGCGCCCGTCATCGGCCAGATCTTCTACCCCTCGGCGGTGCTCGTGCTCGTGCTCGGCACGCGGTTGCGCGGCATCGACATCGCCGTCTCGCGCGTGCTGCTGTGGACGATCCTCACCGTCGTGGCGATCACCGCGTACCTCGCGGTCGGCGAGCTGCTCGCGACCCTCACCCCGCTCGATCCCGTCGCGGTGGGAATCGTGGCCGCCGCGCTCGTGGCGATCGCGCTGCAGTGGGCGCGGCGGGGGATCGGACGCGGCATCGACCGCCTCATCTACGGTCCCGACGGCGACCCCACCCGGCTGCTCGGCCGCCTCGGCGAGCGGGTCGGAGAGTTCGACTCGGGCGTCGAGGGGCTCACGGGCCTCGCGGCGGCCCTGCGCAGCGCGCTCGGCGTGGCGGCGCTCGAGATCGCGCCCGACGACCCCTCGTCGCCCGCGATCCTCGTCGGCACGCCGTCGGATGCGCCGGTCCCGGTGGAGCTGCGTGCGGCGGGCGTGCGGCTCGGCGAGATCCGCGTGCACCCCCGCGATGGCGAGCGCCTCTCGGGCAGCACCCTGCGCCGCCTCGAGGGACTCGCGGGCGTCGTCGCGACGGCTCTGCGGCTCGCGCTCGCGAGCGCCCGGCTGGGCGCGGCACGGGACGCCCTCGTCGCCGCCCGCCAGGACGAGCGTCGGGCGCTGCGGCGCGAGCTGCACGACGGCATCGGCCCCTCGCTCGCGGGCGTGGGCTTCGGCCTCGCCGCGGTCGACAACCTCCGGACCACCGATCCGGACGCCGCGGGCGCGCTCGCGTCCCGGCTCGCGGGCGACCTGCGCGAGCAGCTCGGCGAGGTGCGCCGCGTCGCGCGCAGCGTGCGCGCCGACCGCACGGTGTTCGAGCTGTCGGTGGAGCTCTCGGAGCTCGCGGCGGACTTCGCGGGATCGGGCGTCGAGGTGCGCGTCGACGCTCCGGCGGCCTGGCGGGTGCCGCAGCGCGCCATCCGCCCGCTCTACCTCGTGGCGGCCGAGGCCGTGCACAACGCCGTGCGGCACGCGCAGGCGGGGGTCGTGTCGATCGGGCTCACGGAGGATCCGCCGGGCGGCGTCACGCTCGTGGTGCGCGACGACGGCCACGGCTTCGACCCGGCCCGCATCGCCGGCGGCGTGGGCCTGGCGACGATGCGCGAGCACGCCGCGGAGGCGGGCGCCGAGCTCGAGCTGAGCTCCGGTGCCGCGGGCACCGAGATCGTCTTCCGCATCCCCCTTCCCCCCGACCCCGGGCATCCGACCCGTCCCTCGTCCTCGAGCTCCCTGGAGACCACCGCATGAGTGCAGATCCCTCGCCCATCCGCGTCGTCGTCGTCGACGACCATCCACTGTTCCGCATCGGGATCATCTCGCTGCTCGAGACGCTCGAGCGGGTCGAGGTGGTGGGCTCGGCGGAGACCGCCGACGAGGCCGTCGAGGTCGTGCTCGCCGCCTCGCCCGCGGTGGTCCTCATGGACCTCGACCTCGCGGCGGGCACCTCGGGCATCGACGCGACCCGGCGCATCACGCGTGAGCGCCCGGAGATCGGCGTGCTGGTGCTCACGATGCTCGGCGACGACGAGTCCCTCTTCGCGGCGGTGCGCTCGGGCGCCCGCGGCTACCTGCTCAAGACCGCGGCGCCCGAGGAGGTGCAGCGCGCGATCCACGCGGTAGCGGGCGGCGACATGCTGCTCGGGGCGGATGTCGCGCGCCGCGCGGTGTCGTACCTCACGGAGGCGAAGCGCACGGGCGGCAACCCCTTCCCGGAGCTGACCGAGCGCGAGCGCGAGGTGCTCGACCTCGTGGCGCGCGGGCAGGACAACCAGTCGATCGCGCGCACCCTCGTGCTCACCAACAAGACGGTGCGCAACTACGTCTACGGCATCGCGACGAAGCTCGGGGCCGCCGATCGCTCGGCCCTCATCGTGATGGCCCGCGAGGCGGGGGTCGGGATGGATTCGACCGCCTAGAAAGATGTTCGATACCTGAATTGGGTATCGAATTGAGGGCATCTGTCCCTGGGGACCGGGACACCGGGACAGGAAGTCTCGGATGTCGGCGCACCCCGCGCCGAGACCGAGAGGACCCCCGACATGCTGTTCACCCCCACGCGCCGGCTCGCCGCCGGAGCGACCGCCGCCGCGATCCTCGCGGGGGCGTTCCTGATCCCGGCCGCGGTCGTCGTCGCCGAAGAGCTCCCGGATGCGGTCACGGCATCCGTGGAGGCCCCGACGGATGACACCCCCGCCGCGCCGGAGCCCTCCGCTGACGCGAGCGCCGAGCCGGTCGCGGGGGCCGACCCCGAGCAGCTACCGGAGCCGGCGGAGCCCCGCGAGGCACCCGCCACCCCCCAGAGCGCCGCCCCCGCATCCGTCGCCCTCGCCCCGACCGCCTCGCTCGCCGGCACCGCCGCGAGCATCGGACCGGGTCAGACCTGGACCGCGCAGATCGCGGTCGACGACGCCACGAGCCTGCGCGCCGTGGCCGTCGGAACCGACCTGGTGCTCACGGTGACCGATGAGGCGGGCGCGACCGGCACCGCCACGGGCGTGACCGGCTCGGCCGACATCTACCTCGTCACGAGCGTGCCCGACGGACTCGTCGACATCGCCATCCGCAACACCGGGACGACGACCCGGTCGATCCCCTACGCCTTCGGCTGGGAGACGCGCGACATCCGCGCGAGCGCCTCCATGAGCGAGGGGATACCCACCCTCCGGGTGGCCACCTACCCCTCGCGCGGCGGCGTGCCGCAGACCGGCACGGGCACCGTGAGCGCCATCGGCACGGACGGCGTCGTGCACACCCTTCCGATCGGCGGCCCCTCGTACGTCGCCGAGTTCAGCGACCTCGCTCCCGGCACCTACGCCGTGGAGCTCGACATGATCGTGCTCGGCGTGCACCGCTACTCCGCGCGCGTCTCCCGCGTGGCGGCCGCCGAGACGACCCCGCCGACCGTCACGCTCACCACGACGCAGCAGCCCGCCGCGGGCGGCTGGTTCCCGGGCGCGGTCGACCTGCAGATCACCGCGACCGATGCGGGCTCCGGCGTGCACTTCCTGCGCTGGGCGGTCGACAGCTCCCAGCTGGCCGAGGTGAACCTGACGCGCGTCACCACCCGGATCATCGAGGAGGGCGCGCACCAGGTGCGCTACGAGGCCGAGGACTGGCAGGGCAACAAGACCGGCCTGGTCACCCGTCAGATCAATATCGACCACTCGAAGCCGACCCTCGTGCTGAACGGCATCGCCGACGGTGACACGTTCGACCAGGACGAGCGCGTCGCGATCGAGTACCTGTGCGACGACGCCCTCTCCGGCGTCCAGAGCTGCGTCGGCGACATCGCATCCGGCGACTTCCTCGACACGACGACGCCGGGGGCCCACAGCATCCGGGTGACCGCGACCGACAAGGCCGGCAACGAGACGGTCGTCGAGCGCGGCTACACGGTGCGCGAGCCCGACACGACCGACCCCGAGATCGTGGTCGACGTGCCCCCCGTGCCGGCGAGCGGCTGGTACCTCGACACCGTGACGGTGCGCCTCACCGCGAGCGACGAGAACGGCATCCGTCGTATCCACTACGAGTACGACACGATGCAGGGCACCGTGCGGCGCGACGTCGAGGCGGACACCGCTGAGATCACCTTCGACCGCAGCCAGCTCTACACGCTGAGCTACTGGGCGGAGGACACCGCCGGCAACCGCAGCGAGGGCCGTGACCTGCAGCTCTACGTCGACGCCACCGCGCCGTGGATCGACCTGATGTCGCCCGACGAGGACGAGCTGTCGATCCTGCCGAACGGCCACGTCGCGCAGAACGAGCGCATCGTGGTCGACTTCAGCTGCGACGACGACGCCTCGGGCATCGAGAGCTGCGACGCCACCACGCCCGACGGCGAGCTGCTGCCCACCGGAACCCCCGGCGTGCACGAGCTGCGGATCGTCGCCACCGACGTCGCGGGCCACCGCACCGAGCGGGTCGTGCGCTACACCGTCGACGCAGCCCCGGCCTCCGGCGGTGCAGGCGGCTCGGGTGCGCCGCGGCTCGCCTCCACGGGTGCGGATGCGGCCGGGCCCGCGGTCGTGATCGCCGGCCTCCTGCTGGCCGCCGGCGCGGCGCTCACCGCGCGCCGGCGGGTGCGCGAGCGGTAGGAGGACGCCGCTCCCGCACGGGGCGGCCCGGCACGCACGGGCCGCCCCACCACTACCACCACCCCGTGTCCCGGGACACGCGTCCCGGGCGTCCCGGGCACGGGGCTGACCCGATCGAGGGCACCCGACCCTGGGCGGCGGGACGCCGGGCCCGCGAACGTCGGATGGCGGTTCTCACGCCGCGCCCGAAAGGAAACCTCCACCATGACCACCACCCCCGCGCGCCGGCTCGCCGCCGGTGCCACCACCGTGCTGCTCGCGGCCGGGCTGCTGACGCCCGCCGCTCTCGCGGTCGCCGACGAGCTGCCGGTCGAGGGCCAGACCACCACGGTCCTCGACCCGGCGGCCGCCGCCGACCCCGCCTCCGACACGGCGGAGCCCCCGGCGTCCGCGTCCGCGACCGAGCCGCTCGACCCCGGCGATGCCGCGTCGACGGAGCCGGCCGCCGCCGCTCCCGTCGAGGCGGCCCCCGCACCGGAGGCGCCCGCGACGACCACCGCGCTCGCCCCGGGACCGCTCGCCGCGCAGACCCTCACGCTCGCCGCGAACGAGAGCCGCACGCTCCAGTTCGCCGTCGCCGACGCCACCACCTTCCAGGCGTTCGCGCTCGGGCAGCAGATCGAGCTCTCCATGGCGCTCCCGGCCGGCTCCTCGATCACGAGCCGCCCCGACGCGGGCGTCATCCGCCACACGCAGGTCGCGGGCTCCCCGCTCACCGGCACCCTCACCGTCACGGTCGCGAACCTCGCCGACACGGCCCAGCTCGTGCCGCTCACGGTCGGAGCCTGGGGCCCCGCGGTGCAGCCGCGCGTCAGCACGAGCCTCAAGCAGAGCTATCTGTCTGTCGTCGCCAACCCGTTCGTCAACGGTGCCAGCCGCACCGACCTGACCGGCCAGCTGACCGTCATCGGCACCGACGGCGTCGCCCGCTCGATCGCGCTGAGGCCGCAGACCACGGGCTCGACCGCCTACTACGGTCGATTCGACGACCTCGCGCCGGGCGACTACGTCGTCGAGGTCCGCGTCCGCGTCGACGGGACCGACCACGTCTGGGCGGGAACGATCGGCGTGTTCGCGCCCGACACCACCCCGCCGGTCGTCGCCTACACGACCGAGCCCGCCGCATCCAACGCCCACGGCTGGTTCCGCCGGGCGGTCCGCGCGACGCTCGCCGCGAGCGACACCGGCACGGGCGTGTGGATGCTGCGCTGGGCAGTCGGCACCGACCCCTACACGGAGGTGCGCGGCGACACCGCCACCGTCGACTTCACCACCGAGGGCGTCCACAGCCTGCGGTCCTCCGCCGTCGACTACCAGCAGAACGCCTCCACGGAGAGCACGCGCACCATCCGGATCGACCTCACCGATCCCGTCGTCGTCATCGGCGGCCTCACCGAGGACCAGCAGATCGAGGAGGGCGCCGAGGTGATCGTCGACTACAGCTGCGACGACGCCCTCTCGGGCGTGCTGAGCTGCGACGGTCCCGCCGCGAGCGGCGAGGCGCTCGACACGACGACGCCCGGCAGCTACAGCTACGAGGTGGTCGCCACCGACCGCGCCGGCAACCTCACCCGCCTCTCGCGCAGCTACACGGTGCTCGCCGTCGACACGGTCGCCCCGCAGCTCGACGTGGACCTCCCTGCGCCCCCGGCGACCGGATGGCACACCCGCGCCGTGACGCTGCGCTTCTCCGCGAGCGACGAGGAGAGCGGCATCGCGCTCATCCACTGGGAGTACGGCACCGGGTCGGGCGTCGTGGTCGGCTCGAGCACCGAGCCGGACGCCGAGCTCGAGCTCGCGGACACCGGCTCGTACACCGTCGAGGTGTGGGCAGAGGATGCCGCGGGCAACCGCAGCACGACGCAGCGCCACCAGGTGCGCGTCGACGTGGACGCCCCGCGCATCGAGCTGACCTCGCCCGAGGAGCCGGCCTCGATCCTGCCGAACGGGCACTACGCCCAGCACGAGCGGGTCACGGTCGACTTCACCTGCAGCGATCGCGGCTCCGGCCTCGCCTCCTGCGATGCCACGACGCCGGCCGGCGAGTATCTGCCGACCGGCGCGCCCGGCGCACACGAGCTGCGCATCGTCGCGACCGACGAGGCGGGCAACCGCACCGAGCGGGTCGTGCGCTACACCGTCGACGCCGCACCGGGCTCCTCGCCCGCGGCGTCCCGAGACCCCCGATTGGCACAGACCGGCGCCGAGACCGTCCTCGCGGGCGTGCTCCTCGTCGCAGCTCTCCTCGCGGCAGGAGTCACCCTCCTCGTCTCGCGGAGACTCGGCGGCCGCTAGTCGGGTTGCGGCCGCCGCGCGTCCGGGCGGCAGCTTCGGGGGTTCGCCGCCCGGACGCACCCGCGGCCGCCACAGCACCATCCAGCACCACCGCACCATCCAGCACCACCAGGCACCACCACCCCGATCCCCCGGAAACACCAATCCGACACACAGAGAGAAGGACCCCATGTCCCGAACCACCACGCGCGGCCTCACCGCCGCCCTCACCGCGACGGGCGCCGTGCTCGCGCTCGCGGGCTGCAACCTGCTGCCCACCCCCGACGCCGAGCCCGGCACGGCCGTCGGCTTCGACCAGGTGCAGCAGGCCGTCATCCAGCTGGAGGCCCGCGGCACCTTCGTCGACCCCCAGTACGGCGGCTACGAGGGCGCCGGCCGCGGATCCGGCTTCATCATCTCCGCGGACGGCCTCGCCGTCACCAACAACCACGTGGTCGTCGGCGCGGGCACCATCAACGTCTGGCGGGGCGGCGACCAGAGCCACAAGCTCGACGCACGCGTGCTGGGCGCCTCCGAATGCCTCGACATCGCCGTGGTGCAGCTCGAGAAGAGCAAGAAGAAGAAGTACCCCTACCTCGAGTGGCACAAGGGCGACATCACGACGGGATCCGACGTCTACGCGGCCGGCTTCCCGCTCGGCGACCCGACCTTCACCATGACCCGCGGCATCGTCTCCAAGGCCGACATCGAGGGCGACACCGCGTGGGCGTCGATCGACTCGATCATCGAGCACGACGCGCGCATCCGTCCCGGCAACTCGGGCGGCCCCCTCGTCGACCCGCAGGGGCGCGTCGTGGGCGTCAACTACGCCGGCGAGGACACCTACGACTACAACTTCGCGATCCACCGCGACGAGGTGCAGGCCGTCATCGAGCAGCTCGCCGCGGGCGAGAACGTGCTGAGCCTCGGCATCAACGGCCAGGGGATCATGGGCGAGGATGGCGGGCTCGGCATCTGGGTCGCCTCCGTCGCAGCCGGCTCGGCCGCCGACAAGGCCGGCATCGAGCCGGGCGACCTCATCACCCGTCTCTCGGGCGTGAGCGTCGGCACCGACGGCACGATGCGCGAGTACTGCGACGTGCTGCGCACCCACGGCACCGAGGCGACCCTCGACGTCGAGCTGTACCGTCCGTCCGACGACGCGTACTACCGCGGTCAGGTCAACTCCGACCGCGTCATGACCGCCGTCGAGGTGATCGGCGGCGGCAGCGGCAAGCCCTCGGGCGACTTCGTCGACATCGCCGACGACTCGCGTCACGTGCAGGTCTCGGTGCCGGTCGAGTGGAAGGACGTCGACGGCTCCGGGTTCACCGACAACGCGGGCAACCAGTGGTACTCGGTGACCGCCAGCACGAGCGTCTCGAAGCTGCAGAGCGGCTGGAGCGTGCCCGGGGTGAGCGTCATGGCGACGCCGACCGGCGTCGACCCGAGCAACGTCGACAACCTGCTCGCGACGACCTCGCAGAACGTGCGCGCCGACGGATGCCAGTCGCAGGGCGTGCAGAGCTACGCCGACGGCTACCACACGGGCAAGTACGAGTACTTCACCGGATGCGGCTCGACGAAGGCCGACTACGTGGCCATCGCGGCGCTCGCCGACGACGGGGGCTACCTCGTCTACGTGCTCATCCAGGCCCTGACCGACGACGACCTCGCGGCCGTCGACCGGATCGTCAGCAGCTTCATCGCGGGCTTCTGACCGGCGGCGGGCGCCGTGCGACCTCCTGTCCGCGCGGCGTCCGCCCGCCCTCCGCCTCACCTCCTCCACCTCCACCTCCGGGCGTCCGCCCACCACCTCCCACCTCCAAGGAGCGACCACCATGACCGCAGCAACCGCACGCGACCGCCTCTGGCCCCTCTGGGGCGTCGCCGCCGGCCTCTCCGGCTTCGCCGCCACCGTGCTGTCCGACACCCGCCCCGCGAGCGAGCTCGCGGCCGCCGATCGCGGCGAGGACTTCCTCGTCACGCCCGACGTCATGCACGAGCTGACCCGCACCTCCAACTACGTCGGGTTCCTCCTCGGCTTCGCGGCCGTCGCGTTCCTCCTCGTCTTCGCGGCGGCATGGACCGCGCGGGTGGCACGCCAGCATCCGCGCTCCATCGCCGCCTCCGTCGTGAGCTACGGCGTGCTCGTGAGCGCCGCCGGGCTCGCACTCGGCTACGGCTGGAAGGGCGCCCTCGCCAACTACGGCTACGACGGCCCCGAGGCGGGCCTCTACGGCGACCAGGGGCTCTTCGTCTACTTCATGCTCACCGACTTCGGCCCCTACATCCCGTGGCTCGGCGTGCTCGTGGCCTTCGCGGCGATGGCCTGGACCGCGTGGGCCGAGCGCCTCGTCTCGCGCGTGCTCGGCACCGTGCTGATCGTCTACGTGCTCGCGGTCGTCGCGGGATACGTGCTCATGGGCGTTCCGGGGCTCGCCGGCCCCGCGTCCGGTCTCATGCTCGCGATCGTCGGACTGTGGCTCTCGATCGGGCGCAGCCGCGCGACCCTGCGGCCGCTCGTCACCGCGAGCCGCGAGCCGCGGATGGCGGCGGTGCCGGCCCCGGACGTCGCGTGACGCTCCGGCGCCTCGCCCTGGCCTCGCTCGTCGTCGTCGCGGCATCCGCCCTCGCGGGCTGCGACGACGACCGGCGGGTGCCCGGGCCCCCGACCACCCCCAGCCCGACGCCCGACACGGCGCAGACCGCGCCCGGCGAGCAGATCGACCCGCGCTGCCTCGCGCTCTACCCCGCGGATGCCGCGCTCGTGCACGAGGGCGAGATCGGCGTTCGGCCGCTCGGCTGGCCCGCCCCGCCCGAGTTCGCGGTGCTGTGCCGGATCGAGCGCATCTCGCCCGTCGAGGCGCGCGGCTACTACGCGATGACCGACTACACCTCCTTCGACAAGGTCATGTGGTACTACGAGCACGCCTTCACGGCGGGGGAGCACGGCCGTGCCCCGACCGCCGACGGCGAGGTGCTCACGGGCGTGCTCGGCGACGCCTCGTACTACATCGAGTCCGGGGGCAAGAACCGCTTCCACATCGACTGGGCCCTCGACGGCGACTACGCCGAGTGACCCGACGACCGACCATGAGGACACCCATGAACACCTCCGTACGCCCCACCCGGGCACTCCAGCTCGCCCTCCTGGGCGGCACGCTCGCGCTGGCGCTCGCCGCGTGCACCCCGAACGGGCCGGCCGTGAGCGGCCCGGCGAGCGACGGCGGGCCGCTGCCCGACGGCCCCGCTCACGCGAGCGCCTGCGACGCCGCGTTCCCCGACAACCCCTTCGGCACCGATCTCGCAGATGCCGCGACGGTGCCGGATGACTGGGCGGCGCCCGAGGGCGTCGTGCTGTGCGGCGTGCTCCAGTCGAGCGACGCCACCGCGGTGCTGCAGTATGCGACGGGTCTCGAGCCCGACGCCGTGCTCGACGCCTGGGAGCCGCTGCTCGGCGGCTATGCGACCGAGCGCAGCGCGGGGATCGGCGGATGGCCGATCCTCAACGCCCACGCCGGCGACCTCGAGTTCGCCATCCAGACCGACGGCGACACCGGCACCGTCGTCATCGGGTTCCAGGAGGGCGTCGCCTGAGACGCGGAGCCCGGCGTGGGTGGTGCGACCTAGACTGGGGCGGCCATGACCTTCCTGCTCGACGGATTCGACACCGATCCGGGTGACGCCGGCCTGCCCTCCGCGGGCGCGCCGGCGGTCGACGAGGCCCTCCTCGAGGGCCTCAACCCCCAGCAGCGCGAGGCGGTGCTCTACCGCGGCAAGGCGCTGCTCATCGTCGCCGGTGCGGGCTCCGGCAAGACGAGCGTGCTCACCCGGCGCATCGCGAGCCTGCTGCAGACGCGCGAGGCCTGGCCGAGCCAGATCCTCGCGATCACCTTCACCAACAAGGCGGCCGCCGAGATGCGCGAGCGCGTCGGGCAGCTCGTCGGCGGCGATGCCTCGGGCATGTGGATCTCCACCTTCCACTCGGCATGCGTGCGCATCCTGCGACGTCAGGCCGAGGCGATGGGCCTCAAGACGGCCTTCACGATCTACGACTCCGCCGACTCGCGCGCCCTCCTCAAGCGCATCATCAAGGAGCTCGAGGTCGACACCCTCGGACTCACCGTTCCGAGCACCGCGGCACGCATCTCGAAGCTCAAGAACGAGCTCGGCGACGTCGACTCCTTCGCGCGCCAGGTGAACGAGTCCGACCCCGCCGACGTCGCCTTCCTCGAGGTGTTCCGGCGCTACACCGAGGGGCTGCGCCGCGCCAACGCGCTCGACTTCGACGACCTCATCGCCGAGACGGTGCATCTGTTCCGGGCGTTCCCCGAGGTGGCCGCGCTCTACCAGCGCCGCTTCCGCCACGTGCTCGTCGACGAGTACCAGGACACCAACCACGCCCAGTATGCGCTCATCCGCGAGCTGACGCGACCCGTCGAGCCGCAGCACGTTCCCGCCGACACCCGGATGCGGCTGGATGCGCTGGGCGGCATCCCGGGCGCCTCGCTCACCGTGGTGGGCGACTCCGATCAGTCGATCTACGCGTTCCGCGGGGCCGACATCCGCAACATCGTGGAGTTCGAGCGCGACTTCCCCGAGGCGCACGTGATCCTGCTCGAGCAGAACTACCGCTCCACGCAGAACATCCTCGACGCGGCGAACGCGGTCATCGCGGGCAACTTCGACCGCCAGGTGAAGAACCTCTTCACGACGGCGGGTGCCGGCGAGAAGATCACCGGCTTCACGGGCTACACCGCCTACGACGAGGCGCAGTTCGTGGCCGACGAGATCCAGGCGCTGCACGAGGCGGGGGCCGCGTACAAGGACATGGCGGTGTTCTTCCGCGTCAACTCGCAGACGCGCGCGCTGGAGGACATCCTCATCCGCGCCGCGATCCCGTACCGCATCGCGGGCGGCACCAAGTTCTACGAGCGCGCCGAGATCAAGGACGCGATGGCCTACCTCGTGCAGGTCGCGAACCCCGCCGACGACCTGGCGCTGCGCCGCATCATGAACACGCCCAAGCGCGGCATCGGCCCGGCCACCGAGGCGGCGCTGCAGGCGCACGCCGACCGGCTCGGGGTGCCGCTGCGCGAGACCCTGCGCGAGGCCGATCAGCTGGGGCTCGGGCCCAAGGTCACCCAGGCGATCATGGATCTCGGGCAGATCCTCGACGACGTCGAGGCCATGGTGCCGAGCTCGCCGCCGGCCGACGTGCTCACCGAGCTGCTCGTGCGTACCGGCTACGTGGACGCGCTGCGCGCGACGCGCGACGCGCAGGACGAGGTGCGGGCCGAGAACGTCGAGGAGCTGCTCTCCTTCACCAAGGAGTTCACCAAGCGCAACGCCGACGGGCGACTGATCGACTTCCTCACCGAGGTCGCGCTCGTGGCGGCGGCCGACGAGATCGACGACGCGTCCGGCACCGTCACGCTCATGACGCTGCACACCGCGAAGGGCCTCGAGTACGACACGGTGTTCCTCACCGGCATCGAGGAGGACCTGCTGCCGCACCGCATCGCAGCGGGTGAGCCGGGCGGCATCGCCGAGGAGCGCCGGCTGTTCTACGTGGGCATCACGCGGGCCAAGAAGCGGCTCTACCTCTCGCTCGCGATGACGCGCGCCCAGTTCGGCGACACCGCGGTCGCGATGCCGAGCCGCTTCCTGCAGGACGTGCCGCCTCAGCTCGTCGAGTGGCGGCAGTCGCCGGGCATGGCGAACTCGCGCGGCGGCACGCGTTCGCGGGCGCTCAACGCGGGACGGCCGAAGCAGAGCTTCAGCTACCGTGACTCGCTGCCTCCCGCCCCGAACCGCGAGAAGCGCGAGTGGACCTCGGCCGTCACGGGCGCGGTGCGCGACAACGGCGACCTGACGCTCGCGGCGGGGGACCGCATCCGGCACACGGACTTCGGCGAGGGGCGCGTGGTCGGGGTGACCGGTCAGCCCCCGAAGGCCGTCGCCGAGGTGCAGTTCGACACCGCGGGCCGCAAGCGCCTGCTCATCAAGATCGCGCCGATCGAGAAGCTGTAGGGGCTCCGTTCACTCGGCGGTGCGGGCTCGCGCGGGGCGCGGGATGAGCGCCGTGAGCTGCGCGCTGATGCGGTTGTCGGTGTCGCGCAGCTGCGTCGTGAGGCGCTTGTCGAGGTCGCCGATGCGCGTCTCGACGCGGTCGATCCGGGCGCTGAGGTTCGCCTCGACGCGGTCGATGCGATCGTTCAGGTTCGCCTCGAGGCTGTCGATCCGCGCGGTCAGCTTCTCGTCGAGCCCCTGGATCTGCGCGGCGAGCTGTGCGTCGCCACGATCCATCCGCTCGCACAGCCGCTCTTCGAGCTGGACGGCTCGTCGATCCACCTGATCGAACCGCCGATCGACGTCGTCGAAGCGACGGTCCATGCGCCGTTCGAGCCGGTGGACGGAGCCGAGGGTGATGCCGCCGATGGTCACGAAGCCGACGACCGTGGTGATGAGGCTCACGAGATCCATGCGCCCACCTCCGTTCGCGTCGCCATGCGGGCCGTGTCGCCAGGCTAGCCCGAGGCGAGGACCCTGTCAGGGGGTCGGGCACGATAGGTGGATAAGAGGTCAGAACGCGCGTTGTGGAGGGGAAGAGTCGCCGAGCTCAGCTCTCGCGGATCGCGTCCTGCTCGCTCGGCGGGATCACCTCGGCGGGCGCTGGCCGCATCCGCCGACGCCAGAGCGTCGCCACGATGAGCAGGGCGACCGCCGTGACGAGCAGCAGCGCGGCGTCGACGCCGACCGCGACGGTGACGCCGAGCGACCCTCCCACCGCCGACGCGACCGCCCCGATGATGACCCCCGAGCCGACGCGCGACCCGTTGGCGGCCATCGCGTAGGCGCCGAGGAAGCGACCGCGCCGGTCGGCGGGAGCCTCGAGCTGCACCACGGCCTGCGAGGTCGACGACGACACGAGGTTCGCCATGCCCGCGGCCACGAGCACGACGAGGCTGAGCGCGAAGCTGCGCGACACCGAGAACACCAGCACGGATGCCGCGAACACGATCGTCGCGCCGATCGCGAGCCTCGGGGTCACGCGCACCCGTCCGATCGCCTCGAGCCCGACGCCCCCGATGACGGCGCCGGTCGCCATCGCGACGAGCAGCATCCCGTAGGCCACGCCCGACTCGTCGAGGCCGAGGATGGCGCCGAACTCGGGGAGCAGCGGCAGCAGGGCCGCGCCGATGAAGAGGCCGACGAACACCTGCAGCAGGGTGACGGCGAGCACGGCGGGGAAGCGCGGCACCTCGCGCAGCACCCCGAGCACGTCGCGCACGCGCAGCGGCGTGCGATGCTCGCCGGCCCGGCTGTGCCCGTTGTACGGCACGAACATCAGATAGACGACGAAGGGCACATAGAGCAGCACGTTGATCGCCATGCCCCACGCCGGTCCCACGGTGAAGAGCAGGGCCGCGCCGATCGCCGGCCCCGCCAGCATCCCGAGCTGGAGGCCGGTGGCCATGAGCCGCACGCCGGACGGCAGGTCCTTCGGGCCGACGATGTCGTAGAGCATGAGCTGATCGGCGGGCCCCCAGAAGGTGCCGGCCAGTCCGTGCAGGATCAGCAGCACGACGCAGTGCCAGGGCTGCAGGGTGCCGGTCGCGATGAGCACGGCCCAGCCGATCGAGGCGAGCATGAAGCAGGCCGCGCCGAGCTGGATGAGCCGGCGGCAGTCGAAGCGGTCGGCGAGAGCGCCGCACGGGATCGCGAACAGCAGCTGCGGCAGCCAGTGGCTCACGACCGCGAACCCGGCCAGCACGGGCGACTCGAACAGCTGCCACATCACGAAGTAGGTGATGGCGTGCTCGACATGGTCGGCGCCCATCATGAGCGATCCGCCCGCGAAGTAGCCCTTGTACCAGGGGGCGCGGAGTGCGGCGAATCTCACTCCGCGACCCTACCGGCACCGGCCGCATCCATCCGGTCGTCCCGCCTCAGCCGGCCCGCCGCTCGCCCACCCGGGTGAGAGCGCGGTCGAGCCGGGCCACGAAGTAGTCGACCTCGGCGTCGCCGATCGTCATGGGCGGCTTGATCTTGAGCACGTTCTTGCCGTCGCCGGTCGGCAGCACGATGACGCCCGCCTCGAGCAGCTCCTCGCACACGGATGCCGCGAGCTCGCCGTCCGGCTGCATCGTCTCCCGGTCGGCGACGAGCTCGACCCCGAGGTAGAACCCCATCCCGTGCACCGCCCCGACGGACGGATGCCGTCCGCCGAGCGCGCGCAGCTCATCCCGCAGCCGCCCGCCCACGACCCGCGCCCGCTCGACGAGCCCCTCCTCCTCGAGCACGTCGAGCACCGCGTTGCCGACCGCGCAGCTGACGGGGCTGCCGCCCGCCGAGGAGAAGAAGCTGCCCTCGGCCCGGTAGGCCTCCGCGATCTCGCGGCGGCAGATCACGGCACCGAGCGGCTGGCCGTCCCCGACCGACTTCGCGACCGTGATGACGTCCGGCACGGCACCCTGCTGCTCGAAGGCCCAGAAGTGCTCGCCGAGCCGTCCGAGCCCCACCTGGATCTCGTCGGCGATGCACAGCCCGCCGCGGCGACGAATGGCGTCGTACGCCCCCGCGAGGTAGCCGTCGGGCAGCAGCACCCCGCCGCCGTTGCCGAACACGGCCTCGCCGATGAAGCCCGCGGGCGGTGAGCCCTCGGCGTTCGCGGTGTCGAGCAGCTCCTCGAGGTCGGCGAGGTAGGCGGGGGCCGAGTCCATGCCGCGGTGGCGGCCCCGGATGGGGTTGGGCGCGTCCGCGAGGCGCACCCACCCGGGGCGCGTGCCGAGCGCGTGCGGGTTGTCGTTCAGCGAGGAGGACACCGCATCCGAGGCCATCGACCAGCCGTGGTACGCCTCGCGCAGCGCGACGACGGTGCGACGGCCGGTGGCCGCCTGCACGAGCCGCAGCGCGAGGTCGACCGCCTCGGTGCCGCTGTTGACGAGGAACACCGTGTCGAGCCCCTCGGGGGCGAGGGCCGCGAGCCGCTCGCTGTAGCGCACGAGCTCGCCGTACAGGAACCGCGAGTTGGTGTTGAGCCGCCGCCACTGGGCGGTCGCGGCCGCGACGACCCGCGGATGCGCGTGCCCCACCGCCGCCACGTTGTTGAGCATGTCGAGGTAGCTGCGCCCGTGCTCGTCGAGCAGGTGGTGCATCCACCCGCGCTCGATGCGCGGGGGCGCCGTGAAGTAGCGCTCGTGCACCCGCGCGAACACCGCCTCGCGCCGTTCGAGCAGCGTGCCCGCCGCGACGTCGGTGCCGGCGGGCACGTGATCGGGGCGTCGCGTCTCGCCGAGCCCGAGCCACGGCGTCGGGTCGGGGCACACGGCAGCCCAGCTCTCGTCGTCGCCCGCGCGCACGAACGGCGGCGGCACGAGGCCCGGGACGCGGCAGAGCGTCACGGCGACGGGCGTCTCGGCGTCGCGCGCCCGGGCGGCGACCTCGCCCGCGGCGACGGTGCCGGTGCGCACGGCATCGACCCCGCCCATCCGCAGCTCGACGCCGTCGGCGCTCAGCACGAGCGTCTCGCCCTCCTCGCGCAGCTCGCCTGCGACGGGCGCGTGCAGCTCCGTGCCGCCGGGCAGCAGCAGCTCGACCGCGAGGGCGACGCTTCGCGGCGGCACGGGGGCGAGCAGCTCGGCCCGGCTCGCCCGCGCCTCGGCGTAGCGGGTCGCCGCGATCCGCCCCCCGGCGCGGGCCGCGTGCAGCGCGCGACCCTCGGTCTCGGGGTCGAGCCAGCCGCCCTCGTCCATCGCGGGGGCGTACACCGACAGCTCGACGAGCTCCGCCGCGGGCGCGCCCGCGAGGATCGGATGCGTGGGCGCCGGCAGTGGCGCGGGGGGCCGCAGCGCGCCGCGGATCGCGAGCTCGGCCTCGTCGAAGCCGATCTCGGCCGCCGTGGCGAAGGCCAGCCACTCGCGCTCCAGCCGGTCGCTCGCGTAGTCGTTGTCGCCGTCGATCGCCACCTGGTGGCGTCCGGCGGCCACGAGCATCGCGCCGCGCAGCACCACGAGCGGCCACAGGGCCCGCAGCTCGGCGTCGTCGAGCGGCACGATCCCGTCGAAGGCCCGGATCTGGTGCAGCACCGCGAGCGGGCGCGCGGGGAGGTGGTGCAGCAGCGAGGCGACGCCGACCGCGAGCTCGGCGACGCGCCATCCGGGGGCGAGGTCCCCGAAGTCGATGACGCCGGCGATCCGCCCGGGATCGGCGGGGTCGGTCACGACGTTGTCGTCGGTGACGTCGCCGTGGATGAGCTGCAGCGGCAGGAGCGGCGCCACGGGCGTGAGCCGGTCGAGGGCCGCGCGGGTCGCGGCGTGCACCCGCTCCCGCTCGGCGTCGTCGCGGATGCTCGGGGCGAGCTCGTCGACGAGGCGCTCGGCGAGGCGCAGGTCCCACGGGGTCGCGGGGGAGGGGTCGGACACCGGGCTGCCGGCGAGGGTCTCGGCGACGCGCGCGGCGGTGCGCCCGAGCTCGGCCGCGAGGGCGGCGCCGACCGGCTGCCCGGCGAGCGGGCGCCCCTCGACCCAGTGCAGCAGCCGCACCGGCAGCACGGCGCCGCGCACCTCGGCCTCGACGATCTCGCGGCCGTCGCGCGCCGCGACGACGCCCGGCACCCGGATGCCGTGCCCGGCCATCGACGCGAGCCGCCCGAGCGCCGCGTTCTGCCGCTCGAGCGGCGCGCGGCCGATCACGGGGTTGCCGAGCTTGAGCACGAAGCGCCCCGCGGGCGAGTCGACGCGCAGATTGCGGTCCTGCTGGCTGCCGAGCTCGTCGAGTCGCTCGGCCTCGATGCCCCAGTGCTCGCGCAGCAGGCGCTGGGCGTCGGCGGCGGCGACCTCGGGGCGGGGCAGGGAGAGCTCGACGGGCCGCGAGGGCTCGGGATCGGCGGTCATGGTGCTCACCTCGTTCGGGGATGCTGTGTCGAATTCTAGGAGCGCGGCGTGCTGCAGGTGGTCGGCGCAGCGCATGGCGATGCTCATGGTGCGCGTCGACGGCGACGTACAGGCGGCGGCCGATGCGACACCGAGGAGCTCTTCGCGCTCGTGAACGAGGGCACCCCGGCGCGCTGAGCCGCATCCGCCGCCCCCTCTTCGGGGCTTGTGCCGCGGGCCCGCCTGCGCCACGATGTGTGCAAGTTGGACAACCGTCCAAGACGATCGACCACGACGATGAGGTGCGATGGCCGTCCGCAGCGAACCCGAGCTCCGCGACGCCGCGACGATCCCGCGCGGCTGGCTCGTCGCCCTGCTGCTCGCCACCGGCGGCGTCTTCGCGGGGTGGTTCGGCCCCATCCAGATCCTGCTGCCCGCGCAGGCCGAGGCTCTCGCGGGCGGAGGCGGCAAGGAGGCGCTGCTCGCGACCGTGACGGGCGTCGGTGCCGTCGCCTCGCTCGTCGCCAACCCGCTGTGGGGCCTGCTCTCCGACCGGATGTCGACCCGCGGGCCGCGCCGCCGTCCCGTGCTCGTCGCGGGCGCGCTCGTCGGCGCCGCGGGCCTCGTCGTGCTCGCGCTCGCGCACGACGTCCCCGTCATGGTGCTCGGCTGGGTGCTCGTGCAGCTCGGCCTCAACGGCCCCTTCGCCGCCCTCATCGCGATGATCGCCGACCGGGTGCCCGCCGAGCGGCGGGGGCTCGTCGGATCGCTCTTCGGCGTCGCGCAGATCGCGGGCGTCGTCGCGGGCACCGCCGTCGCGGTCGCCCTCGACGAGGGCGCGCTCGGCTACGTGGCGCTCGCCGTGGCCGTGCCGCTGCTGCTCGTCGCGATCGTGCTGCTGCGGGAGGAGGGCGTCGCGCGCTCCGAGGCGCCGCCCGAGGCGGCGGGCTTCCGGGCCGTGCTCGCCGGCCTCCGTCCGACCGCCGCCTTCGCCTGGGCGTGGACGCTGCGCCTGCTGCTCAACCTCGTGAACGCGCTCGTGCTCGTCTACCTCTACTACTACCTCGCCGACGGCGTGGGCGTGGGCGACCCGGGCACCTGGGTGCTCGTGCTGACCCTCGTGAACGTCGCCGTCACGGCGGTCGGCGCCGGGGTCGGCGGCGCGTGGTCGGACCGGATCGCGCGCCGCAAGGTCTTCGTCGTCGCGGCGGCGGCGGCCCTCGCCGCGGGCGCCGTGCTGTTCGCGGCCTTCCCCGTGCTGCCGGTCGTGATCGGCGCCGCCGTGCTCATCGGAGCCGGATGGGGCCTCTTCGTGAGCGTCGACGTCGCGATCATCACCCAGGTGCTGCCGAGCGACCGCTCGACCGGCGCGATGCTCGGCGTCGCCAACATCGCGAGCGCCCTCCCGCAGGCGCTCGCCCCGCTCATCGCCGTGCCGCTCGTGACGATCGGCGGCGGCTACCCCGTGCTCTACCTCGTCACGGCGGCGATCGGCCTGCTCGCCCTCGTCTGCCTGCCCCGCCTGCGCACCGTCGCCTGAACCCCAGGAGCCCCATGTCCTCGCTGCCGATCCTCCCCGCCGGATTCCGCTTCGGCATGTCCACCGCCTCGTACCAGATCGAGGGCGCCGTCGACGAGGACGGCCGCGGCGCATCCGTCTGGGACACCTTCGTGCACGAGCCCGGTCGCGTGCGCGACGGCGAGACGGGCGACGTCGCGATCGACCACTACCACCGCTGGGAGTCGGACCTCGCGCACCTGGCCGACGCGGGCATCCACGACTACCGCTTCTCGATCGCCTGGCCGCGCATCGTGCCCGCGGGCACCGGCGCCGTGAACGAGAAAGGGCTCGCGTTCTACGATCGCCTCGTCGACGGGCTGCTCGCCCGTGGCATCCGCCCCGTGCCGACGCTCTATCACTGGGATCTGCCGCAGGCTCTCGAGGACCGCGGCGGATGGATGGCGCGCGAGACCGCGGAGGCCCTCGGCGACTACGTGGCCGTCGTGGCGGCACGGCTCGGCGACCGCGTGCACGACTGGATCACCCTCAACGAGATGAGCGTGCAGACCCTCTACGGCTATGCGCTCACCGAGCACGCGCCGGGCCGCGGGCTCGGCTTCGGGGCGCTTCCCGCTGCCCACCACCAGCTGCTCGCGCACGGGCACGCCGTCGCGCGGCTGCGCGAGGCGGGGGCGGCGCGCGTCGGTGTCGCGCAGCAGCACTTCCCGGTGGAGCCGGCCTCGGCGAGCGAGGAGGACCTCGTGGCGGCGGGCACCTTCCACGCGGTCACCAACCGGCTGTTCTCCGACCCGATCCTGCTCGGCAGCTACCCGGAGGAGCTGCGGCCGCTGCTCCCCGTCGACGACGCCCAGCTCGCCGCCGACCTCGCGCTCATCTCGGCGCCGCTCGACTTCTACGGGGTCAACTACTACGAGCCCGTGCGCATCGAGGCGCCGCGCGCCGACGCCGACTACTCGGGCGCCCTCGAGGTGGACCTGCCCGAGGGCATGCCGTTCGCGCCGGTGCCCTATCCCGCCCAGGAGCGCACCGACTTCGGCTGGGCGATCGCGCCCGAGGGCCTCACCGCCGTGCTGCTCGAGCTGCGCGAGCGCTACCCCGCGATGCCGCCCGTCGTGATCACCGAGAACGGCGCCTCCTTCCACGACGTGCCGGATGCCGACGGCGCGGTGCGCGATCCGCGTCGCGTCGCCTACCTCGACGCGCACCTGCGTGCCGTGGCCACCGCGATCGAGGCGGGGGCGGATGTGCGGGGCTACTACGTGTGGTCGGCCTTCGACAACTTCGAGTGGGCGGCGGGCTACGCCGAGCGCTTCGGTCTCGTCTACGTGGACTACGCGACGCAGGAGCGCATCCGCAAGGACTCGTGGGCCTGGTTCCGCGACGTCGTCGCGGCGAACGCGCGTTCCGTCGTCGGCCACCCCGCTGGTTGAGTAGCCGCAAGCGGCGTGTCGAAACCAGCTCGTGTGGCACGAGAGCGCTGGTTTCGACACGCGCCTCCGGCGCTACTCAACCCGCGGAAGCCGCGTCCGGCAGCAGCAGCCGCGACGGCAGGCGCCGGATGCGGCGCGGCGTGAGCCGGGCGAGCACCCGCACGAGGGCGAGCGCCGCGCGCTCGCGGCGCGGCCGGCGCGGCAGCCGGTAGGCGTCGCGCACGGCGTCCGGCAGCAGCGCCGCGGTCACGAGTCGGCCGAGGGGGAGCGCCGCGCGCACCCACCACGGCACGGTGCCGCGGGCGGGCCGCAGGACGCCGGCCGCCACCGCGCGGGCGTCGTCGCCGACCGCGAGCTCCGGCAGCATCCGCTCCCAGTAGCCGGCGAACTCCCGCCGCGTCGCGGGCCACCGCTCCGGCGGCACCTGCAGGCTCGTGCCGAGGCGGCCCGAGATCGCGTAGACCTCGTCGGCCACGGCATCCGGGAGCGGACGGAACAGCGCGTCGTGCACCTGCATCCCGACGCCGTAGAGCGTCGCCGCCACCCAGAGCTGCGGTCCGGCATCCGTCGCGCCCGGGATGCCGGCGTGCGCCCGGTCGACGCGCGCCGCCGCGGCCTCGGCCACCTCGGGCGTCCCGAGCCCGATCGCGTACACGTAGCCGAGCGTGTGCCGCAGCCGGCGCATGGGGTCGCGTGCGAAGCGGCTGTACCCGGCGACCGCGGCGCCGACCGTCGGATGCGCGAGCTGCAGCAGCAGCGCGGCCCCGCCGCCGAGCACGAGCGAGCCCTCCGCCAGGTAGTCCTCGGCCGTGCCCATGCCCCTATCTTCACCGGGTAGAGTTGCACCGGCCATTTATCTCGATATCGAACTATCTCGGCATCGAGACATCCCGGCCGTCCATCCCCGACGCATGGAAGAAGCGACAGCGTGGATCTCTACGAGTACCAGGCCCGCGACGTGTTCGAGAAGTACGGGGTCCCCGTGCTCGCCGGCATCGTCGCCGACACCCCCGCCGAGGCGCGCGCCGCGGCCGAGAAGCTCGGCGGCGTGACCGTCGTCAAGGCGCAGGTGAAGACCGGTGGCCGCGGCAAGGCCGGCGGCGTCAAGGTCGCGAAGACCCCGGACGACGCGGAGGCCGCCGCCCGGGCGATCCTGGGTCTCGACATCAAGGGCCACGTCGTGAAGCGCCTCATGGTGGCCGCGGGTGCCGACATCCGGGAGGAGTACTACTTCTCCGTGCTGCTCGACCGGGCCAACCGCTCGTATCTCTCGCTCGCCTCCTACGAGGGCGGCATGGAGATCGAGCAGCTCGCCGAGGAGCGCCCGGATGCGCTGGCGCGCGTCGAGGTGAACCCCCTCACCGGCATCACGCTCGAGAAGGCGCGCGAGATCGCGGTCGCCGCGAAGTTCCCGGCCGAGCTCGTCGAGAAGGTCGCCCCCGTCTTCGTGAAGCTCTACGAGGTCTACACGGGCGAGGACGCCACCCTCGTCGAGGTTAACCCGCTCGTGCTCACCGGGTCGGGCGAGATCGTCGCCCTCGACGGCAAGGTCTCGCTCGACGACAACGCGAGCGAGGTGCGCCACCCCGACCACGAGGAGCTCGAGGACAAGGGCGCGGCCGACCCGCTCGAGGCGAAGGCCAAGGCCGCCGGCCTCAACTACGTGAAGCTCGACGGCGAGGTCGGCATCATCGGCAACGGCGCGGGGCTCGTCATGTCGACCCTGGATGTCGTGGCCTACGCGGGCGAGAACCATGGCGGCGTGAAGCCCGCCAACTTCCTCGACATCGGCGGCGGCGCATCCGCCGAGGTCATGGCTGCGGGACTGGATGTGATCCTCGGCGACCCGCAGGTCAAGTCGGTGTTCGTGAACGTGTTCGGCGGCATCACCTCGTGCGTCGCCGTCGCCAACGGCATCGTCAAGGCCCTCGAGATCCTCGGCGACACGGCCACCAAGCCGCTCGTCGTGCGCCTCGACGGCAACCAGGTGGAGGAGGGCCGCGCCATCCTCGCGGCCGCGAACCACCCGCTCGTCACCATCGCCACCTCCATGGATCAGGGCGCCGACAAGGCCGCCGAGCTCGCCGCGTAAGGACCACGAACATGTCGATCTTCCTCACCAAGGACTCCAAGGTCATCGTCCAGGGCATCACCGGCGGCGAGGGCACCAAGCACACCGCGCTCATGCTCAAGGCCGGCACCCAGGTCGTGGGCGGCGTCAACGCCCGCAAGGCCGGCACGACCGTGTCGCACACCGACAAGGACGGCAATCCGGTCGAGCTGCCCGTGTTCGCCTCCGTCGCCGAGGCCATCGAGAAGACGGGGGCGGATGTGTCGATCGCCTTCGTGCCGCCGGCCTTCACGAAGGACGCGATGATCGAGGCCATCGATGCCGAGATCCCGCTGCTCGTCGTGATCACCGAGGGCGTGCCCGTGCAGGACACCGCCGAGGCGTGGGCCTACGCGCAGTCGAAGGGCAACGCGACCCGCATCATCGGGCCGAACTGCCCCGGCATCATCACCCCGGGCGAGGCGCTCGTGGGCATCACGCCCGCCAACATCACGGGCAAGGGCCCGGTGGGCCTCGTCTCGAAGTCGGGCACCCTGACCTACCAGATGATGTACGAGCTGCGCGACCTCGGCTTCTCGACCGCGATCGGCATCGGCGGCGACCCCGTCATCGGCACGACCCACATCGACGCGATCGCCGCGTTCGAGGCCGACCCCGAGACGCGCGCGATCGTGATGATCGGCGAGATCGGCGGCGACGCCGAGGAGCGCGCGGCCGCCTACATCAAGGCGAACGTGACCAAGCCGGTCGTCGGCTACGTCGCGGGCTTCACGGCCCCCGAGGGCAAGACGATGGGCCACGCGGGCGCCATCGTGTCCGGCTCGGCCGGCACCGCCCAGGCCAAGAAGGAGGCCCTCGAGGCCGCGGGCGTCAAGGTCGGCAAGACCCCGTCCGAGACCGCCGCGCTGCTGCGCGAGGTGCTCGCCGGCTGAGCCCGGGCTCTCCCCTGAGGGGTCGCATCGTGTCCTCAACACGCCGTTGGGGCGACACATTGCGACCCCTCAGCGATGCGCAGCTGAGGCAGACTGGGCGCATGAGCGCCGACGCCCTCCGCCGCAGCACACCGTCAGCGGAGGGCATCGACGCCCGTGGACTCGAGGCCCTGCTCGACGCCTGGGAGGCGCACCCCGGCATCCGGCCTCACGGCCTCGTGGTGCTGCGGCACGGCGCGGTCGTTGCCGAGGGATGGTGGGAGCCGTACGCCGCCGATCGCGTTCAGCTGCTGTACTCGCTCAGCAAGAGCTTCACCTCGACCGCCGCCGGCCTCGCGCGCGCCGAGGGGCTGCTCGACCTCGACGCCCCGGTCATCTCGTACTTCCCGGAGTACGACGCGGATGCCGCCCACGAGCGCACCCGGCGGATGACGGTGCGGCACATCGCGGCCATGGCGAGCGGTCACGCGGGTGACGCCATCGACACCGCGCTCGCCGCGGGCCAGGGCGACCTCATCCGGGGCTTCCTGCGCACGCCGCCCGACGCCGAGCCGGGCACCCTCTTCGCGTACAACCAGCCGTGCACCTACGTCCTCGGCGCGATCGTGCAGCGCGCCGCGGGCATGAGCCTCACCGACTATCTGCGCCCCCGGCTCCTCGATCCGCTCGGCATCCGCGACGCCGCGTGGGAGCAGGCGCCCCCGGGCTGCGACATCGGCTTCACCGGGCTGCACGCCACGACGCACGCGGTGGCGCGGCTCGGCCAGCTCTACCTCCAGCGCGGTCGCTGGGGCGACATCCAGCTGCTCGACGCGGGGTGGGTCGACGAGGCCACGCGCGTGCAGGTCGCCAACCCCGCGGAGTCGAACCCCGACTGGCGGCAGGGCTACGGCTTCCAGTTCTGGATGTCGCGCCACGGCTATCGCGGCGACGGCGCCTACGGCCAGTTCTGCCTCGTGCTGCCGGAGCAGGACGCGGTGCTCGCCCTCACCTCCGAGAGCCCCGACATGCAGGCCGTGCTCGACACCGTGTGGCAGCACCTGCTGCCCGCCTTCGACGCGGATGCGGATGCCGCGGCCGACGAGCGCCTCGCCGCCCGGCTCGCGGGGGCGCGCGTGGCGCCGCCCGCGCTCGCCCCGCACCCGGACGACCTCGCCGGGTGGGACGGCGCCGTCTTCGCGGTGGCGGACGCCTCCGCCGCCCAGCCCGCGACGTCGATCCGCGAGGTGCGGGTGGAAGCCGAGGGCGGCGCCTGGCGGCTCGTGCTGGTCGACGGCGAGGGCGAGCTCGCCTACCGGCTGGGCGTCGGCGCGTGGGCGGAGTCGGCGCCCGATGGACTGCCCGCCGCCGTCGCGGGCGGCTGGTCGGCGGAAGGCCTCCGCGCGGAGCTGCTCTTCGTCGAGACCCCGCACACCCTCCGCCTCGACCTCGCTCCCGGGGGAACCGCGGTCGCGAGCTGGGTGACGGCCCCGCTCGGCTCGGGCGACATCCGCCGTCTCCGCCGCCCCTGAGAGGAGCCGCCATGCCCCGCGAGACGCAGGCCCAGAGGATCGCCCGCATCGAGGAGGAGAACGCGCGGCTGCGCGGGGAGCTCGACGCGCGCGAGCCGCGCCGACGGGGCACCGGGCGCGCGGTCGCCTCCGTGGTGCTCCTCGTCGTCGCCGCGCTTCTCGCGCCGGTGGCCCTCGTGGCGAGCACCGCGCAACGGCTGCTCGGCGACACCGACTTCTTCGTGGCGACCCTGCAGCCGATCGTCGAGGACGAGGCCGTGCAGCAGCTCATCGTCGACCGCACGACGGAGGCGATCCGCACCCAGGCCGGTCTCGACGCCCTCGTCGCCGACGTCTTCGCGGGCCTCGGCGAGCTCGGCCTGCCGCCCCGCGCCGCTGCGGCGCTGCAGCTGCTCGAGGGCCCGGCGAGCGATGGCCTGGGCGCCCTCGTCGAACGGGTCGTGACGGGGGTGGTGACCTCCGACGCGTTCCGCGACGTCATCGCGCAGTCGCTGCGGATCGGCCACGCGCAGCTCACGGCCGTGCTGAGCGGCCGCTCGGACACCGTGAGCATCTCGGCGGCGGGCGAGGTCGGCATCGCGCTCGACCCGATCCTCGACCGCGTGCGCACGGCGCTCACCGAGGCCGGGCTGCCATTCGCCTCGCTCATCCCGAGCACCGGCCAGGTGATCGTCGTGGCGACCTCGGCGCAGCTCGGCCGGATCGCGTGGCTCTACCGGCTCGCGGTCGCCGGGGGGCCCTGGCTCCCGTGGGTCGTCATCGCCCTGCTCCTCGGCGGGGTGCTCGTCGCGCGCCGCTGGGCGGTCGCGATCCTCGGCGCGGGGCTCGCCCTCGCGCTCGCGGCGGCCGCGCTCGCGGCGGCGGTCGCCGCCGGCCGGATGGTCGCGCTCGGGGCGACGGCGGGCATGCTCCCCGCGGCGGCGATGGGCGCGATCTACGACACCGTCGTCGCATCCGTGGCGGACTCCGCGCTCGCCGCGATCGTGGTCGGGCTCGGTGTGGCGCTCGTCGCCTGGCTCGCCGGACCGTTCCGCGCGAGCCGCGCGCTGCGCGGGTTCGCGGATGCGGCGGCCGACTCGCTGCGCGCCGCGGCGGAGCGGCACGGCGTGACGACCGGGCGGTTCGGCGAGCTGCTGCGCCGGGCGCGCCTCGGCATCCGGGTCGCGGTGGGCGTGGTCGCTGCCGCGATCGTGCTGTTCGTGCGACCGCTCACCCCGGCGGCCATCGCCTGGACCCTCGTGGGGGCGCTGCTCGTCGTGGCGGCGGCCCGCCTGCTGGAGCGTCCGGCATCCGCCGGCGCGGGAGCGGATGCGTCTGCCGCGACCCCGGCGTGAAGCGGCTCAGCCGCGCATAACGAGCGAGGCCGCGCCCACGAGCGGGGCGTCGTCGCCGAGCTCCGCGCGCACCACGCGCGGCGAGCGCGTGTAGGGGAGCAGCGAGAGCCCGGCCGCGGTCGCCGCGACCTGCTCGACGTAGTCGGGGGAGACGCGGGAGAAGCCGCCGCCGATCACGGCGACGTCGAGGTCGAGCAGGGTCCAGACATCCGCGATGAGCAATCCGACGGCCCTCGCCGAACGCGCGACCGCCTCGCGCGGGATCGTCTCGCCGCGCGCCCATCCGGCCGCCAGCTCCTCGCCGCTCGTGCCCTGCCACCCCTGCGCGCGCGCCCAGGCCACGGATGCCGGCCCCGAGGCGATGTCCTCGACCGTCAGCAGGCGCCCCTCGGCGTCGCGCTCGCTCGCGCGCACCTGCCCGACGTGGCCCGCGTTGCCGGTGGCGCCTCCGAGACGGCGGCCGTCGGCCACGAGCCCGCCGCCGACGCCGGTCGACACCACCATGCCGAGCATCGTGCCCGCACCGCGTCCCGCGCCGAGGCGGCTCTCGGCGAGCGCGATGCACTGGCCGTCGAGCGCGAGCTCCACGGGTGCGTCGACGAGCTCCGCGATCGTCGCGCGCAGCGGGAAGCCCGCGAGGCCCGGCATGTTGACGGGGGCCACGGTTCCGGCGTCGAGATCGAGCGGCCCGGCGGTGCCGACGCCGACGCCCGCGAGCGCATCCGGTCGTGCCGCGCGGGCGGTGCCGATCGCCTCCTCGAGGGCTCGCCGCATCCGGGCGGGGTCGGCGTCGCGCCCCGTCGCCACGCGGGCGCGGCTGCCCGGCACGATCCGGCCCTCGGCATCGACGAGAGCCGCCTCGAGCTTGGTGCCGCCGATGTCGACGGCGAGCACGGGAGACGAGGTCGGGTCGGCGGCTTCATCCACGGAGGCATGCTACCGAGCGTCGGCGCGGGGTGCGGGAGACGACCGCATAGGCTGACCCCATGAGGACCCCCCGCCGCCTCGGCGCACTCGCCACCGTGCTCGCCGCCGCGCTCGCTCTGTCCGGGTGCGGCATCCTGCCGCTCTTCCCGAGCGGCGGCGGGGCCGACCGCCCCGGTCCGACCGGTGAGCAGGTCGACGCGGCGCTCGTGCCGTTCTACACGCAGAAGCTCGACTGGTCGGGCTGCGGCGCGAGCGGCATCGACTGCACCCGGGTGACGGTGCCGCTCGACTGGAGCGACCCGGGCGGCGACACGATCGAGATCGCGGTCGCGCGCCACAAGGCGAGCGGCACGCCCCTCGGCTCGCTGCTCATCAACCCGGGCGGTCCCGGCGGGTCGGGCTACGACTTCGTGCACGACTCGGTGGACTACGTCGTCACGCGCGACGTGCTCGCGAAGTACGACGTCATCGGCTTCGACCCCCGTGGCGTCAACCACTCGACGCCGGTCGTCTGCTACTCCGATCAGGCCGACCAGGACGAGTACCTCTACGGCACCTACTCCTCCGCCTACGGCACGCAGGGCTGGCTCGACGAGCTGACCGTCCGCGAGAAGGACTGGGCGGCGGCGTGCGAGAAGAACACCGGACCGCTGCTCGGCCACCTCGACGCGGCGTCCGTCGCGCGCGACATGGACGTCATCCGCGCCGTGCTCGGCGACAAGGAGCTGCACTACCTCGGCTACTCCTACGGCACCCACCTCGGCACGATGTACGCCGAGCTGTTCCCGAAGAAGGTCGGGCGGATGGTGCTCGACGGAGCCGTCGACCCCCAGGTCGGCGACCTCGAGGCGCTCACCACCCAGATGGCCGGCTTCGACTCGGCGCTGCGGGCCTACATGGACTGGTGCCTGCAGGGCTCCGGATGCCCGTTCTCCGGCAGCACGGATGCCGCGCTGCAGACCGTGCGGCAGATGCTCGACACGGTCGACGCGCGCCGCTTCCGGGCCTCCGACGGGCGCGTGCTCGACTCGGCCACGGTCGCCACCGGCATCATCTTCACCCTCTACTCGGAGAGCTACTGGTCCGAGCTGTCGAACCTCTTCGTGCAGCTGCGCAAGGGGGACGCGGACACCGTGTTCCAGTACGCGGACGCCTACAACGGGCGCTCCTCGAGCGGCTACGAGGACAACTCGATGGACATCTACACGGCCGTGACGTGCGACGAGGGCGATCTCGCGACCGACGGCGTGCCGGTGATGGACGGCCTCGCCCGCATCGACGCCGCGGCCCCGATCCTCGGCCGCTACGCCGCCTACGACGACTACGCCGTGCTCAAGGTGGTGTGCTCCAACTGGCCGGTGAAGCGTCCGGACCTCCCGACGAGCTTCACGGCTCCGGGTGCCGCCCCGATCATGGTGATCGGCACGACCAACGACCCGGCGACCCCCTACGCCAACGCGGTCTCGCTCGCGAAGCAGCTCTCGAGCGGCTTCCTCGTGACCTACCGGGGCGAAGGCCACACGATCTACGCGCAGGGTGTGGCGTGCGTCGACGGCACGGTCGACGCCTACCTCCTGAAGGGGACCGTGCCATCCGCCGACCCGAAGTGCTGACGCGCGAGATCGCGGTGCGGATGCGATGAGCCGCCGTCTCACCCTCCTGTTCTCGGCCTTCGAGGCGCTGCTCGTGGTCGCGATCGGGGTCGCGATCCCGCTGCTCGTGGCGACCCTGCTGTGGGCGATCCAGTTCGGCTTCGCGCCCGACTGGGCGGGCTTCTGGCGGGCCGCGGTCGACGTGTGGCTGATCGGGCACGGCGTCGACGTGCGCTTCACGCTCGACGAGCTCACCGCGGTCACGATCGGCGCCCCCGCGGGCACGGTCGTGGCGGTCACGATCGCGGCGCTCGGCTTCGCCCTGCTCACGCTGCTGCTCGGGGTGCGCGCGGGCGCGCGCGTCTCCGAGACCGGTCACCGCCTGCTCGGCGCGGTCACCGCGGTCGTCGTGTTCGGCGTGCTCGCGCTCCTGCTCACCCTCTCGGCCGTGCACGTCGCGGCCCGGCCGTCGATCTGGCAGGGCGCGCTGCTGCCCCCGATCGTGTTCGGCGCGGGGCTGCTGCTCGGGATGCTGCGGACGGATGCGGCCCGCGGCCTCGCGCTGCGCGGTCGCGTCGGCGAGTGGCTGTCGTCCTGGGACCCGCGCGCGCGGGCGGGCGCGGCGGCCGCGCTGCGGGCGGGCACCGCATCCGTCGCGATCGTGCTGCTCGCGAGCGCGATCGCCGCGGCCGCCGTGCTCGTCGCGGGCTACGCCCAGGCGATCCGGATGTACGAGGCGCTGCACACGGAGGTGCTCGGCGGTGTCGTTCTGACGGCCGGCCAGCTGGCCTTCGTGCCCGACGTCGTGATCTGGGCGGCGTCCTGGTTCGTCGGCCCCGGCTTCGCCCTCGGCGCGGGGTCGCAGGTGTCGCCGCTCGGCACGGCGGTGGGGCCGCTGCCGGCCGTGCCGCTGCTCGGCGCGCTGCCGAGCGGCGAGCTGTCGTTCGGCTTCGTCGGCCTCGCGGTGCCGGTCGCGGCCGCGTTCATCTCGGGCGTGGCCGTGCGCCGTGGCCTCGTGCGTGCGCTCGGCGACGGGCCGCGCCTGCCGTGGTTCGCGCTCGTCGCGGGCGGCGGCGCGGTGACGGGCGGACTGCTGCTGGGGCTGCTCGCGGCCGCCTCGGCGGGCGGGCTCGGCCCCGGCCGCTTCTCCGCGCTCGGTCCGGATGCCATGGCGGTCGGCCTCGCCGCGGGCGCCGAGCTCCTCGTCGGCCTCGCGCTGGGCCTCGCGGCGGGTGCGCTTCCGGCTTCCGTGCGCGACCGCGCCGGCACCGGATCGGCGCCGCCCGACGACCGGTAGGCTGAGCGCGTGCTCCGCCTCGTCGTCCTCATCTCCGGGGGCGGCTCCAACCTCCGCGCGCTCCTCGACGCCTCGCAGGACGCGGAGTTCCTCGCGCGGGTCGTGGCGGTCGGTGCCGACCGCCAGGCCGACGGACTCGCCCACGCGGAGGAGTTCGGCATCCCGAGCTTCGTGGTGCCGTTCACCTCGTTCCCGGACCGCGAGTCCTGGGGCGAGGAGCTGCTCGCCCAGCTGCGCGAGTGGGAGCCCGACCTCGTGATCCTGTCGGGTCTCATGCGCCTGCTGCCGCACCAGGTCGTCGCCGCCTACGCGCCGGCGATCATCAACACGCATCCGGCGTACCTGCCCGAGTTCCCGGGCGCCCACGGCGTGCGGGACGCGCTCGCGGCGGGTGTCGCGCAGACGGGGGCGAGCGTCATCGTGGTCGACGACGGGGTCGACACCGGTCCGATCCTCGCCCAGCGCCGGGTGCCGATCGAGCCCGGCGACACCGAGGCGGCGCTCCACGAGCGCATCAAGCCCGTCGAGCGCGAGCTGCTCATCCAGGCCGTGCTCGACATCGCGAACCAGACCATCGACCTCAAGGAGCTCCGTTGAGCGGCCCCGCCATCGACCCGTCCCTCTACCGCGAGCGCGACCGCGTGCCGATCCGCCGCGCCCTCGTCGCGGTCTCCGACAAGACCGGTCTCGTCGAGCTGGCCCGCGCGCTCGCCGACGCGGGCGTCGAGATCGTCTCGACCGGCGGCACCTCGAAGGCGATCGCGGATGCCGGCATCCCGGTCACCCAGGTCGGCGACCTCACGGGCTTCCCCGAGCACCTCGACGGCCGGGTGCGCACCCTGCACCCCAAGGTGCACTCGGGTCTGCTCGCCGACCTGCGGCTCGAGAGCCACGAGCAGGAGCTGGTGGCCTTCGGCATCGAGCCCTTCGAGCTCGTGGTCGTCAACCTCTACCCCTTCGCCGCGACGGTCGCCTCGGGCGCCGCGCCGGATGCCGTGATCGAGCAGATCGACATCGGCGGGCCCGCCATGGTGCGCGCCTCGGCCAAGAACCACGCGAACGTCGCCGTCGTCGTCTCGCCGGCACGCTACCCCGACGTGGTCGCCGCCGTGGAGACCGGCGGCACGACGCTCGCCCAGCGCCGCGAGCTCGCGGTGGAGGCGTTCCGCCACACCGCCACCTACGACATCGGCGTCGCGAGCTGGATGGGCTCGGTCGTCGCTCCCGACGACGAGGGCTCCGGCTTCCCCAGCTGGACCGGCGCGAGCTGGGACCGCGCCGAGCTGCTGCGCTACGGCGAGAACTCCCATCAGCGCGCCGCGCTCTACCGCTCGCCCCAGGGCCGCGGCATCGCGCAGGCGACCCAGCTGCAGGGCAAGGAGATGTCGTACAACAACTACGTCGACGCGGATGCCGCCCTGCGCGCCGCGTTCGACCACGACGAGCCCGCGGTCGCCATCATCAAGCACGCGAACCCCTGCGGCATCGCGACCGCGGCGACGATCGCCGAGGCGCACGCGCTCGCGCACGCCTGCGATCCGGTGTCGGCCTACGGCGGCGTCATCGCCGCCAACCGCCCGCTCACCCGGGAGGCGGCGGAGTCGATCGCCCCGATCTTCACGGAGGTCGTGGTGGCCCCCGGCTTCGAACCGGGCGCCCTCGAGGTGCTCGCGGGCAAGAAGAACCTGCGACTGCTGGAGCTGCCGGCGGATGCCGCGCGCAGCACCGTCGAGCTGCGCCAGCTCTCGGGCGGCCTGCTGCTGCAGCAGGCCGACGCCCACTTCGCCGACCCCTCGACGTGGACGCTCGCCGCCGGCGAGCCCGCCGACGAGGCGACGCTCGCCGATCTCGCCTTCGCGTGGCGGGCGGTGCGCGCCGTCAAGTCGAACGCGATCCTGCTCGCCGCGGGCGGCGCATCCGTCGGCGTCGGGATGGGGCAGGTGAACCGGGTGGACTCGTGCCGGCTCGCCGTCGAGCGGGCGGGGGAGCGGGCGGCGGGGTCGGTCGCCGCATCCGACGCGTTCTTCCCCTTCGACGACGGCCCGCGCATCCTGCTCGAGGCGGGCGTGACGGCCATCGTGCAGCCGGGCGGCTCGATCCGCGACGAGGACGTCATCGCCGCCTGCCGGGAGTTCGGCGTGACCCTCTACCTCACGGGCGAGCGCCACTTCTTCCACTGAGCTCTGCGGCGCGCCTCCAGACCCCGCACCTCAGAAATGCAGGAGCGCCGAGACCTCCCACCTCAGAAATGCAGGACCTTCCGCCGCGAGGCGCTGGAGTGACGGGGAAGTCACCCGGCGGCGGTCCGGATCTCCTGCATTTCTGAGGGGCGGCGACGGGCCGCTCCTGCATTTCTGAGACGGACGAGGGGCGGCGCCCACGGTCCCGGCGGGTGTGGTCGCCGCCCCTCGGCGGATGCGGATGCGGCTCAGGCGCCGAAGAGCGCCTCGATCGGCCCGCGGGCGAAGTAGATGAGGAAGCCGGCGGCGACCACCCAGAGCAGCGCGTGGATCCGCTTGGCCTTGCCGCTGAGCGCCTGCACGGCGACCCAGCTCACGAAGCCCGCGCCGATGCCGTTCGCGATCGAGTAGGTGAGCGGCATGACCGTGACGGTGAGGAACACGGGCAGCAGCACGGCGAAGTCGGTGAGGTCGATGTGCTTGACCTGCGCCATCATCATCGCGCCCACCACGACGAGCGCCGCCGCGGCGACCTCGGTCGGCACGATCTCGGTGAGCGGCGTGAAGAACATCGCGAGCAGGAACATCGCACCCGTGATGACGTTCGCGAAGCCGGTGCGCGCGCCCTCGCCGATGCCGGAGCCCGACTCGATGAAGACGGTGTTCGACGACGACGAGGTGAGGCCGCCGGCGACCGCGCCGACGCCCTCCACGATGAGCGCCGACCGGATGCGCGGGAAGTCGCCCTTGGCATCCGCGAGGCCGGCCTCCTTGGCGAGACCCGTCATGGTGCCCATCGCGTCGAAGAAGTTCGTGAACACGAGGGTGAAGACCAGCATGATGATCGTCACGATGCTGACCTTGCCGAGGTCGAAGCCGAAGTCGACGGCGCCGATGAGGCTCAGGTCGGGCAGCTGGAACGGCGAGCCGCTCAGCGCGGGGACCGTGAGACCCCATCCGCCCGGGTTCACGCCGTCGGCGCTGAACTTCGGGCCGATGTGCCAGATCGCCTCGACCACGACCGAGAGCACGGTGCCGGCGACGAGGCCGATGAGCAGCCCGCCCTTGACCTTGCGCGCCACCAGGATGCCGGTGAGCACGAGCGTCACGATGAACATGATCGTCGGCACGGTCGCGACCGACCCGCCGACACCCAGCCCGACGGGCGGCGAGGACTCGCCGGTCGCCGTGACGAAGCCCGAGTTCACGAAGCCGATGAAGGCGATGAAGAGGCCGATGCCCACCGTGATGGCGATCTTGAGCTCGAACGGCACCGCGTCGAAGATCATCTTGCGCAGGCCGGTCGCGGCGAGCAGCACGATGATGAGGCCGTTGATCACCACGAGCGCCATGGCCTCGGGCCAGGTCACCTGGCCGACCACCGAGAACGCCAGGAAGGCGTTGATGCCGAGGCCCGCCGCGAAGGCGAACGGCAGCCGGGTGATGATGCCGAACAGGATCGTCATGACGCCCGCGGTGAGCGCCGTGACGGCGCCGAGCGCCCCGAAGGCGAGGGTGTTGCCATCGATGTCGGGCTTCCCCGACAGGATGATCGGGTTGAGGATCACGATGTAGGCCATCGTGACGAAGGTCACGAGGCCGCCGCGGATCTCGGCGCCGACGGTCGATCCCCGCTCGGTGATGTGGAAGAAGCGGTCGAGCCCGGATGCGGGCTTGGTGGTGGATGCGGTCACCCGCCCGAGTGTAGTGAACGGCCCGCCGCGGCCGGGAGCGGTTCATTGCGGCGACAGATGAGCACTCCTAGGCTCGGTGCATGACAGTCGAGGCCGCCGGCGATGGCGGGGATGCGAAAGCGGCTCAGCCGAGCGGATCCCGGATGCTGCTGGGCCTGCTCGGCGCCGTGGCGGCGGATGCGGTCATCCTGCTCGCCGGGCCGCAGACCGTTGCCGCGATCGTGTTCGCGCCCTTCATGGGCATCCCGATGATCCTGCTGATGTTCGTCGCCGTCGGGTTCGCGACCGCCGGCATCCTGCGTCTGGCCACGGGCATGTGGCGGGCGCTGCCCGGGGTGCTTGCCGGGGTCGCCGCGCTCGCCGCCTGCATCGCGCTGTTCAGCCAGACGCCCACGGTCCCGATGACCTGGATACCGACGCTCGGCATCGACATCGGGTTCGTCCCCGCCGCCCCGATCTCGGCGGCTGCCGCCGCGCTCGCCCTGCCGCGCTGGTGGGTGCGGGTGCTCGGCGGCGCGCTCGTACTGCTCGCCGGGGCGATGCTCCTCGGGCCGGCCATCGTCGCCGCTAGCGAGCGCCGTGCCGCGGAGGAGGAGGCGGAGCGTCGCGCCGCTGTCGAGCTGTTCGAGCGGCGTCTCGACGGCCCGAGGCCCGTCACGACCGACTGGGTGGGTGCTCACCGGGTGGACGACACCTCGTTCTACCTCACGGAGGGCGGGGCGCTGCAGATCGATGTGTATGACCTTCCCCAGGGCAGCCGCGACGAGTTCGCGTGCTGGATACTGACCCCCGGTATGAGCTCGTTCGACGAGACCGTCACGATGGACGACTTCGCGGGGGTGTGCGGGCCGCGCGGTGACGCACGGTGGGAACGTGCCGACGGCAGTGTGATCGCGCTCGTGCTCGACGGGCGCCTCGTGACGGTGGGCCCGCCGCCGAGGGAGAGGCTTGTCGAGTTGGGTGTGGATCGCGCCGCCACCGCTGCGGAGATCACCGCGGCAGCGGAGCAACTGCGTCCCCTGACCCGCGACGAATATCGCGCGGAGCTCCTGCGAGAGCAGGAGCGCTGGGCTCGGCTGGGCGAGCCGGACTGAGGCCGCAATATCGCCTGTGCACGGATGTTGCATCCGCCGCGCGCGCGGGCATAGTCTGTAGGGCTGCTCGGTCATCCTCCGGGCGGACGAAGCTCGCACGACGAGGAGGCATCATGACGAACACCGGCAACCCGCGCCTGGCCACGGACGCGACCCCGGGCGTCGCCCCCTCGCCGCGCCGCCGTTAGCGGCACAGCCCGCCCGCCCCTCCGACGGATCCGGAATCCGTCGTCCCACCCACACGTTGCACCTCTTCGCACGCGGACGTCCGCGTGCGCCTCCTGGATGACCTCATGTCTGAACTCACGCCACCACCCGCCCGCGGCACCGTACGCACGCTCGCGCGCATCCTGCCGTTCGTCCGCCCCTACCTCGGCCGCACGATCACGAGCCTGTTCGTCTACGTCGCGCTCACGATGGTGTCGCTCAGCGTGCCCGTCGTGCTGCAGTGGATCATCGACGGCCCGCTCGCGACCGGCGACGCCGGCCAGGTCTGGCCCGCCGCCGGCATCGTGCTCGTGCTCGGCGTCGCCGAGGGCCTGCTCATCATGCTGCGCCGCTGGCTCGTGCTCACCCCCTCGACCCACATCGAGGCCAGCATGCGCAACACGCTCTACGCGCAGCTGCAGGACCTCCCGGTCTCCTTCCACGACCGCTGGCAGTCGGGCCAGCTGCTCTCGCGCTCGATGGGCGACCTCGGCACGATCCGCCGCTGGCTCGCCTTCGGCGTGATCCTGCTCGTCGGCAACGTCGTCGTGATCGTGGTCGGCTTCGGCATCCTGTTCACCTGGTCGTGGCAGCTCGCGATCGTGTTCATCGTCGCCTCGATCCCGATGTGGGTGGTCGGCTTCCGCTTCGAGCACCGCTACTCGCTCGTCTCGCGCCGCGCCCAGGACCAGCAGGGCGACCTCGCCACGACGGTCGAGGAGTCGGTGCACGGCATCCGGGTGCTCAAGGCCTTCGGCCGCGGCCGGCACAGCCTCGACAACTTCCTGCGCCAGGCGGAGGAGCTGCGCGGCACCGAGCTCGAGAAGGCGCGCGCGATCGCGGGCCTGTGGCTCTGGCTGCTGCTCATCCCGGACGTCGCCTTCGCGCTCTCCCTGCTCGGCGGCGTCGTGCTCGCGGCGGGCGGGCAGCTGAGCGTCGGAGGCCTCATCGCCTTCTTCGCGGCGGCCGCCGTGCTGCGCTGGCCCATCGAGTCGATCGGCTGGCTGCTCTCGATGACCTTCGAGACCCGTACGGCCGTCGAGCGCATCTACGAGGTGCTCGACGAGCCGAACCCGATCCGCGACCCCGAGCGTCCCGCGACGATCGCCGATCCGCGCGGCCGGCTCGTGTTCGAGAACGTGCACTTCCGCTACCAGGACTCCCCGGCATCCGTGGCCGACCTGCTCGACGACATCGTGCTCGAGGTCGAGCCGGGCGAGACGATGGCGCTCGTCGGCCTCACCGGGTCCGGCAAGACGACGCTCACGGCGCTCACCACGCGGCTCTACGACGTGACGGGCGGGCGCGTGCTGCTCGACGGCGTCGACATCCGCGACCTCACCCGCTCCGAGCTGCGCGCCCGGATCGCGATGGCGTTCGAGGAGGCCACCCTGTTCTCGGCGTCGGTGCGCGAGAACGTGCTGCTCGGCCGGCCCGAGCTGGAGCCCGGGTCGGAGGAGGCGGAGGCCGTGCTGGTCGAGGCCCTCGACATCGCCCAGGCCGACTTCGTGGAGCGGCTGCCGATGGGCGCCGACACGACGATCGGCGAGGAGGGGCTCAGTCTCTCGGGCGGACAGCGGCAACGCATCGCGCTCGCCCGCGCGGTCGCGGCGCGGCCCTCGGTGCTCGTACTCGACGACCCGCTGTCGGCGCTCGACGTCGACACGGAGGCGCGCGTCGAGGCCGGGCTGCGCCGCGTGCTCGCCGACACGACCGCGCTCGTCGTGGCGCACCGCCCCTCGACCGTCATGCTCGCCGACCGGGTCGCGCTGCTCGAGCACGGCCGCATCACCGATGTCGGGCGGCACTCCGAGCTGCTCGCCCGCAACGAGCACTACCGCTACGTGATCTCCTCGCTCGAGGAGTCCGCCGCCGACTCCGGCATCCCGGATCAAGGACTCGAGCGTGAGATGAGATCAGGGCAGGACGAGCGGGAGGTGACGAGGTGAGCGCGCTCGAAGGCGTCGAGGGCGAGGACCGCCAGGACTACTCGCGCGAGGAGAGCCGCGCCATGCGGCAGCGCTCGCTGCGGCTGCTCGGCTCGCTCGTGCGCCCGCTGCGCGGGCGCGTCGTGGTCGCGATGGTGATCGTGGCGGCGAGCACCGCCCTGCAGACGGCGGGGCCGGCGCTCATCGCGTTCGGCATCGACGCGGGCCTGCCCGCGATCCTGCAGCACGCGGATGCCATGCCGCTCGCCGTCGTCGTGCTGCTGTACCTGACGTCCGCGGTGGTGGGCGCCGTGCTCATGTGGCACTACACGATGCTGTCGGCGCGCATCAGCCAGGCGTTCCTGTTCGACCTGCGCGGCCGCATCTACCGCCACGCCCAGCTGCTGAGCCTCGAGTTCCACGAGAGCTACACCTCGGGGCGCATCATCGCGCGGCAGACGAACGACCTCGACTCGATCCGCGAGCTGCTCGACTCCGGCATCCAGGGCCTCATCCGCGGCGCCCTCTACATGGTGTTCATCGCGGCGATGCTGCTGTTCCTCGACCCGCTGTCGGCGCTCATCATCGCGTGCTCGCTGCCGGTGCTCGCGCTGCTCACGCGCTGGTTCCAGGTGACCTCGCAGCGCGCCTTCCGCGCGACTCGGGTGCACTCGGCGCGGCTCATCGTGAAGTTCGTCGAGACGATGACGGGCATCCGGGCGGTCAAGGCCTTCCGGGCCGAGGAGCGCAACGCGCGCGAGTTCGGCGAGCACGTCGAGAACTACCGCGACGCGAACGCGCGCGCGATCAACGTGTTCGGCGTCTTCGACCCGAGCCTCGTCGTGATCGGCAACGTCGTGGTGGCGGTCGTGCTGCTCGTCGGCGGCCTGCGGGTGGCGGATGGCGGGCTCGCCGTCGGCGTGCTGCTCGCGGCGCTCATGTACACGCGGCGCTTCTTCGACCCCATGGAGGAGATGGCGCAGTTCTACAACTCCTACCAGTCGGCCGCGGCCGCGCTCGAGAAGATCTCGGGCGTGCTCGACGAGACCCCGAGCGTGCCCGACCCGGCGCGGCCCGTCGACCTGTGGGAGGCGCGCGGCGCGCTCGACTTCGACGACGTCCGCTTCGCCTACCGCGAGGACCGCGTCGTGCTGCCCGACTTCGAGCTGCACATCCCTGCGGGGCAGACGGTCGCGCTCGTCGGCTCGACGGGAGCCGGCAAGTCGACGCTCGCGAAGCTCGTGGCGCGGTTCTACGACCCGACCACGGGATCGGTGCGGCTCGACGGCGTCGACCTGCGGGAGCTGCATCCGAAGGACCTGCGGCGCGCGATCGTGATGGTGACCCAGGAGGCGTACCTCTTCTCCGGATCGGTGGCCGACAACATCGCGCTCGGCAAGCCCGGCGCCTCCCGTGCCGAGATCGAGTCGGCCGCGCGCGCGGTCGGCGCGCACGGCTTCATCGAGGCGCTGCCGGACGGCTACGACACCGACGTCAACAAGCGCGGCGGTCGCGTGTCGGCGGGGCAGCGGCAGCTGCTCTCGTTCGCGCGGGCGTTCCTCGCCGACCCGGCGGTGCTCATCCTCGACGAGGCGACGGCCTCGCTCGACATCCCGAGCGAGCGGCTCGTGCAGGAGGGCCTCACGACCCTGCTCGCCGACCGCACCGCGATCGTCATCGCGCACCGCCTGTCGACGGTCGCGATCGCGGATCGCGTGCTCGTGATGGAGCACGGGCGCATCGTCGAGGACGGCACCCCCGCCGAGCTCATCGGCGGCACGGGGCGCTTCGCGGCACTGCACAAGGCGTGGCGCGACTCGCTCGTGTGAGCCGCGTCAGCGCTGCATCGCGCCGATGATGATCACGAGCACGACGGCGACCGCGACGACGCCCCCGAGGGCGACGGCGAGCATCGTCACGAGCTTCCTGCGGTCGAGGGCCTCGCGGAAGCCGAGGCCCTCGGCCTCGCGCCGCACCAGACGCCGGATCGGCTCGGCGCTCACCCGCAGGTCGACCTCGTCGCTGCCGCTCTGACGCGGGCCGCCGGCGGAGCCCGGCACGAAGTGCGGCGCCTCGTCGCCTCCCCACTCGATGTGCCGCGGCACCTCGACGATCGTGAACTTCGAGTCGATCTCGTCGGTGACGATCTGGAAGCTCGAGGTCTGGGTGAGCTGCGTCTGGGTGATGATCGGCCACCACTGCGGATTCGCGAGGTCGAGATCGACGTCGAAGCCCTTGGCGGTTCGCGAGAAGACGAACGCCGTCCCGCGCATGTGGCGCTGCATGGACGCCATGAGGTCATCGGTTCGGGTCATGGGATGAGAGGGTACCCGTGCGCGTCGCGCGGCGAACGCGCCCATTCGGGGGTGACCGCTCGGTTCGGAGGCTGCCGCTCAGTCGGGCAGGTGCCGCGCCCGTGCGAGGTCGACGCGGTAGCTGAGGCCGTCGCGCGCCCAGAGGAGGGGCGTGCCCTCCGCGCGGAAGTGCTCGAGGGCGCGATCCTCGTGGCAGGCGGCGGCGTGACCGCTCGCCCGCACCACCCGCCACCACGGCACCTGGTCGCCGTAGTAGGCCATGACCTGGCCGACACCCCGCGCCGCCCGCGAGCCGATCGCCGCGGCGACGTCGCCGTAGCTCATCACCCGGCCCTCGGGGATCGAGGCGACCACGTCGAGCACCGCCCCGACGAAGTCCTCGGACGGATGCGCCACGGATGCCGCCGGAGGTCAGAGGGCGAGCGCGCCGAGGTGCTCGCCGTACGGCGTCTCGCCGACGACCTCGAAGCCGACGGCCTTGAAGAACTCCTCCGGCCCCGCCTCGCCGGACGCCCACACGACGGTCAGACGGTGGAAGCCGCGGCGCCGCGCCTCCTCGGCGAGCGCGCGCACGGCGAACCGGCCGACCCCGGTGCCCTGGGCATCCGCCTCCACGTGGATGCGCCACAGCGCCGCCTTGAGGAACTCCTCGGTGGCGTCGGGGTCGAAGGCGCCCATGACGTAGCCGACGAGGTGATCGCCGTCCATGATCACGCGCGGCCACGAGCCCGCCGGGTCGAGGTCCTGCTCCGCATGCACGTAGGTCTCGGGGGCGATGAACGCCGCCTGCCCGGGCTTGAGTGCGAGATTGCGGGCCGCGACGATGGTCTGCGCCGTCAGCTCTTCCAGTCTGAAGTCGGCCATGCGCCCAGGCTAACCCGCACGGCCGATCCCCGCATAGATATCTCGATGTCGAGATATCTCGGGAAGGGCGGTAGGCTGATCGGCGGCTCACACGCGAAAGCCGCGGACAACGAAAGGGTGGCACGTGGTCGACAAGATCAAGGTCGAGGGAACGGTCGTCGAGCTCGACGGCGACGAGATGACCCGCATCATCTGGCAGTTCATCAAGGACCGCCTCATCCACCCCTACCTCGACGTCACGCTCGAGTACTACGACCTCGGCATCGAGAACCGCGACGCGACCGACGACCAGGTCACGATCGACGCGGCCCACGCCATCCAGAAGCACGGCGTCGGCGTCAAGTGCGCCACCATCACGCCCGACGAGGCGCGTGTCGAGGAGTTCGGCCTCAAGAAGATGTGGAAGAGCCCCAACGGCACGATCCGCAACATCCTCGGCGGCGTCATCTTCCGCGAGCCCATCGTGATCTCCAACATCCCGCGCCTCGTGCCGGGCTGGAACAAGCCCATCATCATCGGCCGGCACGCCTTCGGCGACCAGTACCGCGCGACCGACTTCGTGTTCGACGGCCCCGGCACCCTCACCCTCTCGTTCCAGCCGGCCGACGGCGGCGAGGCGCAGAGCTTCGAGGTCTTCCAGGCCCCGGACGGCGGCGTCGCGATGGCGATGTACAACCAGGACCCGTCGATCCGCGACTTCGCGCGGGCGAGCTTCAACTACGGCCTGAGCCGCAACTACCCCGTGTACCTCTCCACCAAGAACACGATCCTGAAGGCCTACGACGGCCGCTTCAAGGACCTGTTCCAGGAGGTGTTCGACGCCGAGTACAAGGACAAGTTCGAGGCCGCCGGCATCACCTACGAGCACCGCCTCATCGACGACATGGTCGCCTCCGCGCTCAAGTGGGAGGGCGGCTACGTCTGGGCCTGCAAGAACTACGACGGCGACGTGCAGTCCGACACCGTGGCGCAGGGCTACGGCTCGCTCGGCCTCATGACCTCGGTGCTCACCACGCCCGACGGCAAGGTCGTCGAGGCGGAGGCCGCGCACGGCACCGTCACGCGTCACTACCGCCAGCACCAGGCGGGCAAGCCCACCTCGACCAACCCGATCGCCTCGATCTTCGCCTGGACCCGGGGCCTCATGCACCGCGGCAAGCTCGACGGCAACCAGGCGCTCATCGAGTTCGCCGAGACGCTCGAGGACGTCGTGATCAAGACGGTCGAGTCGGGCAAGATGACGAAGGACCTCGCGATCCTCGTCGGCCCCGAGCAGGAGTGGCAGACCACCGAGGACTTCCTCGCGAGCCTCGACGAGAACCTGCAGGCGCGTCTGGCGTAGGGCGAGCTCACCGCGAAGGGCCGGGTCTTTGGACCCGGCCCTTCGCGCATCCGGGCGCGTAGCGTGGCAGCATGACCGCTCCCACGACCGTCACCGTCACGGGCGCCGCCGGCCAGATCGGCTACGCCCTGCTCTTCCGGATCGCCGCGGGCGCCATGCTCGGCGACTCGCCCGTGCGGCTGCGGCTGCTCGAGATCCCGCAGGCGGTGCGCGCCGCGGAGGGCACGGCGATGGAGCTCGCGGATGCCGCCTTCCCGCTCCTCGAATCGGTCGACGTGTTCGACGACCCGGCGGCGGCCTTCGCGGGGGCGGAGATCGCGCTCCTCGTCGGCGCCCGGCCGCGCACCGCCGGGATGGAGCGCGGCGACCTGCTCGCGGCGAACGCCGGCATCTTCGGGCCTCAGGGGCGGGCGATAGGCGATCATGCGGCCGACGGCATCCGGGTGCTCGCGGTGGGCAACCCCGCCAACACGAACGCGCTCATCGCGGCGGCGCACGCGCCCGACGTGCCGGCCGAGCGCTTCACGGCGATGACGCGGCTCGACCACAACCGCGGCCTCGCGCAGCTCGCGGCGAAGCTCGGCGTCGGCGTGGGGCGGCTCTCCCGCATGACGATCTGGGGCAACCACTCCTCGACACAGGTGCCCGACCCCTCGCACGCGCTGCTCGACGGCGAGCCCGTCGCGCTCGACCCCGCCTGGGTGGCGGGGGAGTTCGTGCCCACCGTGGCGAACCGCGGGGCCGCGATCATCGGGGCGCGCGGCTCCTCGTCGGCGGCGAGCGCCGCATCCGCCGCCGTCGACCACGTGCGCGACTGGGTGCTCGGCACCCGTGAGGCCGACTGGGTGTCGGTCGCGCTGCCGAGCCGGGGGGAGTACGGCGTGCCGGAGGGGCTCGTGAGCTCGTTCCCGGCCACGAGCGAGGGCGGCGGATGGCGCATCGTCGAGGGGCTGGAGCTCGCGCCCGCCGTGCGCGCCGGCCTCGACGCCTCGGTCGCCGAGCTGACCGCCGAGCGCGACGCCGTGCGGGCGCTCGGCCTGCTGCCGGGCTGAGTCGCTCGGGCCGAGCCGCGCGAATCGTGCCGATCGGTCGATTCGCCGCGCCGGATTCGACCGATCGGCACGATTCTCCGGCCTGCGAGCGGATGCGGCATCATGGCATCACCGGACGAGGAGGGCGGCGATGAGCGAGGCGCAGGACTACGTGGACGACATGGCCCGCGCGCGCGGCTACGTGCTCGACTACCACAAGGTCATGGCTGCGGCCGACTTCGAGGTGCTGAAGGCCGCCAATCACGTGGTCTCGGCCGCCTACCTGGAGCAGCGCGCGCTCGACCGCCGCACCAAGGAGCTGCTCTTCATCCTGAGCCTGACCGTGATGCGCGCACCGCAGGCCCAGATCCGCAGCCACATCAGCGTCGCGCTCGATCTCGGCCTGACGCCGCGCGAGATCCTCGAGGCGATCGAGATCGCGCTGCCCGAGGCGGGCGTCGTGGCGTTCCAGTGGGGCGTCGAGGCCTGGCAGGCCGTCGTCGGCATCGACCCGCTCGAGCCGACCGTCGAGGTCCACACCGGGCGCTGATCTCCAGGCGCCACGCCTGGATCTTCTGGTGCCGCGGCGGTAGTCCGCGGCACGGCGCCGCTCGGGCGCACGAGCGCGGTCGCGCGCCGGAACGGGTGCGCGCACAGCTGAGCTGCAGTCGTCGTGTGCCCGCAGCCCGCCGCTCGCGTGCCCGGAAAGATCGCGCGCCCCCTTGCAACGCGCGCTCCGGATGGGCAAACTCTTCTATTACGAGAATCCTCATTCAGATGATGAGAATTCCGGTGGCATCGAGGCGACCTGCTCGTGGGGCGTCGATGGCGACAACCGAACATCGAGCGAACAGGAGAGAGCGACTGATGTCTGAGACCCGCACCCGCCGCGCCGAGATCTCGGGGGCAGGCTTCGCCGGGCTGACCGCAGCCACGGCGCTCGCCCGGATGGGCTGGAGCGTCCGCGTGCACGAGCGCGCCCCGGAGCTGCGCACCGAGGGCGCCGGGATCGTGCTGTGGGGCAACAGCCTCCAGGTGATCGACAAGCTCGGCGCGACTCCCGACCTCATGTCCGCAGCCATGCGCCCGCCGGCCTACGAGACGCGCATGAACAACGTCATCCAGAGCCAGGAGACGCTCGCCGACATCCGGTGGCTCACGCTCACCCGTCCCCACCTCTACGCCACGCTGCTGACCGCCGCGCGCGAGGCGGGCGTCGAGGTGCTGCCGGGCTCCGAGGTCGTCTCGGCCACGCCCGAGGGGCGCATCTCGTTCGCGAACGGCGACTCCGCGGATGCGGACCTCATCGTCGGCGCCGACGGCGTCGGCTCGGCGGTGCGCGACTCGCTCGGCATCCCCCTCAAGCGCGAGCGCTCGCGCGACGGCATCACGCGCTTCCTCGTGCCGCGCCGCAAGGCCGAGCTGCAGGCGCTCGAGCCCGACACCGAGTGGGACAACGTCATCGACTTCTGGAACCTCGACCCGCGCGTTCTGCGCGTGCTCTACGTGCCGGCCAACGAGCGCGAGCTCTACATCGCCCTCATGGCGCCCGCCGCCGATGCCGACGGCTCCAAGGTGCCGATCGACCTCGAGCTGTGGACCTCGGTGTTCCCGCAGCTCGCGCCGGTGCTCGAGGACGCCGCCGGCACCCCCGGCCGCTACTACGGCTACCAGACCACGCGCCTCGACTCCTGGACGCAGGGCAAGGTCGCCCTCATCGGCGACGCGGCCCACGCGATGTGCCCCGCGCTCGCCCAGGGCGCCGGATGCGCGATGCAGAACGCCTGGACCCTCGCGGTCGCCGCCACCGCGGCCGGCGCATCCGAGCTCCCCGACGCGCTCCGCGAGTGGGAGCGTCTCGAGCGCCCCTACACCGACCGCTGCCAGGACCGCTCGCAGTGGTTCGCCGACACCCGCGAGATGTCGAAGGGCGGCCAGTTCGCCGGCGATCACAACGAGACCGCCCTCTACAACCCCACCGACCCGAACCGTCACCAGGGAGCCGCAGCATGACGCTCGATCCGTTCTACCGTGTCCGCGCCTGGCACTCCTTCGTGCAGGAGACCGTGCACGAGCTCGGCCCCGCGCCCGAGCAGCCGCTCGTGAAGGCGGCCGTCGCGGTCGTGATCGAGAACCCCTTCACGGGCCGCTGGGTGGAGGACCTCTCGCCGCTCACCGCGCCGAGCGACACCCTCGGCACCGAGCTCGGCCGCCGGGCGGTGGCGCTGCTCGGCGGACGCCCCGCCGAGAGCTACGGCAAGGGCGGGATGGTCGGGGTGAACGGCGAGCAGGAGCACGTCGTGGCCTGCGTCACGACCGTGTTCGGCAACGCGCTCCGCGACGCCATCGGCGGCGGCGAGGCCTGGATCTCCTCGGCCACCAAGGTCGCCCCGGCGGGCGCCCCCATCGACATCCCGCTCGCCTACAAGGACGAGGTGTACGTGCGCTCGCACTACGACGCGATCACGATCACCTTGCCCGATGCGCCGCGACCGGATGAACTGGTCATCATCGTGGCGGTCGCGACCGGCGGCCGCGTCAACGCACGGGTCGGCGGCATGACCGTCGACGAGGTGCTGGCCCGCGGGCGATGACGCCCGCGACAATCAGAAAGGAGGCGGCGTGAGCTACAGCGACGGCCGCTATCACGAGGACGAGTCGATCGCGAACGTCCTCTCCGACGTGGCGCGCGCCCAGCGCATCCTCGAGCTGGAGGGCCACGGCGACATGTCGATGGGGCACCTCTCCTACCGCGACCCGTTCGGGCGCGGCCTCTGGCTCAAGCGCGGCAACCTCGCGTTCTCCGAGGTGCAGGGCGACGACTTCATCCTCATCGACTTCGACGGCAACGTGCTCGAGGGTCAGGGCCTGCGCCACCTCGAGTGGCCGCTGCACGCCGAGATCATGCGGGCGCGCCCCGACGTGAACTTCGTCGGGCACTCGCACGCGCACCACGCGACGATGTTCGGCGCCACGAACGAGACGCTCAAGCCCTACAACAACCACGGCGTGTGGTTCGCGGAGGAGGGCGTGCCGCGCTTCGCCGAGACGAGCCACATCATCACGACCGTGGAGCTCGGCGTCGCCGCCGCGAAGACGCTGGGGAAGGCGGAGGCGCTGTTCCTCGCCAACCACGGCATCGCCTTCGTCGGCTCGACCGTCGCCGAGGTGCTGCTCGCCGGCGTCTTCCTCGAGTGGGCCTCCCGCTTCCAGATCCAGCTCGCCGCGACCGGCTTCACGCCGATCGAGCCGGATGCGGAGGAGACCAAGGAGAAGCGCGCCCGCATCTACCCGCCCAAGGCGCAGCGCAACTACTGGATGTACTTCAACCGCAAGCTCGACCGGGCCGAGGCATTCGACGCCGGCCTCCCGGGCTGAGCAGCCCCCTCACAGGCAGCACCACCGAACAGAAAGAGAGACTCGACGATGAGCAGTCTTCCCGCCATTGCCACGGTGATCGGATCGGGCACGATGGGCCCCGGGATCGCCGCGACCCTCGCCCGCGCGGGCGCCCAGGTGCGCCTCTACGACATCGCCGCCGACGCCATCGAGCGCGCCGCGGCGAGCTACGAGGTCGTCAAGGGCGTGCTCGCCACGGTCGGCACGCCCGAGACCCCGGGCGGATCGGTCACCTTCGGCACCGACCTCGACGCGGCCCTCGAGGGCACCGGTCTCGTGATCGAGGCCGTGCCCGAGCGCCTCGACCTCAAGCAGTCGGTGCTCGCCCAGCTCGAGGAGCGCCTCGGCGACGACATCATCATCGCCTCCAACACCTCCGGCATCCCGATCACCACGATGGCCGAGAGCATGAAGGTGCCCGGCCGCCTCGTGGGCATGCACTGGTCGAACCCTCCGCACCTGATCCCCATGATCGAGGTGATCCCGGGTGAGCAGACGAAGCCGGAGATCGTCGACCAGCTCATGGAGATCGTGCGCTCCTTCGACTACTTCCCGGTGCTCGAGAAGGAGATCGCGGGCTTCGTCGAGAACCGCGTGCTCTACGCGATCCTGCGCGAGTGCATGGCGCTGCTCGAGGAGGGCATCGTGACCCCCGAGGGGCTCGACACGTGCGTCAAGTGGGGCATCGGCTACAAGCTCTCGGTGATCGGGCCCACCCGCCTGCTCGACATGGCGGGCCTCGACATCTACCAGAGCGTCTCGGGCTACCTCAACAAGGAGCTCGACGCGAGCACGGACACCCCGCAGCTCATCAAGGACAAGATCGCCGAGGGCAAGCTCGGCTTCAAGTCGGGCGGCGGCATGTACGAGTACGGCGAGGGCGACGTCGACGCGAAGCGCCGCGAGATCGTGCAGGGTCTCGTCGCCGCCCGCAAGACGCTCTCGTCGATCCCGAACGTCTGAGCGCCGTGGCCACCCCCCGCATCGAGGCGATCTCCGACGGCCTACAGCGCACCCGAGGCGCCGCCGTCGACCTCGCCTTCCGGATGCGGGGGGTCGGTCCCGCGGTCGTGCTGCTGCACGGCACCTCCGCCAACCACGCCGTGTGGGAGGCGGTGGGCGACCGGCTCGCCGAGCACGCCACCGTCATCGCGCTCGACCAGCGCGGGCACGGCCGCAGCGACAAGCCGGCCACCGGCTACACCGGCCCGGACTTCGCGGACGACGTCGTGACGGTGCTCGACGCGCTCGGCATCGAGCGGGCGCTCGTCGGCGGGCACTCGCTCGGCGGGCGCAACTCCTGGCTCGCCGCCGCGCGGCATCCGGATCGCGTGACGGGTGCGGTGGTCGTCGACTACACGCCCTACGTCGAGCCGGAGGTGCTCGACGAGCTCGCGGTGCGGGTCGCCGCGGGCCACCGCGACTTCGCCGACCGCGCGGAGATCGAGACCTATCTGCGTGGCCGCTACCGGCGCATCCTGCCGGAGGCGGTCGAGCGCCGCGCCCGCTGGGGCTACCGGCAGCGCGACGACGGCCGCTTCGAGCCGTACGCCGACCCGGAGGCCATGCAGCAGCTGATCGACGGCTTCCGCACCCCGTGGGACGCCGAGTTCCGCGCGGTGACCGTGCCGATGACGCACGTGCGCGGCAGCGACAGCCTCATCGTGAGCAGCGCGGCCTGGGAGGCCGCGCGGGCCGACCGGCCCGACGACCGCTGGGTCGTCGTGGACGGCGCCGACCACTACATCCCCGAGGAGTTCCCCGACCTCATCGCCGCCGAGCTCGCCCGCGCGCTCGGCACCTGACCGGAAGGACACACCCATGGCCCTGTTCGACAAGCTCGCGATCTCGAGCCCCGACATCGTGAACCTCGAGCGCATCCGCGACGAGTTCACCGCGGACGGCGGGCACACGATCCCGCGGCTCGCCTTCGAGGGCGTCCCCGAGGGCACCGTCGAGCTCGCCGTCATCTGCCACGACCCCGACGCCCCGCTGCCGAACGGCTTCACCCACTGGGTGGTCTACGGCATCGCCCCGGATGCCACGGCGCTCGACCTCGAGGCGCCCGGCGTGCGGGTCTCGCCGAACGGCGCCGGCGCCCCCATCTGGTACGGCCCGGAGCCGCCGCACGGCCACGGCGTGCACCACTACTACTTCTGGGTGTACGCGCTGAGCCGCCCCGTCGAGGGAGCCCCCTCGCGCGAGGAGTTCCTCGCCCAGTACGGCGACGCGGTGCTCGAGCAGGCCCGTATCGTGGGCACCTACTCGCGATAGGAGCGCACGCCATGCCGATCACCGACGCCCACATGCACGTGGGGGACTTCCCGATGTTCGGGGTCAACCTCGACGAGGACCACCTCGCGGGCTACCTCGCCGAGAACGACATCGACACCGGGATGGTGTTCCACCAGGACAACCGGATGGTGCGCCGCGTCATCCAGGACATCCCCGCCGCCTACGGCCTCTACTGGGCCAACCCCAAGCTCGGCGACCCGGTGCCGGAGCTGCGCGACTTCCTCGACGACCCGAAGTTCCGCGGGGTGAAGCTGCACCCGCTCATGGACGGCTTCCACCCCAACGATCCCGCGGTGTGGCCGGTGATCGAGCTGCTCATCGAGCGCGACCTGCCCGCGCTCATCCACTGCGGGCACCCGATCTTCTCGCTGCCGTGGAGCATCGAGGAGCTCATCGCGCAGTTCCCGGAGGCGAAGATCATCCTCGGCCACATGGGGCACGGCAACATCATCTACATCGACGCCTCGATCGGGGTCGCCCAGCGACACCCGAACGTGTGGCTCGAGACGAGCGGCATGCCGATGAGCCTCAAGATCAAGGAGGCCGTCGAGAAGGTCGGCTCGGACCGCGTGATGTACGGCTCCGACGGGCCGTGGCACGAGCCCAAGGTGGAGCAGCTCAAGGTGCAGCTGGCCGGGCTCGAGCCCGCCGCGCTCGAGGACGTGATGAACAACACGGCGCAGCGGCTGTTCCTCGGCGCGTAGCTCTTCGGGTTTCGGAGGGGAGGCCGCATCCGCGCCTCCCCTCCTCACGCAGGGCTGCTAGCTGTGGCTCCTCTTCAGCAAGGCGCTCAGGATGAGGCTCGCGACGCCGACGATCGCCCACACGCCGATGGTGATGACGTCGATCCGCGGAGTGATGAGCCACATCGCTACCCACACGAAGAGGGCGATGATCAACGAGGTGATACCCGCCACCAGAGCGATCAGACTGAGTTCTCGTGCCATGTCAACCTCCTGCATTCTTGACAGCGGTGCCTTCCCATAGGCCCTTGATGCTGACCCACATCGTGTAGGTCCCTCCGTAGTCACCGAAGTTGACCGCGTAGTAGCTCGTGTGCCCTCCTTGGGGACGGTTGCCTTCGACCGAATGGTATTCCTGGTTCGAGATGAGGCCGATGACGTAGTGTCCCCACTCTCCATTGGCGTAGGTCGAGTACGACGAGTTGTAGGGGACAGCTGCCAAGCCGGTCGGCGTGAAGCGTTTCGTGACCGTCAGTTTTCGCATCACTGCTCCGAATGCATTTGCCCATTGTCGGTAGTACGACGTCGTCACGATCGAGGCAACGGCGACGCCGGTTGTCTGTAGCGCAAGTTCTCGTTCCTCGAGCGTGGCTGTACGTGTGCTTGTGGTCTCGCCATCCTCCACGCTCACTGCCAGACTGCGGAGGACCGACTCGTCGTGAAGAGCCCGATTGATGAGGCCGGGCTCGTAGCCGTTCGCGAGCGCTGCTTTCGTGAAGCTCTCCGGTGTCCAACCTCCCGGGAGGTCGATGCCGGTATCCGCCTGGGCGGGCGCCATGCTGACCAGAGCGAGTGGAACGGCAGCGAGTAGCGCCACGAGTCGCTTTGTTCTTCTTCTCATGACTTCCTTTCACGGAACTGACCGACACTCAGAGTCCCATCTTGAGAATATATTGTCAATGTTCCTCATGAATGGGGCCGCGGGAAAGGCGGGGTGTCATGTGCCGCAACGGCGTGGGGCGACTTCGACGCGTCGTGCTGCGAGGCGTCGATCGTTCATCTCCTTCCGGTTGAGGTGCGGGCGGGGTTCTTCCACAGTTCGCAGTGGCCATCGCCTACGCGTGGCGGGCGTCGTCGAGGGTTGGTGATGTCGCCGGCCCCAGCGAGAGTGCTTAAAGGCATGAATGCTTGATATATCAGGCATACATCGCTAGGGTTGTCGAAATCTCGCACATTGCGATACTTCATTCTCACAATGCGCGAATACATCAGCCAATGACGGTTTCGATGGAAGGACCGCGCCCGATGACGATCCCCGCCCCCGACTTCTCCCTCGCCGCCGGACCGACCATGTCGAGCGCACGAACGCTCGACGCGCTCGGCTCTCAGCTCCTCTACCACTACGACCCCGCCTTCCTGGAGGCCTTCACGCGCACGCAGCAGAAGGCGCAGCGCTTCTTCGGCACACGCAACGATCTGCTGCTCATGCAGGGGGAGGGCATCCTCGGGCTCGAGGGCGCCGCTCGGTCGCTCGTCACCACCGGAACTCCGGTGCTCAACCTCGTGCAGGGCGTCTACGGCAAGGGGATGGGCTACTGGATCACGGGATTCGGCGGCATCCTGCACGAGATCGAGGTCGGCTACGACGAGGCGGTGAGCCCCGACGCCGTCGACGCCTACCTCGCGGCCCACCCCGAGATCGAGGTGGTGACGGTCGTGCACTCCGAGACGCCCTCCGGAACGATCAGCGATCTGGCGAAGATCGGGCCGATCGTGAAGCGGCACGGTGCCGTCACCCTCGTCGACGCGCTCTCCTCGGTCGGCGGCGTCGAGTTCAAGCCGGATGAGTGGCAGCTCGACGTCTGCATCTCCGGCGGCCAGAAGTGCCTCGGCGGCCCCGTCGGGGTGACGATGGCATCGGTGAGCGCCGACGCCTGGGAGAAGATCCTCGCCAACCCGGAGGCACCGCGCGACTCCTATCTCTCGCTCATCGACTGGAAGCTCAAGTGGCTCGAGAAGGGCGTCTTCCCCTACACGCCCTCGGTCAACGACATCGTCGGCCTCGAGTCGGCCCTCGACCAGATGCTCGAGGAGGGCGTGGACGCGTCGATCGCCCGCCACGCGCGGGCGGCTGCCGTCGCGCGGGCCGGCGTCCTCGGGCTCGGCTTGGAGCTCTGGCCCGCATCGGTGGAGATCTCCGGGCACCCGGTGACCGCCGTCCGGCTGCCCGACGGCATCGTCCACACCGAGCTCCAGGCGCACATCCGCGCGCGCTACGGCGTCATGCTCTCCACCGGGCAGAGCACCGGGAACCTCATTCACCTCACTCATATGGGCCCGACCGCCCGTGGCATGTACCCGGTCATCGGCGTGACCGTGCTCGGGCAGGGCCTCGCCGACCTCGGCGCGCAGGTCGACGTGGGCGCGGGAGTCGCAGCGGCCATGGCGGAGCTGAGCCGGCAGGGTGCGTGAGGCGCCGGACGGATGGCGAAGGCGACGGACCTGGTGAGCGGCGATCGCGACCTCGTCGATGAGCCGGCGCGCACGCAGGCGGCAGCGATCCGCGACCGCCGCATCACCGCGGTCGAGTTGCTGGAGGAGCACCTCCGCCGGATCGAGCGGGTCAACCCGGCGGTCAACGCGCTGGTCACGCTCGACGTCGACGGTGCGCGGGAGGCGGCGCAGGCGGCCGACCGGGCGCTCGACGCCGGCCGTGCTCTCGGCCCGCTGCACGGCCTGCCGATCGCGATCAAGGACACCGAGGACACGGCGGGGCTCCGCACGAGCTACGGCTCGCCGATACTCGCCGACAACATCCCGACGCGCGACGCCCTCGTCGTCGAGCGGGTTCGCGCCGCGGGTGCCGTGATCCTCGGCAAGAGCAATGTGCCCGAGCTCGCAACCGGATCGCACACGGTCAACCCCGTGTTCGGGGCGACCGCCAACCCCTACGACCTCTCCCGTTCCGCGGGCGGGTCGTCCGGCGGCGCCGCCGCCGCGCTCGCGACAGGCATGGCGGCGCTCGCGACCGGGTCCGACATGGGCGGGTCGTTGCGCAATCCCGCAGCCTTCTGCAACGTCGTGGGCCTGCGGCCGAGCGCCGGGCGCGTTCCGAGCTGGCCATCCGGGGACGTCTGGCAGACGATGCTCGTGAACGGCCCGATGGCACGCACCGTCGAGGACGCCGCCCTGCTTCTCTCGGTGCTCGCCGGTGCGGACCCCCGCATCCCGATCAGCCTTCCGGGCGACGGTGCGGAGTTCGCGCGAGGGCTCGACGCCGACCTCGCCGGGGTGCGGCTCGGCTGGAGCCGCACGCTCGACGGGCTCGACATCGCGGAGGACGTCACCGGCGTTCTCGAGGCCGATGGCCGCACCGGGCTCGTGGAGTGCGGCTTCGCGGTGACGGACGTCGAACCGCCGATCGGCGACTACGACGACGTGTTCCGCGTGCTCCGGGGCTTCGACTATGCGCACGGCTTCGGCCCGATGGTGGACGAGCATCCGGATCTCGTCGGGCCTCTCGTCCGCGAGAACGTCGCCTACGGGCGCACGCTCACGGGACACGATGTCGCCCGCGCGCAGGCGCGGCGCACCGAGCTCTACGATCGCCTCCGCTCGGTGTTCGAGGGCGCCGACGGGATCGACGTGCTCGCCGCGCCCGCCACCGCGGTCGCCGCCTTCGACGCGAGCAGACCGTGGGTCGACGAGATCGACGGGGTGCCTCAGGACGACTACCTGCAGTGGATGCGGACCGCCTGGCGCATCACGCCGACCGGGTTCACGGCGTTGAGCGTGCCGTGCGGCTTCACGCCGAGCGGCCTCCCGGTGGGTCTTCAGCTCATCGCGCCGCCGCACGCGGAGCTGTTGCTGCTGCGCGTCGCCCATGCCTTCGAGCGTCGTCGTCCCGCGTGGCGGCGGCGTCCGGTGCTGAGGGGATCGGCCGCATGAGCGAGGTGCGCATCGTCACCGACCGCTGGGGCGTCCCGCACGTCCGCGCGGCGGATGCGGCGGGCGCGTTCTTCGGGCAGGGGTACGCGGCCGCGAGCACGCGCCTGTTCCAGATGGAGCTGTGGCGCCGTCGAGGCCTCGGTTTGCTGGCGGAGGCGCTCGGCCCCGACTACGTCGAGCTCGACATCGCGGCCCGCACCTTCCTCGCGCGGACGAGCCTCGACGACGAGCTCGCGGCCCTCCCCGAGGGGGCCGGCGAGGCGCTCGCGTGCTTCGTCGCCGGCGTCAACCGACGGGTCCGCGAGGTGCTGGCGGATCGTGCCACCCTGCCCGTCGAGTTCCGAGCGGCGGGCTTCGACCCCGCCGAGTGGACGGTCGAGGGCCTGCTGAGCATCCGCATCCACGGGCTGCACACGAACGCCGAGGAGGAGATCGCCCGGGCGATCACCATCCGCGATCTCGGCGATGCCGTCGATCGCATCCGGCGCCTGCGCGAGCCGGATGTCGAGGTCGTGATCCCCGAGGGCCTGGATCTGTCGCTCATCCACGAGGGGATCCTGGAGCTGTACCGGGCGGCTCACGCGCCGGTGGGCTTCCGGGGCGGCAGCAGCCCGATCCCGCGGGCCGAGACGCCGGATGGCAGCAACAACTGGGCGATCGCCGGGTCCCGCACCGCGAGCGGCCGGCCGATCCTCGCCACCGATCCCCATCGCATCATGACCGTTCCGGCTCTGCGCACAGTGGTGCACCTCAGCTGCCCCGAGTTCGACGCGATCGGGATGAACGAGCCCTACATGCCGGGTGTCAGCGCGGGTCACAACGATCGGGTCGCCTACAGCTTCACCATCGCGCCGATGGACACCGAGGACCTCTACGTCTACGAGCTCGATCCCGAGGAGCCGACGCGCTACCGCTACGGCGAGGGCTGGGAGTCGATGACGCTCGTGGACGAGGTGGTGCCGGTCGCGGGCGAGCAGCCGCGGGTCGTCGAGCTCGCCGCCACCCGGCACGGCCCCGTCATCTATCGGGACCCCTCGCGCGGAGTCGCCGTCGCGCTCCGCGCGGGCTGGCTCGAGCCGGGCGCCACCCCCTATCTCGGCAACCTCGCCCTCCTGCGCGCTCGTTCCGTCGCCGAGGTGTCGATCGCGCTCGACGGATGCGCGTCTCCCGGGCTCAACTACGTCGCGGCCGATGTCGACGGGGGCATCCTGTGGCAGGTCGCCGGACGGGCGCCCGTGCGTCGCGGCTGGGACGGCCTGCTGCCGGTGCCGGGGGACGGTCGCTACGAGTGGGACGGCGCCGTGACCGCGAGCGGGCTGCCCGGCCTTCGCGACCCCGCGAGCGGCTGGCTGCGCACCGCGAACGCCTTCAACCTGCCCGAGGCCGAGGGGTGGACGGGCACGCCGTACTCGTACGACTGGTACTCGGGGTACCGCGCCCGCCGCCTCGCCGAAGCTCTGGGCGCGCGGCACGACTGGACGGTCGCGGCCGCGGCCGAGTTGCAGAACGACTACCTGAGCCTGTCGGCGCGCGACGTCGTGGAGGTCCTCGAGGCCGAGCTGGCGGAGCCCTTCGCCGACGAGGCGGCCGAGTTCGCGCGCACCGAGCTGCTCGCCTGGGATCAGCGCATGGTGCACACCTCACGGGCCGCCGCGATCTTCGACCGCTGGCTCTACGCGCACCTGCCGCCGGCCATCCGCACCCCCGCCGCGGCGCGGGTCGCGCGCGAGGGTGCGTTCGGCCAGACACTGGCTGCACTGCTCGACACGGCCCGGGCCACGGTGGGGGACCCGCGAGTCGACATCGCCCTGCTCGAGGAGTCCGCATCCTGGGCGCCGAGTGAGCACTTCTCCGGGCGTCGCGATCTCCTCGAGCGGACGCTCTCCGCCTCTGTCGGGGAACTGCGCGCCCGTTCCGGCGGCGACTCCTTCACCTGGGGCGATGTGCAGCTCGCCCGGTTCCTGCACCCCCTGCACGGGCTCCCCGGCTTCCCGGAGGGCCTCGGCGACACCGGCGCCCATCCGAAATCGGGCAGCTCCGACACCGTCGGGCTCGCGTTCGGGGCCGAGGGCGTGCAGATCCTCGGCGCCGCGACGCGCATCGTCATGGATGTCGGGGACTGGGACGCCTCGGTGTTCGTGACGATGCCGGGCGTCGCCGGGGACGTCGAGGCGCGGCATGCCCACGATCTCTTCGACACCTGGCTGCACGACGGGAGCGTCCCCCTCGTGTATTCGCCCGCGCTCGTCGATGCGAATGCCGAGTCGGTGACGATCATCGATCCCGCCGAGGGGAGGAGCTGATGCTGCGCTATGTCGCGTCGCGACTTCTCCAGACGATCCCCGTTCTCGTCATCGTCGCCCTGCTGATCTTCCTCATCGCGCGTCTCGCACCCGGCGACGCCGCGACGCTGTTGCTCGGCCCCGACGCGACCGCGGCCGAGATCGAGGCGCTGCGCGAACAGCTCGGCCTGAACCGGCCGCTCGCCACCCAGTTCCTCGGCTGGGCGGGCGGCCTGCTCGTCGGCGATCTGGGGTACTCGCCGTTCCTGCAGGAGTCGGTGACGAGTGCGATCGGCAGCCACCTGCTCCCCACCCTGTCGCTCGCGGTGGTCGCGCAGCTGCTCGCGGTGGTCGCCGCGATCCCCGCGGGCATCGCCGCGGCGCGCCGTCCGGGCGGCATCGTCGACCGCGTGCTGATGGGCGCCACGCTGCTCGGTATCTCGGTGCCCAGCTTCCTGCTCGGCCTCCTCCTCGCGCTCGTGTTCGCGGTGATCCTGCGGGTGCTGCCCGTCGCGGGGTACGCGGACCCGAGCGAGGGGATCGGTCGCTTCCTGCTCTATCTCCTGCTCCCGGCCGTCGCTCTCGCCGCGATGCAGGCATCGCTGCTCGCCCGGATGACCCGGTCGACCATGATGGACGTCCTCACCGCGAACTACGTGACGACGGCTCGTGCGAAGGGAGTGCTGGGGGCGATCGTGCTGTACAAGCACGCCTTCCGTACCGCGATCAACCCGATCCTCACCGTCGTGGGCCAGTCCTTCGGCGTGCTGATCACGGGCGCGGTCGTCATCGAGACGGTCTTCAACATCCCCGGGATCGGGCAGCTGATCGTGCTCGCCATCCAGCGGCGCGACTTCGATCTCATCCAGGGTGTCGTGCTCGTCGCCACCGTGATGTACCTCGTGCTCAATCTCGTCGTCGACGTGCTGTACGGCGTGTTCGACCCGAGGATCCGGCTCAGGGCGGCGGGACGATGACCGCGACCGTGACCATCGCGGTCTCCGATCCGCGCGCGGAGCGCTCGCGGGAGCGTCGCGCGCTGCTCGGCCGGATGCTGCGCAACGGCGGGCTCGTCGTGGGCGCCCTGGTCGTCGCGCTCATCGTGCTGTGCGCGACCGTCGGCGTGCTGATCGCGCCGGATCCGCAGTTCGTCGAGCCGGCGATCCGCCTGCAGGCGCCCTCCGCCACGCACTGGTTCGGCACCGACGGCTTCGGTCGCGACGTGTTCAGCCGTGTCGTGCACGGTGCGAGCATCTCGCTCCTGATCGGCACCGGCACCATGACGATCGCGGGCGTGCTCGGTCTCGTGATCGGACTGTACTCGGCGTACTACCCGCGCGCCGACGTCGTGCTCATGCGCGTCTGCGATGCGCTCATGGCGTTCCCCGCCCTGCTGCTCGCGATCGCGATCACGGCCGCCCTCGGCCCCACGACGTGGAACGTGATCATCAGCCTCTCGGTCGTCTTCACCCCGGTCGTCGCGCGGGTCGCCCGCGCCGCGGCGCTCTCCGTGAAGCAGCAGGTCTACATCGACTCGCTGCGCGCACAGGGGGCGAGGTCCTGGCGCATCCTCTGGGCCAACATCCTGCCCAACGTGGTGTCGCCGCTCATCGTGCAGGCGACCTTCATCTTCGCGGACAGCCTCATCGTCGAAGCGGCGCTGAGCTTCCTGGGCGCCGGGGTCCCCGCGCCCATGCCGAGCTGGGGGAACATGCTGCTCGAGGGCAAGTCCGTGCTCTTCCAGGCGTGGTGGATGACCGTCTTCCCCGGTGCGGCGGTCATGCTCACGGTGCTCGGCGCGAATCTCCTCGGCGACGGCCTGCGCGATCTCCTCGATCCCCATCAGCGGTCGATCCGTCCCGTCTTCGGGTTCGTCCGCCGCGAACGGAAGGCGGCGAAATGACCGATCGTGACCAGGGCCTGCTCGACGTCGTCGGGCTGACCACGCGCTTCGCGACCGAGGGCGGTCAGGTGACGGCCGTCGACGAGGTGAGCTTCCGCGTCGGGCGGGGCGAGATCGTGGGGCTCGTGGGCGAGTCAGGATGCGGCAAATCGGCGACGGCGTCCTCGATCATGCGCCTGCTCGACGAGCGGTACACCTCCTACGCGGGCAGCGTGGTGCTCGAGGGCACCGACCTGCTCTCCCTGCCCGAGCGGCGGATGCGGCGCGAGCGGGGCAGGACCGTCTCGATGGTCTTCCAGGATCCGATGACCGCGCTCAATCCGGTCTACACCGTGGAGAACCAGCTCGTCGAGGCGATCCGGGCGCACCGCGGCATCGGCCGCGTCGAGGCACGCGGGATCGCGCTCCGACTGCTGAAGGAGGTCGGCATCCCCGACGCGGAGAGCCGCATGCGGGCCTACCCGCACCAGCTGTCCGGCGGGATGCGGCAGCGCGTCGTCATCGCGATGGCGCTCTCCTCGCAGCCGCGGCTGCTCATCGCCGACGAGCCCACGACGGCCCTCGACGTCACGATCCAGGCGCAGATCCTCGAGCTCATGCTCGCGCTGAGATCCGAGTACGGCACGGGCGTCGTACTCATCACCCACGATCTCGGCGTCGTCGCGCAGACCTGCGACCGGGTGCTCGTGATGTACCTCGGCCAGATCATCGAGGACGCGCCGGTCGACGAGCTGTTCCGGGGGCCGCGCCATCCGTACACGATCGGCCTGCTCGGCGCGACGCCGAGCATCGGATCGGATGCGGAGGAGCTGCAGGTGATCCCCGGCCGCGTGCCGAGTCTGCACGACGTCCCCCCGGGCTGCCGGTTCGCCGCCCGGTGCGCGTTCGCGACCGAACGGTGCCGCGACGAACCGCCGCCGCTCGAGGACGTCGACGGCGTGCGCCAGGTGCGCTGCTGGAATCACCGAGCCGTCGCCGCGAGCCGGGAGGCCGCTCATGTCGCCTGACGTCGTCGCCCACGAGCCTCTGCTGACGGTCGAAGGCATGTCGACCACCTTCTCGGTGCGCAGCGGCAGGCTCTTCGGCCGCACGCGCCAGGTGAAGGCGGTGCGCGGAGTCTCCTTCGAGGTGCGGCGGGGCGAGACCTACGCCCTCGTGGGCGAGTCCGGCTGCGGGAAGACCACCACGGCACGCACGATCGTCGGCCTCGAGTCGGCGTCGGAGGGGGAGGCGACGCTCGCGGGCAGATCGCTCTTCGGAGCCGAGGGGGCCGTTCGGGCGTCGTCGGATGACCGGCGCCGGATCCAGATGATCTTCCAGGACCCCTACTCCTCTCTCAACCCCAAGAAGCGCGTCGGGGCGATCCTCGACGAGGCGCTGCGGATCAGCGGCGTCACCGCGTCGGCCGCGGAACGCCGCAGGGCGGTCCTCGACGTGCTCGACCGTGTCGGCTTCGGCCCGGAGCACTACTCGCGCTTCCCCCACGAGTTCTCCGGAGGGCAGCGTCAGCGCATCGGCATCGCCCGCGCGCTCATCGCCCGGCCGGACCTCATCATCTGCGACGAGGCGGTGTCGGCGCTCGACGTGTCGATCCAGGCGCAGATCCTCAACCTGCTGCGGCAGCTGCAGCGCGACTCGGGCGTGTCCTACCTCTTCGTCTCGCACGACCTGGGCGTCGTGCGGTACATCGCGGACCGCGTCGGCGTCATGTACCTCGGGCAGATCGTCGAGGAGGCGGATGCGGAGGCGATCTTCTCCCACCCGCAGCATCCGTACACGCGGGCGCTGCTCTCCGCCGTGCCGGTCGCGGACCCCACCGTGCGCGGCGTGCGCACCGTGCTCGAGGGCGAGATCCCGACGCCCCTCAATCCACCACCCGGCTGCGTGTTCAGCAGCCGATGTCCCATCGCAGTGCCCCTGTGCTCGGAACGGGCACCCGAACTCGTCGCCACAAGCGCCGGTCATCGCGCCGCATGCCACCTGATCGATACCACAGCCTCGATCGGCTCGGCGCGCACCTCCACTCCTGATACTGAGAAAGGCGACACCCTCCCATGAGACTCCTGCCCTTCGCCGGCGCCGCCCTTGCGGCAGCGCTCGTCCTCACCGGATGCACACCCGGTGACACCTCGCCCGTCGAGACCTCGGAACCGGTCGTCGGCGGCAACCTGACCATCGCGTGGAACGCGCAGCCCGCCACGCTCGACCCGATCGCGACCACCGCCACGACGACGCGAGACATCGCGAACAACATCTTCGAGGGGCTCTTCGCCCTCGACGCCGACGCGCACCCTCAGCCGATGCTCGCCGAGGGGTACGCGGCGAACGACGACTTCACCGAGTACACCATCGCCCTCCGCAAGGGCGTTCTGTTCCACAACGGCGACGAGATGAAGTCCGCCGACGTCGTCGCTTCGCTGAACAGGTGGATCACGAGCTCCACGATCGGCAAGCAGGACTTCGCCGACGTGCAGGTCGCGGCGAGCGACGACTACACCGTCACCCTCACCTCGCCCGCACCGTTCTACACGATGATCGAGCTGATGATGCCGCCGAACCAGGGCCTCATCATCGTCCCCGAGGAGTCCGTCGCCGCGGTCACCGAGACGGGGATGCCCGAGGACGCGATCGTCGGAACCGGTCCGTACAAGTTCTCGTCCTGGACCAAGGATCGCTCGATCGTGCTGGAGCGCTTCGACGGCTACCAGGGTGTCGACAGCGAGCCGTCGGGTCTCGCCGGGGCGAAGCACGCCTACCTCGACACGCTCACCTTCGAGTTCGTGCCCGACGTGACGACGCGTGTCAACGGCCTCCAGACGGGCAGCTACGATTTCGCCGCCGCAGTGCCCTCCGACAATCTCGCCCAGCTGCAGTCCGCCGGGCTCACGATGTCGACCGAGTTCATCTACCAGTTCCTCTTCGTGCCGAACAAGGCGAGCGGCTTCTTCGCGAGCGCCGAGGCGCGACAGGGCCTCTTCTTCGCGATCGATCCGACCGCGATCCTGACCTCGGCGTACGGTGGCAAGGACTTCTTCCAGCTCAACGGCGCGCTCAGCAAGCCGAGTCAGACGAACTGGTACACCGAGGCCGGCATCGATGGTCGCTACAACAGCCTGGACCCCGCCAAGGCCAAGAAGATGTTCATGGATGCGGGCTACGACGGCAGCCCGATCAAGATCCTGACGACGCGCGACTACCCCGACTCGTACAACGGCAGCGTCGTGCTCGAGCAGCAGCTCAAGGAGGCGGGTCTGAACGCGGAACTGGTGGTGGTCGACCAGGCCACCGTGCTCTCCACGCGTGCGGAGACCACGGGGTGGGACCTCTTCCCGACGGCCCTCGGCTTCGGAGCGCCGGAGACGTTCCTGCCGTTGAAGGCGACCTGGCCGGGCTCGACCAGCAGCCCCGAGATCGCGAAGGCGCTCGCCGACGTCAAGCTCAGCACGACGGCGGACGAGGCGCACGCGGCGCGTGAGGCACTGCAGACGGCCTTCTACGACTACGCGGCGGCGCTCAAGGTCGGCGACGCGGCGACGCTGAACGGCATGTCGGCCGGTCTCACGGGGTACACCTACCTCTACGGCCCGGTCTTCTTCAACATCTCGAAGCACACGTCATGACAGCCGGTGCGGGGAGGGTCGTCGGGCCCTCCCCGCACCGTGCGGAGCACGAGACGAAGGGACGGCACCGGATGGATGCGCCGGCTGACGACGGCACGGACGGGCCGCTCCGCGGCCTTCTCGTCGTCGACCTGACGCGGGCACTGGCCGGCCCCCATGCCGGCATGATGCTGGGCGATCTCGGGGCGCGGGTCATCAAGGTCGAGGCCCCGGTCTCGGGCGACGAGGCTCGCGGCTGGGGGCCTCCGTTCCTCGACGGCGCGGTGTCGACCGAGTCGAGCTACTTCCTCAGCTGCAACCGCAACAAGGAGTCCATCGTCCTCGACCTGAAGGCGGACGCCGATCGAGCCGTTCTCGAGGCGATGCTCGCGAAGGCGGACGTGTTGCTGGAGAACTTTCGGCCCGGCGTTCTCGCCCGCCTGGGCTATGACACGTCCCGTCTCGCGGAGCTGAACCCGGAGCTCGTCACGCTGTCCATCTCGGGCTTCGGTCACGACGGACCGGAGGGCGCGCGCGCCGGATACGACCAGATCGCCCAGGGCGAGGCGGGCATCATGTCGCTCACAGGTCCGAGCGCCGGGGACCCCCAGCGGGTCGGCGTGCCGATCGGCGATCTGCTCGCCGGCATCCACGGGGTGGTCGGCGTTCTCGCCGCTCTCGCGGCCCGGGCGCGCACCGGCCGTGGCGGAGTGGTCCGCACCTCCCTCCTCGCGGCGCTGGTCGGGGTCCATGCGTTCGAGGGCACCCGGTGGACCGTCGCGCGGCAACGGGGTGAGGCCGTCGGCAACCACCATCCGTCGATCGCACCCTACGGACTGTTCCGCTGCGGCGATGGCGCCGTGCAGATCTCGGTCGGATCGGACGGGCTGTGGGAGCGGTTCTGCGAGGGGTTCGGCATCGATGCGCGTGATCGCCGCTTCGCGTCGAACGCCGAGCGGGTGCGTCATCGCACCGAGCTGATCGGCGTCATCGAACGGCGCTTCGCCGAGCACGACGCCGGGAGTCTTCTCGAGCGGCTCGGCACCCTCGGCATCCCCGCCGGTCGGGTGCGTCGGATCGACGAGGTGTACGACTGGGATCAGACGGCGTCTCAGGGGCTTCTCGTCGATGTCGAGCACGCGAGCCTCGGGCGGATCACGCTGCCGGGGCCCGCACTGAGGTTCTTCGACAGCACGGATCGCGAGGTGACACGACGGGTGCACGGGGCGCCGCCGATCCTCGACCAGGACGGTGCCGAGCTTCGCCGCGAGTTCGCCGCCTTCGGCTGACGCGGGCGCACCGCGTCGAAACGCGAGAACATCGAATGCACGAGAACACAGGAGAGGAGAGGTGCGCATGAGGGAGGACCGACTCGCATGGGTCTCGGGAGTCGAGATCGCGGCGATGGTGACCCGCCGCGAGGTGACGGTGACGGAGGTCGCGGAGGCCTTCGTGGAGCGGATCGCCCGCCTGAACCCCGTGCTCAACGCCTACGTCATCCATGATCCCGAGACCGTGCTGCGCGATGCCGCGCTCCTGGATCGGCGCCTGCGCGACGGGGAGCGACCGGGACCGATGTTCGGCGTGCCCTACTCGCTCAAGGAGGCGACCGACGTCGCCGGGCTGCCGTCCACCGGCGGCATGAAGCCGAGCGCGGGACACGTCGCGACGCGCGACGTCGCGGTCGCGCGACGCCTACGCGACGCGGGCGGGCTCTTCCTGGGGAAGACGAACATGCCCGAGGCGGGCTACTGGGGCGGCACCGACGGGCACCTCTACGGCCCCACCCGCAATCCGTGGAAGCTCGACCGCCACGCCGGCGGGTCGAGCGGCGGTGCGGCCGCAGCGGTGGCCGCGGGCCTCTGCCCGATCGCCGAGGGCTCGGACGGGGCCGGGTCGGTGCGCATCCCCGCGTCGGCCTGCGGCGTGTACGGGTTCAAGCCTTCCGTCGGGCGCATCCCTCAGGAGTTCCTCAGCGGGCGGCACGAGACCTGGATCGCGCACGGGCCGCTCACGCGGACCGTCGCCGACGCGGCGCTCGCGATGGACGTGATGGCAGGTCCGGATGCCGGCGACCCGCTCAGCGTGCCGCATACCGGCGAGCGCTTCCTCGACGGTGTCGCGGACGTCGACCTCCGTGGTCGTCGGATCGCGTGGTCGCCCGATCTCGGGCTCGGACCGGATGCGGTCGACCCGGAGGTGATCGCGATCTGCGAGGACGCCGTCCGGGCCTTCGAAGAGCTCGGAGCGACCGTCGTCGAGGCGACACCGAGCTGGACCGACCTCGAGCGCACCATGTGGGAGAGCGTCTGGCTGCCGGCGTACGGGATGGCCGGCGACGCGCTCGACTGGGACAACGCGCACGGCGAGGTGGACGACCAGCTCATCGCGCTCGTGCAGGAGTCCCGCCTGCTGACCGCCGTCGAGAGGGCACGCGCGGACGTCCGCCGGGGCGACATCGCGCGAAGCTTCATCGCGTTCATGAGCGACTACGACCTGCTCGTCTCGCCGACTCTCGCCACGACCGCGTTCCCGATCGGCCAGTTCGCCCCCGATCGGCTGCACGGCCTCCCGCTGCAGAGACAGCTGCTCGGCTGGCTGCTGACCTACCCCTTCAACATGACGGCGACGCCCAGCGCATCCGTGCCCGCGGGGTTCACCACCGCGGGGCTGCCCGTCGGCCTCCAGCTCTCCGGCGGTCACCGCGACGATCTCTGGGTGCTGCAGGCGTCGGCGGCCTTCGAGAGCGCTCGGCCGTGGCAGGACGCGAAGCCCTCGCTCGCGGTGCGCTGAGAGCGCAAGGGCGTCCCTCCGCTAGCCATGAATAGTCGGCCGGTTGAACGCAGGGGATCGGCGCCCTTGCCTTGCGTTCGGAGGAGCGGGCTCAGGTCAGCCGGGGAAGGACGCCGCGAAGGTCTCCGCGATCGCGAGCACGGATGCGTGCACCGGTCCCGCGGTGAGTGACGGGATGACGGAGGCGTCGGCCACGTGGAGGCCGTCGATGCCGCGCAGCCGCAGCTCCGGGGTGACCGGGGCCGCGGCGTCCGGTCCCATCCGCAGGGTTCCCACCGGATGGTGGTGGGTGATCGCGGCGCGCGCGATGAAGGCGTCGACCTCGGCGTCGCTCTCGACGTCGGGGCCGGGCACGAGCTCGGACTCCCGCCAGCCGGCGAGCGCCTCGCTGCCGCCCACGAGCCGCGCGTGGCGGAAGGCGGCGCGGAACATCGCGCGGTCGTGCTCGGTGTCGAGGTAGCGGGGCTCGATCACCGGCGGGTCGTCGGGGTCCGGGCCGGAGAGGCGCAGCTCGCCGCGGCTCGTGGGGTTGGTCACACCGAAGAGCAGCGTGTAGGCGCCGCCCGGCGGCACCTCCGCGATGCGGTCGGCGTAGCGCTCCGAGGCGCTGCCGGCCACGACGCAGCCGACCACGATGTCCGGCGCGCCCTCGTGCACGTCGAGGCCCTCCGCCGAGAGGTAGGTCATCGACTCGGAGGGCTGCAGGCGGGTCGGCGGAACCGGGCGCCGCGCGCGGTAGACGTCGCCCGCGCCGAGCAGGTGGTCCTGGAGGTTGCGTCCCACCTCGGGCGACTCGTGCACGACGACGATGTCGTGCCGCCGCAGCTCGGCGGGGTCGCCGACGCCGGAGCGCATGAGCAGCATCGCATCGCCGATCGTGCCGGCGGCGAGCACCACCTCATCCGCGTGCACCGCCTCCACGCCGCCGTCGCACAGCAGCTCGACCCCGACCGCTCGGCCGCCGTGGATGAGCAGCCGCAGCACGGTCGTACCCGTGACGAGCTCGAGGTTCGGCCGGTCGAGCACGGGGTCGAGGTAGGCGTCGGCCGCCGTGACGCGCTCGCCGTGCTCGATCGTGAGCGAGTTGGGGGTCGCGCCGATCATCTCGCCGCCGTTGTGGTCGGGGATGCGGCGCACCCCGAGCGACTCCCAGGCCGCGAGGTAGTCGAGCACGAGGGGGCTGGAGAGCTCGGGTCCGGGGAGCAGCACCGGCAGCGGCCCGTCGGCCCCGTGGACTGCGGAGGCGCCGCCCGAGAAGCGCTCCATCGCGACGAAGCGGGGGAGCAGCCCGTCCCACGACCAGCGCGCGTCGCCGGTGGCTTCCGCCCAGCGGGCGAAGTCGGCGCGGCATCCGCGCATGTGGCCCATGGCGTGCAGCAGGCTCGAGCCGCCGAGTCCCCGACCGCGCGCCCACTCGAGGGCCCGCCCGTCGAGGCGCGGCTGCGGCGTCGTGCGGTAGGCCCAGTCGTAGGAGCGCCCCTGGATGACGGGCCACAGCTCGGGACGGCGCATGTCGGGGTCGTCGACCCGTCCGCCGGCCTCGATGAGCATCACGGAACGCGCAGGGTCCGCGGACAGGCGATTCGCGATCACGCTGCCCGCGGACCCGGCGCCGACGACCAGGACGTCGGCGCGTCGGTGCGGCCCGGGCAAACTCAGTTCCGGGTGTGCCCGGCGTCGACCACGAGGGTCTGGCCGGTGATCCACTCCGCCTTCTCGGAGGCGAGGAACGCGACGGCGGGCGCGATGTCCTTCGGGAGGCCGCGGCGGTTGATCGCCTGCATCGGCACGACGTAGTCGAAGCCCGCGGCGTGGGGGCCCGCGAGGACGCCCTCGCTCGCGGTGATGCCGGGGGCGACCGCGTTGATGGTGATGCCGTTCTTGCCGAGCTCGCCCGCGAGACCGCGCACGAGTCCGATCGAGGCGCCCTTGGTCGCGACGTAGTGCGCGCAGTTCGGGGTGCCGGCAACGAAGGTGTTGGAGGCGATGTTGACGATGCGGCCGTAGCCCGCCTTCGCCATGACCTCGGTCACGGCGTGGGTCATGAGGTAGACGCCGTCGAGGTTGACCGCCATGACGCGACGCCACTCGGCGAAGTCGATGTCCTCCCACGCCGTGAGCGGCACGAGCGCGGCGTTGTTGACGAGGATGTCGATGCGGCCGAGCTCGGCCACCACCTCGTCGACGACCGCCTGCACCTGGGCGGGGTCGCTCACGTCGAGCTTCTTGGCGACGCCGCCGATCCGCTCGGCGACGGCGGTCGCGCCCTCGAGGTTGACGTCGGCGACCACGACCTTGTGGCCGTCGGCGGCGAGCTCCTCGGCGATGCCGGCGCCGATGCCCTGCGCCGCTCCGGTGACGATCGCGACACGCTGTTCGCTCATTGCTCCGTGGTTCCTTTCGATCGGGGCCGGTTGCCCGGGGTCAGTTGCCGCCGTAGTAGGCGGGCGCGAGCTTCCAGGTGAGGTAGGGCTCGAGCTCGTGCGAGGGGTAGATGTCGGCGTTCTTGGTGCGGCCGAGGTAGTTGAGACGGCGGATGGCCTCGACCGACTTGGCGGGGTCGAGGTGGAATCCGGCGATCCACTCCTTCTCGAGCGTCGTGCGGGTGTAGGCGGCGTCGCCGCAGAAGAGCATGCTCTTCTCGTTCTGCATCTCGACGAGCATCGAGTAGTGGCCGATGGTGTGGCCCGGGGTCTCGAAGAGCCACACGCCCGGCACGATCTCGTAGTCGCCCGAGATGGGCTTGTAGTTCACGCCTGGGAAGTCGAACGAGAGGTCGGAGTAGCCGAGGCGCTCGAAGGGCTCGGGCACCTTCGCCTGGCGCAGCTCGAGCTTGTGCACGAGCGTGGTGGCGTTGGTGAGGTACTTGTTGCCGCCGACGTGGTCGAAGTGGAAGTGCGAGTTGATGACGATGTCGACGTCCTCCGGCTTGTAGCCGACCTTCGCGAGCTGCGCCGGGATCGTCTGCTCGGGCGTCTGCTCGGGCAGCTCGAACGGCAGCACCTTGTTGACGTGGTCGAGGTCGTAGCCGGTGTCGTAGAGGATGAGGGCGTCGGGATGCTCGACGAGCACGCTGTACACGGGGAATCGCACGGGGTTCCCCGCGTTGATGTGCCAGTGCACATCCGACTCGTCGATGACGAGCGTCCCGCCGTCGAGCAGATAGACCTTCGGATCAGCCATCGTTGGCTTCCTCTCTGCGGATTCTTACATTCCGGGAAGTACCGATCACACTATGAGAAGCCCTTCCTCAGTGTCAAGGCTTCGGATGCGCTCCGCGGGCGCTCGTTTCCCTACCGTTGCATGAAATCCATTGCCATTGTATAGAATGCGCCGCATGACTCAGCAGTTCACCCGGATCGGCGTCATCCTGGCCGCACGCGAGGTGCCGCCGCTCGTCGACTTCTATCGCGACGTGCTCGGCTTCGAGGTCGAGGCCGTGTTCGAAGGGCCGGCGTACGCGATCCTCTCGCGGAACGGCATCCGGCTCTCGATCGCGGAGCAGGGGCACCCCGCCGACGACCTGCCCGACTACACGATGACCGTCGTCGCCGACCGCGCCCGCCCCGCCGCGATGCTCGTGATCGAGACGGAGGACTGCGACGCGCTGCTCGCGGAGGTGCGCGAGCGCGGCGCGCGGGTGGCGTCCGAGGTCTACCGGCCCGCCTGGGGAGGAGCGCGCGCCTTCGTGGCCGACCCCGAGGGCAACCTCATCGAGCTCGAGCAGCTCGCCTGAGGCGGAGCCGCTCGGGGGAGCGGATCAGGCGGCCGGGAGCAGGAAGCCGAGCTCCCGCAGCCTGTCCATCGGCGCGCCCAGATCGCGCGAGATCACGGTGGAGTGGCGCAGGAGCAGCGCGCCGTAGCGGTGCAGGTCGTCGTCGCTCGTGCGGTAGGCCGGCGCGTTGATGCTGATGGCGGCGACGATCTCGCCGTGGTGCCCGAAGACGGGCGCGGCGACCGCCGCGACGTCGCTGTCGACGCGGCGCGAGATCGCCACGCGATCCTCGCCGAGCTTGCCGTCGAGCGCCGCGCCGAGCGCCGTGTCCTCGCGCGGGATGGTGCGCCCCGTCCACACCACGGTCTGCACGGCGTAGCGCGTGGAGGTGTGCTGGCGCAGGTAGAGCACCTCGGTCTCGCTCGCCTCGACACCGAGGCTCGCCGTCTCGCCGGTCTCCTCGACGAGGGCGTCGAGGTGCGGGCCGACGAGGTCGTAGAGCGGGTCCTCGCGGAGGGCGGCGGCCGCGAGCTGCTTCATGCGCTGGCCTGCCGAGTAGCGCCCGTCGTCGTCGCGTTTGAGGAGCCCGTGGCCGACGAGGGTGCCGAGCAGGCGCGAGGCGGTGCTCGGCGAGAGATCGGTCGCGCGGGCGAGGGCGGAGAGGGTGTTCGGGGTCTCGCCCTCGAGCACCGAGGTGAGGAGCCGGAGCGCCCGATCGACGGTCCGGGTGGACGCGCCGCCATCGCTGTCGTTCTCGTGTGCCATTACCCCGTCGCCCCCGGTGAGATCAGGTGTGCGTGCAATGTACCAGCCGTCTCGACGGATGCCGAGGAACTTTTCACGCAGTGACAATCATATCCGCCTATTGCAAAACTCGATCGCTCGGGCTAGCGTCGCGTCCGACAACGTCGACGGGCGGAGCCGGACCACGAACCGGATCGGCACCGCACCGGAGCAATGAAGCAGTCGCCGCCCGAGAGGCGGCGTGAACCGGAGGAAACGGTGGTCGCACGCGCTGAGCAACGCAGGGAAGTCGGATCCGTGGGGGAGGTGATCCGGGAGATCGACGCCGCGCGCGATGCGATCTGGGAGAACCCCCCGCAGGAGGTGCTCGACCTCGCGAGCGGCATCGTGCCGCGCGGCACCGGCGCCAAGAACAACTACCTCTCGACGATGATCTTCGCCGAGAACGAGCTGCGGACCCTGACGGACGAGATCCTCTGGTTCGCGTGGGCCACGGCCACCCGCCGACCCGACCTCGACCTCGCGACGCTCGTCGCCTACATGGACGAGATGGGCCAGTACAAGGCGAACATGTGCGACTACGTCGGGCTGCCCGAGGGCGGCGAGGTGATGAAGCTCTACGTGGGCGGCATCCGCAAGGCCGCGAGCATGCAGGAGTTCGCCGACCTCACCGAGGCGATCATGACGTACATGAACCGGCTGCACGGCTGGGTCGACATCGCGTTCCCCTGGGGCCTCGTCGACGGCTTCAAGCGCGTCAACCCGCTGCAGCGCATCGCCGACCAGCAGAAGGCCAGCGCCTGAGGCGCGGCACGGACAGGAGACGCAGATGAAGATCAACTTCAACCTGGGCGGCGAGGACGTCGCCGTCATCGACATCTGGGAGGACAAGGTCCCCGAGCTCGCGGCCAAGATCCGCGAGGCGCTGCCCTTCGCCACCTACCTGCAGCACGGCAAGCTCACGGGCGACCTGCTGCTGATGCAGACGAAGATCCTCGCCGACTGGGAGAACATCTTCTACCCCGAGGATCTCGCCGAGGAGGTCGCGGCCGCCGGCACCGAGATCCGCGGCGCCGTGTCGTACTACGGCCCGCGCCAGCAGATCTCCATCATGTACGGCAACGACATCCCGCCGGAGCCGCTCCCGGTGTCGGCGATCGGCTGGGTCGTCGAGGGCGCCGAGCGCCTCGAGGAGATCGGCATGAAGACCTGGCTGGAGCCGGGGACACGCGCGTACCTCTCCCTCCTGGAGGACGGCACCGCGTAGCGGACCGAGGCGGCCCGGGGCGAGAGCTCCGGGCCGCCTCGCATAACTGAACACTCTCGAGTCCACATCACATTCAAGGAAAAGGGAAACGATGCGCACCAACGACGTTGCACTCCAACCACGCCATTCCGACGACTCCCGCGTCTCGCGGTGGCGCCCGCGCCTCCGGCTCGCCGCCGTCATCGGCGTCGCGGCCCTCGCGCTCGCCGGCTGCGCCCCGGGGAGCGGCCCCGAGCCGACATCCGGCGGCACCCTGCGGGTCGGGATCGCCACCCTCTCCGACGCCGACGCCCTCGACCCGGCCAACGCGACCACGACCGGCGGCTACGTGATCGCCCGCCAGCTCTTCGACACCCTCACCGAGTACGGCCCCGACGGCGCGTGGCATCCGCAGCTCGCGAAGTCGGTCGAGCCCGGCGACACCGCTGACGTCTGGACGGTCACCCTCGCCGACGCGAAGTGGAGCGACGGACGCCCCGTGACCGCCGCCGACGTCGTCGCCACGGTCAAGCGCTGGTTCGACGAGAAGCTCCCGCCGGCGGGCAACATCCCGATGGTCGACCCGGCCAAGGTCACCGCGGTCGACGACCACACCGTCGAGTTCCACCTGAGCTACCCGACCGTCACCTTCCCGGAGGCCTTCGCGAGCCCGACCATGTCGATCGTGCCCGCGGACTTCGACCCGAAGAAGCCGATCGGCTCCGGTCCCTTCGTGCTCGAGTCGAACGACCCGGGCGTGCAGCTCGTCTTCACCGCGAACGCCGGCTACTTCCGCGGCGCCCCCGGCGTGAAGAGCCTGCAGATCGTGAGCTTCGCGGACGCCTCGAGCGAGGTCACGGCCCTCACCGCGGGCCAGATCGACGTCGCCGCGAACGTCGACCCGACGCTCGCCGGGACCGTCAAGGCGGCATCCGGCTACAGCGTCTTCGACTACCCGACCAGCGGCACGCTCACCTGGGTCATGAACACGCAGAAGGCGCCGTTCACCGACCCGGTCGTGATGCAGGCGCTGCGGCTCGCGGTCGACCGGCAGGCCCTCATCGACCAGGTGTACAGCGGCTACGCGACGCTCGGGAACGACTACTTCTCGCCGTTCGACCCGCTCTACGACAAGGACCTCCCGCAGCGCAGCTACGACCCCGAGAAGGCCAAGTCGCTGCTCGAGGGCGCCGGCTACACGCTGCCCGTCGCGATCGAGCTGTGGGGCACCGACAACACCCCCACCAGCAGCCGGCAGAACGAGGTGCTCGTGACGCAGGCGAAGGCCGCCGGATTCGACATCACCTTCAACCACGTCGACTCCGCCACCTTCTACGGCGACGCCTACGGCACCTACCCGCTGTCGCTCAGCTACTGGGGCTTCCTGGGCATCTTCGACCAGGCGGCGTTCACCATCACCGCCACCGCCCCGTACAACTCCTCGCACTGGACCAACCCGGCCTACGACGAGCTGTTCACCAAGGCCATCCAGACGGTCGACGACGGCGAGCGCGCGGACCTCGTGCACCAGATGCAGAAGATCGAGTACGAGCAGGGCGCCTACATCGTGCCGCTGTTCCTGAACGCCCTCGTCGGCGTCTCGAACTCGGTCACCGGCATGCAGGCGTACCCGAACTCGGACGGCGCCTTCGGCTACAACTTCTGGACGCTGTCGCTCGGCTGAGCGGTGACGCCTCGGCCCGGCCGGACCCCCGGCCGGGCCGAGGCGCGGCATGATCGGACACGATGCACTCGACACTCCAACGGCGGCGGCGGGCGCTTCTCGCGCTCATCGGGCGCCGCCTCCTGATCGGCCTGCTGACCCTCCTCGTCGTCTCGCTGCTCATCTTCCTCGCGACCCAGGCGCTGCCCGGCGACATCGCGCGGCAGCTGCTCGGGCAGAACGCGACCGAGGAGCAGATCGCGAGCCTGCGACGCCAGCTCGGCCTCGACCAGCCCGTGCTCGTGCAGTACCTGCACTGGATCACGGGGCTCTTCACGGGTGACCTCGGCACCTCGCTCGCCTCGCACACTCCCGTCGCGCAGCTGCTCGCGGTGCGCGCCGGCAACTCGCTCGCCGTCGTCGCGGTGTCGCTCGCGATCGTGCTGCCGCTCGGGGTGCTGCTCGGCACGATCGCCGCGCGCCGTCCCGGAGGCGTGGTCGACACCGCCGTGTCGTGGGTGATGCAGGTGATCCTGTCGCTCCCGGAGTTCGTCGTCGGCATCCTGCTCGTGCTGACCTTCGCGGGCGGCGTGCTGCGCGTGCTGCCGCCGACCTCGCCGCTCGACCCGCGGGTGAGCGTGTGGAGCCAGGGGCAGCTGCTCGTGCTGCCGGTCGCCACCATGGTGCTCATCGCGCTTCCGCACCTCACCGAGACCGTGAAGACGCTCGTGCGCGACGAGCTCTCGGGCGACCCCGCGCGCTGGGCGCGGCTCATGGGCATCCCGCCGCAGCGCGTGCTGTTCCGCCACGCGCTGCCGAACGTGCTGGGCCCGAGCGCCCAGGTGGGCGGCGTCACCGTCAACTACCTGCTCGGCGGCACCGTGGCGGTCGAGACCGTGTTCTCGTTCCCCGGCATCGGCAGCGCGCTCGTCGCGGCCGTCGCCAACCGCGACATCGTGGTCGTGCAGGTCATCGCGATGGGCATCGCCGCGGTGCTCTTCCTCGCGTTCCTGATCGCCGACGTCGTCGGCTACCTCGTCGACCCGCGGCTGAGGAGCGTGCAGTCATGAGCCTGGACACCGTGAGCGTCGCGCAGGCGGAGGCTCGGTCCCGCGACCAGCGGCCGATCCTCGTGGTGCTGCTGCGCGACTGGCGCGCGATGGCGGGTGCGGTGCTCGTGCTCGCGGTCGCCGCGCTCGCCCTGCTCGGCCCTCTCTGGGTGACGGGCGACCCGGATGCCTTCAGCGGCGCCGTCTACGCGGCCCCCTCCGCCGACCACCCGCTCGGCAGCGACGTGCTCGGGCGAGATGTCATGACGCGTCTCCTCCTCGGCGGGCAGGTGTTCCTCACCCAGGGGGTCATCGCGGCGATCGCGGGGGTCGGCGCCGGGGTGCTGCTCGGCCTGCTCATCAGCGTGCTGCGCGGCGCCGCCTCGCGCGTCGTGCTGTTCTTCAGCGACAGCGTCATGGTGATCCCCCAGATCCTGCTCGTGCTCGTGATCCTCGCGGCCTTCGGCGCGACGACCGTCACGCTCATCGTCTCGGTGGCGCTCGCCCAGGTCGCCTACACGGCGCGCGTGGTCGAGGCGGCCGCCCGCCGCGTGGTGGCGCAGGACTACTACCGCGCCGCGCGGGCGATCGGGCGCGGGCGTCTCGCGCTGATGGTCACCGAGGTGCTGCCCAACATCCTCGGCGTCGTGCTCGTCGAGTTCGGGGTGCGTCTCGCGGTCGCCTTCGTGGCGCTCGCCTCGCTCAGCTATCTCGGCTTCGCGGGCGACGCGATCTCCTGGGGCAAGATGATCCACGAGAACCAGGGCGGCATCTCGGTGCAGCCGTGGGCGGTGTTCGCGCCCGTGCTCGCGATCGCGCTGTTCCTCGTGGGGATGAACCTCGTGCGCGACGGCGTCGCCCGCGCCGTGACCGAGCGGTCGGCCCGATGAACGTCGTCGAGGTGGGCGGCCTCCGGGTGGGGCTGGGCGCGGCGGGACGCGAGATCCTGCGGGGCGTCGACCTCGAGGTCGCATCCGGGGAGATCGTGGGGCTCGCGGGGGAGACCGGCAGCGGCAAGTCGACCCTCGGCCTGTCGACGCTCGGCTACCTCGCGCCCGGGCTCACGGCGCGCGCCGGCCGCATCGCGCTCGGCGGGGTGCCGATCGTCGACGACGGCGTGACGGTCCCGGAGGCGGCGCTGCGTCCGCGGCGCGGGCGGGAGATCTCCTCGGTGCCGCAGGACCCGGGCGGCGCCCTCAACCCCGGCATGACGATCGGGCGCTCCTTCGCGGAGGTCATGCGCGCGCACGGCGCGGGCGGACCCGCGGAGTGGGCGGCGCGCCGCAGCGAGCTCTTCGAGGCCGTCGGCCTGCCGGGCGACGCCGACTTCGCGGAGCGGTACCCGCACGAGCTCTCCGGTGGGCAGCAGCAGCGCGTCGCGATCGCGATCGCGTTCGCCCTCGACCCCTCGGTCGTGGTGATGGACGAGCCGACGACGGGTCTCGACGTCGCCACCAAGGAGGCCGTCGCACGGCTCATCGTCTCGCTCGTGCGCGAGCGGGGCAGCGGCGTCGTGCTCATCAGCCACGACCTGCCGCTGCTGATCCGGGTGACCGACCGCATCGTCGTGATGCGCGACGGCGTCGTGGTCGAGCAGGGACCGGCGCGGCAGATCGCGGAGGCTCCGCAGCATCCGTACACGCAGCGGCTCATCGACGCGCTGCCGGTGCTGGGCGCGCCGCCGGCCGGCGGGGGCGGCGAGCCGTTGCTCACCGTCACGGGCCTCTCGGCACGGCACGGGCGGGTGCAGATCACCCACGGCGTCGACCTCGAGGTCGCGGCGGGCGACTGCGTCGCGATCGTCGGCGAATCGGGCAGCGGCAAGACCACGACCGCGCGGTCGATCGCGGGCCTGCACGCCGGCTTCGACGGCGAGGTGCGCCTCGCCGGCGAGCTGCTCGCGCGCGATGTGGCGCGCCGCACCCGTGCGCAGCGCCGCGCCATGCAGTACGTCTTCCAGAACCCGTGGGGCGCCCTCAACCCGCGTCGCGCGATCGGGGCGACGGTCGCGCTCTCGGCGCGCAAGCTGCTGGGCGTCTCGCGCGCGGAGGCGCACGACCTCGCGCTCGACGCGCTCGCGCGCGTGGGCCTCGGGCACGAGTTCTTCGGCGCGCTGCCGCACCGCCTCTCGGGCGGGCAGCGGCAGCGGGTCGCGATCGCCCGGGCGCTCGTCGCCGACCCCGACGTGCTCGTCTGCGACGAGGTCACGAGCTCGCTCGACCTCTCGGTGCAGGCCGAGATCATGAAGCTCATCGCCGGTCTCAAGCGCGAGCGCGGCCTCGCCGTGCTGTTCATCACGCACGACCTCGCGCTCGCGGGCGAGATCGCCGACCACATGGTGGTGCTGCAGAACGGATGCGTCGTCGAGTCGGGGCCGACCGGCCGCCTGCTCTCCGCGCCCGCGCACGAGTACACGGCGAGCCTCGTGCGCGCCGCGCGGCTCGGCGGCTCAGCCCCCTGACCCCGCAGCCCGCCCGCCGATCGCACGCGTGAGCGAGGAGGCCGCGGCCTCCGCCTCCTCGACGAGCATCGCCACGTCGGGCGCGGCGTCGCCGAGCGGATGCGTCGGGTAGGTGATCGCGACGGCGGCGACCGGCCAGCCGGTGTGGTCGAGCACGGGCGCGGCGACCGAGGCGAGGCCCTCGGTCACGTCGCCGTCCTCCACCGCCCAGCCGCGGCGCCGGGTCTCGGCGAGCAGCGTGCGGAAGGCGGAGAGGGAGCCGGGCGCCGCGTTGCCGAGCCCCGCGAGCGAGGCCGAGCTCGGGTAGAGCGCGAGCACCTGCTTGCGCGGCAGCCAGGCGAGGATCGCGCGCCCCGACGCGGTGACGTGGCTCGGCAGCCGCACCCCGACATCCGTCACGAGCGAGGGGCGCCGGGGAGCTCGCTGCTCGACGATGTAGACGACGTCGGACCCCGCGAGCACCGCGAGGTGGGCGCTCTCGCCGACGCGCGCCACCAGCCGCGCGAGCAGCGGCGAGCCGAGCGAGGCGAGCGGGGTGCTGCGGGTGAAGCCGCTGCCGAGCTCGGAGGCCGCGTGCCCGAGAGCCCAGCGCCGCTGCTCGGGGAGGTGCAGCGCGAAGCCGTGCTCGGCGAGCAGCGTCAGCAGCTGGTAGACGCGCGAGCGCGGGAGGCCGAGCGCCGTCACGATCGTGCTCGCGGCGACCGGTCCGCGCTGGCGCGCGAGGAACGCCAGGATGCGCAGCGTCGCCTCCGCGGCCGGCGCGGGGGGTGTGCTCATCTGTCCAGGATACTGGACAGCCATCGCTCGGGGGCCGTGGATACCGCGCCCGCGATCCCCTTCAATCGGAGCATGAGCAGCGCCGCCGCCCCCTCGACCGTCTCCCTCGGCACCGGTGCCCTCGGCATCGCGGAGGTCGTGGCGGTCGCGCGCGGCGGCGCCCGCGTGGAGCTCGCCGCGGCGGCGCGCGAGGCGATGCGCGCGAGCCGCGCGGTGATCGACGCGATGGCGGACGACGTGCGCCCGCACTACGGCGTCTCGACCGGCTTCGGCGCGCTCGCCACGACGAGCATCCCGCCCGAGCGGCGCGCGCAGCTGCAGCGCTCGCTCGTGCGCAGCCACGCGGCCTCGAGCGGTGCCGAGGTCGAGCGCGAGGTCGTGCGCGCCCTCATGCTGCTGCGGCTCTCGACGCTCGCGACCGGACGCACGGGCGTGCGCCCGGAGGTCGCCGACGCCTTCCGCGCCCTGCTCGACGCGGGCATCACCCCGGTGGTCGGCGAGTACGGCAGCCTCGGCTGCTCGGGCGACCTCGCGCCCCTCGCCCACTGCGCGCTCGCCCTCATGGGCGAGGGCGCGGTGCGGGATGCGGAGGGCCGGCTCGTCGACGCCGCCGAGGCGCTCGCCGCAGCCGGCATCGTGCCCGTCGAGCTGCGCGAGAAGGAGGGCCTCGCGCTCATCAACGGCACCGACGGCATGCTCGGGATGCTCTCGCTCGCGATCACCGACCTCCGCGCCCTCGTCGCGGTCGCCGACCTCGCCGCCGCGCTCACGGTCGAGGCGCTGCGCGGCACCGACTCGGTGTTCGCCGCCGATCTGCAGTCGCTGCGTCCCCATCCGGGCCAGGCGGCCAGCGCCGCCAACCTGCGCGAGATCCTCGCCCCCTCGCGCCTCGTCTCCCGCCCCGCCGAGGGCCAGTTCACCCGGGTGCAGGACGCCTACTCGGTGCGCTGCGCCCCGCAGGTGCACGGCGCGGTGCGCGACACGATCGACCACGCGACGGCCGTCGCCGACCGCGAGCTCGCCTCCGCCGTCGACAACCCCGTCGTGACCCTCGACGGGCGCCTCGAGTCGAACGGCAACTTCCACGGCGCCCCCGTCGGCTACGCGCTCGACTTCCTGGCGATCGCCGTCGCCGACCTCGCCTCGATGAGCGAGCGGCGCACCGACCGGATGCTCGACACGGCGCGCTCGCACGGCCTGCCGCCGTTCCTCGCCCACGACCCCGGCGTCGACTCCGGCTACATGATCGCGCAGTACACCCAGGCGGGCATCGTGTCGGAGCTCAAGCGGCTCGCGGCCCCGGCATCCGTCGACTCGATCCCCACGAGCGCGATGCAGGAGGACCACGTGTCGATGGGCTGGGCGGCCGGCCGGAAGCTCCGCCGCGCCGTCGACGGCGCCCGCCGCGTGGTGGCCGTCGAGATCCTCGCGGCGGCCCGCGCCATCCAGCTGCGCGACGCCGTGGCGGATGCCTCTCCCGTGGCGCAGGCGGTGATCGCCCGCCTCGGCGAGGTGGTGCCGCCCCCCGGCGAGGACCGCTTCCTCGCCCCCGAGATCGAGGCCGCCGTCGCGCTCGTCGCCGACGGCGCCTTCTCCGAGTGCGCCCGCGCCGCGGGCGTGACGCTTCGCTGACCGAGCCCCGAAGGAGCCGACATGTCCGGACCCCGACCCGTGCGCGCCGCGCGCGGCACCGAGCTCACCGCGCGGGCGTGGCCGCAGGAGGCCGCGCTGCGGATGCTCATGAACAACCTCGACCCCGAGGTCGCCGAGCATCCCGACGAGCTCGTCGTCTACGGCGGCTCGGGTCGCGCGGCGCGCAGCTGGGATGCCTTCGACGCGATCGTCCGCTGCCTCACCGAGCTCGCCGACGACGAGACGCTGCTCGTGCAGTCGGGCAAGCCGGTCGGCGTGCTCCGCACCAACGCGTGGGCGCCGCGTGTCATCATCGCGAACTCCAACCTCGTGCCCGACTGGGCGAACTGGGACGAGTTCCGCCGTCTCGAGGCCGAGGGCCTCACGATGTACGGCCAGATGACAGCCGGCTCCTGGATCTACATCGGCACCCAGGGCATCCTCGGCGGCACCTACGAGACCTTCGCGGCGATCGCGGCGAAGCGCCCGGGCCGCAGCCTCGCGGGCACCATCACCCTCACCGCGGGCCTCGGCGGGATGGGCGGAGCCCAGCCGCTCGCCGTCACGATGAACGGCGGGGTCGCGATCTGCGTCGACGTCGACGCCTCGCGCATCGACCGCCGCATCGAGCACCGCTACCTCGACATGCGCGCGGCGGGCCTCGACGAGGCCCTCGCGGCGGCCTACGAGGCGCGTGACGCGGGTCGCCCGCTCTCGATCGGCGTGCTCGGCAACGCGGCCGAGGTGTTCCCGGAGCTTCTCGCGCGGGGCGCCGGGATCGACATCGTGACCGACCAGACGAGCGCGCACGACCCGCTCGCCTACCTGCCGATCGAGGTGCCGTTCGAGCGCTGGCACGCCGCGCGCGAGGAGGACCCGGAGGGCTTCGTCGCCCTCTCGCGGGCCTCGATGCGGCGTCACGTGGAGGCCATGGTCGGCTTCCTCGATGCGGGTGCCGAGGTGTTCGACTACGGCAACAACATCCGCACCGAGGCGCGCGACGCGGGCTTCGCACGCGCCTTCGCGTTCCCCGGCTTCGTGCCCGCCTACATCCGGCCGCTGTTCGCGCAGGGCAAGGGGCCGTTCCGCTGGGCGGCGCTCTCGGGCGACCCCGCCGACATCGCGCGCACCGACCGCGCGATCCTCGAGCTCTTCCCCGACGACGAGGTGCTCGCCCGCTGGATCCGGATGGCGGGGGAGTCGGTCGCCTACCAGGGCCTGCCCGCGCGCATCTGCTGGCTCGGCGCGGGGGAGCGGCACCTCGCCGCCCTGCGGTTCAACGAGCTCGTCGCCTCGGGCGAGATCTCGGCGCCCATCGTGCTCGGTCGCGACCACCTCGACGGCGGCTCGGTCGCCTCGCCGTACCGCGAGACGGAGGCGATGCGCGACGGCTCCGACGCGATCGCCGACTGGCCGCTGCTGAACGCCCTGCTCTCGACCTCGAGCGGCGCCACCTGGGTCTCGATCCACCACGGCGGCGGTGTCGGGATCGGGCGCTCCATCCATGC
>JASLGG010000001.1 GCA_030150265.1 Protaetiibacter sp.
TGGACGAGCCGCCGGGCACCCGGCTGCGGGTGGCGCTGTCCGCGCTGACGATGGCGGAGTACTTCCGCGACGAGCAGAACCAGGACGTGCTGCTCTTCATCGACAACATCTTCCGGTTCACCCAGGCCGGGTCCGAGGTGTCCACGCTGCTCGGCCGCATGCCGTCGGCGGTGGGTTACCAGCCGACCCTGGCCGACGAGATGGGCGAGCTGCAGGAGCGGATCACGTCGGTCCGCGGTAACGCGATCACCTCGATGCAGGCGATCTACGTGCCGGCCGACGACTACACCGACCCGGCCCCGGCGACGACCTTCGCGCACCTCGACGCGACGACCGAGCTCTCGCGCGAGATCGCGTCGAAGGGCCTCTACCCGGCCGTCGACCCGCTCACCTCCACCTCGCGCATCATGGACCCGCGCTACCTGGGCGAGGACCACTACCGCGTCGCCACCTCGGTGAAGGCGATCCTCCAGAAGAACAAGGAGCTCCAGGAGATCATCGCGATCCTCGGTGTCGACGAGCTCTCCGAAGAGGACAAGATCACCGTCTCGCGCGCGCGTCGCATCCAGCAGTTCCTCTCGCAGAACACCTACATGGCGAAGAAGTTCACGGGCGTCGAGGGCTCGACCGTCCCGCTGCGCGACACGATCGAGTCGTTCGACGCGATCGTGCGCGGCGACTTCGACCACGTCGCCGAGCAGGCCTTCTTCAACGTGGGCCCGATCTCGGATGTCGAGGCCAAGTGGGCGCAGCTGCAGAAGGAGAACGGCTGATCATGACCCTCAAGGTCGCCGTGGTCTCGGCGGAGCGCGAGCTGTGGACGGGCGAGGCCTCTCAGGTCATCGCCCGCACCACCGAGGGCGAGATCGGCATCCTGACCGGTCACGAGCCCGTGCTCGCGATCCTCTCGCCGGGGGAGTCGCGGGTCACGGCAAGTGACGGGACCGTGGTCACCGCGCGCGTCGAGGACGGTTTCCTCTCGGTGCAGGGCGACACGGTCACGATCGTCGCGGGCACCGCAGAGCTGGTCTGAGCGCGTGTCTCCCCCTCACGGGGGAGGCGTCGTCGTGAGGACCGCGTAGAGTAGAGCCATGCTCATCGTGATGTCGGGTCTGCCCGCGGCCGGGAAGAGCACGATCGCCGAGGTCGTGGGCAACCGGATCGGAGCCCCCGTGCTCTCGGTCGACCCCATCGAGACCGCGATCCTCGCGGCCGGGATCGACGCCGACCAGCCCACCGGCCTCGCCGCCTACCTCGTCGCCGAGGCGATCGCCGACACCGTGCTGAGCCGCGGAGGCAGCGCGATCGTCGACGCGGTGAACGCGGTGAACCCGGCGCGCGAGCAGTGGTTGCGCCTCGCGGAGCGGCAGAAGGCCGAGCTGCGCTTCATCGAGGTGGTCTGCACCGATCGGGAGCTGCACGCCGAGCGTCTGTCCGCGCGTGCGGAGCGTCTCGCGGAGTCCGGGCTTCCGAGTGCCTTCGCGGTCGAGCAGAGCCTCGACGAGTGGGAGGAATGGTCGGGCCCGAGCGGCGCGATCGCCCGCATCACGCTCGACTCGGTGGCGCCGCTCGGCGTCAACGTCGAGCGTGCGCTCGCCTTCCTCGAACGCTGAGATGCTGATCCTGCTGCCGCCCTCCGAGACCAAGCGCGAGGGAGGGATCGAGGGGAGCCGTCTCGCCGTGCGCGAGCTCGGGTTCCCCCGGCTCGCGGCCGCGCGTCGCAGCGCGCTGCGGGCGCTCGAGGAGCTCTCGGCCGACCTGCCCTCTGCGATGGCCGCGCTCAAGCTCGGGGCGACGCAGGCGGGGGAGGCGGAGCGCAACCGGCGCATCCGGAGATCCCCGGTGCTGCCGGCGATCGACCGCTACGACGGCGTGCTGTACGACGCGCTCGACGCTCTGACGCTCCCGGAGGCCGCGCGCGAGTTCGCCCACGGCCATCTGGCGATCGCCTCGGCGCTCTTCGGCCTGACACGTGGTCTCGACCCGATCCCCGCCTACCGGCTGTCCGCCGATTCGCGCTTGCCCGGGCTGCGGTTGCGTGAGCTGTGGGCGGCGCCCATCGGCCGTGAGCTCGCCACGGCGTCCGGGCTCGTGCTCGATCTGCGCTCGGAGGCGTACGCCGTACTCGGGCCGGTGCCGCCGCGCGAGGACACCGCCTTCGTGCGCGTCGTCACCGAGCAGGGTGGTCGCCGACGGGCGCTCAACCACTTCAACAAGGCGGGCAAGGGGATGCTCGCGAGGGCGCTCCTGCTCGCCCGCGTCGACCATCCGGATGTCGCATCGCTTCTGGCCTGGGCTCCGGGCGCGGGAATCCGGCTCGAGCCCGGTGCACCGGGCGAGCTCGACCTCGTGGTCTAAGCGCTGCCGGGCTCCAGCGCGCGCCAGCAGCCCGCGACGTGGTCGTCGACGAGGCCTGCCGATTGCATGAGCGCGTACATGGTCGTCGGGCCGACGAAGCGGTAGCCCAGCTTCTTGAGCGCGCGACTGAGCGCCGTCGCCTCCGCGGTGACGGCGGGGATGTCGGCGAGGGTCTCCGGGCGGGGTGCAGGTGCGGGCGCGAACGACCAGACGAGGCGATCGAGCGCGCCGGGGTCGTCCGTCACGAGCTGCTGTGTGACGCGCGCGTTGGAGATCGTGGCCTCGACCTTCGCGTGGTTGCGGATGATGCCGGGGTCGGCCATGAGCCGCTCCACGTCGCGCTCGTCGAACGCGGCGACCGCGGCGACGTCGAAGTCGCGGAAGGCCGTGCGGAAGGTCGGGCGTCGCCGCAGGATGGTGATCCACGAGAGCCCGGCCTGGAATCCCTCGAGGGAGATCTTCTCGAAGAGGGCGCGGTCGCCGTGGAGAGGACGGCCCCACTCCTCGTCGTGGTAGCGCCGGTACTCGGCGTCGTCGCCGACCCAGCCGCACCGCGCGCGGCCGTCGTCGCCGTCGCGGAGGTCGGGGCGGCTCACGCGGCCGACTCGTCGGCCGACGTCGGCGACTCGGGGAGATCGAGCATCGGCGCGGGCGCCGTCGGCATCCGATGGGGGATGCCCTCGTGCGCGAGCAGCCACGCCTTCGTGGGGATGCCCTCGCCGCCCGAGTAGCCCGTGATGCGCCCGTCGACGCCGAGCACGCGGTGGCACGGCACGATGATCGGGATCGGGTTGGCGCCGACGGCGCCGCCGACCGCGCGGCCGGCGGTCGCGCGCCCGGTGGCGTGGCCGAGATCGCCGTACGAGACCACCTCGCCCCACTGCAGCTCGACGAGCTGCTCCCAGACCGCGAGCTGGAACGCGGTGCCGGCGGGGGCGACCGGCACGTCGAAGTCGTGGCGGGTGCCGTCGAAGTACTCGGCGAGCTGGGCGATCGCGCGATCCGTGATGGGGTCAGGGCGCTCGGCGAGCTCGTCGTGGGGGAGCATGCCGTCACGCTCGATCGCGAGGGACACGATGGCCGTGCCGTCGCCGACCACCTCGATGCGGCCGATGGGGCTGTCGAGACGACGGAGGGCGACGGGGGAGAGGTCGGATGCGGAGTGCATGCCACGAGACTAGCCGCGGCGCCCGACACGCACTCGCGGAAATCGGACATCGCGTGGTGCCGTCGCGATCCCGACGCTGGGGAGGAGCCGACGCGTACGCTCGGAGGGTGGAAACGCGCTCGCTCGGTCCCTCCGGCCTCGCCGTGTCGGCCGTCGGCCTCGGCTGCAACAACCTCGGGCGTCCCGGCACGCCGACCCTGACCCAGGACGGCGCGACCGCGGTCGTGCATGCCGCGCTCGATGCCGGCGTGACCCTCTTCGACACCGCCGACATCTACGGCGTCGAGTACGGCCTCTCCGAGACGCTGCTCGGGGAGGCGCTCCGCGAGCGCCGCGGGGAGGCGGTCGTGGCCACCAAGTTCGGCCACCAGGGCTACGACTCGCCGCTCGCGGAACACGGTCCCCGCGGGGGCCGCGGCTATATCCGCGCCGCCGTCGAGGGGTCGTTGCGCCGGCTCGGCACCGACCGCATCGATCTCTACCAGCTGCATACCCCCGATCCGCGGACGCCGATCGGCGAGACGCTGCAGGCGCTCGACGAGCTCGTGCACGAGGGCAAGGTGCGGGCGATCGGGCACTCGAACCTCACGGCCGACGCGATCCGCGCCGCCGACGACGCGGCGAGCGAGCTCGGCACGGCGCGCTTCGTCTCCGCCCAGAACGAGTACAGCCTGCTCGCGCGCGGCGTCGAGCGCGACGTGCTGCCCGCGGTGCGCGAGCGCGGGCTGGGTTTCCTCCCCTACTTCCCGCTCGCGAACGGCCTCTTCACCGGCAAGTTCAGCCGCACCGAGCGCCCCGCCGACAGTCGTATCGCGCGTCAGCGCCCCCACATCGTCGACGACGCGCCGTGGGACGCCATCGAGGCGCTCGAGGCCTTCGCCGCCGAGCGCGGGATCGGCATCCTCGAGGCGACCCTCGGCTGGCTCCTCGCCCGCCCCGAGCTCTCGAGCGTCATCGCGGGGGCGACGCGACCCGAGCAGATCCGTGCGAACGCCGCCGCGGGGTCCGGATGGCGCGCGAACGCCGCCGAGGTCGCCGCGATCGACGCGCTCTTCCCGCTCGCCGGATGACGCGCCAGGGGTGACCCGCTGGCCGAGCAGCGCGCGAGCGCGGTCAGTGCCCGACGAGCGGCCCCATGACGCGGGCGATGAGCGACGAGCGCCCGGTCATCCCTTCCTCGGCATCCGCGGCCGCCATCGCCGTGAGCCCCGCGTTCGAGCCGAGGAAGCGCAGCGGCTCGACCTCCCAGCGCGGTGAGCGGTGGCCCACCCACGGCAGGCGGGTGAGCTCCGTGTCGGCGCCGGTCAGCAGCTCGGCGAGCGTGCGTCCCGCGATGTTGGTCGTCGAGAGGCCGTCGCCGACGTAGCCGCCGGCCCAGCCGATCCGAGCGTGCGGGTCGTAGCGCACCGCCGCGTGCCAGTCCCGGGGCACGCCGAGGGGACCGCCCCAGCGGTGCGTGACCTCGGCATCCCCGATCGCAGGGAACAGCTCGCCGAGCGTGCGCCGCAGGTGGTCGAACACGCGCTGCACGCGGTCGTACTCGGGGTGGATCGCGCTGCCCCAGTGGTAGCGCGCGCCGCGCCCGCCGAACGCGAAGCGGTTGTCGGCCGTGCGCTGCCCGTAGATGAGCAGGTGCCGGTAGTCGCTGAAGGTGCGACCGTGCGGGATCCCGACCTCGTCCCAGAAGGCGTCGGGCAGCGGCTCGGTCGCGATCATGAGCGAGTACAGCGGCAGGATGTCGCGGTGCGTCTGGGGGAGCGAGGCGCCGTAGCCCTCGAGCGCGATCACGACGCGGTCGCAGGAGACCGTGCCGCGATCCGTCTCGACGCGCCCGGGGGCGACGTGCGTGACGGCCGTGCCCTCGGCGATCCGCACGCCGCGCTCCTCGAGTGCGCGGGCGAGGCCGCGCACGAGCTTGGCGGGGTGCACACGCGCGCAGTTCGGGTCGAACACGCCGCCGCGCGAGCGGCTCGCGCCGAGGCGGTCGGCCTCCCACCACTCGAAGGGGTCGACGCCGTAGGCGGCCGCCTCGGCCACATCGGCGCGCGCCGCACGCTCCTGCACCGCGGAGCGGGCGTAGAGCTCGGTGCCGCCGCGCACGTAGTCGCAGTCGACGCCGGCCTCGCCCGCCGCGCGCCCGACCTCGCCGACGGTCGCGATCATGGCGCGCCGCATGGCGAGCGCGGCCTCACGGCCGTGCGCCTTCTCGAGCGAGCCCGTCGAGCGGGGGAAGAGGGCGCTGCACCAGCCGCCGTTGCGGCCGGATGCGCCGAAGCCGGCGATCTCCTTCTCGACCACGAGGATGCGTGCCTCCGGCTCCCGCTCGTGCAGGTACCAGGCCGTCCACAGGCCGGTGAGGCCGCCGCCGACGATGACGACGTCGGCATCCGCGTCCCCGTCGAGGCCGGAGCGACGCTCGAGGGCGTCGCCCGCGGCCGCGACGGAGTCGTGCCAGAACGACAGGCTGCGATAGCCCGCGTCGGATCCGCTCATCTCAGAGCCGCGACCACGCCTCGGTGAGCACCGAGCGCAGCGTGCTCTCGATCTCGTCGAACTCGGCGGGGCCGATCGTGAGCGGCGGCGCGAGCTGCACGACGGGGTCGCCGCGGTCGTCGGCGCGGCAGTACAGCCCCGCGTCGAAGAGCGCCTTCGAGAGGAAGCCGCGCAGCAGGCGCTCCGACTCGTCGTCGTCGAAGGTCTCGCGCGTGGCCTTGTCCTTCACGAGCTCGATGCCGAAGAAGTAGCCGGCGCCGCGGACATCGCCCACGATCGGCAGGTCGGTGAGCCGCTCGAGCGCCGCACGGAACAGCGGCGAGTTCTTCTTGACGTTCTCGGTGAGCCCCTCCTCCTCGAAGATCGCGAGGTTCTCGAGGGCCACGGCGCTCGAGACGGGGTGACCGCCGAAGGTGTAGCCGTGGTAGAACGCGGTCGTGCCGTGGCGGAAGGGCTCGTAGAGCCGGTCGCTCACGATGCACGCGCCGATCGGGGAGTAGCCGCTCGTCATGCCCTTCGCGCACGTGATCATGTCGGGGCGGATGTCGTACGTCGTCGACGCGAACATGTCGCCGATGCGTCCGAAGCCCGTGATGACCTCGTCCGCGACGAGCAGCACGTCGTACTTGTCGCAGATCTCGCGCACCCGCTGGAAGTAGCCCTTCGGCGGAGGGAAGCATCCGCCGGAGTTCTGCACGGGCTCGAGGAAGACCGCGGCCACCGTCTCGGGGCCCTCGAAGTTGATCATCTCCTCGATGCGGTTCGCGGCCCACAGGCCGAACTCCTCCTCGGTGCCGCCGGGGAAGCCCATCTCGGTCGCGCGGTAGAAGTTGGTGTTGGGCACCCGGAAGCCGCCCGGGGTGACGGGCTCGAACATCTCCTTCATGGCGGGGATGCCGGTGATGGCGAGCGCGCCCTGCGGCGTGCCGTGGTAGGCGACGTAGCGCGAGATGACCTTGTGCTTGGTGGGCCGGCCCTGGAGCTTCCAGTAGTACTTGGCGAGCTTGAAGGCCGTCTCGACGGCCTCGCCGCCGCCCGTGGTGAAGAACACCCGGTTGAGGTCGCCCGGCGCGTAGTCGGCGAGGCGGTCGGCGAGCTCGATCGCCGCGGGGTGCGCGTACGACCAGAGCGGGAAGAAGGCGAGCTCCTCGGCCTGCTTCGCGGCGACCTCGGCGAGGCGCCGGCGGCCGTGGCCGGCATTGACCACGAAGAGGCCCGAGAGCCCGTCGAAGTAGCGCTTGCCGTGAGAGTCCCAGATGTGGTGGCCCTCGCCGCGCACGATGATGGGCGCGCCGTGCTCCTCCAGCACCGACTGGCGTGCGAAGTGCATCCAGAGGTGGTCCTTGGCCTTCTGCTGCAGCTCGGCTTCGGTCTGCGCGCTCAGGGCGGTATCGGTCATGGTCATGGTGTGATCACCTGGTTCCCCAGTTGTAGTGCTGCTTCTGCAGCTTGAGATAGACGAAGGTCTCGGTCGCCTGGACGCCGTCGAGCCGACGGATCCGCTCGTTGAGCAGCTCGATCAGGTCGTCGTCGTCCTCGCAGACGATCTCGGCCAGGATGTCGTAGCTGCCCGCGGTGAGCACGATGTAGTCGACGGCCGGGATCTCCCCGAGCCGTGCGGCGACGACGCGGCTGTCGCCGGTGACGCGGATGCCGATCATGGCCTGGCGGAAGAAGCCGAGCTGCATGGGGTCGGTGACCGCGACGACCTGCATGACGCCGGATTCGGTGAGCTTCTGCACGCGTTGTCGCACAGCCGCCTCCGAGAGACCGACGGCCTTGCCGATCTCCGCATAGGAGCGGCGGCCGTCCTCCTGCAACTGCTCGATGATCGCCTTCGACACGGCGTCGAGGGCGGCCGGGCGGCTACGTGGCGTCATGCACGGATTCTCTCATCCTGAAGCTGCATAAACAAGTGATTCCGTCATCCGACGCGCCGTGCACGACGGAATCAGCAGTTCCAAGGCCCCAGGGGAGCGGCTATGGTGTGCACATGGCCGAACGGATCCTGCGCAACTTCATCGGGGGCGAGTACGTCGACGCGCGCGGCGACGACAGCTTCGCCGTGATCGACCCCGCCACCGAGCAGAGCTACGCGAGCTCGCCCGTCTCCGGGCAGGCGGATGTCGACGCGGCCTTCGCGGCCGCGGCCGCGGCGTTCGAGACGTGGGGCGAGTCGACCCCCGCCGAGCGGCAGCTCGCGCTGTTCCGCATCGCCGACCGGATGGAGGAGCGCGCCGACGAGTTCGCCGACCTCGAGTCGCAGGACACCGGCAAGCCGCGAGCGACGCTCGTGGAGGACGAGATCCTGCTCTCGGTCGACCAGATCCGCTTCTTCGCCGGCGCCGCACGCAACCTCGAGGGCCGTGCGACCGCCGAGTACATGCCCGACCACACGAGCTCGATCCGCCGCGAGCCGATCGGCGTCGTGGCCCAGGTGACCCCCTGGAACTATCCGCTCAACATGGCGGTGTGGAAGTTCGCGCCCGCCCTCGCGGCCGGCAACACGACCGTGCTCAAGCCCTCCGACACGACCCCGCAGACGACGCTCCTGCTCGCCGAGATCGCGGCCGAGTTCCTGCCGGCGGGCGTGCTCAACGTCATCACGGGCGACCGCACCACCGGCGCGCGCATGATCGAGCACCCCACTCCGCAGCTCGTGTCGATCACGGGCTCGGTGCGCGCCGGCATGGAGGTCGCCCGCTCCGCGGCATCCGACCTCAAGCGCGTGCACCTCGAGCTCGGCGGCAAGGCACCGGTGATCGTCTTCGACGACGCCGACATCGCGAAGGCCGTCGAGGGCATCGCCGCGGCCGGCTACTTCAACGCCGGGCAGGACTGCACGGCGGCGACGCGCGTGCTCGTGCACGAGCGCATCCACGACGAGTTCGTGGCGGCGATGGGCGCCCACGTGCGCGACCACGTCGTGACCGGTGCTCCCGACGAGCCCGGCACGACCTTCGGCCCGGTCAACAACAGCGGCCAGCTCGAGCGCGTGCTCGGAATGCTCGAGGCGCTGCCCGCCCACGCCGAGGTGCAGGCGGGCGGTGCGCGCGTGGACCGGGCCGGCTACTACATCCAGCCGACGGTCGTGTCGAACCTGCGCCAGGACGACGACGCCATCCAGACCGAGATCTTCGGCCCCGTCGTCACCGTCCAGCGCTTCTCGGACGAGTCGCAGGCGCTCGCCTGGGCCAACGGGGTGCAGTACGGTCTCGCCTCGAGCGTCTGGACGCGCGACCACGGGCGCGCGATGCGCTTCGCGAAGCACCTCGACTTCGGCTGCGTGTGGATCAACACCCACATCCCGATCGTCGCCGAGATGCCCCACGGCGGCTTCAAGCACTCCGGCTACGGCAAGGACCTGTCCATGTACGGCCTGGAGGACTACACCCGCATCAAGCACGTCATGAGCTACATCGGCGAATAGGGCTCATTCGGGTTGTTACCGGCCAGTTCGTCCCCGTCAGCCCACGTGAATGAGTTATAAACGACCGTAGTTGGGATGGGTGGTCGCGGCCCGGGGTTCTTGAGGGGGGACCCCGGGACCGCGCCACTTTTTCTTTTCTGGAATAAGAAAGGGTCCCAGCGTACCGGACCCACCTCTTACGGCCGGCTAATACTCCTCGTCCTCGGGTCCCCACCCGTGCGCGGTGACCACGGTGTGATGGCTGGTCCCCGGGGGCACCGGCGGTACCGGGGGAGCCGGAGGCATGGGCGGGACCGGTGGTACGGGCGGGACCAACGGTGCGGGCCGGGACATGGTGGCCCGGAATCCGCCCCCGGTGGCCTGGGCCCAGGCCCAGCCGGGCTCGGCCTCCCACACCTCACCGTCCGCTTCTTCCCCGGCCGCGTCGGCGGCCAGGCCGGCCCGCTCCTCGGCCGCGCCGGCCGCTTCCTCGGCCCGGTCGGCCCGCACCCGGGCCTGGCCCGCGGCCTCCTGAAGCTCGCCCGCGCGTCCCCGGAGCCGCCGCAGCTCCTCCGGCGCCGCCCATTCCGCCGCCTCTTCGGCCGCGTCCGCGGCTTCCCCGGCCCGGTCCTCGGCGGCCGAAGCCACCTCCTCCGCCTGGTCGGCCAGCTCCCGGGCCCGGTCGGCGGCCTGCTCGGCCTGCTCGGCCGCGGCTTCGAGCCGGTAGACCAGCGTGCGGGCGTCGATCTCCTCCGGACTCACCCCTTCGGCCGCGGCCTCCCGGGCGTACTGCTCTTCCGGGGTCACCGGGCCCGCGCGGCCGGAGCCGTCGAGCACGGCCCGGCGGGCCACCACGTAGGACTCCCCGGTCTCGGCCATGCGGCGCCGGATGGCCGCCTTCTGCATCTTGTTCTGCGTCATGATCGTTTCTTCCCGGCGAGACGGCCCGCGTCTGCTCGCCCAGGGGAAAATGACCAGACGAAAGTAGCGGCGCGAGTCAACGGACCCTTGTCCTCGTCGCCGCCGCGGCGCGGGCCACGTGCGGCTCGGAAGCAGGCAGGCGCAGCTGCCACTGAGGGCAGCATAAAACAGAATCCCGGTTTGCGCCCCTGCGGAAGAGGGCGCAAACCGGGAGCTGCGAACGAGACCGGTCAGGTCGTCAGGGCCACCGGGACCGGCTCGTTGGGCACCAGCGTGGCCACCGAGACGTGCGGCCAGGTCAGCCCGTTGAAGTTGATCAGGACCGTCTGCGTGTACTGAATCTGGGTGTACCAGACCTCGACGACGGTCTCCTCGGTGCTCGGCGTCATCGCGGTCACCGAGTAGCTGACCACTGGATCCCCGGCGTTGCCGGAGCCCGCGACGATGATCGGCTGCTTGCCGGTGCCGGCCGGCACCGTGATGGTCTCGGTGACGGTTTCAACCCAGAAGATCGCCGACATCTGGATCGCGTTGGCGTTCGGGGCGCTGCCGTCCTGGTTGCCGAGCAGGAACGCGATGTCGGTGGTGCCGCCACCGAACAGCGGAGCCTTCGGGCTGGTGCTGATCGCCAGCACGGTCGTGGCGATGATGTTCTGGGCGTCGGCGCGGTTCTTCAGGACCAGGTTGGGGTTGTCCAGGATGCCCTGCGTGATGGTCCCGGCCGCGATGAAGGCGGTCAGGTCCTGCGGCAGCCGGAAGGTCCCGGTGTCGGCCGCGGTCTGGCTGGGGAACTTGATCGGCTGGCCCGGATTCCCGATCGGGAAGGGCGTGATGTCGACCGGCGCGATCTGCGGGCCGCCGTTGAGGGTGAAGGAGGTGCCCTGGGCCTCGATCGTGGTCCCGTGCGGGATGGAGGCCATCCGCACGACCGAGATGGGCTCGTCCGGCGTGGTCGTGGCCGGGACGCTCAGCCACACGCCCGGCTCGAAGTGAATGCCGACCGGGTTGCCCGGATCGGTGATGTCGTTGATGGTCTGCAGGTACGGGATCCCGTTGAGGAAGGCGTCGCCCTGCACCGTGCCGCGGTTGGGGATCGATCCGAGCGGCGCCGAGAACGACAGCGTCTCCTGGGTGAGGTTGAGCTCGAGGACGTTGTCGTTCGGGCCGGTGGCCGGATTGGTCAGCGTCGTCGCGCTGCCGGCGGCCACGTTCTGCGGGCGGAAGATGGTGTTCAGGCCGTTGCCCCTGAACGTTCCGGCGAAGCCGGCGATGCCGCCCAGATCCGGCGCGGCGGCCGGGGCGGTGGCGGTTTCGGCGGCGAAGTGTGCTCGCCGCTCCGGTGTGGACGGTACTGCGTCCCACCGGAACCCCCTGGTCTGCTGGAGGACTTGCTCGGTTGGCACGATGTCGGCCATGGTTTTTCCCCCGTTCTCCGAGCTGCTTATGACCGGACGGAGTCACGGCCCGGCCCGCCTGATGCACCGGAACGGGACGCGATAGATTCGGCGCGATGCGGATCATGTCGAAACCTTCGGCTGACCCGGCGGCCCGGGACCACGCGGAGCGGGCACTGGCCGGGGCCCGGCCGCGCTCGTTCTGGACCAGCCAGCCGGGGGCGCCCGAGCCCGCCGGCCCGCTGACCGGGACGCAGCAGGCCGGCCTGGCCGTGGTCGGCGGCGGGTTCTCCGGTCTGTGGACCGCGCTGCGGGCCCGGGAACGGGACCCGTCCGCCGACGTGGTGCTGATCGAGGCCAGCACCTCGGGCTGGGCGGCGTCGGGGCGTAACGGCGGATTCTGCTCGGCCAGCTTGACCCACGGGATAGGAAACGGCCTGAGCCGCTACCCCGACGAGATGCCCCAGCTGGAAAAGCTCGGCGCGCAGAACCTGGCCGAGATCGGCCAGACCATCGCCACCCACGGGATCGACTGCGATTTCACGCCGGCCGGGGAGCTGGCTGTGGCCACCGCGGCCTGGCAGCTCGACGGGCTGACCGAGGAAGCGGAGGCGGCCCGCGCCCTCGGCCACGAGGTGACCGAGCTGGACGCGGCCGGTGTCCGGGCCGAGCTGGACTCGCCGGTCTTCCTCGGCGGCACCTGGTACCACGACACCTGCGCCATGCTTGACCCGGCCCGGCTGGCCCGCGGCCTGCGGCAGGCCTGCCTGGACGCGGGCGTGCGGATCTTCGAGCACAGCCCGGTACGGTCCATCCGCTCCGACGGGGCGGGGCTGAAGCTGACCACCGCTGACGGGCAGCTACGGGCTGGGCAGGTCGCCTTGGCCACCGGGGCCTACCCGCCGCTGCTGCGCCGGATCGGTCACTACTTCGTCCCGGTCTACGACTACGTGCTGGTCACCCGGCCGCTGACCGCCGCCGAGCTGGCCAGCGTGGGCTGGCGGCACCGGCAGGGCGCCGCCGACAGCGGCAACCAGTTCCACTACTTCCGGCTCACCGCGGACAACCGGATCCTGTGGGGCGGCTACGACGCGGTGTATTTCACCGGCGGCACGGTGGGCCGCGGTCACGACCAGCGGCCGGCCACGTTCCGCCCGCTGGCCGAGCACTTCTTCGCCACGTTCCCGCAGCTGGAGGACGTGACGTTCGAGTACACCTGGGGCGGCTCGATCGACACCTGCAGCCGGTTCTTCGCGTTCTACGGCACCGCGTTCGGCGGGCGGCTGGCCTACGCCTGTGGCCACACCGGGCTCGGGGTCGGGGCCAGCCGGTTCGGGGCCAACGTGATGCTTGACCAGCTGTCCGGCCAGTCGACCGAGCGGACGTCACTGGAGCTGGTCCGGTCCCGGCCGGTGCCGTTCCCGCCGGAGCCCGCGCGGTCGGCGGTCATCCAGCTCACCCGGGCCTCGCTGGCCCACGCTGACCGGGACGCCGGGCGGCGCAACCTGTGGCTCCGGACCCTGGACCGCCTGGGCCTGGGGTTCGACTCCTAGCGTTCACCAGCGCATGAAATGCTCACGACGGAGCACAGTCAACAGCACAGCCAGCCGGGCGGTTCCGGACGAAGGAGGAGACATGGCCGTGACGCCGCTGCGGGAGCGCAAGGCGTGGCAGGCATTGGCGCGCCATTACGACGAGATCGCAGGGCGCCACCTGCGGGAAATCTTCGCCGAGGACCCCGGGCGGGGGGAGCGGCTGACCGCCGAAGGGGCGGGGCTGTACCTCGACTACTCCAAGAACCGGATCACCGACGAGACCCTCCGGCTGCTGATCGAGCTGGCCGAGGAGTCCGGGGTGGCCGAGCGCCGGGACGCGATGTTCCGCGGCGAGCACATCAACGTGTCCGAGGACCGGGCCGTGCTGCACGTTGCGCTGCGGATGCCGGCCGGAATCGAGCTGGTCGTGGACGGCCAAAATGTCACAGCGTCGGTCCACGAGGTGCTGGGCCGGATGCGGGACTTCGCCGACCGGATCCGGTCGGGCGCCTGGACCGGGTACACCGGGAAGCGCATCCGCAACGTGATCAACGTCGGCATCGGCGGCTCCGACCTCGGGCCGGTCATGGCCTATGAGGCGCTGCGCTGGTACAGCGACCGCGACATCACGTTCCGGTTCGTGTCCAACGTGGACTCCACCGACTTCGTCGAGGCCACCCGG
>JASLGG010000007.1 GCA_030150265.1 Protaetiibacter sp.
GCATGGAAGGCCGAGAACGCCGCGATCGGTGGTCACATCCTCGGATTCCAGACGGTGAGGGAGAACCTCGACGAGGCGCTGACGTCCGCGGCCGCGAAGGCCCCGGACGCTGCCGGCGCCGTGCTCGCCGCCGCACCGCTCGCGGATGAGCCGAGCAAGGTCGCGGTCACGGATGCCGCGGCCGCGCTCGAGGACGCTGCCGATTCGGCGGCCGCGTTCGCTGCCTTCCTTGCGGCGGTCGACGCCGTGAAGGCGGCCCACGCCGCCGAGGAGGCTCGTCTGGCGGAAGAGGCCGCGCGTGCCGCGCAGGGGACCTCAGGTCGCAGTGGCTCCGGGTCGCGCGGCGGCAGCGGATCGACCGGAGGCGGCGGGGGAGTGCCTTCGACCGGAGGCGGCGGCTCGCCCGGTGGCGGGGGCTCGTCCCCGCCCGTCGATACTCGCCGCTACGCCGATCCGCGTGGCCCGTACACGCCCGGCTGCGCGCTCGGCGGCATGCTCTATGCCCACGACCCGGGCCCGGGCGGGACGTCGATCATCGACTCCGTGAACATCCCCTACGACTTCCGCATCGCCGGCGACCTGGTGAAGGTCTACGTGTGCCGATGACGTAGCAAGAGCCCCGCACATAGACGTGCCCGGGAGGCGGCAACCTCCCCGGCCCGCGATTTCCTCCGCGAACCCGTTACAGAACCCGTAAGGAGACAGCTCGTGAAAGCTGACACCCCCCATCCTGGTGCCAAGCGCGCCAGATTCGCACGCACCGCTGCGGCACTCGTCGCCCTCGTCCTAGCGATTGGCACCGCGGTGATGCCCGTGGCGGCGCCCAGCGCCTCCGCGGCCACCTACGGCCCCGGCTTCCACCATGCAGCTGGCTTCCTCGGCGCCTACTCCGCCGGCGGCGTCAACATGTACTGCCTTGAACAGCAGAAGGCCTCCCCGCTCGGCAGCACGAGCTACGCCGGCACGTGGCAGTGGTCGACGGCATCCGCCGATGACAACGCTCGAGTGAACTGGGCGATCGCCACCTACGGGCAAAGCTCGGACCCCGAATGGACCGCGGCCGTCAACCTGTTCGTGTGGTCCTTGATGGAACCGACCTACAACACGCATGCCCCGAACTACAACGGAGACACGTACTTCGGCGCCAGGGTGCCGTCTGCACAGCGCCAGTCGGTCTACAACCACCTCGCGACTATCCGGGGCGGTGCCGCTTCGATCACGGCCGGCGCGATCACCGGCTCCGCCACCGGCACGTTCCAGGTGTCACCGACGAACAACTATGCCGGTACCCTCACCGTCAGCGTCTCGCCTACGAACATGACGGGCTCGATCACGCTGACTAACGGATTCTTCGTGTCGACAGGGACGAACACGATCGCCGGCGTGACGCACGGCGCCGTGCTGCAGGTGCGCGGCGTGCCGACGCCTGATGGGGAGCCCTACAAGATCTCCGCAATCGGCAACTTCAGCGGCCCGACTCGCTACGGCCCGCGGATCGCGGTCTACTCGACGCCGGGGCAGCAGAACCTCGCCTACATCGGTGACCACGGCGCGCCGACAGCGACGCTGAGTGCATCCGACCCGCTGTTCCGCTTCTCGGACTTCGTGCCGGAGCTCACGAGTGCCGTGAGCGACCAGGTGCTGCGGCCCGGGGAGGCGTTCTGCGACACCTTCACCTTCGCGGCCGCGCTCAACCCGGAAGCCGGCTCGGTGGTGCCGTGGCTGCAGTACGACGACGGCGCGTACGCGCCGATCAGGGCATCCGTGACGGTCTACCGGTCGCACGCGGCACCCGTCCAGGGCCCCACGGTTCCTGCGTGGGCCGTGCCGTTCGAGACGTTCACGATCACGACGTCGGAGGCTGACGGGCCGACAGTCCCGTACAGCTACTGCACGCAGCCGCTCGTCGAGGGCGGCTACTACGTTGCCGTGTCGACGATCCGCACCACCGACCAGGCGGCCAGCGTGCAGCCGTTCATCCCCCAGGACTACGAGTGGACAGACGGCTGGGGAGTGCCGGCGGAGAGTGCCGTGATGATGTATCCGGGCCGCTCCGAGGCAACTCCGGAGGCGATCGTCGGCCAGGTCGTGAGCGACACCGTGTTCTTCCCGGAGTTCGTGCCGAACCTGTCGTGGGTCAGCTGGGAGATCTACAAGCGGCCCGAGGGGTCGCCGGCGCCGCTCGAGTCCGACGATCCGGAAGCGATCGACCCGGCAGCCGTCTGCACACCGGAGACGCTCTACTCCGGCCTTAGCCGGAACACCCCGGTGATAGGCGGGTCGACGATGGAATCGCCGTCCGGCTACAGCTTCGGAAGCCCCGGCGTCTACGACTGGGTGGTCGTCATCCGTGAGGGTGGCCCGAGCGGCCGCGTGGTCTGGCGCGCCGACTGCGGCGTCGTGTCCGAGCGCACGATCGTGCACCAGGTCGCGATCGTCACGGAGGCGCAGTCGTCGACGACCTGGAACGGCGAGATCTCTGACGTCGCGATCATCGACGGCCTGATCGAGGAAGGCGACCAGCTCACCTTCCGTGCCTACACACCGACGAACAACGCAGCTGGCGAGCCGGTCTGCGACTCGTCGACGCTGCTCTGGGAGTCGGACCCGATCGAGGTCGAGCCCGACGTCTACACCGCCGAGCGGGTCGAGTCCGGCCCGACGACGGTCGGCGGCACTCGCGTGTGGTGGGTCGAGACGCTCGAGGATGCCGATGGCGAGATCGTGCACGCCGGCGAATGCGGCCTCGAGACGGAGACGAGCCGGCGCCCTGCGCCGCCGGTCGCGTCGACCGGCGTTAGCGACGCCACGACCCCGATCGCGGGTATTGCGATCGGCGGCCTGGTGCTCGGCGTGATCCTGGTGGGCCTGGCCCTCCTTCGCTCGAGGAGACGGCGGAACACGCAGCACTAAGGCCCGTGGGGGCGCCTCGGGGGGAGGCGCCCCCACACTCATGAAAGGAGCAAGGATGGCCGACATGGAACAAGGGGCAACCGCGCGGCCGCAGTCGCATGTGTCGCGCCGGGTCGCCGCCCACTGGCTCATCTGCGCTGCCACGCCCCTGTTCCTCCGCGTGGTCGACCGCGAGGAAGAGGCGCTCCGGCTCTTCCAGGTGGATGAGATCACGGCAGCGGACCTGGCTCGGCCGCGGCCGCGGCTCGGCGTCATCGCGACGACGCTGGAGCCGGTCGCTGCCGAGCTCGACGCGGAGCGTCGCGAGCTCATCAACCGTCTCGCTGCAGAGCGCCTTGGGCCGACGATCTACCGTTACGGCTCGCCGCTCGACTTCCGCAGGAAGTTCATGCCGCAGCTGACAGAGCTGGGCGACCTCGGGCGTCGCAGCTTCACACGCACTCGTCTGGGCTGGCGGGCTTTCTACGTGATGTGCCGCGCGATCGACGTCGCGCAGCTGCGCGCGGATCTCACGTTCCCAGTTGTACGCCGTCCGGCGCCGGATCTCGTCGACGCCTACGAGCGAGCGATGGGCGCGGCGAGGGATCTCGCGCGCCTCGAGGCCATCGAGAGCGAGATCGAGCGCCCCGAGCGCTAGGGTCCCTGCCATGAGGCTCGTGCAGCTGCGCTCCACGGACGGTGAGCTCTGGATCAACCCCGAGCACGTCACGTCGATCGTTCCGCAGCACTTCCGCCTCGAGGGAGACCGGGTGCGGCTGCAGGCTGCCATCAAGCTCGAGGGGCTGCCGCTCATGACGCTGCAGCTGGGTGAGCATCCGTCCGAGGCCGCGGCGGATGCCGCGTGGGCGCAGCTGGTCGACGAGCTCACGGCCAGCCCGGATCTACCTCGCGCGCGCGCCGAGCTCGACCGCTGATAGTCGAGCTTATGTCAGATAAGATCACTCCGGCGAGGTTGAGCGACCTCCCCCGCCTGGCTTGGACGAGCGCAGTCGCGTTCGCGCCGAGTCCCGTTCTGGCGCCGCTCTCGTGGCCGATGCGGATGCTGGGCCTGTTGCCGGCCGTGCTGCGAAGGGGCTGCTACTCGACCGACCGCGGCGGCATGGTCGTCGTTGCCAAGCACCGACCGGCGCTGGATGCGGCGATTCTCGTCGGCGCCGCAGTCGTGACGCTGATTCCGCACTTGCTGGTTGTCTCGCTCGTTCTCGCGGGCTACTACCAAGCTGGCGTCGCGCTGCAGGTGTTGACTCCCCTCTTCGTGGCACTCGCCCTCGTGGTCGGGATATCGGCCGCGACCTCTCTTGTCGGCGCCTCTGCTCCTGCGTCCACAGTCGGTCCCGACACGCCTCGTGGGCGCCGCTGGTATGTCTCGGGCCTCGCCGCCCCTCCGGGAGGCAGTGGGCTCGAGGTACTGCTGTTGACTCGGCACATCATCCGTTCGCTGCCAGCGGGAGCCGTCATCGTCGCAGTTGCGCGCACTCCTGAGCTTCACGCTTCATATCTGAGGATGGGTTTCCGGTCTGGAGGTGGCCGCCGTGTCCACCTCGTCGCCGGCTGATCGCCGTCTCCCCTATCCCCTCCCGTTCCTCGGACCGGGCGGCGGAATGCCGCCGTTGTGCGGGACCGGCTGAGCGCAAGGGTGAGCGCCCCGCGCAAATCCCCGCAGGGGACGCGTAAGCGCCCTTGCACGGCGCCGGCACCGCGAATAAGCCCACAGGGCGCCCGGTTCGACGAACGTCGCCTCAGTCTCGTTCTACCGGCACAGGGTCGAGGATCGTCGGGTCGTACCGATCGACGGTTCTCGAGTTGTTCACGCGGCGGTCGACGACGTGCGTTCGGATGGTCGACGCGATCGCGGCCGAGCTGACGTCGAGCTGCTCGAGCAGCTCGGCACGACGTCGACGAGACGCCGCGACGTCGCCAGCGACGGCGAGCGGCACAGGCGACAGCCACGCCTCGAGCAGCTCGTCGTCGACGAACGCCGGCATCCGGTCGTGGATCTCGCCCGAGGCGTCGCGCGCCTCGCGCGTCACAACGACGAACGCGCGTCGACGAGTGCCGTCGCCGGCGGCGAAGCTCCAGCTGAGGCCGGCGGCCGCGAGCGTTCCGCCGGCATGGAGGAAGTGCGGCGTCTTGTCGCCCTTCTCCCCCGTCCACTCGAAGTAGCCCGTCATGGGCACAATGCAGCGCGAGCTCGAGAACGCTGCACTCCAGAAGCTACCGTCGAGCTTCTCGATCGTCGCGTTGATGATCGGGCCGCCGCGGGGCATCGACGGCCTGCGCTCCCAGTCCCACTGCGCAAGCGTGAGCTCGCGCACGGGAGCGTCGTCGACCAGGCGCTCCCGGACGATCGGCGCCCACGTGGTCGGCGCGATCGAGTACGTCGGCTGCCAGCCCTCCGGGCGCCAGTCCTCGGGTCGGCCGCCCGCGGCGACGAACTCGCGGATCAGCTGGTCGACGTCATCCCTCAAGGCGTAGCGGCCACACACAGTGGCCAGGCTACGGGGTCGGTCCGACGCTGTAGCATCCCTACACGGCCGCGCAGCGCAAGACCCGTGATGGGAGGTCTGCGCGGCCGCCAGACGATGCAGGGCCGGCTGCTCCCCCACAGCACGGAGCATCCAACATGGGAACTTCCAAGCGCTACGCCGCGCACTTCGAGCGCCTCGGGGACATGCGGCACATCGAGCGCACCGCGGCGGGCCGCGAGCCCGAGACGCTTACTCCACGCGAGATCAACCGCGCGAACGAGGACTTCACGGTCGCCGCCCGAGCTCACCCCTGCCGCGCGTGGGTGCGCTACGGGCAGGACGCGATCCACGTCGAGGCGGAGGTGTGCGCGTGGACGCAGCGCGCTGTCGCCATTCGCTGGCGCATCAGCGAGGACGAGTATCACAAGGCGTGGGTGTGGGCCTCGGCCGTGTCCGATCCGCTGCCGTGAGCTACGGCCGCGGATTCCGCTACGTCGGTCGCTGGTGGCAGTCTCCCCGCATGACTCACGAGGACCTCTGCGCCGCGCTCCGCGCCTGGTCGACGAGCACGCGCGCGCCCGGGATCGTTGCCGGCGTCGAGCTGATGATCCAGGCCGGCCTGGTCGACGAGCGATACCCGTGGGTCGAGGCGGATGCAGATGGCGCGTGGCTGAACTTCCCCGCGATCGAGCAGACCGAGCTGGTACCGAGCGACCTGGCCGTGGCGCGTATCGCGGCATCGCTGGCCGGGTGGAACACGGTGCTGTTGAGCTACGTGCTCGAGGATCTCGGCTACCGGCGGATGCAGCTGGTGCTCGCCGCGATCGCGACGGCGACCGGATTCGTCGAGCCGGCTGCCGGCGTGAGCGTCGGTCGGCCCGCGCTGGCCGCGTGGCCTCGGTAGGTCCTACAGGCGCGGCGAGCTCGCGAGCAACGACCGCCCAGCTGGCCCCTCCCGGCGTGTCGTGGCTGCGAAATCGCCATTTCTGGAAGATGCCCGAATCCTGCGGGATGATGGATGCAGGTGCTCGGCTACGCGGGGCACCGGGCGGAAAAAGGAGAAGACCCGCTGTTGCGAGCGGGCCTTCAATTGGATTCGCCTCCGAAGAGGTGGCTCCGTGGACGTGTATGCATCCGGGATGTTCTACTCGGAAGTGTACGCGGAATCCTGGCGCTGTGCCAGGGTGCCTCGGAGCGTAGCCCCTTCGCGGCGTAGTCGTAGAAGGGGGTGCTGAGGTGGACGAAACCCCGAAACCTAAGCGCCCTGGAGCTCTTGCGCTCAAGGTGGTGGTCGCCCTCGCGGCGATTGCCCGCCTCGTGCATGAGCTCTGGGATCTGCTCTCGTAGCAGACCACTGGCCCGGCACTTCGCGTGCCGGGCCAGTCGGCCATCTGCCCCGTCGACGGGAGCACAGCGTCAGCGTCCGCCGCGCTCCACCTGTCGTGCCGGCTGCGCCGCGGCGCCGGCGCGCGCCTTGGGCGACTTCTTCGCCCCGCGCGCGATCGCCTCTCGAGGGTGCTTGGCCTGGTCGAGGTCCGCCTGCTTCCATGCAGCGGCCGCCTCGAGGTGGCCGGCGTGCTCGAGCTCGGCCGCGTGCGCGTCGCGCCGCTCGGCACTATCCCACGACAGCGCTGCGCCGTCCGTGAGCTCGTCGATGAGCTCACGGGTCGACTCACGACGCTCGATGCCCTCGGCGGCGAGCTCGAGCCCATCGGCCTCTGCCATGAATGCCACGGCGGTCTGGCGATCGCGATCGGCCTGCAGGCGCTGTTCCGCGGCGTCGTCGCGGAGCGCGTTCGCGTACTCGATCGCGGAACGGAGGGCGATCGGGTCGGCGGCCGTCTCCTGCACCTCGAGGTGGTAGCGCTCGCGCAGCTCGTTGCGGATGCGCTCCTCGGCCGCGCGGGCCTCGGGGTCGACGTCGCGCCATGCGACGGCGCGCTCGTAGACGCGCGCGACGTCGGCGGGCTCGGCGTGGTTCCACCAGGACGTCGAGCTCACGGGCGCGAGCTCCGCTCGAGCGATCGCCTGCTCGGCCGAGAGCTGCCGCTGCAGCTCGCGAGCCTTCTCGAGGTCGCGCTGCTTGCTCGCGTCCGCGTGCTCCTGGCGCAGGCGGATCACGGCCTGTGCAGCCCGGTTCGCGGCGTAGAGCTGCATCCTCAGCTCCCCCACCGCAGCGTCGAGCACGCCGTCACCATCGATGTCAGCCATGTTCCTGTCCTCTCTATCGGTCAATTCCCCGCTCGGGCGGGATCGTGGGCACGTTCGGTCGCTGCGGGTTCAGTGGCGTGGGCAGCGGGCTGCCGGGTCTGATCGGTGCCACGCCCTCGCGGGCGAGCTCGGCCGCCGTAGCCGGCTGCGTCGGCAGGGATGCTGCAGGAGCGAACTCAGGCAAGCGACGCCGCACGACTTCTAGGCGTGCGCCGAGCGAATCGCGCAGCTGCGCAGCACGTCGCTGCTCCCCCACCGCTTGGTGCATGGCGTAGATCGCCCGCACGGTCAGCATGAGCTCGCGGAACAACATCGCCTCGGCCGCGGTCCCCTGACCGCCGGTCGACGCCATCGCCATCAGCCGTGCGGCCCCGGCGATCGAGCGCAGGCCGCTCGAGGAGCGCGGCTGCGCGTCTCGAGCTCGCTGCTGAGCTGTCCGCGCGATCGCGCGCGACGCATCCGCAAGCGGTCCAGGCTCGTGCTCGAGACGCTGCGACCACGCCGCGAGGGCTCCACTCGTCTCGCGCGCGACGTGTGCCCACGCGGCCCGGTCGTTCGGGTCGACCTGGGCGAGCTGCTCGCGCAGCCGCGTCACGTCGTCGGTGTACTCCCGCCAGACGTCGGGGCTGAGCTCGTGCTGCTCCCGTCCCGGGGCGACGGGCGTGTACCTCATCGGGTTCCGCCATGTCGCTCGCCACTCGTCGACGCCGGCCTGCGCATCCTGCGGGGTGTCGGGCCACCCCTGCCGGAGCCGCGGCAAGGTCAGGTCGCGCGCGAGCCGCCCGCCTCCGTGCCAGACGATCGGCTCCCCAGGCCGCGGGCGCAGCGCGACCGAGTAGCCGGCCACGACGTCATCGCGGCCCGACACGAATCGCGGCCGCACGATGACCCCTGCCTGGTGCAGCCGGCGCACGAACTCGCCCGCGTCGACGCTCGCGATCGCCGCGGCGCGCACGCTCCGCTCGAGGCGCACCGCGGCGACGGTCTGCTCGCCGCGGCGCTGCGCCAGCGCCCGCTCTGCGGGCCGCTCGCCGCGCATGGC
>JASLGG010000020.1 GCA_030150265.1 Protaetiibacter sp.
GGAACACCCCGTGTTTCGTGCGTGTTACCTATACTTGGAGGTGCTCGCCAGCCGGAACCCCTTCCGCCCGACCTCCATTTGTAGGACTGTGACGGAGAACGCGACCGGCGCCGATGACGTCCACGGCGCGCACTACCTCAACCGGTGCGGGTTCCACAGACGGCCCTCACCACTTCTACGAAGGGTCAGTTTTCACGTGGCAGCTCTGCAGTGGGATCCCATTGACAACAAGGCAGTAGACACGGTCCGCGTCCTCGCGGCCGACGCGGTGGAGAAGGTGGGCAACGGCCATCCCGGCACTGCGATGAGCCTCGCTCCGGCCGCGTACCTTCTGTTCCAGAAGGTCATGCGCCGCGACCCGCACGACCAGCACTGGCTCGGCCGCGACCGCTTCATCCTCTCGGCCGGCCACAGCTCGCTCACTCAGTACATCCAGCTCTACCTGGGCGGCTACGGCCTCGAGCTCGACGACCTCAAGGCGCTGCGCACCTGGGGCTCGCTCACCCCGGGCCACCCGGAGTACCGCCACACCGACGGTGTCGAGATCACCACCGGCCCGCTCGGCCAGGGCATCTCCTCGTCGGTCGGCTTCGCCTACGCGCAGCGCTTCGAGCGCGGACTGTTCGACCCGGACGCCGCTCCCGGCACCAGCCCGTTCGACCACTTCGTCTACGTGATCGCCGGCGACGGCGACATGCAGGAGGGCGTCACGAGCGAGGCCGCCTCGCTCGCCGGCCACCAGCAGCTCGGCAACCTCATCGCGATATACGACTCGAACCAGATCTCGATCGAGGACGACACCAACATCGCCTTCACCGAGAACGTGGCCCAGCGCTACGAGGCCTACGGCTGGCAGGTGCAGACGGTCGACTGGAAGAAGACCGGCGAGTACGTCGAGGACAAGCAGGCCCTCTACGACGCGATCCTCGCGGCGCAGGGCGAGCGCGAGAAGCCCTCGCTCATCATCCTCAAGACGATCATCGGCTGGCCGAGCCCGAAGAAGCAGAACACCGGCAAGATCCACGGATCGGCTCTCGGCGCCGAGGAGCTCGCCGGCGTCAAGGAGGTGCTCGGCTTCGACCCCGCCGAGACCTTCGTCGTGGCCGACGAGGTCATCGCGCACACCCGTCAGGCGGTCGAGCGCGGCCGTGCGGCCCGCGCCGAGTGGCAGACGGGCTTCGACGCCTGGGCCGCCGCCAACCCCGAGAAGAAGGCGCTCTTCGACCGCATCCAGTCGGGCAAGCTGCCCGAGGGGGTCGCCGAGGCGCTCCCCGTGTTCGAGGCGGGCAAGGACCTCTCGACCCGCGCCGCCTCCGGCAAGGTGCTGGGCGCCCTGGGCGCCGTCATCCCCGAGCTCTGGGGCGGCTCCGCCGACCTCGCCGAGTCGAACCTCACCACGATCGAGGGCGGCAAGTCGTTCGTGCCGACGCAGTGGTCGACTCACGAGTGGTCGGGCGACCCCTACGGCCGCGTGCTGCACTTCGGCATCCGCGAGCACGCCATGGGCGCGATCCTCAACGGCATCGTGCTGCACGGCAACACGCGCGCCTTCGGCGGCACCTTCCTCATCTTCAGCGACTACATGCGCCCCGCGGTGCGTCTCGCCGCCCTCATGAAGGTGCCCTCGATCTTCGTCTGGACGCACGACTCCGTCGCGCTCGGCGAGGACGGCCCCACCCACCAGCCGATCGAGCAGCTCACCGCGCTCCGCGCGATCCCGGGCCTCGACATCGTGCGCCCCGCCGACGCCAACGAGGTCTCCTGGGCCTGGAAGACGATCCTCGAGCGCCGCCACGCCCCCGCGGGCATCGCGCTCAGCCGTCAGAACCTGCCCGTGTTCGCGCGTGGTGAGGGTGCGGCGGATGGCGACACGCTCGCCGACGCCTCGAACACCGTGCGCGGCGCGTACGTGCTCGCGGAGGCGCCGGGCGGCACGCCCGACGTGATCCTGCTCGCGACCGGCTCCGAGGTGCAGTTCGCCCTGGAGGCGCGCGAGCAGCTCAAGGGCGAGGGCGTGAACGCCCGCGTCGTCTCGTTCCCGAGCCAGGAGTGGTTCGCCGAGCAGGATGCGGCCTACCGCGAGTCGGTGCTGCCCGCATCCGTCACCGCGCGCGTCTCGGTCGAGGCCGGGCTCGCGCTCACCTGGGCACCGTACCTCGGTGCGCACGGCAAGGCCGTCTCGATCGAGCACTTCGGCGCCTCTGCCGACTACAAGACGCTCTACCGCGAGTTCGGCATCACCACGGAGGCCGTCGTGGCCGCCGCCAAGGACTCCCTGGCCTCCGCGGCCTCCTGACCACCCCCACGGAAGAAGATCCCCGACATGTCTGACACCACCAAGACCGCAGAGCTCTCCGCCATCGGCGTGAGCATCTGGCTCGACGACCTCTCGCGCGAGAGGATCGTCTCGGGCGGCCTCCAGAAGCTGATCGCCGAGCGCAACGTGGTCGGCATCACCACCAACCCGACGATCTTCGCGGCGGCGCTCGCCAAGGGCGAGAACTACGACGCGCACATCGCGGAGCTCGCCGCCGCCGGCACCCCCGTCTCGGAGGCCGTCTTCGACATCATCACGGATGACGTCGCGACCGCTGCCGACATCTTCCGGGGCGTCTACGACGCCACGGGCGGTGTCGACGGCCGCGTATCGATCGAGGTCGAGCCCGGCCTCGCCCACGACACGGCCGGCACGATCGAGCAGGCCGAGCACCTGTGGAAGACGGTCGACCGCCCGAACGCCATGATCAAGATCCCGGCGACCCTCGAGGGGCTCGAGGCGATCACCGAGACGATCGCCAAGGGCATCAGCGTCAACGTGACCCTGATCTTCAGCCTCGAGCGCCACCGCCAGGTGATCGCGGCCTACCTCGCCGGTCTCGAGAAGGCGCAGGCCGCGGGCATCGACCTCTCGACGATCCAGTCGGTCGCGTCCTTCTTCGTGTCGCGCGTCGACACCGAGATCGACAAGCGGCTCGAGGCCATCGGCACGGATGAGGCCACCGCGCTCAAGAGCAAGGCCGGTGTCGCGAACGCGCAGCTCGCCTACCAGCTCTTCGAGCAGGAGTTCGCGGGCGAGCGTGCGAAGGCGCTCCTCGCCGCGGGTGCCAACCTGCAGCGTCCGCTGTGGGCGTCCACGGGCGTCAAGGACCCGGCGCTGCCCGACACGCTCTATGTCACGGAGCTCGCGGTCGCGGGCGTCGTGAACACCATGCCCGAGAAGACGCTCGAGGCGACCTTCGACCACGCGCCGCTGCACGGCGACGCGGTCACCGGCTCCTACGCCGAGGCCCAGGGCGTGCTCGACGCGCTGGCCGCGGTGGGCGTCGACTACGACGACGTCACCGCGACGCTCGAGCGCGAGGGCGTCGAGAAGTTCATCGTGTCGTGGAGCGAGCTGCTCGACACGGTCACCGCCGCGCTGGAGGCCGCGAAGTGAGCGTCACGGTCGCTGCGACGGGTGCGGCGGCCGAAGCCGTCGCACGGTACGTCCCTCAACTCGTGGCGGATGGCGTCGCCGGTCGCATCACGACCCTCGACGCGAGCCTCTGGGGCGCCGCGGCCGAGGAGGAGGCGTCGAAGCGTCTCGGCTGGACCGAGGCCGTCGCCGTCTCCGAGCCGCTCGTCGCGGAGATCGTCGCGCTGCGCGAGGAACTCCGGGCGAAGGGCGTCGACCACATCGTGCTCGGCGGCATGGGCGGCTCGTCGCTCGCGCCCGAGGTCATCACGCGCACCTACGGCGTGCCGCTCACGGTGCTCGACTCGACCGATCCGGCGCAGGTGCGCTCGGCGCTCGAGGACCGCCTCGCGCGGACCGCGGTCGTCATCTCCTCGAAGTCGGGGTCGACGGTCGAGACCGACAGCCAGAAGCGCGTCTACGAGAAGGCCTTCCGCGACGCGGGCATCGACCCGACCGAGCGCATCGTCGTCGTGACCGATCCGGGTTCGCCTCTCGACCAGTCGGCGCGCGCCGACGGCTACCGGGTGTTCAACGCCGACCCGACCGTGGGCGGACGCTACTCCGCGCTCACCGCCTTCGGCCTCGTGCCGAGCGGCCTCGCGGGCGCCGACATCGCCGAGCTCCTCGACGAGGCCCAGGCCGTGTCGCTCGAGCTCGCGCTCGACTCCGAGAAGAACCCCGGCCTCGTGCTGGGTGCCGCCATCGCGGGCACCTCGCCGCTGCGCGACAAGCTCGGCATCGTGCCCGACGGCACCCACATCGTCGGCTTCGGCGACTGGGTCGAGCAGCTCATCGCCGAGTCCACGGGCAAGGACGGCACGGGCATCCTGCCGGTCGTGCTCGACGTCGACTCCTACGAGGTCTCCGCCGGTCTGCCCGACGTGCAGATCGTGCGCCTCGTCGCGAACGAGCGCGAGACGCGCGAGGTGGCCCCCGGCGAGATCGAGGTGTCCGGATCGCTCGGCGGCCAGCTGCTCGTGTGGGAGTACGCGACGGCGGTCGCCGGCCGACTGCTCGGCATCAACCCCTTCGACCAGCCGGACGTCGAGTCCGCCAAGATCGCCGCCCGCGGCCTGCTGGATGCGCGCCCCGAGCCCGTTCCGGCGCTCTTCACGGCGGACGGCATCGAGGTGCGCACGGCGGGCGGACTCGCGATCGCCGAGCAGACGCTCGACGGCGCCCTCGACGCCCTGCTCGCGGCGCTCCCGGACGACGGCTACGTCTCGGTGCAGGCCTACCTCGACCGGCCCGCGCTCCCCGGCCTCCCCGCGATCCGCGACGCCCTCGCGCGTCGTGCCGGACGCCCCGTCACCTTCGGCTGGGGACCTCGATTCCTGCACTCGACGGGCCAGTTCCACAAGGGCGGTCCCGCGGTCGGCGTGTTCCTGCAGATCGTCGGTGCAGGCGAGCGGGATCTCGAGATCCCGGACCGTCCGTTCACCTTCGGCCAGCTCATCCAGGCGCAGGCCGCGGGTGACGCGAGCGTGCTCGCCGAGCACGGTCGCCCGGTGCTCACCCTCACGCTCCCCCACGTGACCGACGGGGTCGCGACGCTGCGCGAGCGGATCGGCTGAGCGATGCCGGTGGAGATCTCGCGGGACAGCAACCCGCTCCGGCTCCCCTCCGACCGTCGCCTCAACCGCATCGCGGGCCCGTCCAGCCTCATCATCTTCGGTGTCACGGGCGACCTGTCGCGCAAGAAGCTGATGCCGGCGGTCTACGACCTCGCGAACCGCGGGCTGCTGCCGCCGGGCTTCGCGCTCGTCGGCTTCGCGCGTCGCGACTGGGCCGACCAGGACTTCGAGAAGGAGGTGCACGACGCCGTCAAGCAGTACGCGCGCACGCCCTTCGACGAGGACGTCTGGCGCCAGCTGAAGCAGGGCATCCGCTTCGTGCAGGGCGAGTTCGACGACGACAGCGCGTTCGACCGTCTGAAGCAGACCCTCGGCGAGCTCGACGAGAGCCGCGGCACGATGGGCAACCACGCCTTCTACCTCTCGATCCCGCCGAAGTCGTTCCCGATCGTCACGGAGCAGCTGCGCCGCTCCGGACTCGCCGAGCAGGTGCCGGGCCAGTGGCGGCGCGTCGTGATCGAGAAGCCGTTCGGCCACGACCTGCAGTCGGCGCGCGAGCTCAACGCGGTCGTCGAGTCGGTGTTCCCCCCGGACAGCGTGTTCCGGATCGACCACTACCTCGGCAAGGAGACGGTCCAGAACATCCTGGCGCTGCGCTTCGCGAACCAGCTCTACGAGCCCATCTGGAACGCCAACTACGTCGACCACGTGCAGATCACGATGGCCGAGGACATCGGCGTCGGGGGCCGCGCGGGGTACTACGACGGCATCGGCGCCGCGCGCGATGTCATCCAGAACCACCTCCTGCAGCTGCTGGCCCTCACCGCGATGGAGGAGCCGGTGTCGTTCGACGCCGCCGACCTCCGCGCCGAGAAGGAGAAGGTGCTGTCGGCGGTGCACCTGCCGAAGGATCTCGCGACCGCGACCGCGCGCGGCCAGTACGCGGGCGGCTGGCAGGGCGGCGAGAAGGTGCTCGGCTTCCTCGAGGAGGAGGGCATGAACCCGCAGTCGGTCACCGAGACCTACGCGGCGCTCAAGCTCGACATCAACACCCGCCGCTGGGCGGGCGTGCCCTTCTATCTCCGTGCCGGCAAGCGTCTCGGCCGCCGCGTCACCGAGATCGCGGTCGTGTTCAAGCGAGCCCCGCAGTACCTGTTCGCGGAGTCGCAGACCTCGGCGCTCGGGCAGAACGCGCTCGTCATCCGCGTGCAGCCCGACGAGGGCGTCACCATCCGCTTCGGCTCGAAGGTGCCGGGCGCGGGGATGCAGGTGCGCGACGTCACGATGGACTTCGGATACGGTCACGCCTTCACCGAGGCGAGCCCCGAGGCCTACGAGCGGCTCATCCTCGACGTGCTGCTCGGCGACCCGCCGCTCTTCCCGCGCCACGAGGAGGTCGAGCTCAGCTGGAAGATCCTCGACCCGGTCGAGGAGTACTGGGCCGCCCTCGGGCAGCCGGAGCAGTACAAGCCCGGCACCTGGGGCCCCGCATCCGCCGACGAGCTGCTCGCCCGCGACGGCCGCACCTGGCGTCGTCCCTGATGCGAGAGGCCTCGGGCCGTCGCATCCCGACACGGCACATCCGGAGAGAATCATGATCGTCGATCTGCCCGACACCACCACGAGCGCGCTGTCGAAGGCGCTCGTGAAGATCCGCGAGGAGGGCGGTGCCGTCGCCCTCGGGCGCGTGCTGACCCTCGTGATCGCGACCGCGCTCGGCGAGGAGGAGGAGGCCATCGAAGCCGCCAACGACGCCTCCCGCGAGCACCCGATGCGCGTCATCGTGCTGTCCCGCCACCCCGAGCCGGTCGACGAGGATCCGCGTCTCGACGGGCAGATCCGGGTCGGCGGCGACGCGGGCGCGAGCGAGGTCATCGTGCTGCGCGTCTACGGGCCCGCGGCCGCCGACGGTGAGAGCCTCGTCACGAGCCTGCTGCTCCCCGACGCTCCCGTCGTCGTGTGGTGGCCGGGCGACGCCCCGGAGTCGCCGAGCACCTCCTCGCTCGGTCGCATCGCCCAGCGCCGCATCACGGATGCCGCCGAGCACGACGACCCGGTCGCCGCGCTGGCGACGCTCGGCCGCAACTACCGGCCCGGAGACACCGACTTCGCGTGGACCCGCCTCACCCTCTGGCGCGCCCAGCTCGCCGCGGTGCTCGACCAGCCGCCTTACGAGCCGGTCACGGCGGTGACCGTGAGCGGGGCGGCCGACTCGCCGTCGACCGAGCTGCTCGCGGCCTGGCTGCGGCTCCAGCTCGAAGCGCCCGTCGACCTCGAGGTGACGTCGTCGCTCGGCTCGAGCGGCATCCACGGCGTCACCCTGACCCGCGCCTCCGGCGAGATCCGCCTCGAGCGGGCTCAGCCGAACGTCGCGACGCTCGAGCAGCCGGGCCAGCCGACGCACGACATCTCGCTCCCCCGCCGCAGCCTGCGCGACTGCCTCGCCGAGGAGTTGCGTAGGCTCGACCCCGACGACCTCTTCGGAGAGGTCGTCCAGAAGGGGCTCGAGCTGCTCGAGGCGTCCGCCGACGGGGCCGGGTCCGGAAGGAAGTGAGCGACGTGAGCGAGCGGCGGGTCCGGGTCTACGACGACAAGGCGACCCTCGCGGCCGCCGTCGCCGCCCGTTTCGTGAAGCGGATGGGCGAGATCCTCGCGGAGAAGCCCGAGGCGCACGTGGTGCTGACCGGCGGCACCATGGGCGAGGCCGTCCTGGCGGCGGTCGCGACGACCAAGGGACGCGACAAGGTCGACTGGTCGCGCGTCACCTTCTGGTGGGGCGACGAGCGCTATCTGCCGTCGGGCGATCCGGAGCGCAACGAGACGCAGTCACGACGGGCGCTGCTCGACGCGCTGGCGCTGCGCCCCGAGCAGATCAAGTCGCTCCCGGCGCCCGGGGACCATCCGACGATCCAGGATGCCGCGGACGCCTATGCGGCGGAGCTCGCGGCCGCGGCCCCGGCGGGCGCCGCGCATCCGATCTTCGATCTCACCTTCCTCGGCGTCGGGCCCGACGGCCACGTCGCCTCGCTCTTCCCCGACCACGAGGCGGTCCGCGATCGCGAGAACGTCGTGCTCGCCGAGACGGACTCCCCCAAGCCGCCGCCGCAGCGCCTCACGCTGACCCTGCCCGTGATCAACTCGTCCGAGCGGATCTGGCTCGTGCTGGCCGGCTCCGACAAGGCGGGCGCACTGGGTCTGGCCCTCGCCGATGCGAGCCCGGAGAGCGTGCCGGCAGCCGGAGTCCGTGGACGCCGGCGCACGGTGTTCTTCGTGGACCGCGACGCCGCAGCCGAGGTGCCGGAGTCGCTGCTCACACGCGAGCGCTTCTGGACGGCTGCGCACGACGTCCACCCGCGCTGAGCGGTCTGTGAGCTGGCCTGGGCTGTGACGCTCAGGCGGTTCCGCGGCGCTCCCGCAGCTGCTGGAGCGCATCCGCGAGGATCTGCTCCGCCTCGCTCTCGCTGCGACGCTCCTTCACGTAGGCGAGGTGCGTCTTGTAGGGCTCGGTCTTCTGGAGCTGCGGCGGGTTCTCCCGGTCACGGCCGGCCGGCAGACCCGATGCGGGGCTGTCGATCGTGTCGGGGATCTCCTCGTCGGGGAGGTTCGCCGCGAAGTAGCGCACCGTCTCGTTGCCCAGGGCGTCCCAATAGGACACCGCGATGCGGTCCGCGTGATAGCCGCGATCCTGCTCCCCCATGGGGCCGGAGCCGACGCGGGAACCGCGGATGGCGCTGCCGCCCGAAGCCATAGCTGTCTCCTCGTGTGGTGGTCGTGCGGCGGGCTAGACGCCGACGCCGAACTTGGTGAGCAGGCCGAGCACCACGATGGAGAAGAACCACGTGATGCCGAGCGCGATCGTGACACGGTTGAGGTTGCGCTCCGCGACGCCCGAGGCGCCGAGGTTGCTCGTCACGCCGCCCCCGAACATGTCCGAGAGGCCGCCGCCGCGTCCCTTGTGCAAGAGGATGAGCAGCGTCAGCAGGAGGCTCGTGATGCCGAGCAGGATCTGGAAGGCGACCTGCACGATCGACCAGAGAACGTCCATGAACAACCTTTCGGGTCGGCCCCGAGGGCCGAGGATCAGTATAGGCGACGGGTGTCGTCAGAGCGCGCCGACGTGGCTCTTGTAGCGCACGATGCTCGCGAACTCCTCGAGCTGGAGGCTCGCGCCTCCCACGAGCGCGCCGTCGACATCCGGCTCCTTGAGGAAGCCCGCGATGTTCGCCGCCTTCACCGAGCCGCCGTAGAGGATGCGCGTGGCTGCCGCCGCCTCCTCGCCGAGCACCTCCGCGAGGAGCGCGCGCAGAGCGGCGCAGACCTGCTGCGCCTGCGCGCTCGTGGCCGCCTGGCCGGAGCCGATCGCCCACACGGGCTCGTAGGCGACGACGATCTCCTTGCCTGCCACGACGCCCTCGAGGGCCGCACGGAGCTGAGCCACCGGCACGGCGCTCGGGCCGTGCTGCTCGAGGTCGTCGGCGGTCTCGCCCACGCAGATGACCGGGACGATGCCGTACCGGTGCGCCGCAGCGGTCTTCGCCGCGACGATCTCGTCGGTCTCGCCGTGGTACTGGCGCCGCTCCGAGTGCCCGATGATGACGTACGCGGCGTCGAGGGCCGCCAGGAAGGCACCCGAGATCTCGCCCGTGTAGGCGCCCGAGTCGTGCTGCGAGAGGTCCTGTGCACCGAACTTCAGCGCGAGCTTGTCGCCCGCGATGAGGGTCTGCACCGAGCGCAGGTCGGTGAACGGCGGGAAGACCGCGACCTCGACATCCGAGAAGTCGTGGTTCTTGTCGTTGAGCGTCCACGCGAGCTTCTGCACGAAGGCGATCGCCTGCAGGTGGTCGAGGTTCATCTTCCAGTTGCCGGCGATGAACGGGGTGCGCACGCCCTTCGGCGTCACTGCTGCCATCCGAGGACCTCCAGTCCGGGGAGCTTCTTGCCTTCGAGGAACTCGAGGCTCGCGCCGCCGCCCGTCGAGACGTGGCCGAACTGCTCGTCGGAGAAGCCGAGCTGCCGGATCGCGGCGGCGGAGTCGCCGCCGCCCACGACCCCGAGGCCGTCGACGCGGGTGAGGGCGTCGGCCACGGCACGGGTGCCGGCGGCGAACGCGGGGAACTCGAACACGCCCATGGGGCCGTTCCAGAACACGGTGCGGCTCGCCTCGATCACCGCGGCGAACGCGCGCGCCGTCTCGGGGCCGATGTCGAGGCCGATTCCGGAGGCGCCGAAGGGGGTCTCCTCGATGGCTTCGGCGGGGGCGACCACGTGCTCGGCATCGGCCGAGAAGGCGGAGGCGACCACGACATCCGTCGGGAGCACGATCGACACACCGCGCTCGGCCGCGTCGGCGAGGTAGCCGCGCACGGTGTCGAGCTGGTCGGCCTCGAGGAGGCTCGACGCGACCTTGTGGCCCTGGGCCGCGAGGAAGGTGAACAGCATCCCGCCGCCGATGAGCAGTGTGTCCACCCGCGGGAGCAGGTGACCGATGACGCCGAGCTTGTCGGAGACCTTCGAGCCGCCGAGCACCACCGTGTAGGGGCGCTCGGGGTTCTCGGTGAGCCGGTCGAGCACCTCGAGCTCGGCCGCGATGAGCAGGCCGGCGGCGCTCGGGAGCGCCTTCACGAGCTCGTAGACGCTCGCCTGCTTGCGGTGCACGACGCCGAAGCCGTCGGACACCACCACATCGCCGAGTGCCGCGAGCTGCGCCGCGAAGGCCTCGCGCTCGGCGTCGTCCTTCGACGCCTCGCCCGGGTTGAACCGCAGGTTCTCGAGCAGCACGACGCCGGGCGTCGGCGCGGCGTCGACGACACCTGCGGCGGTCTCCCCCACCGTCTCGGGCGAGAACGCGACGTCGACGCCGAGAAGCTCGCCGAGACGCACCGCGACCGGGGCCAGCGAGTACTGGGGGTCGGGAGCGCCCTCCGGACGACCGAGATGACTCATCACGACGACCTTCGCGCCGCGCTCGAGGAGCAGACGGATGGTCGGGACGGATGCGCGGACGCGTCCGTCATCCGTGATGACGCCGTTCTTGAGGGGCACGTTGAGGTCGCAGCGCAGGAGCACGACCTTGCCCGAGAGCCCGCCGAGGCTCTCGATCGTCCGGAGGTTCATCGCTTAGAGGCGCTCGGCGACGTACTCGGTGAGGTCGACCAGGCGGTTCGAGTAGCCCCACTCGTTGTCGTACCACGCGTAGAGCTTCACCTGGTCGCCGATGATCTTCGTCAGCGGCGCGTCGTAGATCGACGAGTGCGGGTCGGTGACGATGTCGCTCGAGACCAGCGGGTCCTCCGAGTACCTGAGGATGCCCTTCAGCGGGCCCTCGGCGGCCGCCTTGTAGGCGGCGTTGACCTCGTCGATCGTGACGGGGCGCGACGCCTGCACGGTGAGGTCGGTGATCGAGCCGGTGGGCACCGGCACGCGGAGCGAGTAGCCGTCGAGCTTGCCCGAGAGCTCGGGCAGCACGAGGCCGATGGCCTTCGCCGCACCGGTCGAGGTCGGCACGATGTTGATCGCGGCGGCGCGAGCTCGGCGCAGGTCGCCGTGCGGGCCGTCCTGCAGGTTCTGGTCGGCCGTGTACGCGTGCACGGTCGTCATGAGACCGCGCTCGATGCCGAAGGCGTCGTTGAACACCTTCGCGAGCGGCGCGAGCGAGTTGGTGGTGCAGGAGGCGTTCGAGAGGATGTTCATCGTCTCGGGGTCGTACGTGTGCTCGTTGACGCCCATGACGAAGGTGCCGTCGTTGCCCGTGGCGGGCGCCGAGATGATGACCTTCTTCGCGCCGCCGCCGTCGATGTGCTTGCGGGCGTCGTCGGCGTTGGTGAAACGGCCGGTCGACTCGATGACGATGTCGACGCCGTAGTCCGACCACCGGAGGGCGGCCGGGTCGCGCTCCTCGAAGACGCGGATGGCCTTGCCGTTGACGACGATCTGCTCGCCGTCGTACTCGACGGTCGCGTCGAGGCGGCCCGTGATCGAGTCGTACTTGAGGAGGTTGGCGAGGGTCTTGTTGTCCGTGAGGTCGTTCACGGCGACGATCTCGAGATCGCTGCCCTGGGCGAGCGCGGCGCGGAAGTAGTTGCGACCGATCCGGCCGAAGCCGTTGATGCCGATCTTGACGGACACGAGTTCTCCTTGATGGGGCGCCGGGGCGCGATGTGTCGGGGTGGGTTTCGTGGGAGGGGTGGCCGAGGCGCGGGCCTCGGCCACCTCGCCTGCTACGACAGTAGCAGCAGGCCCGCGCCGCCCGAGCGCGCGGCGTCGAAGCGCGCCGCCGCGTCGGCCCAGTTGGCGATGTTCCAGAAAGCCTTCACGTAGTCCGCCTTGACGTTGACGTAGTCGAGGTAGAAGGCGTGCTCCCACATGTCGAGCTGCAGGATCGGCGTGATGCCGAGCGGTGTGTTGTTCTGCTGGTCGTACAGCTGGTGCACGAGCAGACGGGCGCCGATCGGGTCCCAGGCGAGCACGGCCCAGCCCGAGCCCTGCAGGCTGTTCGCGGCGGCGCTGAAGTGGCCCACGAACTTGTCGAACGATCCGAAGAACTCGTCGATCGCGGAGGCGAGCTCGCCCACCGGCTTGTCGCCGCCGTCCGGCGAGAGGTTCTTCCAGAAGATCGAGTGGTTGACGTGCCCGCCGAGGTGGAATGCGAGATCCTTCTCGAGCTTGGGGACATTGGTGAAGTCACCCGACTCGCGAGCCTCCTCGAGCTTCTCGAGGGCGGTGTTGGCGCCCGCGACATACGCCGCGTGGTGCTTGTCGTGGTGCAGCTCCATGATCCGGGCGCTGATGCTCGGCTCGAGCGCCGCGTAGTCGTACGGCAGCTCCGGGAGCGTGTAGACGGCCATGGTTATCCTTCTCTCCTTCGGTGGTTCAGTCCTCGTACTCGGGTGGCAGGTTCGCGTCGGTGCCCGGCACGCCGAGCTCCTCCGCGCGCTTGTCGGCCATCGCGAGCAGACGCCGGATGCGGCCCGCGACCGCGTCCTTCGTCATCGGCGGGTCGGCGAAATGGCCGAGCTCGTCGAGGCTCGCGTCGCGGTGCCCGAGACGCAGCTCGCCCGCGTAGCGCAGGTGATCAGGCACCTCGTCGCCGAGGATCTCGAGTGCGCGCTCGACGCGCGCGCACGCCGCGACCGCGGCCTGCGCGGAGCGGCGCAGGTTCGCGTCGTCGAAGTTCACGAGCCGGTTGGCGGTCGCGCGCACCTCGCGGCGCTGGCGCAGCGCCTCCCAGGCGGCGACGGCGAGCTCGGCGCCCATGAGGCGCAGCATCGCGGCGATCGCCTCGCCTTCGCGCACCACGACGCGGTGCACACCGCGCACCTCGCGTGCCTTCGCGGGGATCGACAGCCGTCCGGCGGCGCCCACGAGTGCCATCGCCGCCTCGTTGCCGGGACAGACGACCTCGAGGGCCGCCGACCGGCCCGGGTCGGTGAGGGTGCCGCGGGCGAGGAACGCGCCGCGCCAGATCGCGGCGAGGTCCTCGCGCGACCCCGTCGTGAGGCGGTTCGGCAGCCCCCGGATCGGGCGGCGACGGGCATCCAGCAGCCCGGTCTGGCGGGCGAGCGTCTCCCCGCCGTCGACGACCCGCACCACGAAGCTCGCGGTCTTGTGCGCGCCTCCCGCGCCGATCACCTTGCCCTCGGAGCGCACACCGTAGAGCTCCGCGAGGTCGCGACGCACCCGCTGGGCGATCTTCTGGGAGTCGAGCTCGGCCTCGACGGCGATACGGCCGGAGATGATGTGCAGGCCACCGGAGAAGCGCAGCAGGGCGGCGAGCTCCGCGGCGCGCACGCTCGTCTTGCTCACCTCGACAGCGACGAGTTCGTCCTTGACCTCCGCTGTCAGTGCCACGCGCCCGCCCTCGTCTCTCATCGTCTCGTCGTCGTCATCCGCCGCGAAGGCTCACTCGCGCCCGAGGTCGCGATGCCGCACGGTGACGGACACCCCCGGCAGGCCGCGAAGTCGGCGCGCCACCTCCTCGGTGACCGCCACGGAGCGGTGCTTGCCGCCGGTGCATCCCATAGCGATCGTAGCGTGGCGCTTGTTCTCGCGCCGATAGCCGTCGGCCACCGCCGCGAGGGCGGCCACGTAGTGCTCGACGAACTCGGGGGCGTCGGGCTGGGAGAGCACGAAGTCGCGGACGGGGTCGTCGAGGCCCGTGAGCGGCGCGAGCTCGGGCACCCAGAAGGGGTTGGGCAGGAAGCGCAGATCGGCGACCATGTCGGCATCCGGCGGCAGGCCGTACTTGAATCCGAAGCTCATGACCGTGAGCTTGAGCGCGGGAGCGGACTCCTCGCCGAACAGCTCGGCGACCCGCGTCGCGAGCTGGTGGATGTTAAGGTCAGAGGTGTCGATGACCAGGTCGCTCTGCTCGCGGAGGCCCGTCATCCGGGCGCGCTCGGCGAGGATCCCGTCGAGGAGCGTGCCGTCGCCCTGCAGCGGATGCGGACGACGCACCTGCTCGAAGCGGCGCACGAGCGCGGTGTCGGTGGCGTCCAGGAACACGACGCGCGCCCGCCCCGCCGTGCGCAGCTCCTCGACGATCTCCTGCGCGTCCGCGAAGAGCCGGCCGCCGCGCACGTCGACGACGGCCGCGATCTTGGGGATCGCGTCGCCCGTGTGGGCGCCCAGGTCCACGAGCGGGCGCAGCATCTGAGGCGGAAGGTTGTCGACGACGTACCAGCCGAGGTCCTCGAGCGCGTTCGCGACGGTCGAGCGCCCCGCGCCCGACATCCCGGTGACGATGAGCATCTCGCGCCCGTCGCTGCCCTCGCTCATCCCTCGTCTTCCTGCCCGCGCGACTCCTCGCGCGGCGCTCCTCCCAGCCTAGCCACGATCGCCTCGGCGAGCTGCGGGCCGATGCCGCGCACCTCGGCGATCTCGGCCGTGCTCGCGGCGCGCAGCCGGGTGACCGATCCGAAGTGCCGGAGCAGCTCCTTCGACCGCGCGGGCCCCAGACCGGGGATCTCGGAGAGCACGGTGCCGATGTCGGCACGACGCTTCTGTCGCTGGAAGGTGATCGCGAAGCGATGGGCCTCGTCGCGGATGCGCTGCAGCAGGAAGAGCGCCTCGCTCCCTCGCGGCAGGATGACGGGGAAGTCGTCGTCGGGCAGCCACACCTCCTCGAGGCGCTTCGCGATGCCGACGAGCGGGATGTCGTCGATGCCCAGCTCCGCGAGCACCGCGGCGACCGCCTGCACCTGAGGCTGGCCGCCGTCGACGATCAGCAGCCCGGGACGATAGGCGAAACGACGCTTGGTGCGGGCGCCCTCCTCGGCCTCCGGCGCATCGTCGTCGTCGAGGCGCGCGAGGCGCCGGCGCAGCACCTGGGCCATCGACTCGGTGTCGTCGACGGTGCCGTCGACCGCGAACTTGCGGTAGTCGCTCTTCTTCGGGAGGCCGTCCTCGAAGACGACCATCGATGCCACGACGTTGGTTCCGCCGAGATGCGAGACGTCGTAGCACTCCATCCGAAGCGGCGCCTCGTCGAGCCCGAGCGCCTCCTGGAGCTCGGTGAGCGCCTGGCTGCGCGCCACGTAGTCGGCGGTTCGGCGGGTCTTGTAGAGGGCGAGCGCCTGCTTGGCGTTGAGCGTCGCGGTCTGGAGCACCGCGGCCTTGTCGCCGCGCTGCGCCGTCTTGAGGGTCACTCCCCCGCGCTCGCGCCGGTCGGCGAGCCACTGCTCGAGCGCGGCCGCGTCGTCGGGCAGCACCGGGACCACGATCTCGCGCGGCGGCGGCTCCGTCTCGTAGGCGGTCTCCAGCACCGACTCCACGAGCTCGCCCGAGCTGATGTCGAGCTCCTTGTCGACGACCCAGCTGCGCACTCCGCGGATGCGGCCCCCGCGCACCACGAACTGCTGCACGGCCGCCGCGAGCTCGTCCTCCTCGATGCCGAAAACGTCGACCTCGACGGCCTCCGGCAGCACCACGGCGCTCTTCTCGAGCACGTTCTCGAGGGCCTGGATGCGATCGCGGATCTTCGCGGCGCGCTCGTACTCGAAGGCCTCCGCGGCATCCCTCATCTCACGCTGCAGGAGCGTGATCACCCGCCGGTCGTGGCTCGCCATGAACGCGACGAACTGGTCGACGATCTCGCGGTGCTCCTCGATCGTGACGCGCTGCGAGCAGGGCCCGCCGCAGCGGCCGATCTGGCCGGGGAAGCAGGGGCGGCCCGTCTGCATCGCGCGCTTGTAGCTCGAGTCGGAGCAGGTGCGGATCGGGAACGCCTTCACCATCAGGTCGATCGTCTCGCGCACCGCCCAGACCTTCGGGTACGGCCCGAAATAGCGGGCGCCCGGGATGCGGTGGTTGCGCGTGACCATCACCCGCGGCGCCTCGTCGGCGAGCGTCACGACCATGTACGGGTAGCTCTTGTCATCGCGGAACTTGACGTTGTACGGCGGCGAGAACTCCTTGATCCAGGTGTATTCCAGTTGGAGCGCCTCGACGTCGCTCGCGACGACGGTCCACTCCACCTTGGATGCCGCGAGCACCATATGCCGCGTGCGTTCGTGCAGGCTCCGCAGCGGCTGGAAGTAGTTCGCGAGCCGCTGCCGCAGGTTGACGGCCTTGCCGACGTAGAGGATGCGGCCGGCGGCATCCGAGAACCGGTAGACGCCGGGTGCCGCAGGGATCTCCCCCGCCTTCGGCCGCCACGGCAGCACGTCGGCGCGCGGCGCGGCGCCCATCAGCCCGCCTTCCGTCTGCCCTGCCCCGCGGCCTCCGCGTCGAGGAGCTCGGCGAGGAACACCCCGGTGTGGCTCTTCGGGTCGCGTGCGACCTTCTCGGGCGTGCCCGTCGCGACGATCGTGCCACCCCCCGATCCCCCCTCGGGGCCGAGGTCGACGATCCAGTCGGCGCTCTTGATGACGTCGAGGTTGTGCTCGATGACGATCACGCTGTTGCCCTTGTCGACGAGGCCGTTCAGCACCTCGAGCAGCTTGCGCACGTCTTCGAAGTGGAGGCCCGTGGTCGGCTCGTCGAGCACATAGATCGAGCGGCCGTTGGAGCGCTTCTGCAGCTCGGTCGCGAGCTTCACTCTCTGGGCCTCGCCGCCGGAGAGGGTCGTGGCGCTCTGCCCGAGCCGCACGTAGCCGAGTCCGACGTCGACGAGCGTCTTGAGGTAGCGGTGGATCGCCGTGATGGGCTCGAAGAACTCGGCGGCCTCCGAGATCGGCATGTCGAGCACCTCCGCGATGTTCTTGCCCTTGTAGTGCACCTGGAGGGTGTCGCGGTTGTAGCGCGCGCCGTGGCACACCTCGCACTGCACGTACACGTCCGGCAGGAAGTTCATCTCGATCTTGATGGTGCCGTCGCCCGCGCAGTTCTCGCAGCGGCCGCCCTTGACGTTGAAGCTGAAGCGACCGGGCTGGTAGCCGCGCGCCTTCGCCTCGATCGTCTCGGAGAAGAGCGTGCGGATGCGGTCGAAGACTCCCGTGTAGGTCGCCGGGTTCGAGCGCGGGGTGCGGCCGATCGGCGCCTGATCGACATGCACGACCTTGTCGAGGTGCTCGAGACCCGTCACCCGCTTGTGCTTGCCCGGCACCTGGCGGGCCCCGTTGAGCTGGTTGGCGAGCACCTTGTAGAGGATGTCGTTGACGAGGCTCGACTTGCCCGAGCCCGAGACCCCCGTCACGGCGACGAAGGCGCCGAGCGGGAAGCTCACGGTGACGTTCCGGAGGTTGTTCGCCTGCGCGCCCTCGACCGTCAGCTGACGGCCCTTGTCGATCGGTCGGCGCGTGCTCGGCATCTCGATCGCGCGCCGACCCGCGAGGTAGTCGCCGGTGACGGAGCCGCGGTTGTCGAGCAGCGCCGGGTAGCTTCCCGAGTGCACGACCTCACCGCCGTGCTCTCCCGCCCCCGGGCCGATGTCGACGATCCAGTCAGCGGTGCGGATGGTGTCCTCGTCGTGCTCGACGACGATGAGCGTGTTGCCGAGGCTCTTGAGCTTGACGAGCGTGTCGATGAGGCGGCGGTTGTCGCGCTGGTGCAGGCCGATCGAGGGCTCGTCGAGCACGTAGAGCACGCCCGTGAGGCCGGAGCCGATCTGCGTCGCGAGCCGGATGCGCTGGGCCTCGCCGCCGGAGAGCGAACCGGCCGAGCGAGCCATCGTGAGGTAGCCGAGGCCGACCTCGAGCAGGAACTCGAGGCGCAGCCGGATCTCGCGCAGCACCTGGGCCGCGATGCGCGCCTCGCGCTCGGTGAGCTGGAGCTGCTCCATGAAGGCGTAGGCGTCGGCGAGGCTCAGCTCGGCGACAGCCGAGATGCTCTCGCCCGCGACGAGCACCGCGAGCACCTCGGGCTTGAGCCGCTTGCCGAGGCACACGGGGCACGGCACCTCGCGCAGGTACTCGCCGTAGCGCTGCTGCGACCAGTCGCTCTCGGCCTCCTGGTATTTGCGTTCGATGTAGGGCATGACGCCCTCGAAGCCCGTCGAGTACTTCATGGTGCGGCCGAAGCGGTTGCGCCACTGCACCGTGACCTCGAAGTCGTTGCCGTGCAGGATCGCGGTCTTGATCTCGTCGGGCAGCTCGCGCCAGGGCGTGTCGAGCGAGAAGTCCAGGTCGCGGGCGAGTCCCTGCAGCAGGCGCTGGAAGTAGCTGTAGACGCCCTTGCCGCCCTGGTTCCAGGGCAGGATGACGCCCTCGTTGAGGGTGAGGTCGGGGTCGCCGATGACGAGCTCGGTGTCGACCGCCATCTTGGTGCCGAGTCCCGAGCACTCCGGGCAGGCGCCGAACGGCGCGTTGAACGAGAAGGTGCGCGGCTCGATCTCGGTGAGCTGGATGGCGTGCCCGTTGGGGCAGGAGAGCTTCTCGCTGAAGCTCCGGCGCCGCGTCTTCGCGCCCTCTGGTTCGTCGACGAAGTCGATCTCGAGCACGCCGCTCGCGAGTCCGAGGGCGGTCTCGACGGAGTCGGTGAGCCGGGTGAGCAGGTCGTCTGCGGCCATCAGGCGGTCGACCACCACCGCGATGTCGTGCTTGTACTGCTTCTTGAGGGTCGGTGGGTCGGAGAGCTGCACGACCTCGCCGTCGACGATCGCACGAGAGTAGCCGGATGCCGACAGCTCCTTGAAGAGGTCGACGAACTCCCCCTTCTTCTGCGAGATGACGGGGGCGAGCACCTGGTACCGCGTGCCGACCGGCAGCTCCATGAGCTGATCGGCGATCTGCTGCACGGTCTGCCGCTGGATCTTCTCGCCGCACACGGGGCAGTGCGGCTCGCCGACGCGCGCCCAGAGCAGCCGCATGTAGTCGTAGATCTCGGTGATCGTGCCGACGGTCGAGCGCGGGTTGCGGTTGGTGGACTTCTGATCGATCGAGACGGCGGGGCTCAGCCCCTCGATGAAGTCGACGTCGGGGCGGTCGACCTGCCCGAGGAACTGGCGTGCATACGCCGAGAGCGACTCCACGTAGCGCCGCTGGCCCTCGGCGAAGATCGTGTCGAACGCGAGGCTCGACTTGCCCGAGCCCGAGAGCCCCGTGAACACCACGAGCGCGTCGCGCGGGATCTCGAGGTCGACGTCCTTCAGATTGTGGACACGGGCACCCCGGACGCTCAGCTTCTGGGAACTCTCGACAGGGGTGATCGACACTGAACAGATTCTACGGATGGCCACCGACATCCGCCCGAGTCAGCGCACGTGCCCGACCGACTCCATCTGCCGCAGCTCCTTCTTGAGCTCGGAGAGCTCGTCGCGCAGGCGCGCCGCGAGCTCGAACTTGAGCTCGCCGGCGGCCTGGAGCATCTGCTCGTTGAGGTCGGCGATGACGGTCTCGAGCTCGGCGGCTCCGGCCGCTCCGACACCTTCCCGTCGCAGGTTCGGCGTGGGCGAGCGGCGCTTCGAGCCGTCCTGGCCGCTGCGCCCCGCGAGCAGCTTGGCCGTGTCGGCCTCCTCACGGGCGAGCACCTCGGTGATGTCGGCGATGCGCTTGCGCAGCGGCTGCGGGTCGATGCCGTGCTCGACGTTGTAGGCGACCTGCCTCTCGCGGCGGCGGTTGGTCTCGTCGATGGCGATCTTCATCGAGTCGGTGAGCTGGTCGGCGTACATGTGCACCTCGCCCGAGACGTTGCGGGCGGCGCGCCCGATCGTCTGGATGAGCGAGGTCGAGCTGCGCAGGAACCCCTCCTTGTCGGCGTCGAGGATCGCGACGAGCGACACCTCCGGCAGGTCGAGCCCCTCGCGCAGCAGGTTGATGCCGACGAGCACGTCGTAGACCCCGGCGCGCAGCTCGGTGAGCAGCTCGACCCGCCGCAGCGTGTCGACGTCCGCGTGCAGGTAGCGCACCCGCACGCCCGCCTCGGTGAGGTAGTCGGTGAGCTCCTCGGCCATCTTCTTGGTGAGCGTCGTGACGAGCACGCGCTCGTCACGCTCGGCGCGCAGCCGGATCTCCTCGAGCAGGTCGTCGATCTGGCCCTTCGACGGCTTGATGACGATCTGCGGATCGACGAGGCCCGTGGGACGGATGATCTGCTCCACCACCCCGTCGCCCATCGAGAGCTCGTAGCGGCCGGGGGTGGCCGAGAGGTAGACCTTCTGGCCGACCCGGTCGAGGAACTCCTCCCAGCGCAGCGGGCGGTTGTCGAGCGCGCTCGGCAGCCGGAAGCCGTGCTCCACGAGGGTGCGCTTGCGGCTCGCGTCGCCCTCGTACATCGCGCCGATCTGCGGCACGGTGACGTGCGACTCGTCGATCACCACGAGGAAGTCGTCGGGGAAGTAGTCGAGCAGGGTGTTCGGCGGTTCCCCCGCCTGACGGCCGTCGATGTGCCGCGAGTAGTTCTCGATGCCGTTGCAGAAGCCGATCTGCTCCATCATCTCGAGGTCGAAGCCCGTGCGCATGCGGAGCCGCTGCGCCTCGAGCAGCTTGCCCTGCCGTTCGAGCTCGGGCAGCCGCTCGGCGAGCTCCTGTTTGATCGAGCGGATGGCGCGCTGCATGGCCTCGGGACTCGCCGCATAGTGGGTGGCGGGGAAGATCGACACCGCATCCATCTGACGCATCACGTCGCCCGTGAGCGGATGCAGCGCGTACAGCGCCTCGATCTCGTCGCCGAACATCTCGATGCGCACGGCGAGCTCCTCGTAGACGGGGATGATCTCGATCGTGTCGCCGCGCACGCGGAACTTGCCGCGCGAGAAGTCGACGTCGTTGCGCTCGTACTGCATGTTGATGAACGAGCGGATGAGCTTGTCGCGCGAGATGCGATCGCCCACCTGCAGCGCCACCATGGCGCCCAGGTACTCCTCGGCGGCACCGAGGCCGTAGATGCACGACACGGTCGAGACCACCACCACGTCACGTCGGCTCAGCAGCGAGTTGGTCGTCGAGTGCCGGAGCCGCTCGACCTCGGCGTTGATGGACGAGTCCTTCTCGATGAAGGTGTCGGTCTGCGGCACGTAGGCCTCGGGCTGGTAGTAGTCGTAGTAGCTCACGAAGTACTCGACGGCGTTGTTCGGCATGAGCTCGCGGAACTCGTTGGCGAGCTGGGCGGCGAGCGTCTTGTTGTGCGCGAGCACGAGCGTCGGACGCTGCACCTGCTCGATGAGCCAGGCGGTCGTCGCCGACTTGCCGGTGCCCGTCGCGCCGAGCAGCACGATGTCGCTCTCGCCCGCCTGCACGCGGTGCGCGAGCTCGGCGATCGCTGCGGGCTGGTCGCCGCTCGGCTGGTACTCGGAGACCACCTCGAACGGACGCACGGAACGCGTCGGCTGCATGGGTCCAGCCTAGGCAGCACCCCCGACACCGCGCAGGGTCGGTCTCGATACGCCGCCTCCGGCGGCTACTCGACCAGCGGGGTGGGGCGCAGGGTCGGCCACAGGGCGTCGACCTGCTCGAGGGTCTCCTCGAGCGTGCCGTTCGCGTCGATCACGTGGTCGGCGATCGCGAGCCGTGCGGCCTCGGGGGCCTGCGACGCGATCCGGCGCCGCGCCTCCGCCTCGTCCATCCCCCGCAGCTCGACGAGTCGCCGCACACGGGTCCCCTCGTCGGCGGTCACGACGACGACGCGGTCGAACTCGTCGGCGCGACCGCGTCCCTCACCGTCGACGAGCAGGGGCACGTCGTAGACGACCACGCCGTCCGGATCCGCCTCGTGCGCCGCGGCGAACAGCGCGCGCGAGCGGTCGCCCACCGCCGGATGCGTGATCGCGTTGAGGCGGCGCCGCGCCTTGTCGTCGCCGAAGACGATCGCGCCGAGCGCCACCCGGTCGAGGGTGCCGTCCGCGCTCAGCACCCCGGCACCGAACTCCTCGGCGATCCGCGCGAGCCCGGGCGTGCCGGGCTCGACCACCTCCCGCGCCAGCCGATCGGCGTCGATCACGACCGCGCCGAGCTCCGCGAACCGCCGTGCGACCGTGGACTTGCCGGAGGCGATGCCTCCCGTGAGGGCGATGAGCACCCCCTCATGCTCGCACGGATGCGCCTCCGCTCACGGCGACCAGACATACGGCGTCGTCGTGGTCAGCTGCACGAAGCCGAGCCTCTCGAGCACCGGGCGGCTCATCTCCGACGCGTCGACGCGCAGATAGGGGAAGCCGCCCGCCGCGGCGATCCGCGCCCGCTCCGCGACGAGCGCCCGGTAGATGCCGTGTCCGCGGTGCTCCGCGCGGGTTGAGCCGCCCCACAGGCCCGCGAATCGCCGCCCCTGCCGCATGATCACCCACGCCACCGAGGCGAGTCCGTCATCCGCCTCGGCGACGAGGATGCGGATGCCGGTCTCGCCGAGCTCCGTGCGCAGCTCCCGCAGCTCTCCGAGGAGCGCCGCGTTGTCCGTGCTCCACACGCCCCGCAGCAGCTCGCCGATCGCGTCGAACTCGTCGGCGCGCGCATCGCGGATGACGACCCCGGCGACCGCGGGAGCGGCCGGTGCCGAGCTCGCGGCCACCATCACCGCCTCGACGGGCTCCGCCTCGAAGCCCGCGGCGAGAAGCAGCGGCACGAGGGCATCCGGCCGGTCGCCCGCGTAGGTCTTCCACTCGACCGGGAGATCGCGGTCCGCGAAGTAGCGCACCTGACGCTCGATGAGCGCCTCGAGCGCGGGACCGTCGAGGCCGAGATCGGCGGGTGCGTGGATCATGCCCGTCGAGGGGAACTCGATCCGCATGACGGGCCCGTCGATCTCGAACGGTCGCCCCTCGGCGGCGTCCGGTCCGAGGAGGCGCGCTTCCGACTCGAAGACCGCGAGCAGCTCGTCGCGCGGCGGGAGGTCGCTCATCCGGACAGCCTAGGAGCCGCGGACGGACGGAGGGGTCGTAGCATGGCGGCATGCTCGAGCTGCTCACCGGCGCCGGCCTCGCCGCCGCCGCGGGACTCAACGCCTACATCCCGCTGCTCGTCATGGGGCTCGCCGGGCGCTTCGACTGGATCCAGCTGCCGGCGGGCTGGACCTGGCTCGAGAACGAGTGGGTCATGGTGGTGCTCGGCGTGCTCCTCGTCGTGGAGATCGTCGCCGACAAGGTGCCCGCGGTGGACTCGGTGAACGACTGGATCCAGACCGTCGTGCGCCCGGCGTCCGGTGGAATCGTGTTCGCGGGCGGGATCGGCACCTCGACGGTCGCGGTCGACGACCCCGACAGCTTCTTCTCCACGGGCGCCTGGATCCCCGTGGTGATCGGCATCGTGCTCGCCCTGCTCGTGCATCTCGGCAAGACGGCCGTGCGGCCGGTCGCCAACCTGACGACCGCCGGGATCGCGGCCCCCGTGCTCAGCACGGCGGAGGACGGCACGAGCCTGCTGCTCGTCGTGCTGGCCCTCGTGGCCCCGATCCTGGTGATCCTCGGCCTCGGCCTGCTCGTGCTGGGCTTCGTGCTGCTCATCCGCTCCGTGCGTCGCCGTCGTCGCGCCCGCGCCGCCGCGGCATCCACCCCGCCCGCGTTCCTCAGGGAGCCCTGAACGCCCGCCCGAAACGGCGGATGGCCGGCCCCGTGCGGGACCGGCCATCCGGATGAGCGGGATGCGCTCAGGAGTTGCTGCTGAGCTTCTCGCGCAGCGCGGCGAGCGACTCGTCGTCGGCGAGGGTGCCGCCCGAGCTGCTCTCCGAGGAGAACGAGTTGCCCGAGGGACGCTCGTCGAGCGAGGCCTCGGCCTCCTCGGCCGCGAGGGTCTGCTTCTTGTGAGCCTCCCAGCGCTCCTGCGCGGCGGTGTACTCCGCCTCCCAGGCGTCGCGCTGAGCCTCGAAGCCCTCGAGCCACTCGCCCGAGGTCGGGTCGAAGCCCTCCGGGTACTTGTAGTTGCCCTGCTCGTCGTACTCCGTGACCATGCCGTAGAGCGCGGCGAGGCCCGAGTCGAACTCGGTGTTGTGCGGGTCGATGCCCTCGTTGGCCTGCTTGAGGCTCAGCGAGATGCGGCGACGGTCGAGGTCGATGTCGATGACCTTGACGAACACCTCGTCGCCGACCGAGACGACCTGCTCGGCGAGCTCGACGTGCTTGCCCGAGAGCTCCGAGATGTGCACGAGGCCCTCGATGCCATCCGCGACACGCACGAAGGCGCCGAACGGGACGAGCTTGGTGACCTTGCCCGGAGCGATCTGACCGATCGCGTGGGTGCGGGCGAAGACCTGCCACGGGTCCTCCTGGGTCGCCTTGAGCGAGAGCGACACGCGCTCGCGGTCCAGGTCGACCTCGAGGATCTCGACGGTGACCTCCTGGCCGACCTCGACGACCTCGGAGGCGTGCTCGATGTGCTTCCACGAGAGCTCCGAGACGTGCACGAGGCCGTCCACGCCGCCCAGGTCGACGAACGCGCCGAAGTTGACGATCGAGGACACGACGCCCTTGCGGACCTGGCCCTTCTGGAGGTTGTTGAGGAAGGTCGAGCGCGACTCCGACTGGGTCTGCTCGAGCAGCGCGCGGCGGCTGAGAACCACGTTGTTGCGGTTCTTGTCGAGCTCGAGGATCTTCGCCTCGATCTCCTGGCCGAGGTACGGCGTGAGGTCGCGCACGCGGCGCAGCTCGATGAGCGAGGCCGGGAGGAAGCCGCGGAGGCCGATGTCGACGATGAGGCCGCCCTTGACGACCTCGATGACCGAGCCGGTCACGACGCCGTCGGAGTCCTTGATCTTCTCCACGTCGCCCCAGGCGCGCTCGTACTGGGCGCGCTTCTTCGACAGGATGAGGCGACCCTCCTTGTCCTCCTTCTGGAGGACGAGCGCCTCGACGCTGTCGCCGACCGAGACGACCTCGGTGGGGTCCACGTCGTGCTTGATGGAGAGCTCGCGCGAGGGGATGACGCCCTCGGTCTTGTAGCCGACGTCGAGGAGGACCTCGTCGCGGTCGATCTTGACGACGGTGCCTTCGATGAGGTCTCCGTCGTTGAAGAACTTGAGGGTCAGTTCGACCGCGGCCAGGAAGTCTTCGGCAGATCCGATGTCGTTGATCGCGACCTGCTTGGTGGCCGAGGCGGTCGTTGCGGTAGTCATGTAGTGGGTGCTCCGGAGGATGGACATGTCAGGGCCCGCGAGGCGATGTTGCCGGAGTGCTCCGCGGGCACGCGGATAGGATGTTGCGCAAGGCAACGCTCTAGACTACCGCACTCCCCCGCCGAGCGCGACGCCCCTGCGCCAGGATGTCGGCGACCGCCGGGGCGAGATCGGGGTGCCGGAATGCATATCCGGCCTGCAGGAGCCTCTCCGGCACCACCCAGCGGCTCTTCAGCAGCAGCTCGGTCTCGGTGCGGATGAGCCAGGCGCCGACCTCGAGCACCGGCCGGGGCGCGGGGAGGCCGAGCGGCATCCCGACGGCGCGGCGGAGCGTGCGCATGAGCGTCACGCCGTCGACGGGGTGCGGGGCTGTGAGATTGACCACGCCGTCGAGCTCGTCGTGGGTCTCCAGGAAGGCGAGCGCGCCCGCGACGTCGTCGAGGTGGATCCAGCTGAACATCTGGCGACCCCAGCGGGCGGCGAAGCGGTGCTGCGTGCCCGCCTCACGGCGGGCACGGGTGGAGAACCACGGCGTGTCCCACTGCGGGCCGCCGAGGCCGAAGCGCGCGAGCCGCAGAAGCGGCACGAGCGCGCTGCCGTCGCCCAGCACGATGGCCGTGCGGATGGCGACGCGCCGCGTCGCCGGGAGCTCGCCGGCGAAGAACGCCTCCTCCCATGCCCGCGCGACCGACACCGAGAAGCCCGAGCCGAGTTCCCCGCCGGCCTCCGTCTGGGCGCGATCCTCGGCGTGCCGGTAGATCGTCGCGGTCGAGGAGTTGATCCACAGTGCCGGCGGTGCGTCGGCGGTGCGCACGGCCTCGGCGAGCTCGTGCGTCGTCTCGACGCGCGAGCTCAGGATCTCCGCTCGGTTCTCGGGGCCGTAGCGGCAGTTGACGCTCTTGCCGGCGAGGTTCACGAGCAGCGCGCTGCCGTCGAGCGACCGCCGGATGCCGTCCGTGTCGCCCCAGCGCGCATCCGCGTCGCCGCGACCGATCGTGCGCACCTCGCGGCCCGCCGCGCGCCAACCCGCGACGAGATGGCGCCCCATGAACCCGGAGGCGCCTGCCACGACGACGCGCCCCGCGGTCATCGCTCGTCGTCGCCCGGCGCGACGGCCTCGATGCGGTAGTCGAACGCGCCCGCGTACTCGTAGGCGCGGCCGACGAGCGGCAGATCGAGGGCGAGCGACACATGCTGACGCCCGTCGGGGAGGGTGCGCTCGTGCACCTCGATGCGCGGCGCCCAGCGCGCGGGAAGCGAGACGCGTACCCCGAGCATCCGGATGCCGACCCGTCCCGAGAGGATGCGGAGGCCGCCCTCCTCGGGCTCGATCCGCAGCTCCGCGACGACCCGCTCCCCCGTGCCGAGCCGCTGGCGCAGCCCGCGCGGCGTCCAGATGATCCGGTCGGTCATGGTGCGGTCGCCGCTCGCGAAGCGGAAGCGGCGCACGCCCACCAGCCCGTGCGGGGTCGGCAGGTTCACGACCGTGAACGGCACGTCGCGCTCCCAGACGGGCCACACGACATTCCAGCGCCCGAGGATCGCGAGCATGGGCCAGAGCCACCGCCGCGGCGTGCCGACGGTCGTGAACACGCCCTCCCCGAGCCCGTGGGAGCCGTAGGGCGCTCCCCCGAAGTACGCCTGCATCGCGGGCGTCAGCTCGGTCACGCGGTCACCGAGCGCGGCCGCCCACGGCGCCCCCGGATGCCGCTGCCGTCTCACGGGGCGAGCGCGGTGCGCAGGGTGTCGAGGCCCACGCCGCCGAGGTCGAGCGCGTGCTTGTGGAAGTCCCGGAACGAGAAGGACGCCCCGGCGCGACGCTGCGCGTCGTCGCGGATCTGCTCCCAGATGCGCTGCCCGACCTTGTACGACGGCGCCTGTCCCGGCCAGCCGAGGTAGCGGTTGACCTCGAAGCGCACGAAGGCGTCGTCCATGTTGACGTTGCGGCGCATGAAGGCGAGCGCGAAGTCGGCGTCCCAGTCGCCGTCGGACGGCAGATCCTCCAGGCCGCGGATGCGGGGCTTGGGCTTGCCGAGGTGCACGCCGATGTCGAGGACGACGCGCGCCGCGCGCATGCGCTGGCCGTCGAGCATGCCGAGACGGTCGGCGGGGTCGTCGAGATAGCCGAGCTCCTCCATGAGGCGCTCGGCGTAGAGCGCCCACCCCTCGGCATGACCGCTCGTGCCGGCGAGCTGACGGCGCCAGGTGTTGAGCTCGGCGCGGTTGTAGACCGCCTGGCCGATCTGCAGGTGGTGACCGGGGACGCCCTCGTGGAAGACGGTGGTCTTCTCGCGCCAGGTGTCGAACTCCGTGACGCCCTCGGGCACGCTCCACCACATCCGTCCGGGGCGGCTGAAGTCGTCGGACGGACCCGTGTAGTAGATGCCGCCGTCCTGGGTGGGCGCGATCATGCACTCGAGCGCGCGCACCGGCTCGGGGATGTCGAAGTGGCTGCGGCCGAGCTCGCCGACCACGCGATCGCTGAGCTCCTGCATCCAGGACTTGAGCGCGTCGGTGCCGTGCAGCTTGCGGGAGGCGTCCTGCTCGAGGTGGGTCACCGCCTCCTCGACGGTCGCGCCCGGAAGCACCTCGTGCGCGACGCGCGTCTGCTCCTCGATCATCCGCTCGAGCTCCTCGACGCCCCACTCATAGGTCTCGTCGAGGTCGATCGCCGCGCCGAGGAAGTGTCGCGAGCGGAGGGCGTAGAGCTCGCGGCCCACGCCGTCCCGGTCGCTCGCGGCGGGCAGCAGCTCGCTCTCGAGGAAGTCGGCGAGGGCGCGGTAGGCGGCCCCGGAGGCCTCGGCGCCGCGCGCGAGGTCCGCGCGGAGGCCGTCTGACAGCTCCCCGCCCTCGACCGAGGCTCCTCCCGTGAACTCGGCGAAGAAGCCGTCGGGCCGCCCGTTGCGGCGCGCCTGCTCGGCCACCTCGCGCACCTGGCGGCGGGCGGGCACGACGCCCTCCGCGACACCGGCGCGCAGGGTCGCGATGTAGCCGTCGACGGCGCCCGGCAGGTTGCCGAGGCGCTCGGCGATCGTGGCCCAGTCCTGTTCGGTGGCCGTGGGCATGAGATCGAAGGACTCGCGGATCTCCTGCGCGGGCGAGGTGATCACGTTGAGGTCGCGCAGGTGCAGCCGCGCGTCGTGCGCCTCGAGCGCGAGGCGCGACTCGGCCAGCAGATCGGTCTTCGTCACCTCGTCGACGGCGTCGAGCGGCTGGGCCGCGTCGAGGCGCGTGACGAGGCTGCGCGTGGCCTCTGCGAGCCGCTCATGGCCTGCCGGCGAGAGGTCGCCGTACTCCCCCGTGCGACCCGGCACGCCGATGTAGATCGCGATGTCGGGCACGAGGTCGACGAGGGTGGACACCCATTCCTCGGCGATCGCGTCGATCGGCGTGGCGGAGCGGGCGGCGCTGTCCTGAGGGCTCATGCCCTCCACCCTAGGGGCGGCCGACGACCTCGCAGGGGCCGAAGGTCACTCGAGGTCGAGGTCGCGCTCGAGCAGCGCCGCGAGGGCGTCGAGCGCGGCGTCGGCGCCCTCCGCCTCGCTCGAGATGGTCACACGCTCGCCGTGGTCGATGCCGAGCGACAGCACCCCGAGGATGCTCGCGGCGTTGACGCTGCGGCCGGACGCGGCGGTGAGCGTCACGGGGACCGGTGCCTGCGCGGCGGCCTGGGAGAAGAGTGCCGCGGGGCGCGCGTGCAGGCCCACGCGCGAGGCGACGACGACGGTGCGCTCCGGCATCCGGGGCTCCTCTCGGGCGGTCGCCCGTGCGGGCGTCGCGTTCTAGTGTGCGGCAGCATCCCAGTTCGGGCCAGTGCCGAGCTGTACGTCGAGAGGCACCGAGAGCTCGGCCGCGCCCGACATGCCCGCCGAGACGATCTCGCGCATCCTGTCGAGCTCACCCGGCGCGACCTCGAACACGAGCTCGTCGTGCACCTGGAGCAGCATCCGCGAGCCGAGGCCCTCGGAGCGGATGTCGGCGTCGATCGCGAGCATCGCGCGCTTGATGATGTCGGCCGCCGAGCCCTGGATGGGCGAGTTGAGCGCCTGCCGCTCGGCGTTCTCGCGCAGCACCCGGTTGGTGGAGCTCAGGTCGGCGAACGGGCGACGGCGGCCGAAGATGGTCGTCGTGTAGCCGTCGACGCGCGCCTGCTCGACGACGCCCCGCAGGTAGTCGCGCACCGCGCCGAAGCGCGCGAAGTAGTCGGCCATGAGCTCCTTCGCCTCGGCGACCTCGATCCGCAGCTGCTTGCTCAGGCCGAACGCCGAGAGGCCGTAGGCGAGGCCGTACGACATCGCCTTGACCTTGGTGCGCATGAGGGGCGTGACCTCCGACGGCTCGACGCCGAAGATGCGGGCGCCGACGAAACGGTGCAGGTCCTCCCCGGAGCGGAACGCCTCGATGAGCCCGGCGTCCTCCGAGAGGTGCGCCATGATCCGCATCTCGATCTGCGAGTAGTCGGCGGTGAGAAGCGTCTCGAAGCCCTCGCCCGCGAGGAACGCGGAACGCACCTCGCGGCCCACCTCGGTCTTGACCGGGATGTTCTGCAGGTTCGGGTCGTTCGACGAGATGCGGCCCGTCGCGGAGCCGGTCTGCTCGTAGGTCGTGCGGATGCGCCCGTCTGCGCCGATCGCCGTCTGCAGCGTCTCGACGATCTGCCGGATCTTGGTGGCATCGCGGTGCTGCAGCAGCAGCTCGAGGAAGGGATGCGGATGCTGCTCCTGCAGATCGGCGAGGGCCTGTGCGTCGGTCGAGTAGCCCGTCTTGTTGGCGCGGGTCTTCGGCATGCCCAGCTGGTCGAAGATCACCTCCTGCAGCTGCTTGGGCGAGCCGAGGTTGACCTCGCGGCCGATCTCGGCGAAGGCGCGCTGCGCGATGTCGGCGGCCTGAGCCCCGAGCCGCGAGCTGAGCTCGCCGAGCACCGGGCCGGACACGGTGACGCCCTGCGTCTCCATGCGCGCGAGCACGGGGATGAGCGGCACCTCGATGTCGCGCTGCACCGAGAGCGAGCCGGGGTCGAGGCGGGCGTCGAGCTCGGCCTGCAGGCGCACGAGATACCAGGCCTCGGTCGCCGGGCTCAACGCCTCGACCTCGGGCACGAGCTGACTCGGGTCGGGCTCCGGCAAGGTCTCGCCGAGGTAGTAGTACACGAGCCCGCCGAGGCTGTCGGCCTTGGTGCCGGGGCGCAGCAGCCACCCGGAGAGCGCGGTGTCGCCGGCGACGCCGGCGATCTCGAGGCCGGCTGCCTGGGCGGTCTTGAGCTGGCGCTTCGCGTCGTGCAGCAGCTTGGGCGAGTCGCTCGCCAGCCACTCCTCGAGCGCTGAGTAGTCGGGGCGACCGGGCGCCCACGGCACCCATGCGGTCTCGGTGGCGCTCGCGATGCCGAAGCCCTCGACGCTGCCGTCGAGCGTCGCGATCCGCAGCCCGAGCGGGCCGGTCGCGGACTGCGCGCGCAGCCACTTGGCGAGCTCCTCGTCGACCATCGTGCGCACCACGGGGGCCGCAGCCACGCCGGACGCCGCGCCGTCGCCCTCGACGATCCCGGCATCCGCCGCCGCACCCTCGATCTTGAAGACCCGGTCGAGCAGGGTGCGGAACTGCAGGCGGTCGAACACCGCGCGGACCGCCGTCGGGTCGATCGGGCGTCGCTCGAGGTCGGCGGGCCCGACCGGCAGCTCGACGTCGCGCACGAGCCGGTTGAGCTTGCGGTTGCGCACGACGCGGTCCTGCTGGTCGCGGAGGTTCTGACCGACCACGCCCGTGATCTCGTCGGCGTGGGCGAGCAGCTCCTCGACCGTGCCGTACTTCTGGATCCACTTGACCGCGGTCTTCTCGCCGACCTTGTCGACGCCCGGGAGGTTGTCGCTCGTCTCGCCGACGAGCGCCGCGATCTCGGGGTACTGCTCGGGCCGGATGCCGTAGCGCTCGAGCACCGCATCCGCGTCGTAGGTCTTCAGCTCGGACACGCCGCGCACGTTCGGGTAGAGCAGCGTGACGTCGTCGTCGACGAGCTGGATGGTGTCGCGGTCGCCCGAGACCACGAGCACCCGGTAGCCCTGCGCCGCGCCCTGGGTGGCGAGGGTCGCGAGGATGTCGTCGGCCTCGAAGTCCTCCTTCGAGATCGTGCGGATGTTCATGGCCGCCAGCGCCTCCTCGAGCAGCGGCACCTGCCCGATGAACTCGGGCGGTGTCTCGCCACGGGTGCCCTTGTACTCGGCGTACTCGCGGGTGCGGAAGGAGAAGCGCGAGATGTCGAAGGCGACCGCGAGGTGCGTGGGCTTCTGCTGCTGCAGCAGGTTCAGCAGCATCGAGATGAAGCCGTGGATCGCGTTGGTGTGCTGCCCGTCACGGGTGACGAAGCTGTCGACGGGCAGCGCGTAGAACGCCCGGAACGCCAGCGAATGGCCGTCGATGATGAGGAGCGTAGGCTTTTCCGAGTCCGGCACGGGCCCAGCCTAGCGAGAGGCCCCGACACCCCACCGACCCGATGGAGCGCTCATGGTGAAGCTTCCGCCCGACCTCGACCCGGAGCTCGTCGCCCGACTGGGAGACTCGGGGGGCGGTGAGCTCGCCCGCCGCATGGGCATCGAGTTCCTGGAGCTCTCCGCCGCGCACTCGGTGGCCCGGATGCCGGTCGAGGGCAACCGCCAGGTCGTCGGCCTGCTGCACGGCGGCGCGCACGTCGTGCTCGGCGAGTCGCTCGGCTCGATCTCCTCCGCGATCCACGCGGGCGCCGGGCGCTACGCGGTCGGCATCGAGATCAACGCCACCCACAGCCGCTCCGTCACCGAGGGCTGGGTGACCGGCACCTGCACGGCGCTCGTGCTCGGCCGCACCCTGTGCACGCACGAGATCGTCATGACCGACGAGCAGGGCCGCCGCCTCTCCACGGTCCGCATGACGAACATGCTGCGCGACCGCGACTGACCCCGCGAGCTACTTCTTGGGGGCCAGCTGGTCGATGATCGCCTGGGCGACGTCGTGCATGGTGAGGCGGCGGTCCATCGACGCCTTCTGGATCCAGCGGAACGCCTCGGGCTCCGAGAGGCCCATCTTCTCGTTGAGCAGGCCCTTGGCGCGATCCACGAGCTTGCGGGTCTCGAAGCGCTCGACCATGTCGGCGACCTCGGCCTCGAGCGTCATGATCTGCTGGTAGCGGCTCAGCGCGATCTCGATCGCGGGCAGCAGGTCGTTCGGCGTGAAGGGCTTCACGACGTAGGCGAGCGCGCCGGCCTCGGATGCCCGCTCCACGAGCTCCTTCTGGCTGAAGGCGGTGAGCAGCACGACGGGCGCGATGTGGTCCTTGGAGAGCCGCTCCGCGGCGGAGATGCCGTCGAGCTGCGGCATCTTGACGTCCATCACGACGAGATCGGGACGCAGCTCCGTCGCCAGGGCGACCGCGGTCTCGCCATCGCCCGCCTCGCCGACCACGTCGAAGCCGTTGTCGCGCAGGATCTCGACGATGTCGAGCCGGATGAGCGACTCGTCCTCGGCGACGACGACACGTCGCGGTGCGGTGGGGGCCTGGTCGATCTCACTCACTCTTGAATCCTACGGTAACGTCGGGATGCCGCGAGGATTCTTCCCGTGGCGCGCACCGGCCGGTGTGGCGGAATGGCAGACGCGACCGACTCAAAATCGGTTGTCCGTGAGGACGTGTGGGTTCGACCCCCACCACCGGCACCCGAGAACGACGGATGGCGCCACCCGCGAAGGGGTGACGCCATCCGTGGGCGAGCGGATCAGTCGGCGTGGTCGCCCGACTCCCAGACCGGCGCCGCGGCGTTGATGGCGTCGCCGATCACGTGCACGCGCAGGTCGTTGGTGGAGCCGGAGATGCCGGGAGGGGACCCGGAGATCACGACGACCTTGTCGCCGATCGACGCGAGCTTCTTCTCGAGCAGGATCTCGTCGACCTGCTTGTACATCGCGTCGGTGTGCGCCACGCGGTCGACGAGGAACGACTCGATGCCCCAGGTGAGGTTCATGCGGCGGCGGATCGCCTCGTCCGGCGTGAAGGCCTTCATGGGGATGCGCTCGCGCAGCCGCGACATGCGGCGCGCCGAATCGCCCGACTCGGTGAAGACGCAGAGGTACTTGGCCTCCACGAACTCCGCGACCTCGGCGGCCGCGAGGGTGATGGCGCCGCCCTGCGTGCGGGGCTTGGTGCCGAGCGGCGCGATGCGCTCGAGGCCATGCTCCTCCGTCGACTCCACGATGCGGGCCATGGTCTGCACGGTGACGACCGGGTACTCGCCCACGCTCGTCTCACCCGACAGCATGACCGCATCCGCCCCGTCGAGCACCGCGTTCGCGACGTCGGACGCCTCGGCGCGGGTCGGCACGGGCGAGTGCGTCATCGACTCGAGCATCTGCGTCGCCACGATGACGGGCTTCGCCATGCGACGGCAGAGCTCCACCGCGCGCTTCTGCACCACCGGGACGGCCTCGAGCGGCAGCTCGACCGCCAGGTCGCCGCGGGCGACCATGATGCCGTCGAAGGCGTCGATGATCTCCTCGAGGGCGTCGACCGCCTGCGGCTTCTCGATCTTGGCGATCACCGGGACCTTGCGCCCCTCTTCCGCCATGATCTCGTGCACGCGGGTGATGTCCTCCGCGTTGCGCACGAACGAGAGCGCGATGTAGTCGGCGCCGAGCTTGAGCCCCCAGCGCAGGTCGGTCTCGTCCTTCTCGGACAGCGCGGGCACGTTGACCGCCACGCCCGGGAGGTTGATGCCCTTGTTGTTGGACACCGGACCGGCCACCACGACCTCCGTGCGCACCCGCACGCCGTCGGTGTCGAGCACCTTGACCTTGACCTTGCCGTCGTCGATCAGCAGGAAGTCGCCGGGCTTCACATCCTGCGGGAGTCCCGCGAAGGTCGTGCCGACGAGCTCCTTGGTGCCCGGGACGTCCTCGGTCGTGATGGTGAAGATGTCGCCCACCGCGAGCTCGTGCGGGCCGTCGGCGAACTTGCCGAGCCGGATCTTGGGCCCCTGCAGGTCGACGAGCACCGCGACCGGCTGGCCTGCGTCGGAGGCGGCGCGACGCACGTTCGCGTAGACCTCCTCGTGCATGTCGTGGCTGCCGTGGCTGAGGTTCATCCGGGCGACGTTGACGCCCGCCTCGATGATGGCGCGGAGGTTCTCATAGCTCGACGTGGCGGGACCCAGCGTCGCGACGATCTTGGCTCGTCTCATGTTTCCTTCAGTGTGGTGTCGGGTGGGGAGGTCGGCGTTGGCTCAGAGGCCGATGCCGCGGTCGGTGGGACGGACGGGGAACGGCAGCTGCGTGTCGCCCTCGAGGTAGCGGTCGACGGCGGACGCGGCCGCACGGCCCTCGGCGATCGCCCACACGATGAGCGACTGCCCCCGGCCCGCGTCGCCTGCGACGAAGACGCCCGGCTCGCTCGTCGCGTACCGATCGTCCCTGGCTACGTTACCCCGCTCGTCGGCGGGCACGTGAAGCTGCTCGTCGAGCAGCTTCGTCTCGGGGCCGGTGAATCCCATCGCGACGAGGACGAGGTCGGCCGGGATCTCGCGCTCGGTGCCGGCCTTCGGCACGCGGCGCCCGTCCAGGTACTCGGTCTCGGCGACGCGCAGCGCCCGCACCCGGCCCGACTCGTCGCCCAGGAACTCGACGGTGGAGGCCAGGTAGACGCGCTCACCGCCCTCCTCATGGGCGCTCTGCACCTCGAAGAGCGTCGGGGTGGTGGGCCACGGCTGGTGCTCGGGACGCTCGGCGGGCGGCTGGTAGCCGATCGCGAGGTTGGTGACGCTGAGCGCGCCCTGGCGGTGCGCCGTTCCGATGCAGTCCGCCCCGGTGTCGCCGCCGCCGATCACGACGACGTGCCGGCCGTGGGCGGTGAGCTGCTCCGCGACGGTGTCCCCCGCGACCACGCGGTTCTGCTGCACGAGGTAGTCCATCGCGAGGTGCACCCCGTCGAGGTCGCGCCCCGGCAGCGGCAGCTCGCGCGCGACCGTCGCACCGGTCGCGACGACGATCGCGTCGTAGCGCTCGCGCAGCTCGTTCCACGAGAGGTCGACGCCGATCTCGATGCCCGGCCGGAACCGGGTGCCCTCGGCCTCCATCTGGGCGAGGCGCTGCTCGAGCTGGCGCTTCTCTATCTTGAAGTCGGGGATGCCGTAGCGCAGCAGGCCGCCGATCCGGTCGTCGCGCTCGTACACGGCCACCGTGTGGCCCGCCCGGGTGAGCTGCTGCGCGGCGGCGAGGCCCGCCGGACCGGAGCCGACCACGGCGACCGTCTTGCCGGTGAGACGCTCCGGCGGATGCGGCTCGACCCATCCGTTGCGGAAGGCCTCGTCGATGATCGACACCTCGACCTGCTTGATCGTGACGGCGGGCTGGTTGATGCCGAGCACGCACGCGGACTCGCACGGCGCGGGGCACAGCCGCCCCGTGAACTCCGGGAAGTTGTTGGTGGCGTGCAGCCGCTCGATGGCCTGCCGGTCCTCGCCGCGCCAGGTGAGGTCGTTCCACTCCGGGATGAGGTTGCCGAGCGGGCAGCCCTGGTGGCAGAACGGGACGCCGCAGTCCATGCAGCGGCCTGCCTGGCGGCGCAGCTGGGCGCGGTCCTGGTCCTCGTAGACCTCGCGCCAGTCCATGATGCGCACGGCCACCGGGCGGCGCTTCGGGAGCTCGCGCTCCTGCACCGTGAGGAAGCCCTTGGGGTCCGCCATGATCAGCCTCCCGTCACTTCGAGGATGCGGTTCCAGACCGTCTCGCCGTCCGGATCGAGCCCCTCGGCGATCGCCGCCGCACGGGTCTCGTGCACGGCGGCGAAGTCGCGCGGGAGGACCTTCACGAAGGCGGCCGCGGTCTGCTCCATGTCGTCGAGCATCCGCCGGGCGAGCGCCGAGTCGGTCTTCTCGACGTGGAGCTGCAGGTAGGAGCGCAGCAGCTCGACGTCGCCGCGGTCGAGCTGCTCGAGCGAGAGCTCGCCGTGGGCGAGCGATTCGCGGTTGACCGCGTCGCGCCGGAGCCCGTGCACGTAGGCGGTTCCGCCCGACATGCCGGCGCCGAGGTTGCGTCCGGTCGCGCCCAGGATGATCGCGGTGCCGCCCGTCATGTACTCGAGCGCGTGGTCCCCCACGCCCTCGACGACCGCCACGGCGCCGGAGTTGCGCACGAGGAAGCGCTCGCCGACGGTGCCGCGGATGAACATCGTGCCGGCCGTCGCGCCGTAGCCGATGACGTTGCCCGCGATGACGTTCTGCTCCGCCGGGAAGCGCGAGCCGCGCGCGGGCCGGACGACGATGTCGCCGCCGGAGAGCCCCTTGCCGACGTAGTCGTTCGCGTCGCCCTCGAGGCGGAGCGTGATGCCGTGCGGCAGGAAGGCGCCGAGCGACTGACCGGCGGTGCCGTGCAGCGTGACGTCGATCGTCTCGGTCGGCAGCCCGTCCGCCCCGAAGCGCTTGGTGACCTCGTGGCCGAGCATGGTGCCGACAGCGCGTTCGGTGTTCGCGATCGGCAGCTCGATCACGACCGGCTCGCGGTTCTCGAGCGCCTCGGCCGAGAGCCGGATGAGCTCCTGGTCGAAGTGCTCCTCGAGCTCGTGGTCCTGGGCACGCCGGTTGGTCCGCGGCGCGTCGTCGGGGAAGTCCGGACCCTGCAGCACGGGCGAGAGGTCGAGGCCGTCCGCCTTCCAGTGCTCGATCGCCCGGTCGACGTCGAGCAGCTCGGCGTGGCCGATCGCCTCGTCGAGCGAGCGGAAGCCGAGCTCCGCGAGGTACTCGCGCACCTCCTGGGCGAGGAACTCGAAGAAGGTCTCGACGAACTCCGGCTTGCCGCTGAAGCGCGCCCGCAGCTCCGGGTTCTGGGTGGCCACGCCGACCGGGCAGGTGTCGAGGTGGCAGACCCGCATGAGGATGCAGCCCGAGACCACGAGCGGCGCGGTCGCGAAGCCGTACTCCTCGGCGCCCAGCAGCGCGGCGACGATCACGTCGCGGCCCGTCTTCATCTGGCCGTCGACCTGCACCACGACGCGGTCGCGCATGCCGTTGAGCATGAGCGTCTGCTGCGTCTCGGCGAGGCCGATCTCCCACGGCGTGCCGGCGTGCTTGAGCGAGTTGAGCGGGGATGCGCCGGTGCCGCCGTCGTGGCCGGACACCAGCACGACATCCGCGAGGGCCTTCGCGACACCCGCCGCGACCGCGCCGATGCCCGACTGACTCACGAGCTTGACGTGGATGCGCGCCGAGGGGTTGGCGCGCTTGGCGTCGAAGATGAGCTGCTTGAGGTCCTCGATCGAGTAGATGTCGTGGTGCGGCGGCGGCGAGATGAGGCCCACGCCGGGGGTGCCGCCACGCGTGCGCGCGATCCACGGGTAGACCTTCTGCGGCGGCAGCTGGCCCCCCTCGCCGGGCTTCGCGCCCTGCGCCATCTTGATCTGGATGTCGGTCGCGTGCGTCAGGTACATGCTCGTCACACCGAAGCGGCCCGAGGCGATCTGCTTGATGCGGCTGCGGCGCTCGGGGTCGAGCAGGCGCTCGACATCCTCGCCGCCCTCGCCCGTGTTGGAGCGGCCGCCGATGCGGTTCATCGCGATCGCGAGCGTCTCGTGCGCCTCCTGCGAGATCGAGCCGTAGCTCATCGCGCCCGTGTTGAAGCGGGAGATGATCGAGGCGACCGACTCGACCTCGTCGAGCGGCACCGCGGGCCGCTCCCCCGTCTTGATGCGGAACAGGCCCCGGAGCGTCATGAGACGCTCCGCCTGCTCGTCGACCGAGCGCGTGTAGCGGCGGAACACGTCGAAGCGCCGGCTGCGCGTCGAGTGCTGCAGCGTGAACACCGTCTCGGGACTGAACAGGTGCGGCGGTCCCTCGCGGCGCCACTGGTACTCGCCACCCGTCTCGAGCCGACGGTGCAGGCCCTCGCCGGGGTTCTCCGGGTAGGCGCTCGTGTGGCGCACGAGGTTCTCCTGCTGGATGACGTCGATGCCGACGCCGCCGAGGATCGTCGTCGTGCCCGTGAAGTACGCCTCGACGAACTCCTTGCTGAGCCCGACCGCCTCGAACGCCTGGGCGCCCGCATACGATCCCACGACCGAGATGCCCATCTTGGACATGATCTTGAGCACGCCCTTGCCGAGCGCCTTGAGCAGGTTGGCCACCGCCTTGTCGGCGTCGATCCCCTGCACGACCCCCGTCGCGACGAGCTGCTCGGCGGTCTCCATCGCGAGGTAGGGGTTGATCGCGGAGGCTCCGTAGCCCAGCAGGAGGGCGGCGTGGTGCACCTCGCGCGCGTCACCCGTCTCGACGATCAGCCCCACCCGCATCCGCGTCTCCTGGCGGATGAGGTGGTGATGCACTGCGGCGAGCATGAGCAGCGACGGGATCGGCGCGAGGTCCTTGTTGGAGTCGCGGTCGGAGAGAACGATGAACTGCGCGCCGTCGGCGATCGCCGCGTCGACCTCCTCGCACATCTCGCGGATGCGCGCCTCCATCGCGTGCGGCCCGCGGTCGAAGCGGTAGAGGCCCTTGATCGTGCGGGTGAGGCGGGCGCCGCGCTCGTCGGTGAGACGCACGATCTTGGCGAGACCGTCGTTGTCGATGATCGGGAAGTCGAGCACGATCTGGCGCGCGTGCTCCGGCGTCGCCGCGAGCAGGTTGTGCTCCGGTCCGATCCCGAGCCGCATCGAGGTCACGACCTCCTCGCGGATCGAGTCGAGCGGCGGGTTCGTGACCTGGGCGAAGGCCTGGGTGAAGTAGTCGAAGATCAGCCGCGGGCGGTCGGAGAGCACGGCGACCGGGGTGTCGGATCCCATGGCCCCGAGCGGCTCGGCGCCCGTCTGCGCCATCGGCGCGATGAGGATGCGCACCTCCTCCTCGGTGTAGCCGAAGGTGCGCTGGCGGCGGGTGACCGACGACGCCGTGTGCACGATGTGCTCGCGCCAGGGCAGCTCCGCGAGCTGCATGCGGTTCTGCTCGACCCACTCCGCGTAGGGTTCCGCGGATGCGAGCTGCGACTTGATCTCGTCGTCCTCGATGATGCGGCCCTCGGCCGTGTCGATGAGGAACATCCGGCCGGGGCGCAGCCGGCCCTTGCGTACGATCCGGTCGGGCGGGAAGTCGAGCACCCCGACCTCGCTCGCGAGCACCACGAGGCCGTCGTCGGTCACCACGAAGCGTCCGGGGCGGAGGCCGTTGCGGTCGAGCGTCGCGCCGACGAGCGTGCCGTCGGTGAACACCAGCGCCGCGGGCCCGTCCCACGGCTCCATGAGCGAGCCGTGGTAGTCGTAGAACGCCCGGCGCGCCGGGTCCATGTCGGTCTGGTTCTCCCAGGCCTCCGGCACCATCATCATGACGGCGTGCGGCAGGCTGCGGCCGGCGAGCGTCAGCAGCTCGACGACCTCGTCGAAGGAGGCCGAGTCGCTCGCCCCCTCCGACACGATCGGGAAGAGCGGGCGCAGCTCGCCGAGCGCCTCCGAGTGCAGCTGGCTCTGCCGCGCCCGCATCCAGTTGCGGTTGCCCTGCACGGTGTTGATCTCGCCGTTGTGCGCGATCATCCGGAACGGCTGCGCGAGCGGCCACGACGGGAAGGTGTTCGTGGAGTAGCGCGAGTGCACGAGCGCCAGACGCGAGGCGAAGCGCTCGTCGGAGAGGTCGGGGTAGAACGGCTCGAGCTGGAGCGTCGTGACCATGCCCTTGTAGACGAGCGTGCGGCACGAGAGCGACGGGAAGTAGGAGCCGAGCTCGCGCTCCGCGCGCTTGCGCAGCCGGAAGGTCTGCCGGTCGAGCGCGATGCCCGACAGCGGCCGCCCGGATGCGTCGCTGCGCGCCGACGCCACGAAGAGCTGCTCGAAGGCGGGCGCCGCCTCGCGCGCCAGCTCGCCGAGGTGCGCCGGATCGGTCGGCACGACGCGCCATCCGATGACCCGCAGCCCCTCCTCCTCGGCGATCGTCTCGATGCCGGCCTTCTCGACGGCGCGCTCCATCCGGTCGAGCGGGAGGAACGCCGTGCCCACCGCGTACTGGCCGAGCGGCGGGAGCTCGAAACCGGCCACCTCGCGGAGGAACGCGTCGGGGATCTGCGTGATGATCCCCGCGCCGTCACCGGTTCCCGCATCCGACCCCACGGCACCGCGGTGCTCGAGGTGCCGCAGCGCGTCGAGCGCACCCGTGACGATGTCGTGGCCCGCCGTGCCGCGCAACGTCGCGACCATCGCGAGCCCGCACGCGTCCCGCTCGAAGCGCGGGTCGTAGAGCCCGCTCGCCTCGGGGATCGCGCCGAACCGCGCGAAAGGGTTCCGGGTGCCCGCAGAAGCGGGGACGTCGAACGCAGCCATGTCGACCGTCCTCACGTGAGATGGGATGGGACGTCGATGGCCCAGCGATGGATGAGATGCCCGGATGCCTCGGAGAAGGCTCCGGCTCGTCGCCGTCGGGTGCGGGGACTCAGCTTGCTCGGGGGGATCCGCTTGTGGCGGCGACTTCGGCGACCTCCGCGGCGTCATCGCCCGGCTCGTCGTCATCCGAATCCGAATAGGTGTCCTCGGAGTGTAGCGCAGCCGAGGGCTCCGGACGACGACCCGGCTGGTACACGTCGGGCTCGATGCCCGGATGACGGCGGGTCTGCACGATCAGGATCACGATGCCGAGCACGATCGCCGCCAGCGCCGTCCACACGTTCGAGCGGATGCCGAGGAAGGTCTCGCTCGGGTCGAGGCGGATCGACTCGAACCAGCTGCGGCCGATGCCGTACCAGATCAGGTAGAGGCCGAGCACCTTGCCCCACTGCCAGAACGCCTTGCGCTGGAAGACCGGGAGCAGCTTGCCGGAGACGAAGCTGATCTTCTCGGTGACGAGGATGATGAGCGCGAAGCCCGCGAGGTTCCACAGGATCTCGTAGAGGAAGGTGGGGTGGAACAGCACGTCGTCGGGGATGCCGACCGGGATGGCCGGGTTCGGCCGGTCGATCTCGAGACCCCACGGGAGGTCGGTCGGCAGGCCGAAGAGCTCCTGGTTGAACCAGTTGCCGAGGCGGCCGAACGCCTGCGCGACGAGCAGGCCCGGCGCGATCGCGTCCGCGACGCTCCAGAAGCGCAGGCCCGTGAGGCGGCATCCGATCCACACGCCGAGGGCGCCGAAGATGAGCGCGCCGAAGATGGCGCCGCCGCCCTCCCAGATCGCCCAGACGCTGCCCGGCTGGAACGGGTTCCACGGGTTGTCGTGGCCGGGGCCGAAGTAGTCGCCCAGGTGCGTCAGGACGTGGTACAGCCGCGCCCCGACGATGCCGAGGATGACGGCCCAGATGCCCACGTCGACGATGATCCACGGCTCGGCACCACGCCGCGTGAGCCGCAGGTTGGCGATGATCACAGCCGCGAAGATGCCGACGATGATCACGAGCGCGTAGGTCGTGATCCGGAACGACCACGAGGCGTCCACGGCGGGGATGATCGCGTGCAGCCACTCGCCGATCGGGATGTGGATCTGCTTCCAGTCCGGCGACGGGCTCGGGATGCTGAGGGGCGCTGCGATCACGTTCGCGAGTCTACTTTCCCTGGGAGAGTGCCGATGCCACGCGGGCGAGGCCCGCGACACCGCCCTCGGCGAGGGCGGTGACGAGCGCGGAGCCGACGATCGCGCCGTCCGCGTAGTCGAGGACCTCGGAGACCTGCTCCGGGGTCGAGATGCCGATCCCGACGCACGCCGCGATCGTCTCGGGGCCGGTCGCTCCCGCATCGCGCAGGCGGGCGACGAGCGAGCGGGCCTTCGCGTCGAGGTCGGCGCGGGCTCCCGTGATGCCCATCGTCGAGACGGCGTAGACGAAGCCGCGGCTCGCCTGCACGGTCTCGGCGAGCCTCGCATCCGACGACGACGGTGCGGCCAGGAACACCCGGTCGAGGCCCGTGCGCTCGCTCTCGGCGATCCAGTCCGCCGCCGAGTCGGGCGTGATGTCGGGCGTGATGAGACCGGCGCCCCCTGCGTCGCGCAGCGCGTCGGCGAAGCGCGCGACGCCGTGCTGCACGACGGGGTTCCAGTAGGTCATGACGAGCACGGGGGCGTCGACCCGGCTGCGCACCGCCTCGACGGCGGCGAACACGTCACGCACCCGGAAGCCGCCCGCGAGCGCCTGCTGGGTGGCCTTCTGGATCGCGAGGCCGTCCATGACGGGGTCGGAGTACGGGAGGCCGAGCTCGAGCGCGTCGACCCCGCTCTCCACGAGGGCGACCGCCGCGTCGATCGAGGTGGGCAGGTCGGGGAAGCCGACCGGCAGGTAGCCGATGAGCGCGCCACGGCCCGTGATGGCGGATGCCACGCTCACGACTGCACCGCTCCCTCGTCGAAGAGCCCGAACCAGCGAGCAGCCGTCGCCACGTCCTTGTCGCCGCGCCCCGAGAGGTTCACGAGCACGACACCCTCGGGGCCGAGCTCGCGCCCGATCCGCAGCGCGCCGGCGAGGGCGTGGGAGGACTCGATCGCGGGGATGATGCCCTCGGTGCGGCTCAGCAGCCGCAGCGCGTCCATCGCCTCGGCGTCGGTCGCCGGCAGGTAGCTCGCGCGGCCGATGTCGGCGAGGTAGGCGTGCTCGGGCCCGACGCCCGGGTAGTCGAGGCCCGCCGAGATGGAATGCGATTCGAGTGTCTGACCGTCCTCGTCCTGCAGCAGATAGCTGCGGGCGCCGTGCAGGATGCCGGGGCGGCCGCGCTCGATCGACGCCGCGTGGCGCTCCGTGTCGACGCCGTCGCCCGCCGCCTCGATGCCGTAGAGGGCCACGCCCTCGTCGTCGAGGAAGGCGTCGAAGATGCCGATCGCGTTCGAGCCGCCGCCCACGCAGGCGACCACGGCATCCGGCAGCCGTCCCACAGCCGCCTGCACCTGGGCGCGCGCCTCCTCGCCGATGACGCTCTGGAAGTCGCGCACCATCGCGGGGAACGGATGCGGGCCCGCCGCGGTGCCGAAGATGTAGTTGGTCGTGTCGACGCTCGTGACCCACTCGCGGTATGCCTCGTTGATGGCGTCCTTGAGGGTGCGGGAGCCGGTGGTGACCGAGACGACCTCGGCGCCGAGCAGCCGCATCCGGGCCACGTTGAGCGCCTGGCGCTGGGTGTCGACCTCGCCCATGAAGATCGTGCACTCGAGGCCGAACAGGGCTGCCGCGGTCGCCGTCGCGACGCCGTGCTGGCCGGCGCCGGTCTCGGCGATCACACGCGTCTTGCCGATGCGCCGCGTGAGCAGCGCCTGCCCGAGCACGTTGTTGATCTTGTGGCTGCCCGTGTGGTTGAGGTCCTCGCGCTTGAGGAGCACCCTGGCGCCGCCCGCGTGCTCGGCGAAGCGCGGCACCTCGGTGATGATCGAGGGCCGGCCCGTGTAGCTGCGGTGCAGCTCGTCGAGCTCCGCGCGGAAGGCGGGGTCGGCCTTCGCCGCCTCGTAGGCGGCCGAGAGCTCGTTGATCGCGGCGATGAGCGACTCCGGCATGAAGCGCCCGCCGTACTCGCCGAAGAAGGGACCGGGAAGGCCGCGCAGGCTCGCGCGGATGCCGTCGTTCATCCCGCCGCCAGGAAGGAGCCGAGCGTCGTGACCGGGTCGTCGCCCGTGACGAGCGCCTCGCCGATGAGCACCACATCCGCGCCCGCCGCCCGATAGTGCGCGACGTCGGCCGGCGAGGTGACCGCCGACTCGGCGACCCGGATGACGCCCGAGGGAATCGTGTCGGCGAGGGTTCCGAACAGATCGCGGTCGAGCTGGAAGGTGGAGAGATCGCGCGCGTTCACGCCCACGAGCTGCGCGCCGATGTCGAGCGCGCGCGCCACCTCCGACGCCGAGTGCGCCTCGACGAGCGCCGTCATGCCGAGCTCGCCGATGAGGCCGTAGAGCTCCGCGAGCACCGGCTGCTCGAGCGCCGCGACGATGAGCAGCACGAGGTCGGCACCGGCGGCGCGCGCCTCGAACACCTGGTAGGGATCGGCGATGAAGTCCTTGCGCAGCACCGGCACGCCGACGGCCGCACGCACGTCGCGGAGGTCGTCGAGGGAGCCGCCGAAGCGGCGGCCCTCGGTGAGCACGCTGATGGCGCTCGCACCGCCGGTCTCGTACGAGACGGCGAGACCCGCGGGGTCGCGGATCTCGGCGAGGGCACCGCGCGAGGGGCTCGCGCGCTTCACCTCGGCGATGATCTTCACGCGGTCGGCGGGCGCGAGCGCCGCGAGGGCGTCGCGGGGAGCGGGGGCCGCCAGGGCATCCGCCTCCACCTCCGCGAGGGGGCGGGCAGCCCGACGGACCGAGGCGTCTTCGAGAGCCCCGGCGACGAGATCGGCGAGCACGCTAGTCGTGAGCCTTTGCCGTGTACTTGGGGCCCTTGACGCCGTAGCCGAGCTTCGCGAGCACGCCGCCCACGATGAGGCCCACGACGAGGAGGCCCGCCGAGGCCCAGACGAGCGCCGGCATGTCGAGCCAGAAGAAGACGGTGCCGGCCGCGAAGGCGATCAGCATGATGGTCACCGCGACCCAGGCGGCGGGCGAGTTGCCGTGTCCGGGATCGTGCGTGTCGGTCACGTAGGGGCTCCTTCGTCGATCATGCGGTGGTCCGCCCGCCGAGCGGGCAGCACCAGTCTAGGGGACGTCCTACTCCCCCGCCCTCGCCACCACGACGGCGAGCTCGGTCCGGGTGCGCACGCCCCACTTCGTGCGGATGCCGGCAAGGGTCGACTTCACCGTCGTCTCCGCGACGTAGAACTGCTGCGCGAGCTCGGCATCCGAAGCGCCGGTCACGAGCGCGAGCGCGAACTCCCGCTCCCGATCCGTCAGCTGCGCCATCTTCGCGACGGCGGCACGACGCACCTCCGCTCCACGTGACTCCTGCACCCACCTGCTCAGCTGGCGTGCGGCACGGGGTGAGAACGCGGCATCGCCCGCCGCCACCTGGCGCACGGCATCGAGAATGCGGTGCGGGTCCTCGTCCTTCAACAGGAATCCCGAGGCTCCCGCCGCGACCGCGTCGAGCACGCGGCCGTCCTCGTCCATGGCCGTGATCATCAGGAACCGCGGTCCGGCTCCGTGGAGCGCCTGGACGACCGCGACTCCATCGACGCGCGGCATCCGCACGTCGCACAGCACGACATCCGGGCGATGGGCTGCCAGTGCGTCGGCGACCTCGTCGCCGTCCGCGCAGCGCCCGACCACCTCCAGGTCTCCCGCCGTCGACAGGATCGCCGTGAGACCGGCCGCCGCCAGGGAATCGTCATCGACGACCAGCACGCGGATGCGGGGATTCGTCACACGGGTGAGCCTAGCGGCCGCGCGCCGCTCAGCTCCGGACCGGTATCCACGGCAGCCACGCGATGACCGCGAAGGTGCCCTCGGGGGTGGGGCCGGCCTGGAAGGTCCCGCCGACGAGCAGCACCCGTTCGCTCATTCCGGTCAGCCCGTGCCCGCCCCCGACGGTGGTCGGCCGCGCGCCGGGCATCAGCCAGTTCGTCACGGTGACCGTCACGCCGGTCTCCGGACCGCCGCGGAGCTCGAGCCGGACCGTCGAGCCGGACGCGTGCCGGCGGGCGTTCGAGAGCGACTCCTGCACCAGACGGTAGGCGGCGTGTGCGACCTGCGGATCGCAGCTCGCCGCGTCCGACAGCAGGATCTGCGCGCGGACGTCCATCCCGTCATCCAGCGCAGCATCGACGAGACCGGCGATGTCGGCGAGCCCTGTTCTCGGCGCTGCGGCCTCCGGGTTGCGGAGCACGTGCACGACGGCGCGGAGTTCGTCGAGCGAGTCCTGTGCCGCCTCGCGGACGGTGCGGGCAGCGGCGATCGACTGCTCGTCCTTCCCGTCCACGGCCAGCTCGAGAGCACCTGCGTGCAGCGACAGCGACGACAGCCGTGCGGCGAGCGTGTCGTGCAGCTCGCGCGCGAGGTCCTGCCGCTCGCGTTCCCGCTCGACCTCACGCTGCAGCACCGCGACGTTGCGCGTCGCCGCGGCGGTGCCGAGTCGCGCGGCATCCCGCTCGTGCCGCAGGCCACGTGCCACGCCGAACGCCGCGAACGGCGCGACGGCGACGGCCGCGATCACCGGCACGGACCAGAACAGCGCGAGCCGCTCGGGTGTGCCCATGGCCGCCTGGTTGATGATGCTCGCGAGGAACGAGCGATGGCCCATGACATCCCAGCAGAGCGCCACGACGGTCGCCGCATACGTCCCGGCGATCAGCAGCCACCGTCGACGGCCCCGTGTGACGGCGGCGACCGCCGCGCAAGCGATCAACGCGGGCAGAGACGTGGTCGGGATGACGAGGGCGCCTCCGATCGCCAGTCCACTGACGAGGAGCGGCCATCGGTGCCGCCAGACGAGCATCACGGACACGCCGACCATCGCGAACGCCCCGATGTACGCGAGCGATCGCACACCCGCGGGGAACGGCGACTCCCCCGTCCCATGGTTGCCCCCGGATGAGAGAGCCAGCAGCGAGCAGAGCACGGCCAGCGTGATCGACCCCGTGAGCGCCCAGGCCGACCGCGCGCGACTGCGCGTCGGCGTCGTCGCGGAGGCGACGGCGGGCGGGATGGTCATGGCTCCGATCGTAGGAGCGCGCGGCGCGGCGCGCCCACCGCCTTCCGGCGGCACCTCTCCCCTCCTTTCGGTCGCCGAGGTCGGGCCGAACCGTGGTGGTCCGTCGGATGCCCGCTCCGCTGTCCTGGTTGTGGCCGGACCACGGCCACGACACACCACCCAGGAGGCACTCCATGTTCCATCGCACCACCCTCATCTCCTCGGCCGCCACGGTCGCGGTCATCGGCGCCCTGGCGCTGACCGGATGCACGACGCACGCCCCCGCCACCGGCACCGGTTCGGACGGCGCGAGCGGCACCTCGTCCGAGCCGGCGACCCCCGAGATCCCCGGGCCGGGCACTCCGGTCACGGTCGGATCGTTCGAGTTCACGGTCACCGGGTCGAGCGAGCTCGGCACCACGGTCGGCACCTCGCCCTTCACGCGCACCGCGCAGGGTACCTTTATCCAGGTCGACCTGACGGTCAAGAACGTCGGCGACAGCTCGGCGACGTTCCTGTCGAACTACGTGACGCTCGTCGACAGCGCGGGCAAGAGCTACGACTCCGACTCGACCGCGACGTTCTACGCGAGCCCCGACCAGAACGCATGGGTCGCGGGGATCAACCCCGGCAACGCGATCCAGGGCCCGATCGTGTTCGACGTGCCTGCGGGTACCACGGCCGTCAGCATCCGGGTGTCCGACAGCGCGTTCGCGAAGGGCACGCCGATCAACCTCGGCTGAGGCCGCTACGAGGTCGGGTCGTCGCCGTCGCTCAGCGCGTCCCACTCCGCGACCGGGTCGGGGACCGTCCCCTGATCCGGTCGCGTGCGGATGCCGCCGTAACGCCGTCCGGACGTCGGCCACCGGCGGGCGGTCGCCGCCACGACGACCCCGACGACGCCGACCGCGACGCCGAGCGCGATCGCCGCGGCGGGCCACGCCGACACAGCGACCGCTTCTACGAGCTCCGTGACGGACGCGGCGCCGGCGATGCCCGTCGCATCCGTCACCGCCGACGCGGACGCCGCGACCGGGTCGCCCACGGCGACCAGTGCGACCGCCACGATCGAGCCGCCCAGGAGGGCCTCGAGCACGCCGAACACCGCCCGGAAGACAGGGCCCGCCAGCGCGAGCGCCGCGATGACGGCGAGAACCGCGAGGGCGAGCGGTGCGAGACCGCCTGCGGCGACGTCGCCGCGCACCTCCAGGGTCGTCGCCCCGCCGCTCGTGAGCGAGAGCGTGAACCACGGCTGCGACCAGGCGAGCAGCACGAGTCCCGCGAGCAGCGCCGTCGCGCCGAGCAGGACCATCCGCAGCCGCGCCGGGGTCATGGGCGACCGATCCTCCGCATGGCGTTCGCCACCGCCACGGCGCGGAGCGGGGCGGCCGCCTTGTTGACGGCCTCCTGGTGCTCGCTCGCCGGATCCGAGTCGGCGACGAGCCCCGCGCCCGCCTGCACGTAGGCGGTGTCGCCCACGAGCGTCGCGGTGCGGATCGCGATCGCGAGGTCGGCATCGCCCGCGAGATCGAAGTAGCCGACGACGCCGCCGTACAGGCCGCGACCCGCGACCTCGAGCTCGTCGATGATCTCGAGCGCGCGCGGCTTCGGCGCCCCCGACAGGGTCCCCGCCGGGAAGGTGGCGCGGAAGACGTCGATCGCGTTCGCGTCCGGACGCAGGTCGCCCTCGACGCTCGACACGAGGTGCATGATGTGGCTGAACCGCTCGACCTGCATGAACTCCGTCACTTCGACCGTGCCGGCGGCGCACACCTTCGAGAGGTCGTTGCGCGCGAGGTCGACGAGCATGAGGTGCTCCGCCTGCTCCTTCGGGTCCGCGAGCAGCTCATCGGCGAGCTCGCCGTCGCGCTCCGGCGTCTCGCCGCGCGGCCGCGACCCCGCGATCGGATGCGTGAACACCCGCCCGTGCTGCACCTTCACGAGCGCCTCGGGCGAGGAGCCGACGATCGCGTACGGCTCGCCCGCGGGCGTCTCGAGGCTCACGAGGTACATGTACGGGCTCGGGTTGAGCGCGCGCAGCACGCGGTACACCTCGAGCGGCGAGGCGGTCAGCTCGTGGTCGAAGCGCTGCGAGATCACCACCTGGAACACGTCGCCATCGCGCACGAACTCCTTCGCGCGCAGCACCGAGCCCTCGAACTCCTCCCGCGCCACGCGGTGCGTCGCGGTGGGAGGGACCGACAGGTCGACCTCGGCGAGCTCGGCGGGGGTCGGCTGGGCGAGCGCATCCTGCAGCGCGTCGAGGCGCCGCTGCGCCGCCGCCCAGGCGGCATCCGGCGTCTCGCGTCCGTCGTTGAGCACGGCGGCGATGAGGGTCGCGGTGCCGCTGCGGTGGTCGAGGGCGATGAGCTCGGACACGAAGGCGAGCGCCTGCCCCGGGATCGGCACCTCCTCGGGCGGTGCGTCCGGCAGATGCTCGAGCTGCCGCACGGCGTCCCAGCCGATGAAGCCGACGAGTCCACCGGTCAGCGGCGGATGCCCCTCCCGCTGCGGGGTGCGCCAGCGCGCGTAGAGCGCGCCGAGCGCCACGAGCGGCTCAGCGGGCGGCTCGCCGCCGAAGGCGCGCTCGGCGTCGAGGCCGTAGTCGATCCACTGGGCGCCGTGCGCACCGCGGCCCTGGGTGAGCACGCCGAGCGACCCGGCGCCCACGAACGACCAGCGCGACCAGATGCCGCCCTGCTCCGCCGACTCGAGCAGGAAGGTGCCGGGCTTGCCCGCGGCGACCTTGCGGTACACGCCCACCGGCGTCTCGCCGTCGGCGAAGAGCTCGCGGAGCACCGGCACGACACGGTGGCCGGCGGCGATCGCCGCATCGAACTCGCTGCGCGCGGTGTCGGTCACTGCTCCTCCGAAGCGTCGGCGGACGGGGTCCCGATGACGGGCTCGAGCGGATCGACGTCGAAGCAGCTGTGCGCGCCGGTGTGGCACGCCGGTCCCTGCTGCTCGACCTGCACGAGCAGCGTGTCGCCGTCGCAGTCGAGCGCCGCGCCCTTCACGTACTGGCGGTTGCCGCTCGTGTCGCCCTTGCGCCAGTACTCCTGGCGGCTGCGCGACCAGAACGTCACCCGGCCCTCGGTGAGCGTGCGTCGCAGGGCCTCGGCGTCCATGTAGCCGAGCATGAGCACCCGGCCGGTGTCGTGCTGCTGGATGACCGCGGGCAGCAGCCCGTTCGCGTCGAACCGGGCGCGCGCCACCACATCCTCGATGCCGCTCATCGGACCTCGATCCCCTCGGCCTGCAGCGCCGTCTTCACGTCGCCGATCGTCAGCTCGCCGTTGTGGAACACGGATGCGGCGAGCACGGCATCCGCGCCCGCCGCCACCGCCGGGGCGAAGTCGCGCGCAGCTCCCGCTCCCCCGCTCGCGATGACCGGCACGCTCGCGAGCTCGCGCATCGCGGCGACCAGCTCGAGGTCGAAGCCCTGCTTGGTGCCGTCGGCGTCGATCGAGTTGACGAGCAGCTCGCCCGCGCCGCGCTCGATCGCCTCACGCGCCCAGGCGAGCGCGTCGCGATCCGTCTCGGTGCGGCCGCCGTGCGTCGTCACGACGAAGCCGGACTCCGTGCGAGGCGAGCGCTTCACGTCGAGCGAGAGCACGCACACCTGGGCGCCGAAGCGGTCGGCGATCTCGCCGACGAGCTCCGGGCGCGCGATCGCGGCGGAGTTCACGCCGATCTTGTCGGCGCCGTGGCCGAGCAGCCGGGCCACGTCGTCCGCCGACCGGACACCGCCGCCGACCGTGAGCGGGATGAACACCTGCTCGGCCGTGGCGGTCACCGTGTCGTACATCGTCGCGCGGTCCTCGACGGTCGCCGTGACGTCGAGGAAGGTGATCTCGTCGGCGCCCTGCTCGTAGTAGCGGGCGGCGAGCTCGACGGGATCGCCTGCGTCGCGCAGGCCCTGGAAGTTGACGCCCTTCACGACGCGACCCGCGGCCACGTCGAGGCAGGGGATCACGCGCACCACGACGTCCATCAGATCCTCGCCGCGTGGATCGCGCTCACCAGGATCGCGCGGGCGCCGATCGCGTAGAGCTCGTCCATGACGTGGTTCATGTCGGTGCGCGACACCATGACGCGCACGGCGACCCATCCGGTGTCGCGCAGCGGCGAGACGGTCGGCGACTCGAGGCCCGGCGTGACCGCGGACGCGCGGTCCACGAGCTCGGCCGGCAGGTCGTAGTCGATGAGCACGTACTGGTGGGCCACCATGACGCCCTGGATGCGGCGGCGCAGCGTCTCGAGGCCCGGGACCTCCGCGCGCGACGCGATGAGCACCGCCGAGGACTCGAGGATCACGGGGCCGAAGATGTCGAGGCCCTGCTTGCGGAGCGTCGTGCCGGTCTCGACGACGTCGGCCACGGCATCCGCGACCCCGAGCCGCACCGCCGACTCGACCGCGCCGTCGAGGCGCACGACGGTGGCGTTCACGCCCTGGGCCGTGAGGAAGTCGCGCACCAGGCCGTCGTAGCTCGTCGCGACGCGCACGCCCTCGAGGTCCTGCAGGGTCTCGAAGCGGCCGATCGGGCCCGCGAAGCGGAAAGTGGACTCGCCGAAGTCGAGCGCGTCGACCTCGAGCGCGGCGGAGTGGGAGTCGAGCAGCAGGTCGCGGCCCGTGATGCCCACGTCGAGCGCGCCCGAGCCGACGTAGGTGGCGATGTCGCGCGGGCGCAGGTAGAAGAACTCGACGTCGTTGCGGGGGTCCGCGACGATGAGCTCCTTGGGGTCGCGGCGCGTGGCGTACCCCGCCTCGCGGAGCATCTCGACGGCGGTCTCCGACAGCGTGCCCTTGTTGGGCACGGCGATTCTCAGCATGGTTCTGCTTTCTGGTTGTGAACGGTCATCGGCGGATGCTGTTCACAGATGTCGGTAGACGTCCTCGAGCGTGAGGCCCTTCGCGACCATGAGCACCTGCAGGTGGTAGAGAAGCTGCGAGATCTCCTCCGCCGCCTCCGCGTCGGACTGGTACTCGGCGGCCATCCACACCTCGGCGGCCTCCTCGACGATCTTCTTGCCGATCGCGTGCACGCCGGCGTCGAGCTCCGCGACGGTGCGCGACCCCTCGGGACGCGCGACGGCCTTGGCGCTGAGCTCCTCGAAGAGGGCGTCGAAGGTCTTCACCCGGCTAGGTTACCGGCCCCCGGATGCCGTCACCTGACGCCGAGGAGGTCGATCACGAAGACGAGCGTGCGGCCCGAGAGACGGTGGCCCGCGCCGGCGGGGCCGTAGGCGTCGAGCGGCGGGCAGACGAGCCGGCGACGTCCGCCGACCTTCATGCCGGGGATGCCGTCCTGCCAGCCCTTGATGAGGCCCGCGAGGGGGAACTGGATCGAGGCGCCGCGGTCCCAGCTGGAGTCGAACTGCTCGCCGGTCTCGAAGTCGACGCCGACGTAGTGCACGTCGACCGTCGCGCCGGGCGCCGCCTCGGCGCCGTCGCCGACCTCGAGGTCGGTGATGACGAGCTCGGTCGGGGCCGGCCCCTCGATGAAGTCGATCTCGGGCTTGGTCTTGTCGGTCATGGCGTCAAGTCAAGCACGAGCGGCGGGATGCTCAGTGCCGGTGGGCCGCGGCGGTGTCGCGCAAGGAGGCGATCGCGAGCTCGACGTCCGAGGCCCCGTAGACCGCGGAGCCCGCCACGAAGGTGTCGGCACCGGCCTCCGCCGCGATGCCGATCGTGTCGGCCGCGATGCCGCCGTCGACCTGCAGCCAGAGGTCGATGCCGTGCCGGTCGGCGGCCGCGCGCAGCGTGCGGAGCTTCGGCATCATGTCGGCCATGAAGCTCTGGCCGCCGAAGCCGGGCTCGACCGTCATCACGAGCACCTGGTCGAACTCGGGCAGCAGCTCGAGGTAGGGCTCGACCGCGGTGCCCGGCTTCAGCGCGAGCGAGGCGCGCGAGCCGATCTCTCGGATGCGGCGGGCGAGCGCGACGGGCTCGGCGGCGGCCTCCGCGTGGAAGGTCACCGAGAACGCGCCGAGCTCGGCGTAGCCCGGCGCCCAGCGGTCCGCATCCGTGATCATCAGGTGCACGTCGAGCGGGATGGGCGAGACGCGCTGCACCGCCTCGACCATCTGGGGGCCGAAGGTGAGGTTCGGCACGAAGTGGTTGTCCATGACGTCGACGTGCACGCCGTCCGCCGTGCGGATGCGCTCGATCTCCGCCTGCATGTTGGCGAAGTCGGCGGCGAGGATGCTGGGCTGGATGCGGGCCTGTCGAGAAGTCACGCCTCGACCCTAGTGAGCAACTGCACGAACATCGCATCCGTGCCGTGGCGGTGCGGCCAGAGCTGCGCCGACGGCGCGTCGGGAAGACGGAGCGGAGCCGTCGCGACCCGGTCGAGCACCTCGGGCGTGTCGAGCGCGCGCAGCCCGGGGTGTCGGGCGAGCGCCGTCGTCACCTGTCCGCGCGTCTCGGACGGGTGCGGCGAGCAGGTCACGTAGGCGAGCACGCCGCCGGGCGCGAGCGCCGCGACCGCGGCGTCGATCAGCTCCGCCTGGAGCGCGACGAGCGACGCGAGGTCGTCGGCGCTCTTGCGCCAGCGCGCCTCCGGCCGGCGCCGCAGCGCGCCGAGCCCCGTGCAGGGGGCGTCGAGCAGGATGCGGTCGAAGCGCTCCCCCGCCCCGCCGAAGCGACGCCCGTCGCCCTCGACGACCTCCGGTGCGTCATCGCGCGCCATGAACGGCGCGAGCGCGTTCCGCACGAGCCCGGCGCGCGCCGGCACCATCTCGTTCGCCACGAGTCGCGCGCCCCCGCGCGCCGCCTCCGCGGCGAGCACCGCGGCCTTGCCGCCGGGGCCCGCGCAGAGGTCGAGCCAGCGCTCCCCCGGCGTCACCGCGCGGGCGCGGCTGAGCGCGAGCGCGGCGAGCTGCGAGCCCTCGTCCTGCACGCGCACGGCGCCCGCCGCGACCTCCGGTTGCGCGGCCGGATCACCCCCCATCGAGGAGACGGCGAGCGGGGAGAGCCGACCGGGGAGGTAACGGTCCGAGCCGCTGAGCTCGTGCGGGTCGGCGAGGCCCGGGAGCGCCGCGAAGGCCACCCGGGGCGCGGCGTTGTCGGCGGCCAGGAGCTCCGGGAGCTCGGGGGCGGCGCCCTCCAGGGCGAGCGCGGACTCGAGAGCCGCCACGATCCACTCGGGGTGCGAGAACTCGACCGCGAGCCGCGCGGCGCCCGCGAGACCGTGGAGCGCCCGCTCGCGCCAGGCATCCGGCTCCTCCCGCGAGAGCGTGCGCAGCACCCCGTTGACGAACCCCGCGGCCGAGGCCTTGCGCGCACGGCGCACGAGTTCGACCGACTCGTCGATGACCGCGTGCGGTGCGGTCCGCAGGCTCAGCAGCTGGTGGGCTCCGAGCCGCAGTGCGTCGAGTACCGGCGGGTCGATCCTCGCGGCCGGGCGACGCGCGGCGAGCTCGATCACCCGGTCGTAGTAGCCCTGCATCCGCAGGGTGCCGTAGACGAGCTCGGTCGCGAAACCGGCGTCCGCGGCGCTCAGCCGGGCATCCCGGATGCGGCTGGGCAGGAGCAGGTTCGCGTACGCGTCGGAGGTGCGCACCGCCGCGAGCACGTCGGCCGCGACCCGGCGCGCGGGCTGGACGCGGCTCATCCGAGCACCGTCGTCACGCCCACCGGTCGGCCCCGCCACCAGTCGGCGGCGGGCATCGCGCGCTTGCCCGCCGGCTGCACGACGAGCAGCTCGAGCGGGTCGTCGGCCGTGCCGACGTGCACCGCCCGACCGCGCTGCGCGACGACGCCCGGGTCGAGCCGCGCCGCGCCGTGGGCGATCGCCGCGTCGAGGATCTTGAAACGCTCGCCGTCGAGGGTCGTCGTGGCACCAGGCTCGGGCGTGACGCCGCGACGGCGCGCGTCGATGCGGCTCGCCGGCTGCGACCAGTCGAGGCGGCCGTCGTCGATCCCGAGCTTGGGGGCGAGCGTCACCTCGCCGGACTGGGGCGTCGCGACGGCCCTGCCCTCCGCGATGCCGTCCACGACACGCGCGAGCAGCCCCGCGCCCGAGTCGGCGAGCGACTCCAGCAGGTGGCCCGCCGTCTGGACGCGGCCCACGGGCGTCGCCTCCATCGCGAACACCGGGCCGGCATCCAGCTCGGGCACGAGCTGGAACACCGCAGCGCCCGTCACCTCGTCTCCCGCGATGAGCGCGTGCTGCACGGGAGCCGCCCCGCGCCAGCGCGGCAGCAGCGAGAAGTGCAGGTTGACCCAGCCGTGCCGCGGCGCGCTCAGCACCGGCTCGCGGATGAGGCCGCCGTAGGCGACGACGACCCCGAGGTCCGCGTCGAGGGCGAGCAGCTCGTCCTGCACCGCGGCGAGCCGGTTCGCCTTGATGACGCGGACGCCGGCCTCCCGCGCCGCCTCCGCCACCGGCGTCGGGGTCAGCACCCGCTTGCGGCCGAGGGGAGCGTCCTCGCGCGTCACGACCGCCACGACCTCGTGCGGACCCCGGATGAGGGCACGCAGGCTGGGCACGGCGGCGGCCGGGCTCCCGGCGAAGACGAGGCGAAGCGGCACCCCTCGATTCTGCCGGACGGCGCGACGCGCGCCGGATCAGGACTCGTCGAACGGCTCGGGGTCGTCGAAGCGGGCGCGCAGCGGAAGCGGCGCGCGCCCCGGGCGCCCCGACCCGGGAACGGGCTTGCGGCGGGTGGCGGCCTGCCGGACGATCTCGCCGCGCACCGCCTTCGCGACGGCCGCCCCGTGCGCGTAGTCGAAGCGGACGAGCGCGCGGGCGCGACCGTCGACGGTGCGCTCGCCGATCAGCTCCGCGCCCTCCGGCAGGAGCGCCAGCGCCGCCTCGACGGCGTCCGGCACGCCGTCGAGGGTCGCCGTGCGCACGACGGGTGGAAAGCCGAGCGCGCGGCGGTCGGCCAGCTCCGCGCGCGCGAAGGCCGTCGTGTTGCCGGTCGACAGCGCGGTCGCGAGGCGGCCGCCCACGCCCACCAGGAAGACGCGCGCGTCGTCGGCGGCGAGGGCCGCCGCATCCGACCACCAGCGCAGGCAGTCCTCGGCGATCCGCAGCGTCTCGCGGGCCACCATCCGCTCGCCGTCGAGCAGCAGAACGGCGCGATACCCCCCGGCGGCGATCGGCTCCGCCCCGCGCGTGGCCACGACGAGCGCGGGCCGCTCGTCGACCTCGAAGATGCGCCGCTCGCCGTCGGACACGACGACACGGGCGCCCGGGAAGGCCCGGCCGAGCTCCTCCGCCGTGCGGGTGCTGCCGGCCCCCACGCGCACGAGTCGCGACGCCCCGCACTCCGTGCAGCGGAACGCCCGCTCCTCGCGGCCGCACCACAGGCAGCTGGGGGCGGCCCCCGCGCGCTGCTGCCGCAGCGGGCCCGCGCACCTGCGGCACCGGGCGGCGGTCCCGCACTCGCCGCAGCGCAGGCCCGGGGCGTATCCCGGACGCGCGACCTGCACGAGCACCGGACCGGTCTTCGCGGCCGCCGCGGCCTCCTGCCAGGCGAGGCCCGGGATGCGCGCGTGCTCGTCGGCGGGCGCTCCCGCCGCGTAGGCGGTCGGCACCACGTGCGCACGCCGCGGGCGCACGGGTGCGAGCTCCGTCAGCCAGCCGAGCTCCACGAGCCGCTGCGCCTCGGTCGTGCGGGCGTGCGACGCGAGCACGAGCGCGCAACCTTGCTGCTCCTGGCGCACGAGCGCCGCATCCCGCGCGTGCACGTAGGGCGTGAGCGGCTCCGCGAGCAGCGGATCTCCGTCGTTCCACACCGCGAGCAGCCCGAGGCGTGCGGCCGGCGCATACACCGCCGAGCGGTTGCCCAGCACCACGACAGGGGCATCGCCCATGGCACGGAGCATCCCGCGGTAGCGTTCCGCGTCGGGCTGCGCCGAGTCGAACCGCACGATGCGATCGGCGGGGAGCAGGCTCGTGAGCGCGGCCTCGAGCTGCCGGGCATCACGGTGATCCGGGGCCACCAGGATGGCGGATGCGCCGCCGTGCACCGTGCGCGTCGCGAGCTGCGCGAGGGCGAGCGCCCAGCGCCCGACCCAGTGCTCCCCCACCGGCACGACCCCCGGGTCGACCGCGAGCGAGGCGCGGCCGCCGGCGAGCAGCGCCTCGATCTCCGCCTCCGCGTAGCCGTCGACCGGCGGCGCGTCGCCGACGAGGGGCGCCGGATCGGTGCCGCCTGCCGCACGTGCCGCGAGCCAGGACTTCTCGACCCGCACCTGGCGCTTCGGGATCGCGAGCCGCAGCACGTCGATCGCCGAGCCCGCCGCGCGGTCGGCGACCGCGCGCGCGAGACGCCAGACCTCGGGGCGCAGCACCTCCGCCGCCGAGGTCACCGCGTCGAGGTCCGAGAGCGGGCCCGGGTGCTCCTGCTGGGTGGCGAGCTCCACTACGAAGCCCTGCGTCATCCGGTTCGCCGAGCGCAGCGGCGCGCTGATCCGTACGCCCGGCACGACGCCCTCCATCCCCTCCGGGATGCGGTAGTCGAGCAGGCGGTCGAGTTGCGGCAGCGGGGTGTCGAGGATGACGCGGGCGATCGTGGGCTGCATCAGCAGGCGCTCCCGACGGCTCGGTCCCGATACACGGCTGCGCCGCTACTCGACCAGCGGGCGGCCGGCACGTTCAGAGCCCTGCGGCGGTGCGCAGCTCCTCGACGCGGTCGAGGCGCTCCCAGGTGAAGTCGGGCAGCTCGCGGCCGAAGTGACCGTATGCGGCCGTCTGGGCGTAGATCGGCCGCAGCAGATCGAGGTCGCGGATGATCGCCGCGGGGCGCAGGTCGAACACCTGACGGATGGCGTCGGTGATGATCGCGTCGGAGACGGCGCCCGTGCCGAAGGTCTCGACGTAGAGCCCGACGGGCGCGGCCTTGCCGATCGCGTAGGCGACCTGCACCTCGAGCCGGTCGGCGAGGCCGGCCGCGACCGCGTTCTTGGCCACCCAGCGCATCGCGTAGGCGGCGGAGCGGTCGACCTTCGACGGGTCCTTGCCCGAGAACGCGCCGCCGCCGTGTCGTGCCGCGCCGCCGTAGGTGTCGACGATGATCTTGCGCCCGGTGAGGCCGGCGTCACCCTGCGGGCCGCCGATCTCGAACCGGCCGGTGGGGTTGATGAAGCGCTGCGCGCCCTCCCACGGCAGGTCCACGCGCTCGAGCACGGGCCGCACGACGAGCTCGAACAGCTCGGCGCGGAGCTGCTCGTTCGACACCTTGGGCGAGTGCTGCGCCGACATCACGATCGTCTCGATCGTGCGGGGCGTCACGCCGTCGTAGCCGACCGTGACCTGCGTCTTGCCGTCGGGGCGCAGGTAGTCGACCTCCCCGCGGTGCCGCACCTCGGCGAGCCGCTCCGCGAGGCGGTGCGAGAGCCAGATCGGCAACGGCATGAGCTCGGGCGTCTCGCGCGTCGCATAGCCGAACATGATGCCCTGGTCGCCCGCGCCCTGCCGGTCGAGGTCGTCGACGCTCGTTCCCTCGCGGGTCTCGAACGCGTCGTCGACGCCCTGGGCGATGTCGGGCGACTGCCCGCCGATCGAGACCGAGACGCCGCACGAGCGGCCGTCGAACCACACGTCGGACGAGTCGTAGCCGATCTCGGTGATCTTCTTGCGCACGATCGCGGGGATCTCGACGTACCCCGAGGTGGTGACCTCGCCCGCGACGTGCACGAGGCCCGTCGTGACGAGCGTCTCGACGGCGACGCGGGCGTGCGGGTCGACCGCGAGCAGGGCGTCGAGGATCGAGTCGCTCACCTGGTCGCACAGCTTGTCGGGGTGCCCCTCGGTGACGGATTCCGAGGTGAAGAGACGCAGAGAGGAGCTCACGGACAGCCTGTTCGGTCGAGTCGTCGAATGGAAGGCGACGCGGCCCCTCAGCGCAGCAGATCGAGGATCGCGTCCGCGACCTCGCGCTTGGTGCCGCTCGCCTGGGCCACTATATCGCCGGCTCTCGACAGCATGACGACCGCGTTGCCCTCGGTTGCGAAGCCCTCGCGCCAGCCGACCCTGTTGACGACCAGATAGTCGCATCCCTTGCGCGCGATCTTCGCCCGGCCGAGCGCGAGGAGCGCCTCGTCGTCGGGTTCCGTCTCCGCCGCGAACCCCACCACGACCCGGCTCCCGGGGCTCGACGCCGCGAGCTCGGCCAGGATGTCGGGGTTGCGCACCAGGCGCAGCACGAGCTCGTCGCCCTGCTGCTCCTTCTTGATCTTCGCCTCCGCGACCTCCGCCGGGCGGTAGTCGGCCACCGCCGCCGCCATGACGACCGCATCCGCGTTCGCGGCCGCCTCGAGCGTCACGGAGCGGAGCTCCTCGGCCGAGCCCGCCTCGCGCAGCTCGACGCCGTGCGGCGCGGGCACCTCGAGATGCGCCGCGACGAGGACGACCTCGGCGCCGCGGTCGCGCGCCGCCTCCGCGAGGGACACCCCCTGGCGACCGCTCGAGCGGTTGCCGAGGAAGCGCACGGGATCGAGCGGCTCGCGGGTGCCGCCGGCCGTCACGACGATGCGCCGGCCCGCGAGGTCGCGCGGCCGGAGCGCCGCGAGGGCGGCGTCGACGATCTCGGCGGGCTCCGCCATGCGTCCCGGACCGCTGTCGGAGCCGGTGAGCTGGCCGGATGCGGGGCCCACCACGTGCACGCCGCGCGCCCGCAACGTCGCCACGTTGTCGCGTGTCGCCGGGTTCTGCCACATCTCGGTGTGCATCGCGGGCGCGACCACGAGCGGCGCCGTCGAGGCGAGGATGGTGGTGCCGAGCAGGTCGTCGGCGAGCCCCGCCGCGAGCTTCGCGAGCGTGTTGGCCGTCGCCGGGGCGACCACGACGAGGTCGGCCGACTGCCCGAGCGCCACATGGCGCACCTCCGCAACCCCGTCGAAGAGCTGGGTCTCGACCGGGTTGCGGCTGATGGCCTCGAGGGTCGGGCGACCCACGAAACGCAGGGCGGCATCCGTCGCGACGACGTGCACCTCGTGCCCGCGGAGCACGAGCTCGCGCACGACGCCGACCGCCTTGTAGGCGGCGATGCCGCCCGAGACGCCGACGACGACGCGCAGGGAGGGGCTCATCGGCGCACGTGGCTGGTCTCGAGACGCGTCGCTGCGCAGCGCTCCGGAGCCAGCGGCGGCATCGGGCTACTCGGCGAGCGGCGTGAGGACGAGCTTGTCCTCGTTGATCTCGTGGAGGGCGACCGAGAGCGGCTTGTCGTCGATCGTCGAGTCGACGAGCGGGCCGACGTTGTCGAAGAGCGAGCCCTCGTGCAGGTCGGCGTAGTAGTCGTTGATCTGACGCGCGCGCTTCGCGGCGAAGATCACCAGCTGGTACTTCGAGTCCACCTTGGACAGCAGCTCGTCGATGGGCGGGTCGATGATGCCCTTGTTGTCGGCCATTCCGGCTCTCCTCACGATCTCGTGCGCGCGGAAGGCGTTCCGGGCACTGCCAGCAATTCTACGACCTCCTGAGCGGCGAGGCCGACGTCGTTGTTCACGACCTTCACGTCGAACTCGTCCTGCGCGGCGAGCTCGACCTTCGCGGTCTCGAGCCGACGCGCCTGCTCGGCCGCATCCTCGGTGCCGCGGCCGGTGAGCCGGCGCACGAGCTCCTCCCAGCTCGGGGGCAGCAGGAAGACGAGCAGCGCCTCCGGCATCGCGCGCCGCACCGAGCGGGCGCCCTGCAGGTCGATCTCGAGCAGCACGCTGCGCCCGGAGGCGAGCGCCGCCTCGATCGGCGGCCGCGGCGTGCCGTAGCGGGAGGCGTTGTGCACGGTCGCGTACTCGAGGAACTCGCCGCGCTCGATCATCCGGTCGAACTGCTCGTCGCTCACGAAGTAGTAGTGCACGCCGTCGATCTCGCCGGGGCGGGGCGGCCGCGTCGTCGCCGAGACGCTCAGCAGCACCTCGGGGTAGTTCTCGCGGATGTACGCCGACACCGTGCCCTTGCCGACCGCGGTCGGTCCCGCGAGCACCACCAGGCGGCTGCGGGTGCGCGCCGGGTGTCGCGCCTCGAGCCAGGCGCGCAGCTTCTCGCGCTGGCGGGCTCCGAGGCCGCCGACGCGCTTGGCGTCCGCGATCGCGAGCTCCTCCATGATGCGGGCGACCCGCGTCGGGCCGATCCCGGGCAGGCTCGTGAGGAGCTCGCGCACCCGGAGGGTGCCCTCCGCGCTCGAGGGGTCGGCCCATGCCGCCTCCGCCACCTCGAGCGCGTCGCGCTCGCGCCGATGCACGGCGTCCTTCACGGCGGCGCGGGCACGGCGCGCCGCGACCGCGGCGCGCCCGGCCGCGATCCGGTCGACCTCGGGCATCGTCATCTCGGCCACGATGCCACCTCCGCGACGGCGGCGTCGATCGCCGCTCCGAGCGCATCCGGTCCCGCGGCGAGCACCGAGCGCGAGACGTTGGGCAGCACCTGCCGGAGGACCGTGCCGAACAGCCGGGGCCCGTCGCCGAGCTCGGCACCCTGCGCGCCGAAGCCCGGCGCCAGGATGAGCGCGCGCTCGAGCGACGCGTCGTCGAGGCCCAGCGCGTGACGATCGGCCGTGGCCCCCACGACGAGCCCGACCGCGCCGAGCGGGTCGCCGGCAGCCGCGTTGAGCCGCTGCACCTCGCGCGCGACCCGCAGCGCCACCGTCTCCCCCTCGGCCGCACGTGCGCCCTGCAGCGCCGCGGCCTCGGGATTGCTCGTGGCGGCGAGCACGAACAGGCCCTTCCCGGCGTCCATCGCGTGTGCGGCGGTCGCGAGCAGCGACTCCGGACCGAGGAACGGGTTCACCGTCAGAGCGTCGGCCTCGAGCGGCGAGCCGGGTGTCAGCCAGGCGGCCGCATAGCCGTCCATGGTCGAGCCGATGTCGCCGCGCTTGGCGTCCGCGATCGTGAGGAGGCCGCCCGCACGCGCCGCGGCGAGCACCTCCTCGAGCGCCGCGAAGCCCGCGGCGCCGAAACGCTCGAAGAACGCCACCTGAGGCTTCACGACCCCGACACGCGCAGCCGCCGCGTCGATGGCCCGCAATCCGAACTCCCGCACGCCCGCCGCGTCGTCGTCGAGACCCCACGCGGCCAGCAGGTGCGGATGCGGATCGATGCCGACGCAGAGCGGCCCGCGCGCGGCCACCGCCTCCGCGAGGCGACCCCCGAAGCCCGTCGTCATCCGGCGGCCCCGAGGAGACGCCGCTCGCGGTCGGCCGCGTAGTCCTGCAGGCTCCGCACCTGCACCGGCAGGTTGCGGGCCTCGAGGGAGCTCACGGCGGCGCCGAGCTGCGCGATCGTCGTGAACAGCGGCTTGTCGGCCGCGACCGTCGCGGTGCGGATCTCGACCCCGTCCGCACGGGCGCTGCGCCCGCTCGGCGTGTTGATCACGATGTCGATCTCGCCGGAGTTGATGAGGTCGACGATCGTGCCCGACACGCCGCCCGTTCCCATCGAGAACTTGCGCACCGTGCTGGCGCGGATGCCGTTGCGCGCGAGCACCTCGGCCGTGCCCTCCGTCGCGACGATCTCGAAGCCGAGCTGCTGGAGCCGCAGCACCGGCAGCACGACCGCGCGCTTGTCGCGGTCGGCCACCGACACGAACACCGTGCCCGCATCGGGCAGCCCGCCGTACGCGGCGTCCTGGCTCTTCGTGAAGGCGCGCGGGAAGTCCGCGTCGATGCCCATGACCTCGCCCGTCGAGCGCATCTCCGGCCCGAGCACCGAGTCGACCACGCGGCCGTCGTGGGTGCGGAAGCGCTTGAACGGCAGCACCGCCTCCTTGACCGAGACCGGCGCGTCGAGCGGGACCCGGGATCCGTCCTGCTCGGGCAGCAGGCCCGAGCCGACGAGCTCGTCGATCGAGCGACCGACCATCATGAGCGAAGCGGCCTTCGCGAGCGGGATGCCGAGCGCCTTCGACACGAACGGCACGGTCCGGCTGGCCCGCGGGTTCGCCTCCAGCACGTAGAGCACCCCCGCGCCGATCGCGAACTGCACGTTGAGCAGCCCCAGCACGCCGATGCCCTCGGCGATGCGCGCGGTCGCCTCGACGACGCGGTCGATCACGTCGCGCCCGAGCGTGACGGGCGGCAGCGTGCACGAGGAGTCGCCCGAGTGGATGCCGGCCTCCTCGATGTGCTCCATGATGCCGCCCACGTAGAGCCGCTCGCCGTCGTAGAGCGCGTCGACGTCGATCTCGAGGGCGTCGTCGAGGAAGCGGTCGACCAGAAGCGGGCTTCCGGGGCCGATGATCGCCTGCTCGCGCACACGGTCGAAGTAGTCCTCGAGGCTCGGCGTGTCGTAGACGATCTCCATGCCCCGCCCGCCGAGCACGTAGCTCGGGCGCACGAGCACCGGATAGCCGATGGCCTCCGCGACCGCGACCGCGCTCGGCGCGTCGACCGCCGTGCCGTTGCGCGGCGCGATGAGACCCGCGCGGTCGAGGATGCCGGCGAACAGCCCCCGCTCCTCCGCGAGGTCGATCGCGCCGGGCGTCGTGCCGAGGATCGGCACCCCCGCCGCCTCCAGCCCCTTCGCGAGACCGAGCGCGGTCTGCCCGCCGAGCTGCACGATGACGCCCACGAGCTCACCCGACTGCGACTCCGCGTGGATCACCTCGAGCACGTCCTCGAGGGTGAGCGGCTCGAAGTAGAGCCGGTCGCTCGTGTCGTAGTCGGTCGAGACCGTCTCGGGGTTGCAGTTGATCATGATCGTCTCGAAGCCCGCGTCCCGCAGCGCGAAGCTCGCGTGCACGCACGAGTAGTCGAACTCGACGCCCTGCCCGATGCGGTTGGGGCCCGAGCCCAGGATGACGACCTTGCGCCGCTCGCTCGGCGCCACCTCGGTCTCGAGGTCGTAGCTCGAGTAGTGGTAGGGCGTGAGCGCCGGGAACTCGCCCGCGCAGGTGTCGACGGTCTTGAAGACGGGACGCACGCCGAGCTGCCAGCGGAGGTTGCGCACCTCGGCCTCGTCGAGGCCGCGCAGCTGCGCGATCTGGGCGTCGGAGAACCCGTGGTCCTTGGCGTGGCGGAACAGCGCCTCGTCGAGGGGGCGGAGGCTCGCGATCTCGTCGGCCACCTCGTTGACGAGCACGATCTGGTCGAGGAACCACGGGTCGATGCCGGTCGCGGCGAACAGCTCCTCGACGGTCGCGCCCGCCCGGAGCGCCTGCTGCACCGTCACGATGCGGCCGTCTGTCGGGGTCTTCGCGAGCTCGATCAGCTCGGACTTCGGCGCCACGTGGGTGTCCCAGTGGAAGCTCGAGCCGCGCTTCTCGAGCGAGCGCAGCGCCTTCTGCAGCGCCGTCGTGTAGTTGCGGCCGATCGCCATCGCCTCGCCGACCGACTTCATGGTGGTGGTGAGGGTCGCATCCGCCGAGGGGAACTTCTCGAAGGCGAAGCGCGGCACCTTGACGACGATGTAGTCGAGGGTCGGCTCGAAGGACGCCGGGGTCACCCGCGTGATGTCGTTCGGGATCTCGTCGAGGCGGTAGCCGATCGCGAGCTTCGCCGCGATCTTCGCGATCGGGAAGCCCGTCGCCTTCGAGGCGAGCGCCGAGGAGCGCGACACGCGCGGGTTCATCTCGATGACGATGACGCGCCCGTTCGCCGGGTCGATCGCGAACTGGATGTTGCAGCCGCCCGTGTCGACGCCGACCGCGCGGATGATGTCGATGCCGATGTCGCGCAGCCGCTGGTACTCGCGGTCGGTCAGGGTGAGCGCCGGCGCGACCGTGATCGAGTCGCCGGTGTGCACGCCGACCGGGTCGACGTTCTCGATCGAGCACACCACGACCGTGTTGTCGGCCGTGTCGCGCATGAGCTCGAGCTCGTACTCCTTCCAGCCGAGGATCGACTCCTCGAGCAGCACCTCGGTCGTCGGCGACTGGTGCAGGCCGTCGCCCACCATGCGCACCAGCTCGTCGCGATCGTGGGCGAAGCCGGAGCCGAGGCCGCCCATCGTGAAGGAGGGGCGCACGACGAGCGGATAGCCCAGATCGTCGGCGGCGGTGAGGGCCTCCTCGATCGTGTGGACGATGAAGGAGCGCGCGACGTCGGCGCCGGCCTCGAGCACCAGCTCCTTGAAGAGCTGGCGGTCCTCGCCCTTCTGGATGGCCTCGACCTTCGCGCCGATGAGCTCCACGTCGTACTTCGCGAGGATGCCGGCCTCGTCGAGCGCGATCGCCGCGTTGAGCGCGGTCTGGCCGCCGAGGGTCGGGAGCACCGCATCCGGGCGCTCCTTCGCGATGATCGCCTCGAGGTGCTTCGTGGTGATCGGCTCGATGTAGGTCGCGTCGGCGAAGTCGGGGTCGGTCATGATCGTGGCCGGGTTGGGGTTCACGAGGATGACGCGCACGCCCTCGGCGCGCAGCACACGGCACGCCTGGGTGCCCGAGTAGTCGAACTCGGCCGCCTGCCCGATGACGATCGGGCCGGACCCGATGACGAGGACGCTCTGGATGTCGGCTCTCTTGGGCACTAGTTCTTCTTCTCCGCGAGGTGGGCAGCGACCATGTCATGGAAGCGGTCGAACAGGTAGTTGGCGTCGTGGGGCCCCGCCGCCGCCTCCGGGTGGTACTGCACCGAGAAGGCGGGGATGTCGAGGGCGCGCAGGCCCTCCACGACGTTGTCGTTGAGTCCCACGTGGCTCACCTCGAGCCGGCCGTAGCCGTGCGGGCTCTCGACGACGCCGTCGATCGGCGCGTCGACCGCGAAGCCGTGGTTGTGCGCGGTGATCTCCACGCGTCCGGTGGCCTTGTCGAGCACGGGCTGGTTGATGCCGCGGTGGCCGTAGGGCAGCTTGTAGGTGCCGAGGCCGAGGGCGCGGCCGAGCAGCTGGTTGCCGAAGCAGATGCCGAAGAACGGCAGGCCGGCGTCGAGCACGCCGCGCAGGAGCGCCACGTGGTCGTCGGATGCCGCGGGGTCGCCCGGGCCGTTCGAATAGAACACCGCGACCGGCTCGATCGCGAGCAGCTGGTCGAGGGTGACGTCCTGCGGGAGCACGTGCACCTCGAAGCCGCGGTCGGCGAGGTTGTCGACCGTCGCCTGCTTGACACCGAGGTCGAGCACCGCGAGCACGCCCAGCCGCTCGAGACCCAGCCGCTCGCCGCGGGCGGGGGTGACGGTCGCGGAGGTCACCGAGACCTCGGCCGAGAGGTTGCGGCCCGCCATCTGCTCGGCCGCGCGCACGATCGCGAGCTGCTCCTCCGCGCCGAGCGCGGCATCCGCGCCCGAGAAGATGCCCGCGCGCATCGAGCCGGCGTCCCGCAGCCGCCGGGTGACGGCGCGCGTGTCGATGCCGGCGATGCCGACGACGCCGTTCGCCTCGAGGTCGTCGTCGAGGCTGCGGTTCGCGCGGAAGTTGGAGACGACGCGGGAGGGGTCGCGCACGACGTAGCCCGACACCCAGATGCGGCGGGACTCCGGGTCCTCGTCGTTGACCCCCGTGTTGCCGATGTGCGGTGCCGTCATCACGACGATCTGACCGGCGTAGCTCGGGTCGGTGAGGGTCTCCTGGTACCCGGTCATCCCGGTGGCGAAGACGGCCTCGCCGAGGGTGCGGCCGTGGGCGCCGTAGGCGCGTCCGGTGTAGCGGCTGCCGTCCTCGAGGACGAGGACCGCGGGGGCGGTGTCGGTCATGCGGGGGCCTCTCCCTCGGCGTGGTCGGTGGTGCCGTCGGGCTCGGGGGTGACGGCGCGCGCGGCGTCGGCCGCGGCGGGCGACAGCTCGGTGAGCTGCTCGAGCAGGCGGTCGGGGTCGTCGGCGCGCAGGTAGCTGTCGACGGCGGTCCCGCCGAGCTCCCAGCGCACGAAGACCAGGCCGCCGTCCTCGACGCCCTTGTCGATCGTCCAGCTGGCGAGCCCGACGCCGCGGATGTCGGCGAGCGGGATGAAGGCGGGCGCGCTCCCGGCGAGGTCGAGCACGATGCCGCCCCGCGCGATGCGCACCTCGCCCTTGGCACGGAAACCGAGCCCGCCCACGACGACGCGCTCGAGCGGCTGCTCGGCGAGCGTCGTGGCGACGTAGAGCACGCGCTCGCGGCCGAGCTCCTCCCCCACCTCAGGCGGCGGAACGGGCACGACGTCGAGGTGCGCCTGGCGGCGGCGGCGGTTGCGCCATCCGAGCGCCATGAAGGTCAGCGCGATCACGATCATCGCGCCGATCACGAGCGCGGGAACCAGCCGTTCAGCCACGGGACACCTCCTCGGGAGCGCGGAGCTCGCCGTCGAGCACGGTCGGGATGCCGCCGTGGATCGTCGCGACGATCCGGCCCGGCAGCTCGCGGCCCAGATAGGGCGAGTTGACGCCCTTGCCGCGCAGCGCGTCGGCGCCGAAGACGCGCACGGCATCCGGGTCGACGAGGGTCAGGTGGGCGGGGCTCCCGACCTCGAAGGGCGCGTCGTAGCCCGCGAGCCGACCGATCTCGGCCGGGACGCGGGAGAGCACGCGCGCGACATCGGGCCAGGCGATGAGGCCCGTGTCGACCATCGCGGCCTGCACGACCGACAGCGCGCTCTCGAGTCCGACCATGCCGAACGACGCCTCCTGCCAGGCGCACTCCTTGCTCTCGATCGGATGCGGTGCGTGGTCGGTCGCCACGATGTCGATCGTGCCGTCGGCGAGGGCCGCGCGGAGCGCCTGCACGTCCTCGTCGCGGCGCAGCGGAGGGTTGACCTTGAACCGGGCGTCGTAGCGCGGCAGGTAGGGCGCATCCGCCGCATCGACCAGCTGCTCGGTGAGCAGCAGGTGGTGCGGCGTGACCTCGGCGGTCACCCGGATGCCGCGCGCCTTCGCCCAGCGCACCACCTCGACGCTGCCGGCCGTCGAGAGGTGGCAGATGTGCAGGCGCGCGCCCACGGCGTCGGCGAGCAGCACGTCGCGCGCGATGATCGACTCCTCGGCGACGGCGGGCCAGCCCGCGAGGCCGAGGCGCGAGCTGAGCGCGCCCTCGTTCATCTGGGCGTCCTCCGTGAGACGCGGCTCCTGCGCGTGCTGCGCGACGACGCCGTCGAAGGTCGCCACGTACTCGAGCGCGCGGCGCATGAGCAGGGCGTCATGCACGCACCTGCCGTCGTCGCTGAAGACGCGCACGGCGGCGCGCGAACGCGCCATCGCGCCGATCTCCGACAGCCGCTCGCCCGCGAGCCCGGCCGTCACCGCGCCGATCGGACGTACCGTCGCGTAGCCATGCTGGGCGCCGAGCGACGCGACCTGCTCGACGACGCCCGCGGTGTCGGCCACGGGCGAGGTGTTGGCCATCGCGTGCACCGCCGTGAAGCCGCCCGCGGCGGCGGCACGCGTGCCGGTGAGCACCGTCTCGCTCTGCTCGAAGCCGGGCTCGCGCAGATGCGTGTGCAGGTCGACGAGGCCGGGGAGCGCGACGAGCCCGTCGGCGTCGATCACGGTCGCGCCCGCCCGCGACAGGCCGGTGCCGCGCTCGGCGACCACGCCGCCGTCGATCAGGATGTCGGTCGCGGCGTCGCCCTCGAGCCGGGCACCGCGGATGAGGATCGTCACGCCGCGACCTCCCGCGGATCAGCACCTGAGAGCACGAGGTAGAGCACCGCCATCCGTATCGACACCCCGTTCGCGACCTGGTCGAGCACGACCGACCGGGGCGAGTCGGCGGCCCGCGCCGCGATCTCGAGCCCGCGGTTCATGGGTCCGGGGTGCATGACCATCGTATCCGCCGCGAGGGCGCGGAACCGGACATCGTCGAGGCCCCACTCGGTCGCGTACTCCCGCTCGTGCGGGAAGAAGGCGGCGTGCATGCGCTCCTGCTGGACGCGCAGCATCATGACGGCGTCCGGCGCCTCCGCGATCGCGGCGTCGAGGTCGGTTCCGACCGTCACCGGCCACTCCTCGACCCCCGCCGGGAGGAGCGTGCGCGGTCCCACGAGATGAACGCGCGCCCCGAGCGCCGCGAGCAGCCACACGTTCGACCGCGCCACCCGGGAGTGCAGGATGTCGCCGACGATCGTCACCCTGACGCCGTCGAGATCGTGCCCGCGTGAGGCCTCGCCGTGCAGCGTCTTGCGCAGCGTGTAGGCGTCGAGCAGCGCCTGCGTCGGATGCTGATGCGTGCCGTCGCCCGCATTGACGACCGCCGCGTCGATCCAGCCGGATGCGGCGAGCGTCTCGGCGGCGCCCGAGGCAGAGTGCCGCAGCACCACCACGTCGATGCCCATCGCGGCGACCGTCTGCGCGGTGTCCTTGAGGCTCTCGCCCTTCGACACGCTCGAGCCCTTCGCGCTGAAGGTGATGACATCCGCGGAGAGCCGCTTCGCGGCGGCCTCGAAGCTCAGCCGCGTGCGGGTGGAGTCCTCGAAGAAGAGGTTGGCCACCGTGCGACCGCGCAGGGTCGGGAGCTTCGGCACCGCGCGGGTGGCGACATCCGCCATGTCCTCCGCGAGGTCGAGGATCGCGACGGCCTCGTCGTGGCCGAGTCCGACCGTCGTCAGCAGGTGCCTCATGCCGCTCCCCCGTCGATCGCGACGGCGTCCTCGCCGTCGATCTCGGCGAGCCGCACGTAGATGCGCTCGGCGGCCGCCGTCGGCAGGTTCTTGCCCACGAAGTCGGCCCGGATCGGCAGCTCCCGGTGGCCCCGGTCGACGAGCACGGCGAGCCGCACCGCGCGCGGCCGGCCGAGGTCGCCGATCGCGTCGAGCGCGGCCCGGATCGTGCGCCCCGAGTAGAGCACGTCGTCGACGAGCACGACGGTCTTGCCGTCGATCCCGCCCGCGGGCAGACGCGTCGGACTGGGGGTGCGGGTCGGATGCCGGTCGAGGTCGTCGCGGTACATGGTCACGTCGAGCGCGCCCACCGCGCCGGCACCGGGCTCGAGAGCCTCGAGGTTGCGGGCGACCCGCTCCGCGAGCATGACGCCGCGCGTGGGGATGCCGAGGAGGACGAGATCCGAGCCGCCGCGGTTGGACTCGAGGATCTCGTGGGCGATGCGCGTCAGAGCGCGCTGAATGTCAGCCTGCTGCAGCACGACACGTGCCGGCATCCTGACCCCCTTCCCCGCCTCTCGGGACGGACTTAAAGGACGTCTGTTCGTCTCGAGCATAGCGGGTGTCCCGGATGCCGTCCCGGCGGCGCGTCCGCGGATCGAGGACGGCTGCCCCTGGGACCCCGGGCCGCGGGACCGCGAGCGTGGATAGGCACCACCACCTCCCACCTCCCCACCCCTGGAGCGAACCATGACCACCACCACCCGTCCCGTCGAGGCCGATGCCCCGCGATCCGGTCGCCGCGCCGCGATGCCCGCACGACCCGCGGCGGGCATCCCCGCCGCGCTCGCCTGGGTGCTGCGCACCGAGCAGCGCGTGCTCGACGTGCTCGCGCGCATCGGCATCCCGGTGCTGCGCCTCGCGCTCGCCTTCGTCTACGTCGCCTTCGGCGCGCTCAAGATCGCCGGCCTCAGCCCGGTGAGCGATCTCGTCGCGTCGATGCTGCCGTTCCTGCCGGCCACGCAGGCGGTCGTGGCGATGGGCGTCTTCGAGGTCGTCGTCGGCCTGCTGCTCGCCGTGGGCGTGCTCGTGCCGTGGATCGCCGCGGCGCAGGTGCTGCACCTGCTCGGCACCTTCGCGGTGTTCCTCGTGCACCCCGCGCTGACCTTCGAGGGCGGCAACCCGCTCGCGCTCACGGTCGTCGGCGAGTTCATCGCCAAGAACGTCGTGCTCATCGCGGGCCTGCTGGTGGTCGCTGCCTTCAGCCGCACGCGCCCCGCGCACCGCTGAGCGGGCGGCTCCTCCGGACGGTTCAGCCCCAGCGTCGGAGGAGCCACCTCTCGAGCAGCCCCACGAGCGTGTCGGAGGCCTTGCCGAGCACCGCGAGCACGATGATCGCGAGGAACAGGCGGTCGATGCGCCCGTTGTTCTGCGACTCGACGAGCAGGAAGCCGAGGCCCATCGTGGACCCCACGAGCTCCGCGGCCACCAGGAACAGCCAGGCCTGCGCGAGTGCGAGCCGCAGGCCCGAGACGATCGCCGGCACGACGGCCGGCAGCTGAACCGTCGCGAGCAGCCTCGCGCCGTGATAGCCGTAGGCACGGCCGAACTCCACGAGGTGCGGATCGACGTGCCGGAGCGCGCCCGCGACCGTCGTGTAGACGGGGAACAGGGCGCCGATCACGACGAGGGTGACCTTCGAGTCCTCGCCGAAGCCGAGGTACAGGATGAGCAGCGGCACCCAGGCGAGCGAGGGAACCGCGCGCGCCGCCCCGATCGTCGGGGCGAGGAAGGAGTCCGCGAGGCGGGACAGGCCCACGAGCGATCCGAGCGCGAGGCCGATGACCGATCCGATCGCGAAGCCCAGGAAGACGCGCTGGGTCGAGATGCCGATGTACTGCCACAGCACGCCGCGTTCGGCGAGGTCGACGGCCGCGGTGAGCACCGACTCCGGGGTCGGCAGCTTGAACACCGGCACCCAGGCGAGGTGCGAGGCGAGCCACCAGACGGCGAAGAGCGCGACCGGCAGGATCGCGCCGAGCAGCCAGCGCCATCCGGATGCGGAGCGCGGCCGTTCGACGGCGCTCGAGCCGAGATCGCTCGCTGCGAGCGAGGCGGCCTCCCCGGTGACGAACGGGTCCGCCGTGGGACCCGCGACGCCGCCGCGGACCACGCTGTCGCCCGTCAGATACGGAGAGGCCGCCATCGCGTCAGCCCACCCGGCTCGGGTCGGCCTTCTTCGCGAAGTCCGGGAGCAGAAGCGTCGCAAGCGCCTGGTCGGCCGCGTCCTTGCTCGCGATGTCGCCGTTGGCGACCTGGATCGGCGCCACGATCTTCAGGACCGCGAGCTGGGCGGCGCCCGGCACGGAGTCGAGGTCGATCACGGTGCGCTCGGTCAGCACCTTGTCGGCGACCGCGGGGTCGATGCCGGCGGCCTCGGCCAGCAGCGCGGCCGTCTCCTGCGGGTGCTCGAGCGCCCAGGCGCGGGCCTTCTCATAGGCGTCCACCACGAGCTGCACCAGGTCGGCGTGGTTCGTGACGAAGTCCTCGGTGGCGTTGAGGAAGCCGTAGGTGTTGAAATCGATGTTCCGGTAGAACAGCTCGACGCCGTCGTTCAGCTCGTGCGCCGCCATCATCGGGTCGAGCCCCGACCACGCGTCGACGGTGCCGTTGACGAGCGCCGCGCCGCCGTCGGCGTGCTGGAGGTTCTGGATCTGCACCTCGGACGGGTCGACGCCCGCCTCGTCGAGCGCCTGCAGCAGGAAGAAGTAGGGATCGGTGCCGACGGTCACGGCGACGGTCTTGCCGCGGAGGTCCGCGACCGACTCGATGCCGCTGCCGGGCAGCGTCGCGAGGGCCGACCACTCCGGCTGCGTGTAGATGTCGATCGTGCGGATGGGCGAGCCGTTGGAGCGTGCGAGCAGCGCCGCCGAGCCGGCGGTCGAGCCGACGTCGAGGGCGCCCGCGCGAAGCCCCTCGTTCGCCTTGTTCGAGCCGAGCGACTGGGTCCAGGTGACCGTGACCGCGTCGCCGAGGGTCTGCTCGAGCCAGCCCTGGTCCTTGATGATGAGGCTCAGCGGGTTGTAGGTCGCGAAGTCGATGTCGAGCGTCGATGCGCTCCAGCCTCCCCCGTCGCCGGCCGGCTCGGGTGCAGCGTTCTCGCCCGCGCAGCCGCTCAGCGCGAGCGCGACGGTGGTGGCGGCCGCGGCGGCGGCCAGGATGCTCTTCTTCATGGGTATCGGTCCTTGCTGTGCTGTGGATGTGGCGGGTGCAGAGATGCGGATCAGTCGTTCGCGCGCTTCGCGAGCTGCGCCTTGACGGCCTGGGTGATGTAGTCCTCGGGGTGGTGGTTCTCGACGCCGAGCAGGGCGAGCAGCTCCGCTCGCAGCACGGCGAGCTGCGCGTCGCCGCGATCGCGGGGCCGGGTACGGCCCACCTCGAGCACCCGGCGGATCGTCGCCCCGGGCCCCGTGGCATCCGCGCCGAGCAGCACGATCCGGTCGGAGAGCTGGAGCGCCTCGTCCACGTCGTGGGTGACCAGGATGATGGTCGCGGGCTCCGCAGAGTGGATGTCGAGCAGCAGATCCTGCATCGTGAGGCGGGTCAGGGCATCGAGCGCGCCGAAGGGCTCGTCGAGCAGCAGCACGCCGGGGTTGCGGGCGAGCGCACGGGCCAGCGAGGCGCGCTGCGCCATGCCGCCGGAGACCTGGCGCGGGCGCAGGGTGCGGGCGTGGTCGAGCTGCACGAGCCGCAGCAGCTCCGCCACACGCGCTCGGCCCTCGGCGCGGGCGGTGCCCCGCGGGAGGCCGAGCTCGACGTTCCGCTCGAGGGCGCGCCAGGGCAGCAGCCGCGGCTCCTGGAACGCGACGGCGCTGCGCTGGTCGACCACGGCGACGGGCGAGCCGCCGATCGTGACCGACCCGGCATCCGGTCGGTCGAGACCCGCGACGAGCCGCAGCAGCGTCGACTTGCCGCAGCCCGAGGGACCGAGCAGCGCGACGATCTCGCCCGCGCGGATGCCGAGGTCGACGTCGCGCAGCACGACCCGTTCCGTGTCGCCGTCGGGGAAGACGCGTGCCACGCCGCGCAGCTCGACCGGAAGGGCGGCTGTCGTGGTGGAGGTGGCGGGCACCCGTGCGACGTTACGAAGATCGGGCCGGTGCCTCAATTCCGGCCGTCACGCATCGCAACACGCCGTCACGGAACGTCATCGAGGGCTCATCGGCGTCCCCGGCTCCCCGCGCGCACGGCGGCCAGCGCCATGATCTCGCCGTACGGCTGCACGAACGCCCGACCCTCCTCGCCCTGGAACTGCTCGGCGCCGAGCGCGGTGTGGAAGCCCCATCCTCCCTCGCGCCCGATGCCGATGAGTGCGGCGGGCGCCCGGTGCGAGATGTTCCCGAAGTCGGTCGCGAAGGGCAGCGCGGGCGGCTCGTCGACGAAGTCGCGGCCCACGACGAGGAAGCACTCCTTCACGAGGGCCGTCACCTCCTCGTCCGCGCGGACGCCCGCGACCCGCGGGGTCTCGCTCCACTCGCCGGCCGGCAGCGCGGCCTTCAGCTCTCCGATCGCCGCCTCCAGCTCGTGCTCCTCGTCGGCGAACAGCAGGAAGGTCGCATCCGCGAACAGGCCCGTCCCCTCCTCCACATCGCCGTCGATCACCAGGCGCTCGAGCATCACGCGCGAGGGGTCGGCGTCCGCCACGTGCCGGGAGACGGCGTGGAGCAGCTCGAGAGGCGCGGGCACGGGGCCGTTCCGCAGGGTGCGCGTGCCGTGCAGACGCACCCGCTGCCGCTGCATCCACAGCGAGCGCGTCGAGACGGTGTCGATGAACTCGGGATGCGTGTAGAGCGCGACGTCCACGTCGTCCCAGAGTCCCGCCGCGGCCGAGATCGCCTTGCCCCCGCCGCGGCGCCGGGTCTCGGGCGCGTGGATCTCGTCGGCCGGACATCCGACGACGCGGATGCGCCCCCGCAGCTCGGCGCGGAGGTCGGCCAGCGCGAGCGCCATCGCGACCACGCCGCCCGCGATGGGGCCATGCCCGCACGCGTGGGTGGGGACCGGCTCGCCGTCGGCGCCGACGACGGGGACCGCGTCGTACATCGCGATGATCCCCACCGTGGCGCCTGGGTGGGCGCCCTCGAGCTCCGCGGTGAACGCCGTCGGCATGTCGGCGACGCCACGCTCGACGCGGTAGCCCGCGGCCTCGAGCACCTCGGCGAGATGCGCCGCGCACGCGACCTCGCGATGGGCGAGCTCCGGATGCGCGTTCACGAACTCCATCGTGCGCAGGCCGTCCGCCAGGTGCGCCCGGACCGCCCCGATGATCGACTCGTCGTCGAGAGACCCCGTCATGCGGCCAGCGTAGCCACGGCCCTCGGGGTTCTCCACATCATGGGAAGTCCGTCCCATACCGTGAGAGGAATCAGGCGTCGCGCCCTCGGGAGATGGCCGAGAGCACCCCGTTCACGAAACCGCCCGACTCCTCGGTGCTGAGCTCGCCCGCGAGCTGCACGGCCTCCGAGATCGCCACCGCATCCGGGACCTCCTCGTTGAAGAGGATCTCCCACGCGGCGACCCGGATGATCGCGCGGTCGACGACCGGCATCCGGTCGAGCGTCCACCCGTGCGCGTGGGCCAGGATGGCGTCGTCGAGCTCGCCGCGGTGCTCGTCGACGCCCGTCACGATCTCCCGGGCGTAGCGCCACGACGCCTCGCGAGCCGGCTGGCCGGCCGCGCGGCGCTCCTCCTCCACGAGTGCGTCCGCGATGGGACGCTCGCGCAGATCGGTGCCGTACAGGACGTCGATCGCCCGCTTGCGGGCCTTGGTGCGTGCGCTCACCGCGGCTCAGACGCGGCCGAGGTAGTCACCCGAGCGGGTGTCGACCTTGACCTTGGTGCCGGTCTCGAGGAACAGCGGCACCTGGATCTCGTAGCCGGTCTCGACCGTGGCGGGCTTCGTGCCCGCGCTCGAACGGTCGCCCTGCAGGCCCGGCTCGGTGTAGGTGATCTCGAGCACGACCGAGGCGGGGAGCTCGACGTAGAGCGGCTCGCCCTCGTGCAGGGCGATCTGCACGGCCTGGTTCTCGAGCATGAAGTTCGCGGCGTCGCCGACGGTGGCGGCGGGGACCGTGATCTGGTCGTAGTCGTCGGTGTCCATGAAGACGAAGCCGTCGCCGTCACGGTAGAGGTACTGGAAGTCGCGGCGGTCGACGGTGGCGAAGTCGACCTTGGTGCCCGCGTTGAAGGTGCGGTCCACGGTCTTGCCCGAGCGCACGTTCTTCATCTTGGTGCGCACGAACGCGCCGCCCTTGCCGGGCTTGACGTGCTGGAACTCGACGATGCTCCAGAGCTGCCCCTCGATGTTGAGGACGCTGCCGTTCTTGATGTCGTTCGTCGTGGCCATGTGTGTCGTGTGTTCCGTTCCGGTGGATGAGGGCGGATGCGCCCGTACGAGTGTAACGATCGCGCGGGGCGGCGTCCGCCTACGCGGTGCGGCGGATGGCGTCGAGCGCGAGCAGGTAGGAGTCGAAGCCGAAGCCCGCGATGACGCCCGTCGCGACCCCGGAGACCACGCTGCGGTGGCGGAACTCCTCCCGGGCGTGCGGGTTGGAGATGTGCACCTCGACGAGCGGGATCCCGGCCTTGGTCACGAGCGCCGCGGCATCCCGCAGCGCGTAGCTGTAGTGCGTGAAGGCCGCGGGGTTCAGGATGACCGGGGTGCGCGCGTCGACGGCCTCGTGCAGCCAGCGCACCAGCTCCGCCTCGTCGTCCGTCTGCCGCAGGTCGATCTCGACGTGCTCCCCGGCCTCCTCGACGAGCCGCACGCGCAGCGCCGAGAGGTCCTGATCGCCGTAGACGTCGGGCTCGCGGCTGCCGAGCCTGCCGAGATTCGGACCGTTGAGCACCATCACGCGCGACATGTGCACGAGCCTATCCAGCGATCTCCTGGTAGGCCGAGAACAGCAGCGACTCGTCGGGCCCCTGCAGCACGGTCGGCCGCCCGATGTCGTCGAGCACGATGAAGCGCATGAGCGCGCCGCGCGCCTTCTTGTCGCGCCGCATCGTGGCCAGCAGCGTGGGCCAGCGGCCCTCCGGGTAGGTCGTCGGCAGGTCGAGCGAGTCGAGGATGCGGCGGTGCCGGTCGACCGCGGCGTCGGAGAGGTGACGGGTGAGCCGCGAGAGCTCGGCGGCGTACATCATGCCGATCGAGATCGCGGCGCCGTGCCGCCACTGGTAGCGCTCGGCGTGTTCGATCGCGTGGCCGAGGGTGTGCCCGTAGTTCAGGATCTCGCGGAGTCCCTGCTCGGTGAAGTCCTGCCCCACCACGCGCGCCTTCATGGCGATGGCGAGCTCGATCGCCCGCCGGAACTCGGGCGTGGCCGGGTCGGTCGCCCGGGCCGGATCCGCCTCCACGATCTCGAGGATCTCGGGCTCGGCGATGAAGCCCGCCTTGACCACCTCGGCGTAGCCCGCGAGGATCTCGTTGCGCGAGAGCCCCTCGAGCAGCTCGAGGTCGCACACGACGGCCCGCGGCGCCCAGAACGCGCCGACGAGGTTCTTGCCCTCCGCCGTGTTGATGCCGGTCTTGCCGCCGACCGCCGCATCCACCATCGCGAGCACCGTCGTCGGCACCTGCACGATCTGGACGCCGCGCAGCCAGGTCGCGGCCACGAAGCCCGCGAGGTCGGTGGTCGCTCCCCCGCCGAGGCCGATGACGGCGTCACTGCGCGTGAAGTCGGTCTGGCCCATGATCTGCCAGCAGAACGCCGCGACCTCGACGCGCTTGGCGCCCTCGGCATCCGGCACCTCGGCGAGCAGCACCTCGTAGCGGTCCGCGAGCTGCTCGCGGAGCTGCTCGGCGCGTGCGGCGAGCGGCGGCGCGTGCACCACGAGCACCTTCGTCGCGTGGGGCGGGAGCTGCTCGGCCACCCGCGCGAACAGCCCGCGGCCCACGAGCACCTCGTAGTCCCTCATGCCGTCGGTGCCCGCCACGGGGATGCGGGTGATGTCGTCGTTCATCGTGTCTCCAGCCAGGCGAGCACCTCGCCGACGAGTGCCTCGAAGGGCCGGTGGGAGGTGTCGAGGGTCAGCCCTGCGACCTCCGCGTAGAGCTCGCGGCGGGCGTCGTAGATGCGCTGCCAGTCGGCGATGCCGCCGCGCACGAGAGGCCGCTTGCCGTCGCCGAGGCGCTCCGCGACCGCATCCGCGCTGATGCCGAGCGACACGACCGGCAGAGCGGCGAGCTCGGCCCGGGTGTCGGCGTCGAGGATCGCACCCCCGCCGAGCGACACCACGCCCTCCCGGGTGAGCGCCTCGTGCACCGCCGCACGCTCGAGGGCCCGGAAACGGGACTCGCCGTGCTCGTCGAAGATCGCCGCGATCGGCCCGTGCTCGGCCACGATCACCTTGTCGGTATCGGTGAAGGGCGCGCCCAGCGCCCGCGCCACGCGCTTGCCGAGGCGCGTCTTGCCGGAGCCCATGGGGCCGACGAAGACGACGAGCGGGCCGCTCATGCGGTGACGACGTCGGTGCGCAGCGCGTCGGGGATCGCGGCGAGGTAGGCCTCGAGGTTGCGCCGCGTCTCGCCGACCGAGTCGCCGCCGAACTTCTCGAGCACCGCGTTCGCGAGCACGAGCGCGACCATCGCCTCGGCGACCACGCCCGACGCGGGCACCGCGCACACGTCGGAGCGCTGGTGGTGCGCCTGCGCCGCCTCGCCGGTCGCGACATCCACCGTGCGGAGCGCGTGCGGCACGGTGGCGATCGGCTTCATGCCGGCGCGCACCCGCAGGATCGTGCCGGTCGACATGCCGCCCTCGGTGCCGCCCGCCTTGTCGGACTCGCGGCGGATGACGCCCCCCTCGGTCACGAGCTCGTCGTGCGCCGCGGAGCCCGGGCGCCGCGTCGTCTCGAAGCCGTCGCCGACCTCGACGCCCTTGATGGCCTGGATGCCCATGAGCGCCGCCGCGAGCTGCGCGTCGAGGCGACGGTCCCAGTGCACGTAGCTGCCGAGCCCGGGCGGCACGCCGTAGGCGAGCACCTCGACGACGCCGCCGAGCGTGTCGCCGTCGTCGTGGGCGCGGTCGATGCGGGCGACCATGGCGTCCGAGGTCGCCTTGTCGAAGCAGCGCAGCGGGTCGGCGTCGAGAGCGGCCACGTCGTCGGGCGTCGGCAGGGCCGCCCCCTCGGGAACGCGCACCGTCTCGATCGCGAGCGTGTGCGAGACGAGCCGGATGCCGAGCTCGCCGAGGAAGGCGCGGGCGACGGCGCCGAGCGCCACGCGCGCCGCGGTCTCGCGGGCGCTCGCGCGCTCGAGCACGTTGCGCGCCTCGGGGAAGTCGTACTTCTGCATGCCCACGAGGTCGGCGTGCCCGGGACGCGGGCGGGTGAGCGCGGCTCCACGGCCCTTCGGCAGGGTCTCGAGGTCGACCGGGGTCGCCGACATGACGTCGACCCAGCGCGGCCACTCGGTGTTGCCGATCCGCAGGGCGACGGGGCTGCCGATCGTGCGTCCGAAGCGGATGCCGCCCGAGATCGTGAGCTCGTCCTGCTCGAACTTCATGCGCGCGCCGCGGCCGTAGCCGAGCGTGCGACGCTGCAGATCGGCCTGGATCTGCTCCGGGAGGATCGGCACGTCGGCGGGCATCCCCTCGAGGATCGCGACCAGCTCGGGTCCATGCGACTCACCGGCCGTCAACCAACGCAGCATGCCTCCGATCATTCCACAGCGGAGCGCATCGCCCGGATGACCGCCTCCTCGTCGGGCAGCGGGATCGCGGGGTCGCCTGCCACGAAGATCCGGATCTGGTGCACGGCCTGGTGCAGCAGCATCTCGAGGCCGTGCACGACGCGACCCCCGGCATCCGTCCACGCCGCGGCGAGCGGCGTGGGCCACGGCGCGTAGGCGACGTCGAGAAGGGTCGGGGCGTCGGAGCGCCGCGCGAGGCGCACCGGGAACTCGGCCCTCGGCGGGATCGTGCTCACGACCGCGTCGCTCGCCGCCAGCGCCGCGTCGGCCTCCTCCCCGAGGGCGATCACGCGCGTCTCCGGGCCGAAGGCGCCCGAGGCGACGACCTTGGCGACGTCGCGCACCGCGACCGTGACCTCGGCGCCCAGCTCGCGGAGCGCCCGCACCGCGCTCTCGGCCGTGGCGCCCCCGCCGAGCACCGTCGCCCGCTCGGCGCCCCGCACGCCCGCGCCGGCGAATGCCGCGACGATGCCGTGCACGTCGGTGTTGAAGGCGCGGATCGGCACCCCGTCGCGCAGCAGGATCGTGTTGCCCTGCCGTGTCTCGCGCGCGACCGGGTCGATCTCGGGAACGAGCTCGGCGACCCGGCGCTTGAGCGGCATCGTGAGCGAGAGCCCGCGCCATCCGGGTCCGAGCGTTGCGAGGAAGCCCGCGAGTCCCGCGTCGTCGACCTCGTGGCGCTCGTACCGCCAGTCGAGCCCCAGCACGCGGTAGGCCGCGAGATGGATCTCGGGCGAGCGGGAATGGGCGATCGGCGAGCCGAGCACCGCGAGGCGCGTCTCAGGCACGTTCCTCCTCCGACGGATGTCTCAGGCGCAGTAGGCGGCGTTCTCGTCGCTCGCCTTGCACCACGCCTGCAGCTGCGCCACGGCGCGGTTGTGCTCGGCGAGCGTGTTCGAGAACACGGTCTCCCCCGTCTTGAGGTTCACGGGCACGAAGTACAGCCACGAGCCCTCGGCGGGATGCAGCACCGCGTCGATCGCGTCGAGCCCCGGCAGGCCGATCGGGCCGATCGGGAGGCCCGGGTTCGCGTAGGTGTTGTAGGGGTTCGAGGCGTCCGCGCGCTCCTCCGGCGTGGTCCACACCGTGTGGGTGTTGCCGGTGCCGTAGGCGACCGTGGCATCCGACTGCAGGTTCATGCCGCGGTCGAGGCGGTTCTGGAACACGCGGGCGATCTTCGCCATGTCCTCGACGTTGGGCCCCGACTCGCGCTGCACGATCGAGGCCTTGGTGAGCACCATGAGCCGCTGGTCGGGCGCGACGCCGGCCGCGTCGAGCTTCTCGAACATCGTGTTCACGAGCATCGCGATCGCGTCGTGCGCGGTCGTGCCCGGGTCGAAGGTGTACGTCGCCGGGAACAGGAAACCCTCGATGCTCGGCGCGCTCCCGGGGATGCCGAACTGCGTGTAGTCGGCCGCCTGGGCCTGCAGCTCCTCGAGCGGGATGTCGGTCGCCGAGGCGATGAGCTCGAGCGCGCTCGGCGCCGCCACGCCCTCCGGGATCGTCACCTGGTTGACGATCTTGTTGGCCGGGTCCTGGAGCGCCGCGAGGGCGGCCTCCGCGCTCATCTGCTTCTGCAGCCGGTAGTTGCCCGGCTCGAACTGCACCTCGGGATGCTTGAGCAGCAACTGGTAGAAGGCGTCGAAGGTCATCGTGACGCCCGCCTTCTCGAGCTTGGTGGCGACATCGGATCCGATGTCGCCCGACTCGATGACGACCGTCACCTCCTCGCCGTTGCCGGTCCCCGAGTAGTCGATGGGCGGCGCGATGCCGAGCACGGCCTGGATCTTCTCGCCGTAGGTGTTCCAGACGTAGACACCTCCGCCGACCAGCAGGCCGAGCACCACGACGAGCGCGATGATCCAGCCCCACGGGCCGCGTCCGCGACGACGCTTGCGCGGGGCACCGGGCTCGCGCGGGGCGCCGGAGCGGCGTCCGCCCTCGGCCTCGCGGAGCGCACGCCGGGACGCAGGCTGGGCGCCCGGGTCCCCATCGGCGGTCATGGGCGATACGGATGCCGGGCCGAAGATGTCGTCCCAGCTCGGGTCAGAGGCCACGGTCACGGTCTTTCGTGCGGGGGACGACGGATCCGGGGGGACGATCCGACATCCGCTCGGAATCGAGGGCGTTCTGAAGGATGATAACAGCGGCGACCTGGTCGACGATCGACCGCGAGCCCTTCGCCTTCCTGCCGCCCGCCTGCAGCTGGCGCTGCGCCGTCACGGTGCTGAGCCGCTCGTCGACGAGCCGCACCGGAACCTCGGATGCCGCGGCCAGCTCCGCGGCGACCTCTCGCGCGTCGGTCGTCGACGCCGTGTCTCCCCCGCTGAGCGAGAGCGGCAGCCCCACGACGATCTCCACCGCCTCGAGCTCGACCGCGTGCGCGAGCACCGCCGTCACCGTGCGCTCGTCGCGCGCGAGCGTCTCGACGGGGGTCGCGAGCAGTCCCTCGGGGTCGCAGCGGGCCACGCCCACGCGGGCCCGGCCCACGTCGACGCCGATGCGGACGCCGCGGCGCATCAGCCGCCGAGCGCGGCGCGGACGCCCTGCAGCGCGGCAGGCAGTGCCGAGACGTCGCTGCCACCGCCCTGCGCCATGTCGTCCTTGCCGCCGCCGCCGCCGCCGAGCACCGCCGCCGCGCCCTTGGCGAGCGGGCCGGCCGCGACACCCGCCGCGCGCGCGGCCTCCGTGGTCGCCACGATGACCGAGGGCTTGCCGCCGACGCGCGCCGCGAGGGCGACGACCGCCGCCTCCGCCCGCAGGCGCTCGCGCACCGAGGTCACGAGGCTGCGCAGCTCGTCGGCCGAGGCGAGCTCGCCGAGATCCTCGACGACTGCCAGCACCGAGCCCGTGCGCACCGCCTTGCCGGCGAGCTCCGGCACGCGGTCGGCGAGCTTCGAGGCCTCGAACGCCGCGATCTTCTTCTCCGCCGCCTTGAGCTGCGCCACCAGGTCCGCGATCCGGTCCGGCAGCTGCTCGCGCGGCGTCTTGAGGCTCGAGGTGAGCTGGGCGACGATCGCGCGCTCGGCCGCGAGGTCGCGGAAGGCATCGAGGCCCACGAGCGCCTCCACGCGCCGGTTCGCCGAGCCGACGCTCGACTCCGACACGAGGTTCACGAGGCCGACCTCCGCCGAGGTGCGCACATGGGTGCCCGCGCACAGCTCGCGCGACCAGGGGCCGCCGATGTCGACCATCCGCACCGTGTCGCCGTACTTCTCCCCGAAGAGCGCCATCGCGCCGGCCTTCTTCGCCTCGTCGAGCGAGAGCACGCGCGTCACGACCTCGAGGTTGTCGCGCACGGCGTTGTTGGCGATCTCCTCGATCTCGCTGCGCGTCGCCGGGCTCAGCGCCTGGTTCCACGAGAAGTCGAGGCGCATGTAGCCCGCCTTGTTGAAGGACCCGGACTGGTGCGCCTCCTGCCCCAGCGTCTGCCGGAGGGCCGCGTGGACGAGGTGCGTCGCCGAGTGCGCCTGCGCCGCGGAATGACGGTACTCGCGGTCCACCACGGTCGTCGCCGCATCGTCGACCGCCACCTCGCCCGAGCGCACGCGCACCGTGTGGCTCACGAGCCCCTTGACCGGTCGCTGCACGTCGAGCACCTCGAGCTCGAAGCCGTCGCCCACGATCGAGCCCTTGTCGGCCGCCTGGCCGCCGGACTCCGCGTACAGCGAGGTCTCCGCGAGGATCGCCTCGACCACGTCGCCCGCGACCGCCTTCGGCACCGGGATGCCGTCGGCGATGAGGCCGAGCACGCGCGAGTCCGTCTGCAGGTAGTCGTAGCCGGTGAACACCGTCTCGCCCTGCGCGCGGAACTCGGAGTACACCGAGAGGTCGGCCCGGCCCGCCTTCTTGGCCTTCGCATCCGCCTTCGCGCGCGAGCGCTGATCGGCCATGAGCGCGTCGAACGCGGTGCGGTCGACCGAGAGCCCCGCCTCCTCCGCGATCTCGAGGGTGAGGTCGATCGGGAAGCCGAAGGTGTCGTGCAGCAGGAACGCGGTGTCGCCCGAGAGCGCTGCCTCCCCCGCCGTCTTGGTGTCCGCCACGGCGACGTCGAGGATCGTGGTGCCGGATGCGAGCGTGCGCAGGAAGGTCTCCTCCTCGCCGAGCGCGAGCCGCGAGGTGCGCTCGTACTCGGCGTCGACCTCCGGGTAGGCGTCGCGCATCGCGAGCCGCGAGGCGTCGAAGAGCTCGGCGAAGCTCGGCGCGTCGACGCCCAGCAGGCGCATCGCGCGCACCACGCGCCGCATGAGGCGACGCAGGATGTAGCCACGGCCCTCGTTCGACGGCGCGACGCCGTCGGTCATGAGCATGAGGCTCGAGCGCACGTGGTCGGCGATGACGCGCATCCGCACGTCGTCGTCGTGGTCGGCTCCGTAGCGGCGGCCCGAGAGCGTCGCGGCCAGGTCGAGCACCGGGCGCACCTGGTCGATCTCGTACATGTTGTCGACGCCCTGCTTGAGGAACGCCACGCGCTCCATGCCCATGCCGGTGTCGATGTTCTTGCGCGGCAGGTCGCCCGCGATGTCGAAGTCGACCTTCGAGCGCACGTCCTTGAGGAGGTGCTGCATGAACACGAGGTTCCAGATCTCGAGATAGCGCGTGTCGTCGGCCGCGGGGCCGCCGTCCGGCCCGAACTGCGGGCCGCGGTCGAAGTAGATCTCCGAGCAGGGGCCGCCGGGGCCCGGCTGGCCAGTGTGCCAGTAGTTGTCGGCCTTGCCGAGACGCTGGATGCGGTTCTCGGGCAGGCCCGCGATCCGCTTCCACAGCTCGATCGCCTCGTCGTCGTCCTCGTAGACCGTGACCCAGAGGTCGCGCTCCTGGAAGCCGAGGCCGCCGTCCGCCTCGGAGCTGGTGAGCAGCTCCCAGGCGTAGGAGATAGCGCCCTCCTTGAAGTAGTCGCCGAAGGAGAAGTTGCCGTTCATCTGGAAGAACGTGCCGTGCCGCGTGGTCTTGCCGACCTCCTCGATGTCGAGGGTGCGCACGCACTTCTGCACGCTGGTGGCCCGCGGGAACGGCGCCGGCTCGCGGCCGGTCAGGTACGGGATGAACGGCACCATCCCGGCCACGGTGAACAGCAGCGACGGGTCGGGGGACACCAGCGACGCGCTGGGGACGACGGTGTGGCCGCGCTCGGCGAAGTGCTCGAGGAAGCGGCGGCGGATCTCGGCGGTCTGCATCGGTCTTCTCGTCCGGTGGATGGGGGTGACGGGTGCGGCGGGGGGCTGGGTCACCCGCGGGTCACTCGGCGGCGTGCGCTCCCCGGCGCCCGGGCAGCTGCACCTGGTCGCGGGTGGGCAGCGGGGCGTCCAGCCCCGTGCCCGCGCGCAGCTCGGCCTCCCGCTCCGCGGCGGCGGCGCGGACGTCGGCCCCGAAGTCGCCGATGGCGTCGGCGAGGTCGCGGATCGCGGCGACTGCGCTCTCGGCCAGCCCGCCGGGGGTCAGCCGGTCGGCGGCGCGGGACAGCTTGCGGACGACGAGCGCGCCGATCGTGACGCCCATCGCCAGCCA
>JASLGG010000014.1 GCA_030150265.1 Protaetiibacter sp.
CTGCTGCTCGTGCCGCTCGCGCTGCTCGTCTACCTCGCGAGCTGGACCGGGTGGTTCACGACCTCCGGCGGCTACTTCCGGCACTGGATCGAGGACGGTGGCGGCACGCCCTGGAGCGGCGGGCTCGCCTGGGTGCCGTACTGGTTCCAGAACTGGTGGCACTACCAGGCCGACGCCTACTCCTTCCACGTGGGCCTGCACACGCCGCACAGCTACCAGGCGAACCCGCTCACCTGGCTGTTCCTGATCCGGCCCACGAGCATGCACTATCAGGACCTCGGCGGCGGGGTGGCGGAGGCGATCCTCGACGTCGCCAACCCGCTCATCTGGTGGGGCGGCACGGCGGCGCTCGGGTTCCTCGTGGTGCGGCTCGTGCTGAGCCTGCGCGCGCGGCGCGGCATCCGCGGTCGACGGATGCTCGCGGCGGACGCCTTCATCCTGACCGGCATCGCGGCGGGCTACCTGCCGTGGCTGCTCTACCTCGACCGCACGGTCTTCCAGTTCTACACGATCGTCTTCGAGCCGTTCCTCGTGCTCGCGCTCACCGCGGCGCTCGCGGCCGTCGCGGGCCGCGCATCCGATTCGGAGCGGCGGCGCACGGCCGGCCTGACGGCGGTCGGCGTGTTCCTCGGCCTCGTCGTGCTCGTCTCGCTCTTCTTCCTGCCGATGTGGACGGGGATCCCGATCCCGATCTGGTTCATGCGGCTGCACTACTGGCTCGGCAACGCCTGGATCTGACACCCGCCCCCGCGAGGTTCGGGCCGGGCTTAGGATCGCCGCGTGACGGATGACACGGGCGGCGGCGCACGCCGGCGCGGCCCGCGCTCGGATGCCGCGGCCAACCGCGCAGCGATCCTCGCGGCGGCCGAGGCCCGGTTCGCGCGCGACGGCATCGACGCCTCGCTGCGCACGATCGCCGAGGATGCGGGGGTCGGCATCGCGACCCTGTACCGCAACTTCGAGGACCGCTACGCCCTCATCCGGGCGCTGTTCTCGCTCGCGGGCCAGCGCCTCGACGTCGAGGTCGGCGCGGATCTCCGGGCCGACGCACCCGCGTGGGACCGGCTCGTGCGCGGGATCGAGACGGCCTGCCGGATCGTGATCGCGCATCCGGCGCTCTACCTGGCGCGCGACTGGCTCATGCGGCACGACCCGGGGTTCACCGAGGTGCCGTCGTGGGTCGACGTGCTGCTCACGACGGTGGCCGAGGCGCACGCCGACGGCTCCCTCCGCGCCGATGTCGAGGCGGGTGACATCGTCATGATCCCGACCCTGCTCACCCCGCTGGCGGCGTTCCCCTCGCCGGCCCGCGAGGTGGTGGCGGCCCGCCAGCTCGGGCTGCTGATCCGCTCGCTCTCGACGGACCCGGATGCGTTCCCGCTGCCCGGTCGCGCCCTCGATCAGGAGGCGGTCTCCGCGGTCTCGCAGCGGGCGCGGCGGCACGACTGACGGCCGACCGCGGTCTCCCGTGGAGGCCGAGGCGACGGCCTGCTCCCAATTCGGATCATTTGATCCGTTTAGTGTGTACACTCGGTCGCAATCCGACACGATGAGGTGCCCTGTGACCCCTGCGTCCGCGTTCCGCCCCGCCCCCGCCCGCCGCCGCGTACCGGCGTTCCTCGCCGCGGTCGTCCTCGCCACGGGCGGCCTCGTGGCGCTCACCGCGACCCCCGCCTCGGCCGCGCCCGGCGCACCCGACATCACCTCGCCCGCGAACGGCTCCCTCGTCGACAGCACGACGACGAGCGCGACGGCGAACGTGGCCGGAACGATCAACTGGGGCGGTGCGCCGAACGGCGGCACCGTCCACGTCGTGAACACCACGCACGCGGGCCTCGACTGCCCCGCGATTTCGCTCCCGAGCTACACCGAGGAGGCCTGGGCCTGCGACGTCGGCCTCGGGCTCGGCGAGAACGTGATCGTGGTGCACGGCGACGACGGCGACCCGGACGGCGTGGGCCCGACGAGCAGCATCACGATCTGGTACGGCGGCACGGGCGACGCCTCGCTCGTCACGCCCGCCGACGAGACCCTCTTCGCGGAGGGAGACATCGTGCACTACAGCGGCGCGGGCCCCGCAGGCGGCACGGTCGAGGTGCTGCATAACGACGGCGGGCCGAGTCCGGATGACTACCCCGTGCTGTGCACCGCGTCCGTCGACGCCGCCGGCTCCTGGAGCTGCGACCTTCCGACTCCGCCCGCCGGCGTCGTGGTCATGGGAGTCCGGGGCACCGACATGCAGGGGACCGTCTCCTACGACCTCAACGCGGAGCACCTCATCTACGTCTCGCCGCTGCCGCCCGTCGTCGGCTACACGATGCGGACCGCCGGGTTCGACGTCGCGGCCACGAGCTCCGTCACCGCGGAACTCCGGGTGGACGTCTACGCCGTCGACGCCACGAACGCCGGCGACTACCTCTGGGGGGACGTCGTCGCCTCCTGCCCCCGGACGATCGGCAGCACCTCGTGCTCGGTCTCCGGCCTCGCTCCCGGCATCTGGAACGTCTACACGACCGCGACCGCCGACGAGATCGGCGACGAGAAGCGCGACGACTTCGTCTACATCCCGGCGACGCCCGCGATCGCCGCGCAGGCCATCGCCGCGAACCGCGTGCGGGTGACGACCACCTCGGCACCCGGCACCTCCGTCGAGGTCCGGGATCAGGCCACGGGCACGCTCGTCTGCACCGTCGCGGGCACCGGCGCCCCGCGCGACTGCCTCACCGGAGCGGCCGCCGGCACCCAGCGCTACACGGCACAGGCGCGCTCCGTCGGGTTCGTGGCCGATCCCGGGCCGAGTGCCGTGCCCGCCCAGTCCTCCTACGACGGTCTCTCGGCGATCGCCACGAGCGCCACCGTGGCCGTCGTCGCCCCGGCACCGCCGGCACCGCCCGCCTCGGCCGCGAACACGACGCAGCGCGAGGAGCTCGTGTCCACCATCGTGAAGGCCTTCGAACCGACGATCACGACGCCGCCGGTCGTGGTGCCCGGCAGCACCGTCACGGTGAAGGGCAAGGCCGACCTGGTGAGCCGCGCGCCGGCCCCGAAGGCCGACCCGACGGACGGCGCGCTCGATCCCGCGATCGCGGCGCAGCTCGCCGCGGCGGCGCGGGACCTGCTGCGCGTCATGGTGGAGCTGCACTCCGACCCCGTCGAGCTCGGCAGCGCGCCCGTGGCCGACGACGGCACCTTCGAGCTCGTGACGGCCATCCCGGCGGATGCGCCCCCCGGCGCCCACGAGATCGTCGCGATCCTCACCGGCGAGGGCATCGAGCCGATCGAGGTGCGCCAGGCCGTCACCATCTCGGCACCCGCGCTCACCGCGGAGGAGCCGCTCGCCGCCGAGGGCGGCACGGACGGCGGCGCGGGCGGGGCATCCGACGCGGCCTTCGACCGCATGCAGCCGGCGGGCGCCAACATGCTGAGCGCCATCGCGACCCTCGGCAGCATCCTCGGCTCGCCCGACGTGCTGATCGCGGCGGGCGTGCTCGCTCTCGCGCTGCTGCTGCTCGTGGCGCTCCCGAGCCAGCTGCTCGACGCCGCGCTCGCGAACAGCCCCGGCCGGCTCGGCCGGGCGCTCCGTCGGCTCGACGGTATCCGCGACCGCTTCGACGAGGGCGTGCACCGCGTCCTGCGCACCCCGCTCGCCCTCTCCGCCGTCGCCGCCGTGCTGCTGAGCCTCGTCTACTGCTTCGCAGACCCGGCGTTCGGCTTCGAGCTGAGCTCGCTGCGGATGCTGCTGGCGCTCGCGATCGCGTTCCTCGTCATCAGCTGGGGTGCCGGGCGGCTCACGGGACTCATCGCGCGGCGGCTCTGGGGGGTCGAGACGGAGTTCGAGGTGCAGCTCTCCGCGATCCCGCTGGCCGTGATCGGCGTCGTGATCTCGCGCCTGCTCGACTTCTCCCCCGGGTTCTTCCTCGGCTTCGCCATCGGCGTGCAGCTGCTCGCGGCGGGTCGTCGCGCCCGGCTCGGGGCCACCGTCACGAGCTTCGCCGTGATCCTCGTGCTCGCCGTGCTGGCCTGGCTCGGCTACTCGGCGCTCGCGGGTCTCGCGATCGGCGACTTCGGCGGGGCGCTCGCGCGCGACACCCTCTCGGCGATCGTCGTGGAGGGGCTCACCGCCGCCGCGATCGCGGTGCTGCCGCTCACCTTCCTGGAGGGCCGCGAGCTGTGGGAGACCTCCAAGCGGGCGTGGCTGCTGGTGTTCCTGCTCGTGGAGTTCGCGTTCTGCCTGCTGGTGCTGCCGACCGCGATGGAGGAGACGGAGGTCGCCGACCTCATCGTCTGGACCATCGTGCTGCTGGTCTACGCCGCGCTCGCCTTCGGCGCGTGGTGGTGGATCTCGCGCCGACCCGCCGCGGCGGAGCCGGAGGCGGCGGAGGATCATCCTCGCCGCCAGGTGGATCATCCCGCCGGATGACGCCCGCGCCCCGCAGCCGTCCATAGCGTGGACGGCATGCGAGCTGCTGCCACCCTCCGGATCGACGGCGACGCCATCGCGGCGAACACCCGCCGCATCGCCGCCTCGACCTCCGCGGAGGTCATGGCGGTCGTCAAGGCCGACGGCTTCGGGCACGGCCGCGCCGCGCTGCGCGCGCTCGAGGCGGGGGCCACCCGGCTCGGCGTCACGAGCATCGACGAGGCGCTCCCGCTGCGCTGGGCGGGCGTCGACGCCCCCATCCTCAGCTGGCTCAACCCGGTCGACGCGGACTTCGCCGCCGCGATCCGGCACCGCGTCGAGCTCGCCGTGCCGAGCATCGCGCACCTCGGCGCGATCGCGGAGGCCGCGGCGCTGCTCGGCGCGCCCGCGCTCGTGCACCTGCACGTCGACACCGGCCTCGCCCGCGACGGCGCCGCCGCCGAGGAGTGGCGGCCACTCTGCGAGCTCACCCGGCAGTACGAGGCGCGCGGCCTGCTCCGGCTCGTCGGCGTCATGAGCCACCTCGCGCACGCCGATCAGCCGGGGCACCCGCACACCACGCGTCAGCGGCTGCTCTTCGACGCGGCCGTGCGCACCGCCCGGCGGCGCGGCCTCGCACCCCACTACACCCACCTCGCCGCGACCGCCGCGACGCTCACCGACCCCGCGACCCACCGCGAGCTCGTGCGGGTGGGCGCCGGCCTCTACGGGATCGACCCCTCGCACTCCACCCCGCTGCGCGGCGCCATGACGCTGAGCGCCCGGGTCGCGACCGTGCGCGACGTGCGCGCCGGCACCGCCGTCGGCTACGGCTCGCACTACACGACCGACCGCGCGACGCGCCTCGCGCTGCTGCCGCTCGGCTACGCCGACGGCGTGCCGCGCGGGCTCGCGCCGGATGCGGCGGCCTCCGTGCGCGGACGCCGCGTGCCGATCGCCGGCGTCGTCTCGATGGACCAGCTCGTGGTCGACGTGGGCGAGCTCGGCGTCGAGGCCGGCGACGAGGTCGTGCTCTTCGGCCCCGGCGACGCGGGCGAGCCGACGCTCGCCGACTGGGCGGGCTGGGCCGGCACGATCGAGCACGAGCTCGTGACGCGCATCGGGCACCGCGTGCAGGTCGAGGAGGCCGCGTGACCGCCGCCCCGACGCGCGTCGTCGTGATCGGGGGCGGCACCTCGAGCGAGCACGACGTCGCGCGCGCCTCCGCGGCCGGGATCGCCGACGCCCTCGACCCGCGCCGGTTCGACGTGGTGCGGCTCACCATCCGCACCGACGGCTCGTGGGAGCTGCCCGACGGCCGGGACCTCGCGGGCGACCTGGCCGGCGCGGTCGCGCTGCTCGAGCGCGCCGACGTCGCCGTCGCGGCGCTGCACGGCCCGCGCGGCGAGGACGGCACGCTCGCCGCGCTCTTCGACCTCGTGGGGGTGCCCTATGTCGGCTCGGGCGTCGCCGCGGGGGCCGTCGCGATGGGCAAGCACGCGACCAAGCTGCTGGCGGCCGATGCGGGGGTCGGCACGGCGCCCGGCGTGCTCGTGCGCGAGGCCGGCGACCCCCGGCTCGCCGCCCTCCACCCGCCGCTCGTCGTGAAGCCCGACCGCGCCGGCTCGAGCCACGGGGTGACCGTCGTCGCGGAGCCGGGCGCGCTCGTCCCCGCCGTCGAGGCGGCGCTCGCCTTCGGCGAGGAGGTGCTCGTCGAGCGCTTCGTGCGCGGGCGCGAGATCGACGTGGGGGTGATCGAGCATCCGGACGGCTCGCTCGAGTGCCTGCCGCCGCTCGAGATCGTGGTGCCGGACGGCGGCGTCTTCGACACGGACGCCAAGTACGCCCGCGAGCCGGAGTTCCGGGTGCCCGCCCCCGTCGACGAGGCGCTCGGCGCCGAGCTGGAGCGCGCGGCGATCGCCGTCTTCCGGGCCGTCGGGGCGCGCGGGCTCGCGCGGGTGGACTTCTTCGCCACCGCCGAGGGCCTGCTGCTCAACGAGATCAACACCTTCCCGGGCTTCACCGCCCGCTCGCAGGTGCCCCGGATGGCCGCGGCCGCCGGCATCGGCTACCCGCGTCTCGTGGAGCTGCTGATCGAGACCGCCCTCGCGCGCGCCGACCCGCATCGGGTGCGCCACCGCCTCGCCGCAGCGCCGGTCCCGGCACCGCAACACGGGGAAACACGGCAGGCGCCGCCGCTAGCCTGATCGGGTGGCAGCCACCGACTCCCCCGCATCCGACCACGCCTGGGGCTTCCGCACCCGCGCGATCCACGCGGGCAACATCCCCGACGGCGTGCACGGAGCCCGCGCGCTCCCCATCTACCAGACGAGCGCCTTCGTCTTCGACGACACCGCGGATGCCGCGGCCCGCTTCGCCCTGCAGAAGTACGGCAACATCTACTCGCGCCTCGCGAACCCCACGGTCGCGAGCTTCGAGGAGCGCGTCGCCTCGCTCGAGGGCGGCCTCGGGGCCGTCGCCACGGCGTCCGGGCTCTCGGCGGAGTTCATCACCTTCGCCTCGCTCGCGGGGGCCGGCGACCACATCGTCGCGGGCTCGAGCCTCTACGGCGGCTCGGTCACCCAGCTCGACGTGACGCTGCGCCGCTTCGGCGTCGACACGACGTTCGTGGTCGGCACCGACCCCGCCGACTACGCGGCCGCCATCACCGGGAAGACGAAGCTCATCTTCGTCGAGTCGATCACCAACCCCTCCGGCGAGATCGCCGACCTCGAGGGCCTCGCCGAGGTCGCCCACGCGCACCACCTGCCGCTCATCGTCGACTCGACGGTGGCGACCCCCTACCTCAACCGGCCGATCGAGTGGGGGGCGGATGTCGTCATCCACTCCGCCACCAAGTTCCTCGGCGGCCACGGCACGACCCTCGGCGGCGTCGTCGTGGAGTCGGGCCGCTTCCACTGGGCGAACGAGCGCTTCCCGCTCTTCGACCAGGAGGTGCCGAGCTACGGCGGCCTCAACTGGCACGGCAACTTCGGCGAGTACGCCTTCCTCACGCGCCTGCGCGCCGAGCAGCTGCGCGACATCGGCCCCTCGCTCGCCCCGCACTCCGCGTTCCTGCTCGCGCAGGGCGTCGAGACGCTGCCGTTCCGGATGCGGGCCCACGTCGAGAACGCGCGCGCGGTCGCCGAGTTCCTCGCCGCCGACCCGCGCGTCGAGTTCGTGAACTGGGCGGGCCTGCCCTCGCATCCGCACCACGAGCGCGCGAAGCTCTACTTCCCCGAGGGCCCCGGATCGGTCTTCAGCTTCGGCGTGAAGGGCTCGGCCACGCGCGACTCGCGCGAGGTCGGCCAGCGCTTCATCGAGTCGGTCGAGCTCGCGAGCCACCTCGCCAACATCGGCGACGCGAAGACGCTCGTGATCCATCCGGCATCGACCACCCACGCCCAGCTCACCGGCCAGCAGCTGCTCGACGCGGGCGTGCTGCCGGGGCTCGTGCGCATCTCGGTCGGCATCGAGGACGCCGACGACATCCTGTACGACCTCGACCGGGCGCTGACCCTCGCGGTGGACGGAGAATAGGCGCATGAGCACCACCGCAGAAGCAGACCTCGCCACCCGCCGGGTTGAGCCTGTCGAAACCGTCAACCTGCAGAACGGCCTGTCCTGCGAGATCCCCGCGAGCTCCCCCCTGGCGAGGCTGCTGCGCTCTCAGCGCACCTGGATCGGGCCGAGCGCCCGGGAGCGGCTCGGCATCCTGCAGCGCGCGAAGACCGTGGCGATCGTGGGCGCCTCGCCCAACCCGGCGCGCTCCTCGTACTTCGTGGCCACCTACCTGCAGCAGTCGAGCGACTACGAGCTCTACTTCGTGAACCCCAACGCGACCGAGATCCTCGGGCAGCCGGTGTACAAGTCGCTCGCCGACCTGCCGGTCGTGCCCGACATCGTCGACGTGTTCCGCCGCGGCTCCGACATCCCCCAGGTGATCGACGAGGTCGTGGCGGTCGGCGCGAAGACCGTCTGGGTGCAGCTCGGCATCTGGAACGAGGAGGCCGCCTACTACGGCGAGTCGAAGGGCCTCACGGTCGTGATGGACCGCTGCATCAAGGTCGAGCACGCGCGATTCCACGGCGGGCTGCACCTGCTGGGGTTCGACACCGGCCAGATCACGAGCCGCAAGACCCTGCGGTGAGGCCGACCCCTCAGTCGTCGGGGTAGCGGAACACCTCGTCGAGTCGTGCGCCGAGCGCGCGCGCGATGAGGAACGCCATCTCGAGCGAGGGCGAGTAGCGGCCCTGCTCGAGCGCGATGATCGTCTGGCGGGTGACGCCGACGGTGGCGGCGAGCTGTGCCTGCGTGATGTCGCGCGCGATGCGGAGCTCGCGGATGTCGTTGGTGACGCGGGTGGCCTTAACCACGGAACACCCCGTGGTAGGCGCGGATGCTCGCGATCGCCCCGGCGACCGACCCCACCGCCCCCACGAGGTAGAGCGCGCTGCCGATCCAGAACCAGTCGACCTCGAGCATGACGAGCACGAGCACGGGTGCCGAGCCGAACGCCATGATCGCGCGGGCGATGCGGTCGCCGTGACGCTCGATCTGCTTGTCGCGCACGTCGGCGCTCTCGGGCTCCCGGCGCGTGACGATCGCCGAGCCGATCGCGATGACGATCGACAGCACGATCGTGCCGACGATCGTGACGCCGACCGCCCACAGCAGGGGGATCTGCCACTCGACGCCCGCGGCGCCGCGGCTCGCGAGCTGCGGCGCGACGACGAGGGCGTAGACGGCGGTGGTGACGATCACGAGCACGAGGAAGGCCCAGCGGCTCCCCTCGGTGAGGGTCATGGGCTCGCGATCGGAGGCGGGATGCGGGGCGGGTGCGGTCATGTCAAAAATGTATGACATCCGAGTCCTTGGTGTCAAGAATTTTTGACACGCATCATCCCTCGCGCATCACTCCCGCACCATCCACGACTCGAGCTCCGTGAGCGGGCCGAAGCCGACGCGCTCATAGAGCCCGTGGGCGTCGCGCGTGCGCAGCACCCAGCGCCGCACCCCGAGCGCCCGCAACGCGGCGGCCACCCCCTCGACGAGCCCGACGCCCACCCCGGACCCGCGGTGCTCGGGGTCGACGTACACGTCGCACAACCAGGCGAAGGTCGCGCCGTCGGTGACGACGCGCGCGTACCCGACCTGCTCCCCCGTGGCCGTGTCGATCACGCCGAAGTTGCGCGAACCGTCGATCGCGGCATCCTGCAGCGCGCGCGGGCGGCCCTGCGCCCAGTACGAGCCCTCGCTCAGCCAGCGGTGCACCCGCTCGCGGTCGAGCTCGGCGGGATCGGCGGAGAAGCGGTAGCGGCTGTCCATCGCCCCACCGTATGCGCGTTACCGCGTGTTGCGGCACCGCGAGCGCGCATCCCGGGCCGCGATTAGCGTGCTGGCATGACCGCTCTCCCCGGCCCGCTCGTCTCCACCCAGTGGCTCGCCGACCACCTCGGCGGAGGCGACCTCGTCGTCGTCGACGCCTCCGTGGCGAGCTTCACCCGACCCGACGGACGGATCGGCTACCTCAGCGGGCACGAGCAGTACCTCCTCGAGGGTCACGTGCCCGGCGCGGTGTTCGCCGACCTCATCGAGGAGCTCTCCGATCCGCACGGCGCCCACCCCTTCACCCGCCCGGATGCGGAGCGCTTCGCCGCCGCCGTGAGCGCCCTCGGCATCGGCGACGACACGGTCGTGGTCGTGTACGACACCGCGGTCGGGCAGTGGGCGGCGCGTCTCTGGTGGCTGCTCCGCGCCTTCGGCGACGACCGGGTGGCCGTGCTCGACGGCGGGCTCACCAAGTGGCGCGCCGAGGGCCGCACGCTCGAGCTCGGGCACGTCGAGCTCGCGCCCGCCGCGTTCACGCCGCACGAGCGTCCGGAGCTGTGGGCGGACAAGGCGGATGTCGAGGCCGTCGTGCGCGGCGAGCGCGAGGCCGCGCTCGTGTGCTCGACGCCGCCCAAGGAGTTCACGGGCGAGATCATCTCGCGCGCGCGAGGCGGGCACATCCCGGGGTCGACATCCGTCCCGGCGGCGTTCCTCGTCGACCGCGACGACAACACGGTGCTCGACGCCGAGGCGCTGCGCGACCGCTTCGCGCCCGCGCTCGGGGCGCCCCGCATCATCACCTACTGCGGAGGCGGCATCGCGGCGGCGGCGAGCGCCCTCGCGCTCACGCTGCTCGGAGAGCGCTCGGTCGCCATCTACGACGGCTCGCTCAACGAGTGGGCGGCCGATCCGGCGGCGCCGCTCGTGACGACCGCCTGACGCGCGCCGCACCCCACTCATCGAGACGGCAGAGACGACCCCATAGACGCCCGGGGTCGGGTCGTCCGCGCCGTCTCGACGCGCTCGTGCCTCAGCCGAGCAGCGCCGCGAGCGCGTCGGCGTCTGTGACCGGCAGGCGGCAGACGAGGCCCTCGCACAGGTAGGCCGTCGCGGCGCCGCCGAGCGCCGTGCGCCCCGCGAAGAGCGCGAAGCCCGCGTCCGCGAGAGCCTCCGCCTGGGCGGGGGTCACGACCGCGGCCACGCGCCCCGGCGCGACCCAGGCGCGCGCCCGGGCGAGGAGCGCCGCATCCGCTCCAGCCGGCGCGACCACGACGAGCTCGGCGGGGGCCGCCGCCAGCCGTGTCGCCACGGCGAGGGTCGCCCCCGAGCCGATCGGATGCGCGAGCGCCGCCTCGATGCCGGGCGCGAGCATCCGCTCCGCGAGGGATCGGTAGGCGTCATCCCCCGTGAGGTCGGCGAGCAGCACCGCGGCGTCGGCCAGCAGCGCGGCGCCGGACGGCTGCGCCCCCTCGGCGCGGTCGGCGTCGACCGAGATGCCGCGCGCCGCGAGCACAGGGTCGCCGCCTCCCGGAACCGCCACCTCTTCGCCTCCGCGGCACGCGTCGACGAGCGCGCGCGCCTGCACCGCGTACCGCGCCTCGCCGCTCGCGAGCGCGAGACGCAGCAGGCCGCCGGCGAGACCGCCGTAGTCCTCGAAGGTCGCCGCGGCATCCGACACCGCGCCGTCGAGGCTCGCCCGCCGCAGGCGCGGCCCGGCCGGACCGTTCTCGAGGTGGAGCGCCAGCACCGCATCCGCCGCCTCGCGCGCGGCATCCACCCAGGCGCGCCGGTCGAAGCGCGCACCCGCCGTCGCGAGCGCCCCGATCGCGAGACCGCACTGCCCCGCGAGCACCTTCGCGTCGAGGGCGGGCGGCGGCTGGGCGGATCGGGCGGCCGCGTCGAGCGCGTAGTAGCCGCCCTCGCTGCGCTCCCCGTCGACGAGGCTCTCCGAGTCCTGCGCGGAGGCGAAGGCACCCCCGGGCAGCCGCAGCACGTCGAGCAGGAACCGCGCCGTCGCGGCGGCGCCGTCCGCATCGCCCAGTGTCGTCGCCACCGTGAGCAGCTGCGCGTTGTCGACGAGCATCCGCTCGTAGTGCGGCTCGCTCCAGTCGCGCTGCACGGCGTAGCGGAAGAAGCCGCCCTCGACCCGGTCGCGGAGCGCCTCGGTCGCGGCGAGCAGGCGGCGGGCGAGCGCATCCGCATCCCCGTCTCCGCGTGCGCCGCGCTCGGCGAGGAAGCCCAGCACGGGGGCGTGCGGGAACTTCGCGTCGCGCCCGATTCCCCCGAGCTCGGGGTCCTCGAGGGCGGCGATCGCGGCGACGGCGGCGGCGAGCTCCGGCTCGCCCGGCAGTCCCACTCCGGAGGGGGCCGGCCGCGCCGCGAGCGCCTCCGTCACTGCCTCGCCCGTCGCCTCGACCTCCGCCCGGCGGTCGGTCCAGGCCTCGACGATGGCCTCCAGCACCTGCCGGAACGACGGCGCCCCGCGCATCGGGCGCGGCGGGAAGTAGGTGCCCGCGTAGAACGCCCTCCCCGCGGGCGTGGCGAAGACGGTGAGCGGCCAGCCGAGGTGCGGGGTGAACGCGGATGCCGCGGCCAGGAACGCCGCGTCGACCTCCGGGTGCTCCTCCCGGTCCACCTTGACCGCCACGAGGTTCGCGTTCAGGTACTCCGCGAGCTCCGGGTCGGAGAACGACTCGCGCGCCATCACGTGGCACCAGTGGCAGGTGGCGTAGCCGATCGAGACGAGCACCGGCACGTCGCGGCGGGCCGCCTCGGCGAAGGCCTCCTCGCCCCACGGCCACCAGTCGACCGGATTGTCGGCGTGAGCGCGCAGGTAGGGGCTGATCGCGGACGCGAGGCGGCGGCCCATAGGCTCACCCTATGCCGACCAGCGAACCGCTCGCCGTGACGTACATCGGCGGGCCGACGGCGCTCCTCGAGTACGCGGGGCTCCGCATCCTGCTCGACCCCACCTTCGACGAGCCGCGGCACTACCGCCGCGACGACCTCACCAAGACGGCCGGCCCTGGCCTCCCCGCGGCGGCCGTCCTGCCGCTCGACCTCGTGCTGCTCTCGCACCACGCCCACGCCGACAACCTCGACCGCGCCGGCCGCGAGGTGGCGCTCTCGGCGCCGCTCGTGCTCTCGACCCCGGAGGCGGAGGCGGCCCTCGGCGCGCCGGTCGTCGGGATGCGCCCGTGGCAGACGCACCGGCTCGGCGAGGTGACGGTGACCGCGCTGCCCGGCCGGCACGGCCCGCGCGCGCTGCGCCGCTCATCGGTCCCGTGACGGGCTTCCTGCTCACGGCCGCCGGCGCGCCGACGGTCCACGTCTCGGGCGACAACTCCTCGCTCGCCCTCGTGCGCTCTGCCGCGACACGGTTCGGGCCGGTGGACGTCGCCCTCCTGTTCGCGGGTGCGGCGCGCGTCGCCCCGATCCCCGCCGCGCTGACGCTCACCTCGGCGAAGGCCGCCCGAGCCGCCCAGCTGCTCAGCGCACGCCGCGTGGTGGGACTGCACGTGGAGGATTGGGCGCACTTCTCGGAGAGCCGCGCCGACCTGGAGAAGGCCTTCGCGGATGCGGGGATCGCCGAGCTGCTCGTCGACACCCCGCGCGGCGCCCGGGTGGCCGTCGCCCTCTGACGGCGCGAGCTCAGAAGGTGGCGAGGTCGGGGTTCGAGCCGACCCGCTGGTCGCGGTCGAGCGCGTCGATCGCCGCCATCTCGGCGTCGCTCAGCTCGAAGCCGAACACGTCGAAGTTCTCCGCCATCCGCTCGCGCGAGTTCGACTTCGGGAAGACGATGATGCCCTGCTGCAGGTGCCAGCGGATGACCGCCTGGGCGGGGCTCACGCCGTGCGCCGCCGCCGCATCCTGCACCGCCTGCTCGCCGAAGAGGTCGTACTTGCCCTGGCCGAGGGGACCCCACGCCTCGGTGCGGATGCCGAGCGGCTCGCTGAAGGCGCGCAGCTCGCGCTGGGCGAAGGCGGGGTGCAGCTCGACCTGGTCGACCGCGGGGACGGTGCCCGACTCCGCGATGATGCGCTCGAGGTGCGGCCGGTGGAAGTTCGAGACGCCGATCGAGCGGGTGCGGCCGTCGGCGCGCATCCGCTCGAGCGCGAGCCACGACTCGACGTAGCGGTCGAGGTCGGGGCGCGGCCAGTGGATGAGGTAGAGGTCGACGTGGTCGAGGCCCAGCTTCGCGAGGCTCAGGTCGATCGCGTCGAACGCCGACTGGGTGCCCTGGTCGGAGTTCCACAGCTTGGTCGTGACGAACAGCTCGTCGCGCGGAATGCCGGAGCTCGCGATCGCGCGCCCGACGCCCTCCTCGTTGCCGTAGACCGCGGCGGTGTCGATGTGCCGGTAGCCGACCTCGAGCGCGTCGCTCACGATCCGCTCGGTCTCGGCGGGGTCGACCTTGAACACGCCGAACCCGAGCTGCGGGATCGTGTGGCCGTCGTTGAGCTCGATGAGGGGGACCGTCATGC
>JASLGG010000042.1 GCA_030150265.1 Protaetiibacter sp.
ACCCTGGTATCAGGATAATCGCCTCAGGAGTTCCCGCTGTCCGCATCGCATCCCGCCCCCGCCGGCCCGACGGCCGCCGACTCCGCGTCCTCGCGGGCCGCGCTCGACGACCGGTACGGCCGCACCCCCGAGCGCCGCAAGCGCTCGATCGTGCTCGCCGTGATCGTCGCCGTGGTGATCGCGGTCACGTTCACCGTCTGGGTGATCTGGGCGGGCCCCGGACAGGACGACCACGGCCTCGACTCCGAGGACGTCGGGTACCGGGTGGAGTCGGACCAGGCGACGCTCGTGCACTCGCAGGTGTCGGTGGATCCGGGCACGAGGGTGGACTGCGCCGTGCAGGTGCTCGACAAGGGCTTCTCGATCGTCGGCTGGAAGCAGATCCGGGTGCCGGCCTCCGACCAGCGCACCCGGAGCATCACGACCTCCGTGAACACCGTGTCCCGTGGCGTCACCGGCTTGATCCACGACTGCTGGGTTCCCTAGACTGCTGTGATTCGCGGACAAGACCGGCCACTCCGGCCGGTCTTGTTCTTTGCTGAAGGGAATCACCATGAGCAACGACACCCAGGTCACGTGGCTGACCCAGGAGGCCCACGACCGCCTCAAGGCCGAGCTCGAGACGCTGTCCGGTGAAGGTCGCCAGGAGATCGCGAACCGCATCGAGGCCGCTCGTGAAGAGGGCGACCTCAAGGAGAACGGCGGCTACCACGCCGCCAAGGACGAGCAGGGCAAGATCGAGGCGCGCATCCGCCAGCTCGCCGAGCTGCTGCGCACCGCGACCGTCGGCGAGGCCCCCGAGGCGGATGGCACGGTCGCCCCCGGCACCCTGGTGACCGCGGTCATCGCGGGCGACAAGAGCGTGTTCCTGCTCGGCAACCGCGAGATCGCCGCCGACGCCGACGACCTCGACGTGTACCCGGAGTCGAGCCCGATCGGGCAGGCCATCCTCGGCCGCGCGGTCGGCGAGAAGCTCAGCTACACGGCCCCCAACGGTCGCGAGATCCCCGTCGAGATCGTGGCGGTCGAGAGCTACCGCGGCTGACCCGCCACGTCGGTGGCGAGGGGTCGGAAAGTGCGCCCAACACGCCGTGGTGACGACACTTTGCGACCCCTCACGAGCTGAGCGGAGGCTGAGTCAGTCGTCCACGCGCGGGCGGTAGCCCGCCTCGCGGAGGCGGCGGAGCACGAGCTCGGCGTGCTCCGCGCCGCGCGTCTCCATGTGGATCTCGATCTCGACCTCGCTGATCTGCAGGCCGTAGCCGTGCCGGGTGTGCAGCACCTCGACGACGTTGGCGTTGGCATCCGCGATGAGCTCGGCGATGCGCGCGAGCTGACCGGGCCGGTCGGGCAGCGGGATGTTGACCTTGAGGTAGCGATGCGAGGCGGCGAGGCCGCGGCTGATGACGCGCTCCATGACCATGGGGTCGATGTTGCCGCCCGACAGCAGCACCACGGTCGGCCCCTCGACCTGGACCTTCTCGGCGAGCACCGCGGCGACGCCGACCGCGCCGGCCGGCTCGACCACGAGCTTGGCCCGCTCGAGCAGCACGACGAGCGCGCGGGCGGTGTCGCCCTCTGCAACGGTCACCACGTCGTCGACGGCCTCCCGCACGATGGCGAAGTTGAGCGTCCCGGGCCGCCCGACGGCGATGCCGTCGGCGATCGTGGGCGAGGTCTGGATGGAGACCGGCTCCCCGGCCTCGAGCGAGGGCGGGTAGGCGGCGGCGTGCTCGGCCTGCACGCCGATGACCCGCACCCGGCGCCCGAGCTCCGGCGCGAGCTGCGCGAACGCGGAGGCGACGCCGGCGATGAGCCCGCCCCCGCCGATCGGCACGATGACGTTCGCCACATCCGGGACCTGCTCGAGGATCTCGAGCGCGAGACCGCCCTGGCCGGCCACGACATCCGGATGGTCGAACGGCGGGATCACGACCGCGCCGGTGCGCTCGGCGAACTCGGCAGCCGCCTGCAGGGTCTCGTCGACGACGTGCCCGTGGAGCACCACCTCGGCGCCGTAGTCGCGGGTGGCCTGCAGCTTCGGCAGCGCGACGCCGATCGGCATGAAGATCGTGGCCCGGATGCCGAGCTCGCGCGCCGCGAGCGCCACCCCCTGCGCGTGGTTGCCGGCCGAGGCCGCCACGACGCCGCGCGCCCGCTCCTCTTCGGTGAGCTGGGAGAGCCGGTTGTAGGCGCCGCGGATCTTGTAGGAGCCGGTGCGCTGCAGGCTCTCGGCCTTCAGGTGCACGGGCGCGCCGAGCACCTCGGAGAGGAAGCGCGACTCCTCCATGGGGGTCACGACGGCGACCGCCGACGCGCGCTCGCGCGCGGCGCGGATCTCGGCGAGCGAGGGCCCGGGCAGCTCGGTCACGGGATGCGATGGCCTCTCGTCGGCGGGACGACATCCGCGACGGACGGATGCGGCTTGGTGCGCCACTCGCCGCGCGCGATGTAGACGATCATGGCGTTCGCGGTGGCCACGAGGGGGACGGCGAAGAGCGCGCCCGGGATGCCGGCGAGGAACCCGCCGGCCGCGACCGCGATGACGACCGCCAGCGGGTGCACCTTGACGGCGTTCCCCACCAGGAAGGGCTGCAGCACGTGGCCCTCGAGCTGCTGCACGCCGATCACGATGAGCAGCATCACGAGCGCCTGCCACGGGCCCATGAACACGAGGGCGATGAACACGGCGAGGGCCCCCGAGACGACCGCGCCGACGACCGGGATGAAGGAGCCGAGGAAGACCAGGATGGCGATCGGCACCACGAGCGGGAAGCCGTCGTAGAAGAGCCCCAGGATGAAGGCGCCGAGCCCGATGCCGACGGCGTCGATGAACGCCACGAGCACCTGCACGCGCACGAAGGTGGAGAGCGTGATCCAGCCGGCCTCGCCGCCGCCGATGAGCCCGGCGCGCGCCTTGCGCGGGAAGATCCTCACGATCCAGTGCCAGATGCCGCGCCCGTCGATGAGGATGAACAGCGTCGCGAAGAGCACGAGCAGGAACCCGGCGAGGAAGTGCCCCACGCCCGAGCCGACCGAGAGGGCGCCCGACCACAGCGAGCTGGTGTCCTGGCGGAGGGACTCGAGCAGGCGGTCCATCCAGCCCTGGATGTCGGCCTCCGAGAGGTGCAGCGGCGAGGCGAGCAGCCAGTCCTTGAGCTCGCCCCAGCGCACGAGCGTCTGCTCGGCGAGCGCCGGGTACCCGGAGATGACGGTGCGGATGCTGAGCCAGATGAGCCCGCCGATGATGGCGAGCACGCCGAGCTCGCTGAGCGCGACCGCCGCCCACTTGGGCCAGCGATGCCGCTGGAGCCAGGCCGAGAACGGCACGAGCAGCGCCGACAGCAGCATCGCCACCATGAGCGGCACCACGATGGAGCGCAGCTGCACGACGAGGAACAGCACGAGCGCCACGACCCCCGCGACGACGAGCACGCGCCACGACCAGGCCGCGGCGATGCGCATCCCGGGCGGCACGGCGTCGGCGACGCGTGCGTCGACCGCTCGGCGCGCCTCCTCGTCACGAGCACGTTCGCTGCGGAATCCGAAGGCCACGGATCGATTGTAGGTGCCGCCCCATGCCGCATCCGTTCCCTCGTTCTCCGGTCAAGAACATGAGCGGTTGACAGTGAGAGCGCTCCCATGCAATCGTGTCCCCCACCACCCAGCTTGTGAAAGCTGCGAGATGCAAAGGAGAACCACCATGACGAAAGGTCCCCTTGCCGCAACGTTCGCGTTCGCAGCGGCCGCCATCCTCGCCATCGTTCCGGCGGTTTCAGCCTCCGCGGCGACCGCGAGCTACAACTACACCGCGACCGCCACCGGCTGGCAATCGTATGGCCCCGTCCGGATTTCGACCCTGACCGATATCAAGATGCAGCCGAACAACCTGTTCAACCAGGACCCCGCGGGCAGCGTCACCTTCCTGCAGATCAGGCTCGCCAGTGATGTCGGCGGGTCGGCTATCTCAGCGGCTCAGTCGTGGACGAACAGCACGGTCCAGAAGAACGTCATGACAGGGCTTGCGATCGGCACCAGCTTCCGGGTCCAGGCGTCGGGGTATGTCAGCGGCGGCGACAGCAGCTGGGGCGGAACCCTCACCTTCTGATGGGGCCCCGAATCGGCAGGATCGCCCTCTGGGGGTCGGCGCTGTCCGTCGTCGCTTTGCTCGCGGCGTGCAGCACCGGCCCGCAGTCGGACCCCACGCAGTTCCCGCTTCCCCCGGAGGGGTTTCCCGACTACAACCAGCACTCGACATACGCCGAAGCGGCACGCCAATTCGACATCGCCGCGGAGAGCATCGCGGTGCCGCCTGGAACGCATCTGGTCATGTTCGAGCATGTGGTCGAGACGGGAGACGACGGCAAGCCCTACGAACCCGGACTCACCCCTTACGAAGGATGGTCAGCGGCCGAGATGGGCGGACTCTGCCTGTGGGTCGGCGAGTGGCTTGCAACCCGCGAGACCGACGCGACCCGGGCCGCCACCGCGGTGGAACAGATCGCGGCGTTCCAGAAGACCTGGTCCTTCCTCTACGACTCGGATACGGAATCCGCGCAGCCGTTCTACAAGAAGCTCGCCGACACGACCGCCCTCGGCGACCCGAGCGCGGCCATGTCCCATTTCACCAACAACTGCGCTCCGGCCTACCACGATCAGTTCCCCGGATGAGCAGCGCGTCACGGTTCAGGGTGCTCGCCGCCGCGATCGCGGCGGCGAGCACCCTCCTTCTCTGCGGTTGCGGTGCCTGGGGCCCCTGGAACCCGCCCGCGCCGCAACCGTCGGCCGCACCCGCGACCGTGACCGTCACCACGGGCGACATCACCTCGGTCGTCACGGCCCCCGTGACGGTCGTCGCCACTCCCGAATATCTGGTTCTCACCCCTTCCCACGGAAAGATCGGATACCCGAAGAAGCCCCTCCCCGGCACCATGGTCGCGGCTGGTGAGCTGTTGTTCACCGTGGACGGACAGGAGGTGTACGCCCCCCGGGCAGGCGTGCTCGCCGATCGTCTGCAACCCCCGGGTCTCGTCGTCGACGTCGGGGTTCCGGTGATCGCCATCCGGGACGGTGGTTTCGGTGTGCGCGGCGATCTGCCGATCGAGGCCGGCTACCGCGTGACCGACACGCCGCATTCCGCGCGGGTCCAGCTCGAACCGGGGCTGGGTGTGGCGGAGTGCATGCCCGTGCACCCGAGGGATGGGGTCGCCGCCGGGACCGCGCAGAATCCGCGACTGGCCGTGCTCTGCCTGCTCGATCACATCGACGGCCTTGCCGACGGGCTGCCCGGCACCATCGGAGTCTCGATGGGTGCGGTGCACGACGTGCTGCTTCTCCCCGTGACCGCGGTCTCCGGACGCGGCGGAAGCGGTCAGGTGGTGCTCGTCGATGATTCCGGAGAGCACGCCGTACCCGTCGAACTGGGCATCTCAGACGGGTTGGTCATCGAGATCCGCGCCGGCCTATCCGAAGGCGACACCGTTGCCGCGTGGGCACCCGGGCTGCTCCCCGAGATCGCCCCATGACCCCGCCGGTGCTGGCGGCACGCGGGCTCGGCCGACGAATCCGGATGCCGCGCGGCGGCACGCTCGAGCTTCTGCACGACATCGACCTCACTGTCGCGCGCGGCGAATCGTTGGCGATCATGGGTGCATCCGGATCAGGCAAGTCGTCGCTGCTCGCGATCTTCGGCCTCATGGCAACCGCCGACACCGGATCCCTCGAAATCGAGGGGGTGCCGGTCAGCAGGCTTTCCGACCGACGACGCACCCGCCTCCGCAACCGGCGGATCGGATTCGTCTTCCAGTCCTATTCGCTCGTGCGCCATCTGAACACCACTCGCAATGTGGAGCTGCCTCTGCTCTACCGCGGAGGGATGTCGGGGCGGGAGCGACGTGCCCGCGTCCGCGAAAGCCTCGCCCTCGTCGGGCTCACGGACCGTGCGCATTCCCGACCCCGGCACTTGTCGGGTGGGGAGCAGCAGCGCACGGCCATCGCGCGCGCGCTCGTCACCCAGCCCGCACTCATCCTCGCCGACGAGCCGACCGGTGCGCTCGACACCCGCACGGCACATGATGTGCTCGACGCGCTGTACGGTACCACTTCGGCGCGTGGTTGCGCCCTGGTCGTCGTCACGCACGATCGGGAGGTCGCGGCGCGCGCGGATCGGGTGCTGATCCTCGAGAACGGCAGCTTGCGTCTGGCTTCCCGGACGGCGCTATGAGCACTGTGCGCCATGCCCTCTCGGAGCTTGCGTCGCATCCGGGACGAGCCACCCTCAACGCTATCGGCCTGCTGGTGGGAGTGCTCGCCGTGGTCGGCATCGTCGGCTCCGGATCGGTGGTCGGCTCCATCGCCATCGGAACCGCCGAGCAGCTCAACGGCCGGTCGGCGAGCTATTCCGTACCCGTCGAGGCAGGGGCGATCTCCGCCGCCGATGTCGAGAGCTTCCTGTCCGCGACCGCCCCCGTCGGTGACAGCGGTGGTGCGGTCGCCCTGCTCATCACCACCACCGAGCCGACTGCGATCGGGACGCTCGCCGACTCGGTGCAACGAGCACCGCTGCACCGAACACCCGTGACCTTCGTGTGGGGCGACCTCTCCCGGATCCGGCGGCTCCCCGTCCTTCAGGGCGCCGCCGAATGGGGCGATGCCTCGTTCCCACCGCACCTCGTGCTCAACCGGCCAGCGGCGGAACTCTGGGGCGGCGTGGGCACCGAACTCGTCGTCATGACGGGCGGTCACCCGCCGGTCCGCGTGATCGTTTCCGGCGTGATCGCTGACGGCGACGGGCAGCCCGGCTACTACCTCGCCGCTGCTCCTTTCCTGACGCTCCCCGGCGGTATTCGTGGCGCCCAGGCAGAGGTCACCCTCCAGCATCCGAGCGCCACCGCGGAGGCGATGTTCCTTGCCGCGACGCAGGGCGCGAGCGCAGCGTCGTGGGTGCTCGACGCGCCCTCCTTTCACCGCACCGACACCGTCGAGCAGGCGATCGCCAGCATCGCCCCGCAACAGACCGCTTTCGCGATCGCCGCCGTGATCGGTCTCTTCACGGCGGGACTCGGAATTCTGAACATCGGCATCGCGTCGGTTGACGCCCGCACCCGCGAGCTGGTGATCCGAAGAGCGCTCGGGGCCACCCGCGGAAGCGTCCTCGGGGCACTCCTGCTCGCGGCGATCCTCGTGGCGGCGATCGCCTCCGCGGCTGCGGCCGCCATCACCATCTTGATCGTGCAGTTCTGGGCCCCCACGCTGATCCCCGCGTCGGCTGCGCTCGATCCTCCCGCGATTCCGTGGACCGCCCTGGGCGTGGGCACGCTGGTGGCGTGTGCCACCACGCTCCTCAGCTCGACGCTGCCGGCCATCGTCGCCGCGCGACTCGACGTCGCAGCGGCACTCCGCGATTGATCGGAGCACCTCCTCGCGCTCCGAGGGCGGTCTGATCGCGTGGTTGCCCCCTCCCGGTCACCCCGGGAGCACGCGTTGTTCACCCACCGCGTGCCGGCCGGTCACCCCGCCTGCCTAACGTCGCCTCGTCGCGCCACCCGTGCGACGACACCGAGAGGAACAGCACCCATGACCACTCCTTCCCGCATCCGCCGCTACGCCGCGGGCGTCGCGGCCGTGACCGCGACGGCGATCGCGCTCGCCGGCTGCGCCTCCGGCGACGCCCCCGCCGCCGGCGACAGCACCGCGGCGACCGCCACGAGCCTCGCCGACTTCGGCACGCTCGCCGACCTCGAGGCCGCGGCCAAGGCGGAGGGCGCGCTCAACGTCATCGCGCTGCCCCGCGACTGGGCGAACTACGGCGAGATCATCGACGCCTTCACTGCCAAGTACCCGGAGATCAAGGTCAACGAGGCCTCCCCCGACGTCTCGAGCGCCGAGGAGATCCAGGCCGCCAAGACCAACGAGGGCCTCGACACCGCCCCCGACGTCTTCGACCTGGGCCTGACGGTCGCGCTGCAGAACACCGCGCAGTTCGCGCCCTACAAGGTGCAGACGTGGGACGACATCCCCGACGCCCTCAAGGAGTCGACGGGCCTCTTCGTGGGCGACTACGGCGGGTACATGTCGATCGGCTACGACTCGGCCAAGTACCCCGAGCCCGCCGACCTCGCCGCCCTCCTCGGCTCCGAGTACAAGGCCGCCGTGGCCATCAACGGCGACCCGACCCAGGCGGGCGCGGCGTTCGCCGCCGTCGGCCTCGCGACCGTCCAGTCGGGCGGCGACCTGGACGACTTCCAGCCGGGCATCGACTTCTTCAGCGCGCTCAACAAGGCGGGCAACATGCTGAAGCTCGACGTCACGAGCGCCACCATCGCGAGCGGCGAGACCCCCGTCGTCTTCGACTGGGACTACCTGAACGCGACCCACTCGGCCGACCGTCCGAGCTGGAAGGTGCGCATCCTGCCCGGGACCGGCTACGCCGCGTATTACAACCAGGCGATCAACAAGGACGCCCCGCACCCGGCCGCCGCGCGCCTGTGGCAGGAGTTCCTCTACAGCGACGAGGTGCAGAACCTGTGGCTGAAGGGCGGCGCCCGTCCCGTGCGCATGGAGGCGATGACCACCGCCGGCACGATCGACGCGACCCTCGCCGCGGCGCTCCCCGCCGCGCCGGAGAAGGTCGTCGTGCCGACGGAGGCGCAGTCGAAGACCGCCGGCGCGCTGCTCGGCGAGAAGTGGGCGGCCGCGGTTCAGTGAGCCCCCGCACCGCAGTGGGCGATCCGGCAGCGGATCGTGTCGCGAACCCCGGCGGGGTGGAGCCATCGGCTCCGCCCCGCCGGGGCGCGCCCCGTTCCGGGGCCTGGCTCGGGCTCGTGCCCTTCGCCGCCTACCTGGCGCTCTTCCTCGCGCTGCCGACGGTGCTGGCCCTCGCATCCGGGCTGTTCGGGGCCGACGGCGCGTTCACCCTCGCCAACGTCGCCGCGCTCGGCGACCCGGTGATCCTCGGCACCTTCGGCAACTCGGCGTGGCTGTCGGCGCTGACCGCCGTCATCGGGGCGCTCGTCGGCGCCCTCGTCTGCTACGCGCTGCTCGGCCTCCCCGAGACCGGCGCGATCCGCACGGCCGTCGACGCGGCCGCCGGCGTCTTCGCCCAGTTCGGCGGCGTCATGCTGGCCTTCGCCTTCATCGCGACGATCGGCCTGCAGGGCGTCGTCACGGTGCTGCTGCGCGGCGCGGGCGTCGACATCTTCGCCGACGGGCCCTGGATCTACGAGCTGCCGGGCCTCATCCTCCCCTACGTCTTCTTCCAGGTGCCCCTCATGGTGATCACCTTCATGCCCGCGCTCGGCGCCCTCAAGCCGCAGTGGGCCGAGGCCAACCTCACCCTCGGCGGCACGCCGCTCTCGTTCTGGACGCGCATCGGCATCCCCGTGCTCGCGCCCTCGTTCCTCGCCTGCACGCTGCTGCTGTTCGCGAACGCCTTCTCCTCCTTCGCGACCGCGGCGGCGCTCGCGAGCCAGGGCTCGCAGATCGTGCCGCTGCAGATCCGCACGGCGCTCACGAGCGAGACGCTGCTCGGGCGCCAGAACCTGGCCGGTGCGCTCGCGCTCGGCATGATCGTCGTGGTGGGGGTCGTCATGTGGCTCTACACGCTCGTGCAGCGCCGGGCGGCGAGGTGGCAGGGATGAACCGCCTCGCCCCGCCCCGCCCCGTCCGCTGGATCATCGGGATCGTCGTCGGCGCCTTCTTCGCGATCCCGATGCTGTCGACGTTCCTCTACACGCTGCGCGACGGCGACGGCCTCTCGCCCGTGCACTGGGCCGCCCTGCTCGACCCCGCCAAGGCATCCGCCTACGGCCCGATCTGGACGGGCCTCGGCAACTCGCTCGTGCTCGCCGCCGTGACCGTCGCGATCGTGCTGTTCCTGCTGACGCCGACCATGATCCTCGTGCACCTCCGGTTCCCGCGGCTGCGGCCCGGCTTCGAGTTCCTCGTGCTGCTGCCCATCTCGATCCCCGCGATCGTGCTCGTCGTGGGCCTCGCCCCCATCTACCAGCAGATCGGGCGGATGCTCGGCACCGGCGCGTGGACCCTCGCCTTCGCCTACGGCGTCACCGTGCTGCCGTTCGCCTACCGGGCGATCCAGGCCTCGATCGACGCCGTCGACATCCGGACCCTCAGCGAGGCGGCGAGGTCGCTCGGCGCCGGCTGGGGAACCGTGGTGCTGCGGGTCATCGCGCCGAACCTGCGACCGGGGCTGCTCGCCGCATCCCTCATCTCCGTGGCCGTCGTGCTCGGCGAGTTCACGATCGCCTCGCTGCTGAACCGCCAGGTGTTCCAGACGGCGCTCGTGGTCGTCAAGAACAGCGACGGGTACGCCGCCGCGGTCTTCACCCTGCTCGCGCTGGCCTTCGCCTTCGTGCTGCTCATCGTCATCGGACTCGCGGGCCGCGCCCGCGCCGGAAAGGCCGGATCATGACCTCCCCCACCCCCGTGCGCGCGTTGCCGCGCACCGCCGAGAACTCCCTGCTCGCCGAGGCCCACAGCGGCACCCGCGTGGAGTTCCGCGGCATCGTCAAGGACTACGGCGCGACGCGCGTGCTGCACGGCCTCGACCTCGATGTCGCGCCGGGCGAGTTCGTGTCGCTGCTCGGGCCGTCCGGCTGCGGCAAGACCACGGCCCTGCGAGTGCTCGCCGGGCTCGAGCAGGCGAACGGCGGCGCGGTGCTGCTCGGCGGCACCGACGTGTCGGCCGTGCCGACCAACCGGCGCGACATCGGCATGGTGTTCCAGTCGTACTCGCTCTTCCCGCACCTGCGGGTGGCCGACAACACCGCCTTCGGCCTGCTGCGCCGCAAGGTGGCGCGCGCGGAGGCGGCGCGCCGGGCCGCGGATGCGCTCGCGCTCGTCGGGCTCGACCACCTGGCCGACCGCTACCCGCACCAGCTCTCGGGCGGCCAGCAGCAGCGCGTGGCCCTCGCCCGCGCGCTCGTCACCGAGCCGCGCGTGCTGCTGCTCGACGAGCCGCTCTCGGCGCTCGACGCCAAGGTGCGCGTGCAGCTGCGCGACGAGATCCGCCGCATCCAGCTGCGCCTGGGCATCACGACCGTGTTCGTGACGCACGATCAGGAGGAGGCGCTGGCCGTGTCCGACCGCATCGCGGTGATGAACTCCGGCCGGATCGAGCAGATCGACTCCCCCGAGCAGCTGTACACGACGCCGTCGACGGCGGGCGTCGCCGCGTTCGTCGGCCTGTCGAGCGTGGTGTCCG
>JASLGG010000011.1 GCA_030150265.1 Protaetiibacter sp.
TGGCCTCCTCCGTCTCGTTCCTTCCCCGCCCGCTCGGCATCGGCGCGGCGATCGGCCGGGTCGCCTACGAGCTGCGCGGCGAGGGTCCGCTCGTCGTGACGGTGCCCGGCATGGGCGACCTGCGATCCGCCGACGCCGGCCTCGCCGAGGCGCTCGCTGCCGACGGCTTCCGGGTCGCCTCGCTCGACCTCCGCGGCCACGGCGACTCCGACGTCGGCTTCGCCGAACTCGGCGACCCGGCCACGGCATCCGACCTCGTCGCACTCGTCGAGGAGCTCGGCGGTCCCGCCGTGCTTGTCGGGACCTCGATGGGAGCGTCGTCGGCGCTGCTCGCGGCGGCCGAGCGCCCGGACCTCGTGCGCGGCGTCGTGCTGCTGTCGCCGTTCGTGCGCAACGCGCCCGGCCCGGCGGCCCTCGGACGGATGCTGTACCGCGTGCTCTTCGCCCGCCCCTGGGGCGCCGCTGCCTGGGCGGCGTACTACCGCGGCGCGCTCAACAGGGGCGTCGCGCCCGCCGACCACGCGCAACACGTGGCCGAGATCCGGGCCGCACTCGGACGTCGCGGTCGTCTCGCCGACTTCCGCCGCCTGACGCTCGTGCTCGACCATGCGCCCGTCGCGGCGCGGCTCGGCGAGGTGCGGGTGCCCGCGCTCGCCGTGATCGGCGCGCTCGATCCCGACTACCGCGACCCCGCGGCCGAGCTCGCGCACATCGCCGAGGTGCTGCCCGGCGCCCGCACCCTGCTCGTCGACGACGCGGCGCACTACCCGCACCGGCAGCGTCCGGAGCTCGTGCTGCCCGCCGTGTGCGCCTTCGTGGCCGAGACGGCGGCGCGTGCCTAGGGCGGGGCTCAGCCGTGCCGCCGTCGTGGCGCTCGCGGTGGAGCTGCTCGACGCCGACCCGGCGGTGCCCGTGACGCTCGCCGCGGTCGCCGCGCGGGCGGGGGTCGCGGTGCCGAGCCTCTACAAGCACGTGGGCTCGCTCGACGAGCTGCGCGACGGGGTCGCGGTCGTCGGGGTGGGCCGCATCGCCGACGCGGTCGAGCAGGCGGTCGCCGGGCGCTCGGGTGCTGAGGCGTTCGCGGCGGCAGGGCGGGCGATCCGCGCGGAGGCGCGCGCGCATCCGGGGCTCTACCTCGCGAGCCAGCCCGCCCCCGGGCGCGACGCCTCGGCGGAGCTGCTCGTGGCGGGGGAGCGCGCGGTCGCACTGCTCGCGGGCGTCGTTCGGCAGGCCGGGCTGCCGGGCGAGCGCGAGGTGGACGCTGTGCGCATCGCGCGCGCGGCGGTGCACGGTTTCGTGCTGCTCGAGGCGGCCGGCGGCTTCGGGCTGCCGGATGCCGTCGACGCCAGCTTCGAGCGGCTGCTCGCGGTCGTCTGGGCGGGATTCGCCGAGCTCGCGTGAACACTGGAGGACGGATGCCGCAACCCCTGTGCCCCGCCACCGCGCCCGGGGTACGGTCGAGGGAGAGGCAGTCGAGAGCGACGCGAAGGAGCGAATCATGAGCGAGAGCACGACCGTCGAGCAGCGCTGGGTGGCCTTCGGGCCGGCGGGCGCCGTGGGGTCGATCCACCGCACCGCCGAGGGCTTCCAGGTGAGGCTCCTCGACGACGACCGCTATCGGGGCGGCTACCCCTCGCTGGAGGTCGCGAAGAGCGCGCTGCACGCGGCGCTCCCGCCGGGCTCGGAGTGGCCCGAGTTCCGCGAGCACTGAGCCGCGGCCTCTCCTCCTTCCCCAGCGGGGTCGGTCTCATCCATCCCCGGATGCGGGACGCGGTCATCCGCGTCTCCGCCAGGCCCACCATCCTGGCCTGACGGCGCCCGGATGCGATCCGGGCACGACCGCATCCGGCGCCGTCCACGAGGGCGCGCCGAACAGGGAGGTACCGATGACCGACACGGTCACCGTGGCGGGGCTCATCGCCACGCCGATCAAGCACACCGTCACGGCCGAGGGGCTCGAGATCAGCTCGTTCCGCCTGGCGTCCACGAGCCGGCGATTCGACCGTGCCGCGAACGGCTGGGTCGACGGCGAGACCAACTGGTTCACGGTCACCGCCTTCCGCCAGCTGGCCGCCAACGTCGACGCCTCGCTCGAGAAGGGGCATCGCGTGGTCGTGACCGGCCGCCTGCGGGTGCGCGAGTGGCGTTCCGGCGAGCAGACGGGGCGCGACGTGGAGATCGTGGCCGACGCGCTCGGGCCCGACCTCGCGTGGGGCACCGCGAGCTACACGCGCACGCCGCGCCAGCCGGCCCCCGAGCCGCAGCTCGCCCGGCCCGAGTCGCAGCCGGCCGCGATCGACGCCGCGGAGCCGCTCGCGGCCGAGACGGCTCTCGAGGTTCCGGTGCCGTTCTAGACTCGTCGAGACCGCGCCGCGCGCGCGAGCCGAGCCTGGAGGATGCGATGACCCGACCGCGTCGAGTGATCGCGTGCCTCGCGGGCGCGGCGGCCGCGCTGCTGCTCCTCGCGGCGTGCACGGGGCCCGACGAGACGCCGACGGCCCCGCCGGGAGGCACGACGAGCGCGAGCCCCAGTCCGACGCCCACCGTGCCGCCGGAGCCGGTGTTCGACGGCACGGCCGAGCAGAACCAGGCCTACTTCGACATGCTCAATCGCGAGCTCATCGCGGCCGACGGGGCGAAGGGCGGCGGCTCGTTCATCGACAACCTGGTGGCGCACGGCTACCCGCGCGAGCGGATGGAGGTCACGCCCGACACGACGGCGATCGGCGTCGCCGCCGACAACGTGGTGTTCTCCATCCGCTTCGGCGACAGCTGCCTGCTGGGCCAGTGGGGCAACATCGGCTACACGAGCATGGTGGCCGCCGTGCTCTCGACGGGCCGCTGCATCGTCGGCACCGCGCGTCCGGCCTAGAGCTCGAGCCGCATCAGCACGCGCGGGAAGCCGTCGAGCACGGATCGCGTGTCGGCCGCCTTGCGGAAGCCGGCTCGCTCGAACAGGCCGCGCGTTCCGACATACGCCATGGTGAGGTCGACCTTCTCCCCGCCGTTGTCGACCGGGTAGCCCTCGATCGCGGGCGCACCGTTCGCCCGAGCGAACTCCACCGCGCCGGCGAGCAGCGCGTGCGAGATCCCCTGCTTGCGGTGGCCGGGCCGCACCCTGATGCACCACACCGACCACGCGTCGAGGTCGTCGACGTGCGGGATGAGGCGGTTGCGCGCGAAGCTCGTGTCGGCCCGGCGGTGCACCGCGGCCCAGCCGACCACCTCGTCGCCGTCGTAGGCCAGCACTCCCGGCGGCGGGTCCTCACGCACCAGCTCCTCGACGAGCGCGCCACGGTCGGTGCTGCGCAGCTCGCGGTTGCGCACCGATCCGATGCGATAGCTCAAGCACCAGCACACCGTGGCGTCCGGCCGCTTCGGCCCGACGACCGCCGCGACATCCGCGAACACGGTCGCGGGGCGCACCTCGATCCCCATGC
>JASLGG010000019.1 GCA_030150265.1 Protaetiibacter sp.
GGCCGAGCTCGCGCGGCTGCTGCGGTCGGGGCGCCTGCTCGCGGCGCTCGCGACGGCCGTGCTGCTGCCCGTGCTCTACGGGGCCCTGCTCGTGCCGGCGCTCGGCACGCTCGCGCGGCTGGCGTTCGGCGGCCGGGCGCGCTTCCGGGTGACGCCCAAGCTCCCCGCCGACGGCGGTGCCGTGTCGCTGCTGCGCGGCATCCGGGCCGAGCTGGTGCTCGCCGCGGCCGGCTTGGCGCTCGCCGTGGTCTCGCCGGCGTTCGTGATGCCGCTGGCTATGCCCGCGGTCGCCTGCCTCGCCTTCGGCCTGCTGCCGGCGCGCCCGCTGACCCGGTGAGGGGTCGCAAAGTGTCGTCAACACGGCGTGTTGAGAGCACTTTGCGACCCCTCGCGACGCGCGGCCGCTCGACCGGCGGCCCGGCGACGCGCGGCTACTCGAGCGGCGGGAGCGCGGTCGCCGCGAGCTCGCCCTCGGCCACCCGGATGCGCAGGGCGTCGCCGTCGCGCACCTCGCCCGCCGCGCGCACCACCCGGTCGCCGCTCCGCACGACCGCGTAGCCGCGGTCGAGGGTGCGCTGCGGAGAGAGGGCGCGCAGCTCGGCGGAGAGCCGGTGCACGGCCGTCTCCTCCCGCTCGAGGCGCAGCTGCACGAGGTGGGCGCCGCGGTCGACGAGGCGGGCGAGGTCGTCCTCGCGGGCGTCGACCATGACATCCGGATGGGCGAGCACGGGTCGCGTGCGCAGCGTCGCGATCCGCTCGATCTCGCCGTTCACGAGCGCCGTCATCCGCATCGCCATGCGGGCGCGGGCCTGCTGCACGAGCGCCGTCTCCTCCGCGACGTCGGGCACGACGCGCTTCGCGGCATCCGTGGGCGTCGAGGCGCGCAGATCCGCGACGAGGTCGAGCAGCGGGCTGTCGGCCTCGTGCCCGATCGCGGAGACGAGCGGGGTCTCGCAGGCCGCCGCGGTGCGCACGAGCTGCTCGTCGCTGAACACGAGCAGGTTCTGGAAGTCGCCGCCGCCGCGCGCGACGATGATGACGTCGACCTCGGGATCGGCGTCGAGCTCGCGGATGGCGGCCGCCACCTCGCGTGCCGCCCGGTCGCCCTGCACGGCCGCGTGCTTCACCCGGAACGCCACCTGGGGCCAGCGCAGCTGGGCGTTGCGCAGCACGTCCTTCTCGGCATCCGAGTCCTTGCCGGTGACGAGGCCGATGCACTGGGGGAGGAAGGGGAGCGGGCGCTTGCGGGCGGCGTCGAACAGCCCCTCCTCGCGCAGCCTCTGCTTGAGCCGCTCGAGTTGGGCGAGCAGGTCGCCGAGGCCCGCGTGGCGCAGATCGGAGGCGACCATCGAGAGGGTGCCGCCACGCATCCAGAAGTCGGGCTTCACGTGGGCGACCACGCGGTCGCCCTGGGCGAACTGCTCGGTGAGACGCTGCATCGTGGACGACCACACCGTGAGCGACACCGTGACGTCCTGCTCGAGGTCCTTGAGCTTGGCGTAGACGACGCCGCGCGCGAGGTTCCACTGGGTGAGCTCGCCCTCGACCCACACCGAGCCGAGGCGGTCGATGTAGCCCTTGACCTTCGCCGAGAGGGTCGCGACGGGCCACGGATGCTCGGCGCTGGGGCCCTCGACCTCGCTCATGCGGCCAGGCTACGCGAAGCCGGGGACCATAGACTCGACACCGTGAGCGGCATCACGAACGGAGCGCTGGGGACGACCCTCGAGACCCCGCGCATGCCCGCCGTGCGGGGGCGCCTCCACGACGAGCCCGTCGGGGCGCCGAAGCGCGTGCTGCTCGCCGCGCCCCGCGGATACTGCGCGGGCGTCGACCGCGCCGTCGTCGCGGTGGAGAAGGCGCTCGAGAACTTCGGCTCGCCGGTCTACGTGCGCAAGCAGATCGTGCACAACGTGCACGTCGTGTCCGAGCTCGAGCGTCGCGGCGCGATCTTCGTCGACGAGGTCGACGAGGTGCCCGCCGGATCCCACCTCGTCTTCAGCGCCCACGGCGTCTCGCCGATGGTCGTGCAGGCCGCCGCCGATCGCGAGCTCCTCGCGATCGACGCGACGTGCCCGCTCGTCACCAAGGTGCACCGCGAGGCGACGCGCTTCGCGAAGCAGGAGCTGCAGATCCTGCTCATCGGGCACGCCGGCCACGAGGAGGTCGAGGGCACGATGGGCCACGCGCCCGAGCGCACGATCCTCGTGAACTCGCCCGCCGACGTCGCGACGCTCGAGGTCGACGACCCCGACAACCTGGTCTGGATCTCGCAGACCACCCTCTCGGTCGACGAGACGATGGAGACGGTGCGCCGCCTGCGCGAGCGGTTCCCGAAGCTGCAGGACCCGCCGTCGGACGACATCTGCTACGCCACCCAGAACCGCCAGGTCGCCATCAAGAAGGTCGCGCCGCAGGCCGACCTCGTGATCGTCGTCGGTTCGGCCAACTCCTCCAACAGCGTGCGGCTCGTCGAGGTCGCGCTCGAGCACGGGGCCAAGGCCGCCCATCGCATCGACTACGCGAGCGAGATCCGCCAGGAGTGGCTCGACGGCGTGGCGACGGTCGGCGTCTCGAGCGGCGCCTCGGTGCCCGAGGTGCTCGTGCAGGAGGTGCTCGCCGACCTCGCGGACGCCGGCTACCTGGATGTCCAGGAGGTGCGCACCGCCGAGGAGGACCTCATGTTCTCGCTCCCCAAGGAGCTGCGCCGCGACGCGTCCGGCAACGCCGACGCCCGCGGGCTCGGCGGCCGCGCCCGCTGAGTTTCCTCGATCCCGCGTCTCTGGGGCAGAATCGGCGCCAGGACGCGAGGAGGCTCGGATGCGCGTGACGTTGCTGCCGCGTGAGGCGGCCGCGCGCGTCATCACCGGTGCCATCTCGACGCTCGCCTGGGCGGCCGGCGCCGCGATCGTCGTGCTCACGATCCCGGTGCTCGTCGAGACCCTCGTGAACAACGGCGTCGCCGCGGCGCTCCCCCTGCCGCTCGCGATGCTCGTCGTGATCCTCGCGGCCATCGCCGTGGCGTTGTGGCGCATGACGCCCGTGGTCGTGCTCGGCTACCTGCTCGTCGCCGGTGCGGCGGCCGTGGTCTACGAGGTCTCGCTCATCGGCCTCCAGCCGAGCCTCATCGAGCACGAGCTGTACCTCGTGAACCGGCCCACGCTCGCCCTCGTCGCGGTGGGGGTCGCCGCGCCGTCCGCGTTCGGGGGGATCGCGTGGTGCGTCCTGGGGTACGGCACCGCGGCGGCGGTCGCGGTCATCTCGTCGACGCTCACGAGCACGCCCGTGCGGCCGGGGGTGGGGCCGACGATGGTGCTGCTGCTCGCGATCGTGCTCTACCTGACCCTCTTCACGATCCAGGCGCGTCAGAGGCGGCGCCTGCCCCGCTTCGAGGAGCTCGAGGAGGCCACCCGGCGGCGGGCGGCGAGCGCCGACCTCGCGCGGCGCACCACCGCGGTCGTGCACGACACGGTGCTCAACGACCTCGCGGTGGTCATGAACGCCCCCGAGGCGCTCGACCAGCGCACCCGCGAGGCACTCGCATCCGATCTCGACACTCTCGAGGGCGGGGCGTGGATGCGGGCGACGGAGCAGGTGCCGTCGCTCGACGAGCGTCAGGCGCAGATCCGCAACGAGCTCGCCCGGATCGCGAGCGACTTCCGCTGGCGCGGGCTCACGATCAACGTCACCGGAGCCACGACGGGCGTCTATCGCTACGAACCGGATGCGGCGGAGGCCCTCATCGGCGCGCTGCGGGCCACCCTCGAGAACGTGCTGCGTCACTCCGGGGTCGATGCCGCCGAGGTCGAGATCGTCTACACCGACACCGAGGTGACCTTCATCGTCTCGGACCAGGGCGACGGCTTCGACCCCTCCGCGATCCCCGACGACCGGCTCGGCGTGCGCGGGTCGATCGTGGCGCGCATGGAGGCCGCCGGGGGCAGCGCGCGCGTGTGGTCGTCGCCGGGCGCCGGCACGACGGTCATGCTGACGGTCCCCGTGCTCGAGGTGCTCGACCGGGGTGCCCCGTCGCGGCACCGGGATGCGGGTCGCGATGGCTGAGCGCACGAGCGCCCTGCGCTTCGCGGCGCGCGACGTCGACCCGATGAGCTGGTTCACGGGCCCCTACGTGCCGCTGGTGTTCGCCGTGTTCATCGCGGGGTTCGGCGGGGTCATGGCCGCCCTCACCTGGAACGCGAGCGACCTCCCGGCGATGCAGCTGCTCGGGATCGCGCTGTGCACCCTCGGCTGCCTCGCCATCCAGCTGCTCGTGTCGCTGCGCAACCGCTTCGACCTGCTGCTCGGCGCGGCGGCGCTCGCCTTCGGCGGCTCGGGTCTCGTCGTGTCGGCGCTGGGCTACTCGCAGGCCGTGTTCGCGATCGAGCTGTGGTGGGCGCCGCTGTGCTTCGCCCTCGTGCTGTCGTCGCTCGCGCCCTACCTGGCGCCGCTGCGGCTGCTCATCTGGGGCGGGCTCGCGCTCATCTCGCCCGTGCCCGCCGCGTTCGCGATCGTCGACCCGCGCGTGCCCACCTGGGGGTCGGTCTCGACCTTCCTCATCGTCGCGACCCCGGTGGTCGTGGGGGTCGTGGCGGCGACGGCGTTCTCGTACAGCGTCGTGCACCAGATGCTGCCGATCGTCGACAACCGCTCGAGCGAGGTGGTTTCGGAGCTGCTCGAGCCCGACCCGGAGGACGAGGACGCCGAGCGCGCGAACCTCGCCCGCATCACCTCGCGTGCGGTGCCCTTCCTGCGCGGGGTCGCGGAGTCGGGCCGCGTGACGGATGCCGACCGCGCTCTCGCCGGAGAGATCGCCCGGTACCTCCGCGACGACCTCGTCTCGCGCTCCGATCTGGCCTGGCTCGGCCTGCGCGCCGACGACCGCCGGGTCGTCGTGGTCGATCCCGCGCGCCGCGCGGCCACGATGCGCTCGGCGCAGCGCACCGCCATCCGGGACCTCGTGCGCGCGGTGCTCGACGACCCCTCGACGGATGCCACGACCGTCTACATGGAGCTGCGGCCGCAGGGCGACGGCTCGACGGCCGTCGCGATCACGCTCGACGCGGAGCTGCCCGAGGGGCGGCGGGTGCGTCACCTCGCGCCGTACTACTTCAACCTGCGGGGCGAGATGAACGACGTGCGACTCGGACGCGACCGGCTCTCGTTCCGGGTTCCTCCGGAGGAGAGCCGGCCGTAGCGTCCGTCAGCGGCTGATCGCGTGCCCGGCGGAGCCGAGCTGCTGCGTCGCCTCGACGACGCGCGCCGCCATCGCGGTCTCGGCCAGCTTGCCCCACGAGCGCGGGTCGTAGACCTTCTTGTTGCCGACCTCGCCGTCGACCTTGAGGAAGCCGTCGTAGTTGCGCAGCACGGTGTCGGCGATCGAGCGGCTGTAGGCGTACTGGGTGTCGGTGTCGATGTTCATCTTCACGACGCCGTTCGCGACCGCCTCGGCGATCTCGGCATCCGTCGACCCGGAGCCGCCGTGGAAGACGAGGTCGAGCGGCTTCGGACCGGTGCCGTACTTCGCCTGGATGCCGTCCTGGATCTCCTTGAGGAGAGCCGGGCGCAGCACGACGTTGCCGGGCTTGTAGACGCCGTGCACGTTGCCGAAGGTGAGGGCGGCCATGTAGCGGCCCTGCTCGCCGAGGCCGAGCGCCTCGACCGTCTGGATGGCGTCGTCGAGCGTCGTGTAGAGGTGCTCGTTGATGTCGTGGCTGACGCCGTCCTCCTCGCCGCCGACGACACCGATCTCGACCTCGAGGATCGCGCGGATGCTCTTCATCCGCGGCAGCAGCTCCTTCGCGACCTCGAGGTTCTCGGCGAGCGGCACGGCCGAGCCGTCCCACATGTGCGACTGGAAGATCGGGTTGCGGCCGGCCTTGACCTCCTCCTCGGAGGCGGCGATGAGCGGCTCGACGAAGCCGGCCAGCGCGTCCTTCGGGCAGTGGTCCGTGTGCAGCGCCACGGTGATGGGGTAGTTCTTGGCGACCTCGGTCGCGAAGCGCGCGAAGGCGAGGGCACCCGTGGCACGGCCCTTGACGGTGTGCCCGGCGAAGTAGTCCGCGCCGCCGGTGGTGACCTGGATGATGCCGTCGGAGCCGGCCTCGGTCAGACCCTGCAGCACAGAGTTGATCGTCTGCGAGCTGGAGACGTTGAAAGCGGGGTACGCGAAGCCACCGGCCTTCGCGCGGTCGAGCATCTCTGCGTAC